>NZ_JBIOOI010000001.1:0-162500 GCF_051712165.1 Enterococcus sp. DIV1420a
TGGCCTAGCCTCACTATTCAAAAATTATGATTTTAGTAACGCTTGGGAACCAGAAGAAGAAAATTTTCTAATAGAGTAACTAACAATTACTCTATTGGCGTTAATAATACAAGTTTTATCCATCGCAAGTCCTCACCTATCTAAAACGAACCAGACATAAGTCCTAACAAATACTCCAAATATCAATCAATTAAGTTGATTGATATTTGGAGTATTTCAGACTGTAGACAAAGTATCAGTTTTTTGATACTTTGTCTTTTTTTCTTGGTAAATAGAGAAAAGGAGTTGATTTCAATATAAAAAAAACAAGATATGAGTAAACGTAATCAAATTGGTTTTTATTCTCTCGAAGGTTTAGTTCCCAAGGAGCATCTATTAATAGATATTGATAAATATATAGATTTTAATTTTATTTATAAGTTAGTTGAAGATAAATACGATGAATCAAATAGCTGCCCTAGTATAGATCCGGTTCTATTAATTAAACTTCCATTGATTCAATATAACTGTAGTTTTATCGTATTTCATACAAACTCTCCTTTTTGCTTTAGTTTAAAATTTGTCTATATTTAATTTACAAATTTTATTATTCCGGCGGATTTACACTTTAAGTGCAACACAAAAAAGACTCATAGATGATTTCCTTGTAAAATAGTAATTGCGAGATAACTATTGAAAGGAAGGATATCTATGAGTCAGTATACTCATCTTACCATTTTCGAACGAGAAGAAATAGCGAAATTACATGCGCAAGGATACACGATAAGAGAGATTGCCCGTCAACTTCGAAGGAACCCTTCTGCAATTAGCCGAGAAATGAATCGAAATGCTTTTTCATCAAACCAATATTCTCCGACTATTGCACACCGGCTTTATAAGCTTAAAAGAAAAAATTGTGGAAGAAAGAAGATTTTATCCAATTTCTATTTAAAGAATATCGTCAAACATCTTTTTTTAGACGAACAATGGTCGCCAGAAGAAATAGCGAATCGATTAGAATTAGAAGACTACCCGATAAAGATTAGTTATTCGACTATTTATCGAGCAATCTATGCTTTTGAATTTGATGACGAAATGCCGAAACAAGGGCATCGTGGTGTGGTGAAGAAGTTACGTAGAAAAGGAAAAAAGTATAAGTGTCAGAATCATAACGAAACCAGAGGGAAAATAGTCATTTCGCATACAATACATGAAAGGCCATTAGAGGGGAATCTCCGACGTGAACTGGGTCACTGGGAGGTCGACACAGTAGTTGGTAAAATGGGGAGCGCTTGTTTACTTACCCTAACTGATCGGAAATCTCGCTACTTGTTAGCTGATAAAGTAGCGGCGCAAAGAGCAGAACCAGTCAAAGATAGTATGATCTATTTACTCAAAGGACTCCCTAAAACGAAAAGAAGGAGTGTTACTTCAGATCGCGGAAAAGAATTCTCATTTCACAAAGACGTAACTAAAAAATTAGAGGGGCTCCCCTTTTACTTTGCGGATCCACAGTCACCTTGGCAGCGTGGTACAAATGAGAATACAAATGGATTATTAAGAGAATATTTCCCTAAACGCCAGACTTTAGATGAAGTTACATCACAGACACTAAAAGAAGTCCTAAGAAAAATAAATATGCGACCTCGTAAATGCTTAAATTGGAAAACCCCTTTTGAAGTATTTTTTAATCGAGTGTTGCACTTGATTTGACAATCCGCCCCTTAAAAATTTAAATTCTTTTTTCACAAGCAGTACTGTCCATAACACGATAATTACATCAATACCAAATGAAGCATAGTAGATACCTTCAATACCAAAATATCTTGGTACAACGAGCATAGCTGGTACATAAAAAATGAATTGTCGAGCAATCCCAATTATTGCTGCTGGTTTGCCTTTATCAACTGCAGGAAAAAAAGTCATTGCCATAAATATAAAGGATAGGAATGGTATGATAAAAATAAAAACTCTAAATTCGTTCAATTGAATTGATCCGAAATTTTGCCCTGCTAGCATGGTTGATAGAATCTCATTTGGAAAAATTAATGAAATCAACCAAAGTGGTATAGTAAGCATCATTGCAACTACTCCAAATAGTTTATAGGATTTGATAACACGTTCATATTGTTTTGCACCATAATTAATACCAATCACTGGCTGTAAAGCTCTCATTAAACCAAATATAGGCGTAAGGAAAAACTGGAAAATTCTAAATACTACTCCATAAAAAGCAATATCTGATACTGTTCCATAAGTAGATAATACATTAAATACTACAAATGCTTGAACCAATGTCATTACTGACATAATTAAAGAGGAAGCTCCTAGACGATTAATATCCCCTATAATTTTTTTATCACACGTAAGACTTAACGCATTTGCTTCAAAGCTTGCTTTCCCTTTTACAAGATAAATGAAACTCACAAAAGAATATATAAACATACCCATGTTTATTCCCCAAGCAGCTCCAACAACTCCCATATTCATCAAAGCTATAAATATATAGCTAAAGATACCATTTGCTATTAGTCCTACTGCCATCATCCATGCCGCTGTCTTCATTCTTCCTTCAGCACGAATAATCATATTGATTGCTAAACCGTATACCCAAAATATTGTACCTATTACAGTGATTCTAAAGTATTGGTCTCCCAATAATAATTCTTCGCCTTTTCCTCCCATAAATTGAATCATTTGGGAGGAAAGCAATAGACCCGCAATCATATATATAACTGTAAAAAAAATAATCAATACATTGACATTCCCCATTATCTTTCTTTGCTTGTCTGTATCGTTGGCTCCAAGGGCAATGCTTAAAATAGAGCCTGCCCCTACTCCAATCAATGATCCTAACCCAGTTACAATAGCTGTTATAGGATACGCAAGGGATATTCCGGCTAGAGCTATTTCTCCTGCATATCGCCCCACAAAAAGAGCATCAAGCACAGGATTAAAGCCGTATATTACCATTGCTATAATAGTAGGCCAAGATAACCTGATAACCACTTTCCACAAATTCCCTTGCAATATAAATCGATTTTCTTGTTCTTTATTATTTAAAGCATTTGTTGACAAATTATCACCTCTCAAAATTACATTTAAAAATCGGGATTGACAGTAAATTCTTTATTAGAATTTCATTTCGTTGCTATTAATAAATCTACGCACAATATTTGACTAATCATTTCAACTTTTTTAAATCCTGCTTCTAATATCATATTTCTCACTTCTTCTGACTCTAATCTATACATATAGTTATTTTCATTTTTTATAGCTAAATCGATTTGATTAGAGTCAGCACCTTTGGACAAAGAAAACTCTTTCCACCAGTCTAAATGATAATCAGAGAATACACTTACTATAAAAAAACCATTAATTAATAGACTATCATACATTTTTTTCAAAAATAGTCGTTTATTACTTACAAAATGAAAAACTAAAAACGAAAAACCGAAACTATAGCGTTGAGCTAATTCATACTCTTCAAACCTAGCATTAATTAATTCTGCCTTACTATTTCCTAATCTATTCTGATATGCTTTCAACATTTCCCTGCTAGCTTCAATAATTGTTAACGGCACAGAAGGATACTGATTTTTTAAATAACCTATTTCGATAAGTCCCCCTCCAACCAATAGTACATTTTGAGGTGCACTACCGTGTATAACTGTTGGGAGAACGCTATCAAATACTAGTTCAAACATTAAATTGTAGCCAGGAATTTTTGTTCTAATATCCTCTAAATAATTTGATACATACTTTTCATCTATGAATGGTTTCATAAAATTAACCTTCCCCTATATTTTCTAAGTTCCTTACTCCAACTCCTTTTTCCTTAGAATGATTCAGCTTAAAGCTATTTCCCACAAGCAAAAATGTCGTTAAATTATGAAATGTAGCTAGTGTTGTAGGAGATAATCTGTTAAACAGGCCCAAAAATATTAAACTACCATTAACAAAAAAAGTCATTCTCAAATTGTTTTTTATTTTTTTAGACAATTCAAATGCTAATGAATCAATATAAATCAAATCATGTAAATTATCAGAAAGAAGTGTAATATCACTAATATGGTTAGTTACGTCTGAAGCTCCTCCCATTGAAACTCCTACATCTGCTAACGCAATCGCTGCGGAATCATTTAAGCCATCACCAACCATTAAAACGTTTTGTCCGGCGACCTTTAATCGTTGTATATAATTAAATTTATCCTCTGGTTTTAAATCTGAAATTACTTTATCAAAAGGTATACTTCTAGTGACTATTTCTGTCCTTTGTTTAGTATCTCCAGTCAAAAGAATAGTACTCTTATTCCTGTTCTTTAAGAGGACTATTGTTTCTTTAGCTTCTGATCTGAGTGGCGTATCAATAGCGAATATCGCTACTAGTTCTTTGTCATAGCCGAGGTATAATAAATTGTACTGTTCTTCTAGCCCGCAAATAATGCTATTCTGCTTCTCATAAATGTTCACACATTCTTCCAAGATAAATTTCTTACTTCCGATTACAACAGGTACTCCGTCAATAGAGGAACGTATTCCCTTTGATGCAATATGATATAACTCATCATGCATTTCTTCATGTACAATCCCTTTCTTTTCGGCTTCATCTACCAACGCATTAGCAATCGGATGATAAACATGTTCCTCTAAACAAGCTCCGATTTTAATCACATCAAATTCAGTATAGTTATTAAAAGTAATTACTTTTTTGATTTTTGGATCTGCAGTAGTAATCGTTCCTGTTTTATCAAAAATATAAGTATCAATTTCACTATACTTATCTAAAATACTTGTTGATTTTATTACAACCTGATTGTTTACCGCATCTTTTATTGCAGTTAAATAGGCAACAGGTGTAGATAATTTTATTGCACAAGAAAAATCAACCATTAGAAATGATAATGTTTTAGAAATTGATCTAGTGATAGCGAAGGTAGTAAGCATTCCAAGAATATTGAGCTTGGCTAATTTATCCGCAGAACTAACCAATTTCTGTTGTTCCAAAGAAGACTTAAATTCAGATTCATTAATTAGTGTTATTATGTTAGTTATCCCCGAGTTCGGAATACTATTTGTAATAGAAATAACTATTTCACCTGAAACTAATAAAGTGTTAGCTAGCACCTTCTCGCCCACATTTCTAGGAATAGGATACGCTTCTCCAGTAATGGAGCTTTCATCTATAAATCCATTCCCTTTAATGATTTTCCCATCAAATAAAATTTCATTTCCTTCGTAGAAAACTACTAAATCTCCCTCTTTAACCTCTGACATGTCTATTTCACGTAATTGGTTATCGATTAATACCCAAACTTTTTCACCCGATTTTTTTAAACTTTCTTCTAAATCTTTTATTGACTTTTTCTTAGACCATCCTTCTAAATCTGTTCCTAAGTTTAATAAAAAAGTAATCGTACTTGCTGTTTTAAAATCATCTGTGATGAGAGCAACTAAAATGGCTAAACCATCTAGCATACTCATGTCTAGACTAAAACGCTTAATAGATCTACATGCAGCGGTTAAAAAAGGTATGGAACGACACAGTATAGCAAAATTTTGAAAGGGCTGCGGTATTAACAATTTTATTAAAATTTTTTTGTAAAGAGCTTGCGATATTATATCATAGGGTGTCTCTTCATTAGACAATATTGGATGTTTATATAACTCTTTTAAGCATCTAATATCGATACTTGATAAGAAATCACATATATCATTCATAGCATTTTCTTGATGAGAAATAGAAATATGTTGATTATCATTGTAAAAATGGATATTTTGTATAGACAGATTAGTTGCGGTTAACTGCCTGAAATATTCTTTAACATCTGGTGTTAGTTTAAACGGTAGCCTAATCCTTGTTCTTCTTTTGGTTGAAAAAACTAACTCATAATTCAACATGATTAGTATCTATATCATCGGCTACATCGACAAAATCTTTTAAATTTTCATCTTTTTTTCCTTCCTCATATATGTCTTTAGCATCAGCGTAAACGTCATCTGTATGTTGTTTAATCATAGAAAGCGATGAATCCAGCCCGTCTTTTAGTTTAAATCCTTTTGCCAGAACATGGGCATAACTTTTTTTAGCCTCTTTACTGGATAACAGTTTTAAACCAGCACTGCCAAATACTACACCACCGATAAATAGACTGCTTTTCTTTCCTAATTTGATTATTTTTGTTAATTCTTTAAACATATATATTCCTCCATTTCATGTACTGTTAAGTATTTTTATTAAAAATTAAATAAGGATTTGTAAAATTTATACACCGATATTAAAATAATTATAAATATTACAACTATGATAATCATATTCTTCTCATTGTCAAAATCTATAAATAATCTACCTCATCACTAATATTGCATTCACCATTACTCAACAATTTTTAGCAATAATCTATTGTTACCTCCATCGTTTTTAAAACTAATTTTAGGTAGCTGAATTGAATTTTAAAAATTCACCATTGTTACACATTTTGACAGAGCAATCTCCCCTCCTTATTTCTAATATATATTAAAAAAACTGCACTTTATAAATGTTCTTAGTTTCTTAATAGGAACCTTTTCAAGGTTGGCATTTTTATCGTTGCTACTCTAGCATCAAATTTTCAAAAAGAAACAATATTTAAAATTGAGGAAATATTTATAATAGTGTCCCCTCAATTTAGTGATAAAACAGCTTAAACACTTACTCTAATTTTATATATTTATCTTGAAAATCTTCTATCATCCTCTTCCCTTTATCGGAAATAAAAATGTATTTTTTATCTCTATAAATAACTTGATCATTTTCTAAATTATATAATCTTTCGGTAACAGAGGAAGGAGCAATATTTAAAAAATCAACTAAATCTTTATTTCGAATTTTTTTACCTTTACTTAGCTTCTCAATCGCTAGTAGATAGAAAATAGTTGAATCATTTTTAACCATTCCCATCCCTCCTTATACTATTTAGATAGACCTTCAGCAATTTTATCTAGATTCCATTTCATCATTGAATAGTAACTATCTCCTTCATTTCCTTTTTCCGCAATAGAATCAGTAAAAATAGTTGTGTAGATAGGAATATCAGTATCTTTCGATACAGTTTTCATTGGTCTAGGATCTACACTACTTTCAACAAATAATGATGGTACTTTAGTCTTTCTTAATTTTTCCACTAAATTTTTAATTTGGTCAGGAGTTCCTTCTTCTTCGGTATTAATTTCCCATATATACGCAGATGGAACATTATAAGCCTTTGAAAAATATTTGAAACAACCTTCACTTGTTACAATCATTTTTTTATCATTTGGGATAGATGCAAATTTAGATTTTGCTTCTGTATCTAAAGCGGATAGTTTTTTTACATACTTATCAAGATTTTCTTTATAGAAATCCTTATTATCAGGGTCCTTAGCTGCTAATTGTTTTTCGATATTCTTAGCAAAAATAATCCCATTTTCTAAATTTAACCAAGCATGTGGATCTTCTTTTCCTTCTTCGCTTTCACCCTCTAAATATATGACATCAATTCCATCGCTAACTGCAAAATAATCTTCATTCTCTTTTTTTTCAGCATTTTTAACTAGTTTAGTAAACCAAGCGTTTCCTCCTGTTTCTAAATTAATTCCATTATAAAAAATTAAATCGGCCTTCGAAGTTTTTTGTACATCTTCTGGTAGAGGCTCATATTCATGCGGATCTTTCCCTACTGGTACAATACTATGAAGCTTAATCTTATCTTCTGCTATATTTTTAGTAATATCAGCAATAATTGAATTGGTGACTACAACACTTAGTTCTTTATTTTTAGCACTATCACTATTTTTTTCATTCTTTGCGCCGTTACTAGAACAAGCTCCTAGAATTAATACTGTTGCAATTACTGTAAACAGACTCAAAATCATTTTTTTCATTTTTGAAATACCCTCTTTCTTAATACATGTTGTTTAGGTGAAACAAAAAAACTAATTAAAAATAATATTGCCGAAGTCAAAACAATACTGGAACCCGCAGCGATATTAAAACTATATCCAATGAATAATCCTAAGACTGAAACAATAGCTCCTATTATCGAAGAGAGCAATACCATCGTTTTCAAGCTATTTGTGTAAAGGTAAGCAGTTGCTGCAGGTGTAATCAACATTGAAACAATCAATATGGTTCCCACACTTTGCATTGCTGTAACTGCAACCAAAGTAAGCAGGATCATCAATAAATAATGGTAAAAATTAACTTTCATTCCTATTGCTTTAGCCATTACTGGATCAAAGGACGTAATAAGCAGCTCTTTAAAAAATAGAAATACTAATAGTAAAACAACTGCAGAAACACCAATTGTTATCCAAACATCCGTATCTTGAACCGCCAAAATATTTCCGAATAAAATATGAAATAAATCAGTAGAACTATTTGCAACGCCAATAAGAATTACTCCTAGAGCTAAAAAAGAACTAAAAGTTATCCCTATAGCAGTATCACTTTTTATTATGCTATTTCCTTTAATAAAAGTAATCAATACTGAAGATAACAAACCAAATACAATTGCTCCAATAAAAAAATTTATTCCTAAGATAAATGATAATGCAACGCCAGGTAAAACAGCATGTGATATTGCATCACCCATTAAAGACATTCCTCTTAGAATAATAAAACATCCCACTACGCCAGAAACTACCCCAATAATAATCGCCGTAATTAATGCATTTTGTAGGAAATGAAAATCATATAGTCCATTGATAAAATTCTGAATCACTCTGTAATCCCTCCTACAAAAATACCTTCACCGTAAGCCTTTATTAAATTTTTCCCAGTAAACGTTTCATCTGTTTCGCCATAGTTAATCAGATTTTTATTGATAATAATAACTTCATCAAAATAGCTTTTCACTTTACTCAAGTCATGGTGAACAATCAAAATGATTTTTCCTTCCTCTTTTAGTGAATCCAAAATTTCCATAATGATTCTTTCACTAATAGAATCGATACCAACAAATGGCTCATCTAAGAATATATAATCTGCTTCTTGTACTAGACATCGGGCTAACAATACTCTTTGGAATTGACCACCTGATAGTTCACTAATTTGTCTTTCTGCGAAAGAACTTAAGCCCACCTTATCCAAAGCGTTGAATACTCTTTCCCAATCTTTTGATTTTAATTTTCTCATTACGCCAACACTTGAATAAGTGCCCAAAGAGACGCACTCTTTGACCTTAATAGGAAATGTATAATCTACATCGCTTTTTTGTTCCACATAAGCAATTTTTTTTAGATAGCGTTTCGCTGAATGCTTATCAATTAAGGTTTCCCCTTTGTGATTAATGATGTGTAACATAGCCTTAATAAGAGTTGATTTGCCCGCACCGTTGGGACCGATTATTCCCACGATGGCAGGTTTTTCTAAAGTAAAACTAATATTTTCTAAAGCAGGTGTAGATTCATTATAAAAAACACTAAGATCTTTAACCTCAATCATTAATAAACTCCTTTCATAGTAAGTTATTTTTTTCTAGATTTTGTCATAAAATCCCTGAATAATAGATAGGCAAATAGATAGAATACGGCGCTAACAAACACAATAAATAATATAGAAATCAACAAAAATACTAGAATATCCATACTGACCCTCCCCTTTTGTATGTTGATTTGAAAATAAAACTACATATGAAATATCTATTAAGTACTAGCTTATCAAGCAAAACAATTTACTCATAACGCCTAATTATTTATTAAGGGACACCTAAAATATAGCATAAGATTTCTCTACAGCAATGTTTTTTCTATTCCTATGGACAAAATTTATGCTCGATTAATTAGATTAGTTAATTTCTGTATTTTAATGTTAAGCTTAAAAAACGTCACATTAACTTTACCTTGAGTACATTCTAACAGAATACATATTCACCTGTAGATTCTTATACTGGCTGGTAAATATGATCGATAACCGTTGCCATTAATCTATAAATATTTCTAACCAGCTACAAAAATTGTAATATCTATCCGCTGTATAACCACATTTATCACAATAATACGTACGGTCTGGCTATTTTAAGTCTACTTTTTATTTCCGCATTCGTGACATAATTTTAAACTTGGATAGAAGTTGTCTGCTTCCGCTAGTTAAATAACTTAGCCTTCACATTTATATTGAAGTTAACGTTTGAATTCATAGATTTTTTTGTTTTGCAACTGATTTTGCTAAGTGCTTATTTTTTATCATTCCTTTTACATTCAATGCTTCTACAACGATTCTTGATGGTTTAGTTTTCATTATTTCTGTTGTTGTTTGATGTAAATGATTCTGACGAATATTTGCCAATCTTCGGTGTATATGCTGAATTTCTCTTTCTAATTTATAGATGTTACATGTTTTGACAAATCGGGTTCCCTCCTTATTCATCTCATATTTTTTAGAGAGTTTACGCTGTAACCGACGTAATTGTTTCTCAAGCTTTCTTACACTTCTTGTTTTATTAATGTTCTTGTAGATTTTTCCATTAGAAACGATGGCTAGGTCTTTGATATAAAGGTCAATTCCAAGTATTTTACCTGTTAAATTCTGTACTGGTTGCTTTTATTCGACAAGTAAAAAAACAGAGTGATTCGCTTTGTGAGACTAACGAATTGTCGCCTCGTGCACGTATATAAAATTTCTTCGAATTCTTCCAAAGCGAATCCGTCGCAACTCAATAAAACTGAGGAGTGGTACTTATGGAAGTTGTAATTGAACGTTGTTGTGGACTTGATGTTCATCAAAAGACTGTCGTCGCTTGTACAGTTGTCGGAAATTTTTTCAACGAATCGTCCAAAGAGAACTATTCAAACATTTGGAACTAGAACCTTTGAGTTAAAAGAACTAGCTTCTTGGCTGACTAATCAAGTAAGCTCCACTGTAATGATGGAAAGCACCGGACAATATTGGTGTCCAATATGGAATATTTTGAAAAAAAGGATTTAAATTGATCCTTACCAATCCACAATGCATCAAAGGAATTCCCGGTCGAAAGACAGATCAGAATGATGTCGAATGGATTGCCCAACTTAATCGCGTGGGGTTAATTCCTCAAAACTATGTACCACCAACAGATATTCAAGAGCTACGCTCACTGACCCGAACACGAACCCATCTAATTACGGAACGAACCCAACATAAGAATCGAATTCACAATATTCTCCAGCAAGGAAATATAAAATTGACTGGATTCTTATCCGATATTCATGGGAAAACGGGCAGGAAGTTAGTTGACCTTTTACTAAGTGGCGAAAAAATTGAAGTCGAAAAAGAAGGATGCATCGAAGTGATTCTTTCTGAAATCGGTCCAGATATTACCGCTTTTAAAACGCAATCGCATTTAGCTTCTTGGGCAGAGCTTTGTCCTGTTAGCTATGAAAGCGGCGGAGTTAGGAAGAATGCTCGTATCGGAGGAGGCAATAAATATTTAAGAACTGCTTTGTATCATGCAGATCGCACAGCAGCACATTCAAATAGTGCTATTTTTGCTGAGTTTTATCAACGAATAGCTGGTCACGGGTCAAAGCAGAAAGCTATTAATGCCACAGCACACAAAATTCTTCGCATTGTTTATAGAGCGTTGGAATCAATCAAAAAAGCTACTGCGATGATCATTGACAGCCATCACAGTAACTAAAAAAAATTCCCTAACCTTATTATAAATGAAGAGAGTCTTTTTTTGACATTAAAGATTCGGGTGTCAAAACCTTCTAAATAAAAAGAGAAACAGTCAATCTGTAAGATAAAAATTTATTTTTATCATTAGATTGACCGTTTTTATGTTTTCAACAATACGTTTCTTTTTATCCTTCTGTCTTTTTATGATTCTTTTTGCATTTATTGCACCTAATTTAAATCCAAAACATATTTTTGTGCGCACGAGTCCCCTAAACGGCATGGAATCGACATGATATCTACGTCTTAAAAGAGAAGGGATCGCTTCAATTCCGTTTCGTAGCTTCGCTAACTTTTTGAATTCTTTTGTTTCCATTCGCTTGATTTGTTGGGCACGAAAGACTGATTTTTCTGATTTTATCACTACCACCGTTTTTTTCTGTTCTTTAGAAATACATTGATCGAAGAAAGGACACATTTTACATAGTATTTTATTAAAAGTTGAACGAATTTGATCTAAATAGGGATAGTATTTGGATTTTTCAGGTTTATATCCTTGCGGACAGGAAACAAGTGCATGAGTTTTTTCATCAAAGACGAAATCCGCCTCCCAAGGATTTGGATCAATTCCCCGTAGTGCGGTTGTACAAAGATCAATGTTTTTTTCTTCCGCTTTTTTGAAAACATCTTCGCTACCATAACCGCCATCTGTAATCAGTTGACAGGGGTTCTCTCGATCCCAGTGTTCAATAAATTGATAAATAAACTGATAATCACTGACCGTATTCTTTTCAAAGTCATAAGAGGTAATTAAGGATAAGTTCTCATCAAACGTCTCTACGATATTTGCCACATAGCCAATGTACGATTTTCTATTTTTCTTTTTGTAACTAGCATCAGGGTCACTTGGGTTTTGTAATGAATCGGGCGACACTTTCTTTATACTCAATAGTTTTGGCTTCTCTCCTTCGAACGTTAGCTGTTCTTCAAACAAGCGCATGAGATTTTTGTAGTGGGTATTTTCACTCAGTTTTTCCGCGGTTTCTTCAAGGAAAAGCAACCCATCATTCACACATTTTTCCCAATCTTCTTCGATATCTTGGTGTTTTTTATACATAATTGCTCGATTGAAATAGTTTTTGCTCAAGTACAGTTCTTTTCCAGCCAAAAGCTCGACTGCACCTGATTTATCAATTTCTTTAGCCAGGTTAGAGACACACTTATAAAAGAGCGCAAAGCGATTCAATTTCCGACAACTGCTGGCTACTAGTAGGCTGTCCATTCTTTTCATTGTTGGTTGAAGATCGAAAAAAGAGCAGAAGGAATCAGCTAAATATTCCATCTCCTCTTTCACTAAATCAATCCCTGTTTGTTCATAGTAACTGACTAACCGCTCTCTAAATCGACTAAAACTCCGGTCACTTAAAGGTTGTTCTTTAAAGCTGGTTGTTCCAAGGGCATATTGGAAACGAACATCGCAAATAACACTTTCTAATAATTCGTCATCCGTCAATGTAAATAATTCTTTTAGAATGAGAACACCAATCATGATGTTCGCTGGTGTATTAGGGCGGGTGGCTGAATTATTACTGTACAAAACTTCAAATCGTTCTTCGTTTATGGATGAGAAAATTATTTCATAAAAATGCTTCGCCCACGAATTTTCGACAATTCGTTTTGTTCGATCAGATGTCTTCAAAAAACTATCATTTATTAAGTCTATTTGTTGGGCATCATTTCGCTTAAACCCCATTGGAATGCCTTCTTTCGCAGTTTTATGATAGTTAAATTATACCATTGTTCTATCTATAAAAGCGCTTATCATAAGACTTTTGACACCCGAATCATTAAAGGAAGTATAAAATTTTAAGCGTCCAAAGGATTGATGTATCAATCTTTTGGACGCTTTTCAATGGGTCCTTTTCCTATTAAACTAGAGACATGAAACCCAATATTTTACACGCTATTTTCTTTGATGAATATCAGAACTGGGAGAAGTTCAATCAAAGGTACACGAGAAGGATTCGATCCGTTTTGAAAAGAGAAGTGAAGAAGTTTCGCGATTGTGGTGACCTAAAAAAAGGCTACCGTCTATTTGTCTGTGAAGGATGCCATGATGTAAAGAAAGTCGCTTTTCGCTGTAAAGGAAAATTTTGTCCAACTTGTGCAACCGGAGAAAGTCAACGATGGGCAGAGATCGCGGCGAATGATCTGTTTACAGTGACGCATCGACACGTCATCTTCACGATTGATGAAGGCTTGCGGGAGATTTTTCTGAAGGACAACTATCGTAAGGAGCTTTTAAAAGGGTTAATGGATGAAGCAGCCCGAATTCTATTAGATTTTTTAGAAAGCACCATATACAATCAGGAATTGTGGCAACGCTTCATACCTTTGGTTCTCAGCTAGAATTCAATCCGCATGTTCACTTAGTCGTCACTATGGGTGGGGTGACGAAGGATGGAAAATGGAAGGACTATGATTATTTCCCGTTCTCAATGCTGAGGAAATATTGGCAGAATGCGGTGCTAAAGCTCATTCGAAGAACCTTATCCCAATGGGATAAGGCGCGAGTCCAACCGCTTTTACAAGCGGCGTACACAAAAAATGCAGAGGGCTTTTACGTGCATGCCCCAAAAAGGAGCCGAACCTCTCTCAAAAAGATATTAGAATATATTAGTCGTTATATGAAACGTGGTCCGATTGCTTTAAATCGTATCCTTTTGTACGATGGGGAAATGGTGATGTTTCAGTATCACGATAAACGAACCAACACGGACAAGATAAAGACGATGTCGGCAGAAGAATTTATTGGAGCGCTAATTCGTCATATTCCAGAGAACCAGTTCAAAACAATTCGCAGGTATGGTATTTATAGCCGACGGATCAAGACAATCATGAAAAAAGTAGTAAGTAGCTACCAGAGAGAGATTCGAAGAATGCTTGTGAATGTGAAGAAAGCATTGAGACCAAAATCATGGAGTGAACGAATAGTCGAAGAATTCGGAGTAAACCCATTAGAATGTACCAAGTGTGGCGAACATTATGAATTTAGCGGAATCAGTGTGTCTAAAAATGGACGACTTGTAGTGAAATATGCGAAGAATAAAGAATCGGAACGATTCATGCGAGAGGAGAATGAAAAAATTGGGGAAAAAGCATCGGAACGTAAGTATGAAAAAGAAAAAGAGGCAGCTTTTAAAAAGCTTCGATTCCAATGGAGCAGTTCACTACATTTGTCTTGAATGTGGGATAAAGGAAAAAATTCCAAAAGAAGTGGTCCGATTTTTGGATGCAGAAGATGTCGCATATGCTCCTGAAAGTGCACCGCAATTTGATTGCGAAAAATGTGGTGGAGAAATGTATCCAGAGTATTATAAGAATGTACTGGGATACGAATTTAGAATCAGTGATCGGAAATAAAGAGAACGGCTAGTCAAAGAGACCTCAGGAGTGATTTACTCCTGAGGTTTTCTTACCATTTTTGGTGTGTTTTCATATAAAAAATATTCACTTTTATAATCTTTATTTATAGAGACTCTAACTTAGAAAAACACACTATATATCCTCATCTTTTAAATAAAAAAGCTACATAGAATAAGCTTTCTACAATTTATGAGGATAAAAATAGTATGAGGATAATCCGCAAACAATAAAAATATGAGCGATTTTTTGATAATCAAGTATCATAATGGTTCGACGCATATATGGCAATGAAACTGCTTGACACATTTAGTACATAGAAATTGGTCCTAAAAATCAGTAAATGATTTCTAAGAGCCTATTTAGAACTACAACTTAAGTCACAGACTTTTTTTAAACTTATAACCATAGAACCAACCACTCTTTATAAGGTTAGCTATGATTTAACAAAATAAATATAATTATTATTTATCATAAAATACTATTCAATTTATCAATATTTAAAATAGTTAATGTGTGATTAGAAATACAAAAATATCCTTCTTCTTCCATAAGTTTAAGTTCCTGATTTAAAGAAGATCGACTTACATGTAGAAGATTCGCCCATATAGTTTGCGATTGAGGAAGAGTAATGATATTATTATTTTTTGATAGATCATTTAATCCAACAATCCAATAAGCAATTCTCTCTCTAATTAATCGATAAGATAAACAATTTAACAATAAATGATTCTTCAATGATCGTTTAGAAATGTATAACATAAAAGAATACATCATGTCTGGGTCTTCAAGTACTTTTTCGAAAATTGTAACTGGAATCCATGCTATTTTTGTTTTTTTTACTGCTACTAATGAATACGAATACTCTCGACTTCCAGTAAAATAAAGAAATTCTGGAAAAACATCATTGTTTTCAAAATACGTGCTACATAAGTTACATCCTTTACATGTATATCGTTCCGCTCTTAAAATTCCTTCTACAACAATTCCAAAATAGTTTATATAACTACCTGAGCATAACACCATTTCCGCAGTTTTGTATGTTTGAAAACGTGCATTATCAAGACTTAGAGGATGAAGTAAGCATTTATTTGCAAATATTTTTTCTTCCTTGCTATTTATAATATTTTGCATAGCTGATACCTTTCACATATTCCTAACACATTTTAATTAAATGCGTTATCTAAGAAATCACAAATATCATCATAGTCATGTTCGCCATTAAAACGTAAAATTTCGCTACCATTTTTATATAAGGCAACTACCGGAATTCCGCCAATATGACATACTTTTACTATGTCCTGATTCGAATCAACATCAACATAACAAACTTCAAATTTATCTTTAAATTCTTCTTGTAACACTTCTTCTAAAACCGGGTGTAATGCTTTACAGTGAACACAACGCTCGGCTCCAAATAAAACAAGAGTTGGTTTATTCTTCGCAGCTAATACATAATCATTCCATTCACTCATACCTTTTATTGGTTTAAAAGTTTTTGTGTCAATATCAAATATTTTTTCCTTATGAACAATTTCATTTTCATCATCTGTTGCTACACACAACGCTACATCTTGGTAGTAAGGCAACGTTCCTTCAACATCAATAATTTTTTTAGCTCCTAATGTTCCAGCACCTGGTACTCGATAGGATATATTATCTATTGGTTCTATCGCAACTTCTTTCGGTTCATCTTCTTGTGGTACATAACTATAAGGATAACGATACGCACGATAAATCATATTATTTTTTGGGCCTTCTTCATTGTGTGAATAATAAGGAGAAATCCATTCCCAAACAATTTCATGATCTGGTGTCACTTCTATAATTCGCCCATCGCTTCCCTCAGTAATCATAGTATTACCATTTGGTAATCGTTGTGCACTGCTTACATAGGGACTATAAAATTTACTTGCATCAGTCGGAATTGGATAACCCAATTCTTTAGGTGTCACTTTCCAAACGATTTCTAACGTGATTGGATTGAATTCTAACACACGACTGTAATCTCTTAAAGCATTTTTAGTTCCGGTCTTAGATGAAGGGTTTGGTACCCCATATCCTCCCCAACCACCATTATCAAATACCATCAAATTCCCTTCTCCTGGTAATCCTTTAGGAATCATGTGTAAATGATGTTGACCAATAATCCATCCTAGTTTTTTGAGTTCTGGAGTTGCGTCAAAATCAGGTCCTATCTTCCAAACTAAATGTCCTGTTTCTTTATCAAGAATTGCTAAAATGTTGGCCTCGCGACAATCAAAAATAATATTATCAGGTTTAAACCTTTCATCACCGCCATCATACCATTTATTAGGTCCTAAATAACTCATGCAATTCACATGCAAATAATCTCCAACACCACCATCTGATGACCGCATATTAGGATCACGGAATAAAATATTTTTCGCCGCTTCATCAAACCCAAGTTCTTCAAAATGGTCACTAATAGACCACTTCCATAAAATGTTTCCTTCCCAATCTACTTCAATTATTGCATCATCCAGTAATTTCTTATCCGATATTAAAGGGTTTTTAATAGTTTGATGAACCAAAATCAATGTATTTCCTTCTAACGATTTTGCTTCCATTCCTGGGACATAATAGCCAACTGGATTTCCTTCTCTTTGATAATCATGATGTTGACGAGCCATCCAGCAGTGATCTCTCCCTGGATCATTAATCTCTTCAAATTTATCAAATTCCCAAACAATATTTCCGTCATAATCAATTTCTATTAAATTTACACCATCTTGCATGCCGTAGTCTGGATGTCTATATCCAGATAATCCCATAACATAACCTCCAGGTAATAATTTAGGAGGCATAGCATGCATATTCCATCTACGAACTTCATTTCCATTCATATCAAATAATAAAACACCATCATTAATTAATGGTACTATAGTATATCCATTCCAACATTTTTCTGGATTAAAAATAGTCACACCATGTGGGAATACTGTTGGTTGTCCCATATAAAACATCTCCATTCTCTATTTATAATTTGTTTAAGTTACTTATTTTATTAATGATAATTCTTTATCTCAGTGAGTTTTCCATTATCAAATACCGCAACTGCTATTGTTTCTTCTATCCCCAATTGATGATAAAGCAAAGCTTGTCGTGTAATATCTATTCTATAAACTTTATATACTTCTTCATATTCAATAGCTAATTTTGCTACTTTGTCTATTTGCTCACGTTCATATGGATTGTAAAAAATAAAAGTAATTTTTCTTAAATCAGAATTTAATATCGCGTCCAAATCTCTCTTTTCTTTCACATAACGTTCTGATGCTGTTGCAGCAATTGCTCCATCAGAAGCAGCAGTAACAACTTGTCGTAAATAGGTTTGTGTACAATCACCTACTGCATAAAGTCCAGAAATATTCGTTTCTTTTTTCTCGTTTACTAATATAAAACCATTTTTATCCATTTCCACAAAATCTTTTACTATTTCTGTTTGTGGCGTCATTCCAATAAAGAAGAAGATTCCATCCGCAGAAACACTCGTTTTTTCTTCGGTAGCGACATCTTTTAACACCAGTCCTTCAACTTTAGTTTCTCCTAAAATTTCAACTAAAGTTGAATTCCAAATAAAATTGATTTTCGGGTTATTAAAAGCGGCTTCTGCAGCAACTTCATTGCAATCCAAATGCCCTTCTTCATGAACAACAATAATCGTTACACTATTAGCAAATTTTGTTAAATAAAATGATTCTTCAATCGCCTGATCTCCAGCACCTAATACATAAACACTTTTTCCTTTAAAAAATTCTGCATCACATGTAGCACAGTATGCTACTCCATGACCCACAAATTCTTTTTCATTAGGTATTCCTAGAGTTTTAGGCTTTGTCCCAGTATCCAAAATAACACATTCTGCACGAAAATCACCTTTTCGTTTAGTTTGAATTAAAAATCCTGCATCATCTTTAGTAATTCCTGTTACGGTTGTTCGAATGAAGTTGTTAGTTGAGTATGATTGTGCATGATCTTTAAATTTGTTCATCAAACCTTCTCCAGTATCCTCTATCGTACCTGGATAGTTTTTTATTTCCGATGTATCTTTGATTCTTCCACCATAGCCTCCCTTTTCTAAAAGTAAAGTATTTCTTTCTGCTCTTCCTGCATAGATAGCTGCCGAAAGTCCTGCTGGTCCTCCACCAATAATTATCAAATCATACGTATTGGTCACTTTAGCTCACTCCTTACTATATATAATTATTTCCGTATATGGACTATTTATACAACATACATTTTCATAATATGGTCACACCTTCTTTCAATTGATTGACAATCAAAAATACATTCAATTAAATAGAACTACTCGTTTCATTAATGAATATATTAAGTACCTGATTGATTGTTAAATATTTTTATTAACACCTACTTGTTCACTTTTTTTCTTCCTATCCCAAAGACAACTAAGCAAAGGCAAAGTAAAGTTAAAAAGATACAATAATAAGTAGATATGAATATTTGCCATGGTGTTATTATTGGTAAATCAGGATTTTTTTGTTTCAACTCACTAATTATAGTGATTGCTCCCATAACAAAAGCACTATTAATTGGAATGATTGCTGTAATATTCGTTGCCATTGCAGTTAGCAAAACACTTCTCCTATTAGGATCTATATTAGCTTTTTGTCCTATTTGATCTGCTATATCTCCGAACATGAGAATTGAAGGTAATACACATCCTGCCAATAAAACATTAGCAATTCCCACGCCACCAGCTATTACGGTTTCAGCACCTATTTTACTTTGAGAAAACTTTTTAGAAATAATCCACTCACAAAATTTATCTATCATTCCTCCTTTAACAGCTATAGCAATTAAGCCATATAAAAAAATGGTAGAAATAAGAATGTCTGTTATTCCTAAAATTCCGTCAAACAAGATTCCATGTATAACTTGAGCATCAATAAAAATAATATCTTGCATATTAAATAAGCCAGTTAAAAGTCCAAGTAAAATTCCACAAATGATAGCATAAGTGACTCCTAAAAATAAATTACTAGTTTTAAAACAAATAACAAGTAGAATAATGATAGGAATGGTCATCCATAAACCTTTTGGATCTGCCATTGTTTTCAAAATATTTATATCGCCTATTTCCCCTCCATACCCCCCTAGTAAGAAAAACAGTATGATTGAAACCACTCCTGATCCTAATACATAAGGTAAACGGATTTTCATAGTAGGAATTAATCTTGCAGGTTCTTTTGTATAGAAATCATGCTGAGTTAACGTTGTAATATGTGTAACTTGTGAACTAGGTGATAGTGCATCTCCAAAAAAAATTCCACTTAACATGGCACCAACCAGTAACGCGGGATTAGCTCCCATCATGACACCTGCGGGATAAAAAATTGGAACAACAGCTAATAAAGCAGCGATTGGTGCACCAGCTCCCATAGAAATAAGTGCGCTGGCAAAAAAGCAAAATACTACAAACGTCCCTCCTATAAAATTAAGTTGAAGACTTAACCAAATAAAACCTGCTCCAATTTTTCCTACAACAAGCAATTTTGATAAAATACCTATAACTATAAAAATAAACAGCAATCGAGCATTTCTGTTTTGTGCTAATCCACTAACAACAACTTCCCAATATTTACTTTTATTCTTACAAAAAATAAAACCAATCAGTATAGAAACAACAGCAGCAACTGTTAAAGCTTTCATAGAATAATATTGAAAAGTAATCATAATAAATCCAGATAATATAACGTACAAAACTATTGGTAACAAAGCAATGCTTTGTGAAAACCAAAAGTTCAAAACTTTGCCTTCCTTTTTTTCGTTCATAACCTCACACTCCTTTTTTCGATTAAATCATAGCATTTCATAATCGAAGAAACATGTTAGTACGCCAACTTTTTGAATCTTTTGTTAATTTTTTAACAAAAGAAACCACAGTCAAGAATAAGCAATTATATGTAATCATTTTTCTATCATTCATCATCATTATCATTGATTTAACAATATTTATATGAATTTACTATTCTAACTTAATTAGAGTATTTTAGGTTATGCACTTTTATTATGCTGAATTAAAAGCATATTAGTGTTTTAATTCACATTTAAGCAAAGCATAAACTATTTACGATTTTCTACTAGTTTACAATTAATAAAAACCACTCCTCGTTATGAAGTGGTTCACTTTATATTCATTAATAAAGATAAAACAGCTATAGAAGTTTCTAAAGTTTTTAAGCTATTTGCTGGCATAAAAAACGAAGATATCTAATAAGTACATAAGATACAATTAAAACAGCTATAAAAGTTTCTATAATAAATAAAGATTTTAAGATATTCGCATATGGAACTAATAGTTGAAAGAACAAGTAAATTTTATACATAGCTGTTGCAGAAATAACTAAAGGGAATGTAAATGCCGCATAGCTTGGATAAAAACGAATCATTAGCAATTTTTTCAATGAGAAAATTGTGCAAAAATAAATAAATTGAGAAAGTACAAAAAGAAGACTAATTAATAAAATTGATTTGTTCCCGCCTATGGATAAATAACCAGATAAACATAAAGAACCTGGAGCTGTCATAATAGTTATTAAAGGAATAGCTGACTCATGCATCTCCTTCTCTATAATACGTTTATAGATGATAGGTAACAAAATAATATAAAAAAATAATGCTACCCAAATCATTATTCTCCCCCACTCTTTAATAAATACTTCCGAGGTGTTTGGAATTACACCAATTCCTACAAACGTAATAAACCAACTAGGATATATATGTTCTAGTTCTATCTTTATCGGAAATATATGAACCGCCACAAAATAAATCATAAGGATAAAGTGAAGAATGATAATTGCTAGCCATATATAATAGATAAGACGAATATCTCCAAAAATACGATTAAGAAAAACACAAATAACCATCCAAGCCATAGTAAATGTTGGTGCAACAGAGGCAACTACAGGATCGTTTAATGTATTTATTGTATGTTTCATCGTTAACACTATTTTTAAAAGGATAATTCCCATCAAACATATAGCAATCCAGCTATATATATTTCCTAATAATACAAACCCTTCTGAAAACAATAAATTCCCCAATGAAACTAATCCTAAGATTAAACCACATATCGGAATAGGAACTTTTTTCAAAAAATCTTTCAACATATAAAACAAAACTCCTCTCTAAAATTAACAAAAAAACTTTTCAATTATTTTTGTTTATAGTACTATGTTAATAGTCTATTTTCTATTTGTAAAATTCGTTTTTACAATATAGTCTATTATGTTTATTAATAAAAAGGAGAAGGTATCTCATGATTGAATGGATTAAAACATTTATAACTGTTTATGAAACAAGAAATTTTAGTACTGCAGCAAAACAGCTATATATCTCTCAGCCAACCGTTTCTATACAAATAAATAAGCTAGAAAAATATTTAAATGTAAAACTATTCTATAGAAGAGGCAAACAAATTATAGTTCCAACTAAAGAAGCAGAATTTCTATATCCTAAATTGATTTGCACTATGGAATCTTTAACTAGCACTTTTAATCAAGTAAATCAGAAAAAAATTTCAAAATTGAATGTTTAATTTCATGCTCAAACACTGTTGCTATCTACATTATTCCTAAACTAATCTCTCTAATGATAAAAAAATTTCCATTAATTGATTTTTCAATTCAAATGATGAATTCTAAAGAGGTAGTTTCATCTATTGAAAATAGAGAAGCAACAATTGGAATATATGAAAAGCCAATTGCCACAAATTTTATGCAGGAAAAAATTTTATTAAAAGATGAATTAGTGTTAGCTGGAAATCCAAATTCTACTTTTTGGATTCTACGTGAAAAGGATTCTGGTATACGTTTTTTTAATGATATTTACTTAAAGGAACACCATTTAAAGCCTAAATTCATTTATGTGAATAACAATGAAATATTATTGAAATTACTAGAAAATAATGTTGGTCAATCTGTTATATCAAAACTTTCTATTTCCAGTTCTATTTGTTGGAAACCAGTTGATGACTATTCAAAATATAGAAATATATTTATTACTAAAAATAATGGGGATTTTTCAAAAGAAATTACAGACGTTTACAATTGGATTATAAAGAATTCTCAGGTAATAATTGCAAATACAAGTTGCTAGAAAAAAAGATTAAAAATAACGAATATCGTTTATTTTTAATCTTTTTTAGCGACTGCTGTCACAATCTCGTTTTGTAAATTTTTTCTTAAAATGTTAAAAGCTTTCTTAGACAAAAGATTCTAATATTTCGATTGAAGGGATAGTCATACATTTTGATATCACTTCTTCTATTTCTTCTGGAGATTCCTTCGCATCATTTAATAGCCAACGTTTGACAATCGCGATTACTCCATAATAAATAAACTCTTGCTGAAGATTCTCTAATTCTGTATATTTGCATTGATTTAAGTGAATCTTTTTTTTAACAGCAGAAATATAGGCCTGTTCCATTTTCTTGATAAATTTTGGTTGACCATGTTGTCCGAGCAGCTTTTTAGCTGTTTCTTTTCGTTCGTACAAGAAATTCATTACAACTAAACAGGCTTCTTTGAAAAAAATCTCTATGGATACCAATCGGTAATATCGTTTTTTTCTGTTACTAACCAGCCAACTTGATCATTCAATACTTGTTCAAAACTAGAATATAGCTCCTCTTCTACTTCTTCTAAAACAGCATACTTATCTGGAAAATAATGGTAAAATGTTCCTCGATTGATTTTTGCATATTTCGATAAATTCGCTACTGTAATTTTTTCAAATCCCATTTCATCCATCATTGAAAAAAAAGTTTGTATAATATGCATCTTTGTTCGATCCGCTTTATTCGACATAATTTCTCCCATCAAATTTTCTTAGTTTGTTTTTTTTAAACATATACATATAATTATGTTTGATTTTTAAACACTTCAAGAATAATTGTTCATTGTTTTATTTGTTATTCAAGTTTAAACTATGAATCATAAAAAACAACACAGTGTTTAATTAGGAGGGAAGTCATGAGTTATATTCAAGCAATAAAGCTTAAAAAAATTATCAAACAGCAACAACAAAAATTCCTGCGTTATCAAATATTTCATTTTCACTGGACAAAGGTGAGTTTACAGTTATTTTAGAGCCTAGCGGCTCAGGAAAAACGACTTTGTTAAACCTTTTAGGTGGGATGGACCAGCCTACAAGTGGAGAATTATTTGTCCAACAAGAACCTATTCATAACTACAAAGAAAATGAATTAACAAATTATCGACGTAAAAATGTAGGATTTATTTTTCAATTTTATAATCTAATTCCAACATTGACTGCATTTGAGAATGTCGCGATTGTTCAAAAAATTACTAAAGACTCTTTTAAAGCCAGGTATATTCTCGAAAAAGTTCAGCTTTCTCATCGATTAATGAATTTTCCCCAAGATCTTTCTGGTGGTGAGCAACAGCGTGTCTCGATTGCTAGAGCTGTTTGTAAAAATCCAAAACTCATTTTATGTGATGAACCCACTGGGGCTTTAGATAGTGAAACTGGAAAAAAAGTCCTACATTTACTAAAAGAAATGACCGTCAAACATGGACATACCATTATTATAGTTACGCATAATGCTTCAATTGCGCAAATTGAAGATCGTATAATCCGTTTAAAAGATGGTAAGATTATTGAAAATATTCATCAAGATTATCCTCTAGAGATTGACGAGGTGAAATGGTGATGATTCGTAAAACATTTCGTGACCTCAGAAAAAACTGGATCAGTTTTCTCTCCGTTTTTCTAATGAGCTTTATTTGCCTATTCATTTTTACAGGTGTTTTTCATCTTAGCCAACAAATGGAAACAACTGGAAAACAATTCTCTAAAGATATCCATTTAGCTGATAATACGTTGACTGTTGCAAATTTCAACAATCAAAAAGAAGAATAAACAAAAAAGTAAGTAATGTTACACAATTAGCACACCGATCAATTGGACATTATCAAAATAATGATTTTTCTTTAACGCTCTTAAGTTTCGATCATTTTTCTATCAGTAAGCCACAGATAATGCAAGGAAAGACGTTTTCAAATCAAACTGGAATTTGGCTGGATGAAGACTTCTTTCAAGCAAATAATTACCAGATTGGTGACTACTTTTTAATTGAAAAACAACCTTATAAGATTTTAGGAACTGTTCGACAACCTGAATTCATCTATCATTCAGAAAATAAAAATCAGCCTTTGTCAAATCACAAAAAGAACGGATATGCTTATCTACCTGAGCAAGAATTTAACCGCTTGCAAATCTACTCTACCCATCAGCTTTTATTAAAAACAAACGAAGCCGAAAACACTTTTTGGCTTGAAAATGAATTATCGGATATATGGGTAGATGATTTTATTCAATTTAACAACGCAAATAATGGTACTAGTCTCTCAATCTTTTTTGACCGTGTTTCTCAAGTAAAACGCTTAGCTTTTCTTTTCTCGGCAGAAACTGATTGATCACTATCAAACGAGGAAATATTCTTTCAACTAACGGACAAATATAAATTGAATGTTTCCTATAAAAATTTAACACACAATATTTTATAACTAATTCAGAACGGCTCAAAAATAAATGTAGAGTGAGCTTATAGAGATTATTGACAATATATATTGCATCAAAAAAATCTATTGTTATTTCTCTTTAAAAAATTAGGAAGAAGTGTTAAGTGCTTTTTTCATTCAACAAGTAAATAAAAAACTTCAGAAATGATATCGATGATCATTCGATCAACTATCTCTGAAGTTTTTTTATAAATTAATTATTTCTTTGTTTGACTACCATTCAATTCCTTCTTAAATAGCGGATATAAGATTTCTCTCGCAAGCTATCTGTCTGTAAGTGGAATCGTCCTTTGGCGGCACAATTGGGGAATTCAGTTGCTTTTTCTAACCCACAAATAGGTTCATCTTTTAATCGATCATCTAAGGAAAAAGCTTCTTGCCACTCACCTAAAAATAGTGGCTTTATTTCTTGATTTTTCATTGCCGCTATAATTTGTAACAAGCCGTCGGAACCTTTCTTTCCCCAAACTCTCCCTTGTTTTTTCATTCGGTAAGTAAATGCTCGATGAAGGCTTTCAATAATCCCTAGCGTATAAATATCTTGTGGTAAATCTCTTAAATAATACGGTTTCAAGTATTTCCAATTTCGATTAAGATATGCTCTTAATTTAATAAAATGTTCTTCTTGTTCCTCTGTTTCACAACAACTATGGAAGGTATCTAGCGCGGTATTGATTTTCTCTCTTGAATGCTTTGCGATCCCTGCTTTAAATACAGGAAACAACTCCGGTTGAAAGAGGCGTTCTTGTAATTTTAGCTGAACATGATACGGATCAATAAAAATTTCGAGTCTCTTGGGTTTTTCGGGTAATAATTTCCCCATGAAAGTAGGCCCATAGCCTGACCCGCCATCGGTATTAATAATCACTACGGTCTCTTTTAAATCATAATTTCTATAGAGATAATCGGTCACTTGTTCGGTAGCATAATGATGTTTTTCTGAAACAATTTCGTGAACCTGTTTTAGTTTACTCCTGCCTTCTTCCTGCTCTTGTTTCTTACCTTCGTGAATCACAAAGTGCGCAATATCTTTCTTTTTCTGCCCTTTCATGCTTAACAGAAACCCATCCCCTTCTATAAATAAATACGGTACTTGTCGTTTCCTAACTTCGCCATATTCTTTGGTATATTGTTGATATGCTTTTACTTGATCCCCAAAAGTATGAATTGCTTTATCAATTGTATCTTTGGAACAACTCAGTAAAGTAAAGGTTTGAATGGTCTTCGCTATATTTCGCAAGCTTCCGTTTTTACTCGCTGCTATAAATCCATAGATCACTGCCGGTGAATAGCGCATATAAGGTTGTAAGCCCAATAATTGATCGATCGGATAGATTATTTTCCCCGCTTTTTTCCAGGGAGTTCGTTGATACGTGATCGGACCATACAAAAACTGGACTGTTCTTTCCGCTTTTTTCCCAGGTTGATAGCCTTGTGCTAGATAATAAGAACGCTGTTGTTGTTCTTTACGATCAATAAAGGTGGTTACTAACCAATTAACCCATTGATTAAGCACTAGCGTTAATTGGTGTTCTTTTTCTAATACATCCCAATGATCATCATCTAATACAGCATTCATTAACTCAATAAATTCATTTTTCATACATTTTCCTCCTCGTAATCTCTCACTCTAAATAGTTTTTTTGAATTCATCGACTTCCTAAAACGAATTGACGACTTATTTTTTACTTTATAGCTTCTTTCTTTTCCCATAAACTTCCAGTGACTACGATAAGGTTCATTTATTCGTCTACGCCGCCTAAATGGCGAATAACAACCGTTAAGTAGGCAGACGCATTAGGTTTCCCCTTTGGGGTTATAAGCCCTGCTTGACTAGCTAATTCATTCAATAACTCGCGATCTTTAGGATACAAAGAAAATAGATAGTCTTTTTTTCTGGGTCTAGGTGCTACTAGCTTATTTGTATTATAAATTGAACCACCTTTAATATTGTCGACGGCATATATCGCTGGTTGATTGTTTTTACTTTGACTCTGCTGTTGTTCCGTTTGTTTTTTAATCTCTAGAAATGGATTCATTGTTCAACCTCCTTCTATTTTAAAATTCGATTTTATATCTTTGTATAATCATTTTTTACATATGGCTTTTACATATGGCTTTTACATATGGCTTTTACATATGGCTTTTACATATGGCTTTTACATATGGCTTTTACATATGGCTTTTACATATGGCTTTTACATATGGCTTTTACATATGGCTTTTACATATGGCTTTTACATATGGCTTTTACATATGGCTTTTACATATGGCTTTTACATATGGCTTTTACATATGGCTTTTACATATGGCTTTTACATATGGCTTTTACATATGGCTTTTACATATGGCTTTTACATATGGCTTTTACATATGGCTTTTACATATGGCTTTTACATATGGCTTTTACATATGGCTTTTACATATGGCTTAGAAAAGCTCGTGAGACTCGCTTTTCTAAGCATCTAAACAGTTTTTTATGGCCGCTAATACTTGGTAAGTATCAGCCTTAAAACGATTGTATTTTGCTTGCTGATACTTTGTTTGTTCAAATAGATCTAGTAAAGAGATCCGCTGTAAGCCGGCTTCATCAAAGGCGGTGCGATCCTGCAAATAGCCAATAAACGTGGGTGTTTGAGCAATAACTTGTTTGAATTGTTTAGACACATCTGTATTATGAGCCAGTTTATTTCCTAAGAAACGGACATTTGCATGAACATAACTCTGGCCCGTAAATAAATCTGTTAATTCAGCTCCTAGCCATTTAACGTGCTGCTCTAAATAGATTAAAGCTTCAAAACCATCGGCACTTGGATCTGAGATTCCTAAAATGAGATCCGACGCTACCAGCATATTATTGGTAATTAAATTACTATCATTACGAGTATCTATCACCACATAATCATATTGGTTAAACGTCTCATACTGTCGTAAATAATTAGCAAACACTAGCGTATTATTCATTCGACTAACTAATTCGGTATTGACTTGTTCCAGCTCAGCACTGCCGCACACAAGATCTAAGTTCTCCCTTACCTGCATCGGAAACACTTCTTGTTTTCGAAACAAACGACTTAATTTGGCCGTTTCGTTAATTTCTATGGTAAAACGCTTGGTGGCATTTCCACTTTCATCAGCATCAATCAAACAGGTTTTACCAAATTTCGATAAGTAGACTGCTTTTAATACAGCAACCGCTGTTTTACCGACACCCCCTTTTTTGTTATGAACGGATAAAAATTTTGTCATTATGTTATTCCCTCCTTAAACAATTCGTCTCTTTATTATGAATTATTAGTGGTGTACTTTTTAATCATAGTTTCCAACTAACTTTCATTGTTCAATCTATTTCACTGGTACCATCTTCATAGTTGAATATGATATTCGGCTGTACGTTGAACTCATAAACATTAAAATTAAGCTTCCCTGAGCGGTCAATAGCCTCGTGGCATAAGTTCATTTCCACGAAAAACCGTCACAATTTGATAAATAATTTTATTTCTATCGATTTTTTGCACATCTCGAACCAGCTTTTCATAGTACGTCTGAACTTTTTGATTAGAGAAAGCTGTTTGGGTCGCAAGATTTTTCGGGTTGTCTTGGCTACCTATTTCACCTTCCTTAAAGTTCCCCTCTATGTCAAAGTTAAAACTAGACATAGAGGCAAGTAAATAGCCTCGATTGACAATTGCTTCTCCATCGACCTTTTTTTGGTGCCAACCTGTCGGCTGCCAAACTTGCCGTTCTCGCCCTTCGGAACGCCCTAAATTTCTTTTATCAAGGTAGGCAGTCACGATCGTGGTACGGTTTAAATGGTCTAAATCACCATAAATAACCTTGTTTTCTTGCTACTAGCTACTATCAAGAGTAGCTTGGCTATTATTTACATTTAAAGTAGCGTTCCCACTACTTTGGAATTCTAAATCAGCCAATTGTTCGTATTGTTGCTGGTCAATGCTTATATCAGCTAGATTATGGATTTCCTGTTGCTCTTGATCGTTTGACCTATCTAAATGGTTGAGTAACCTTTGAACGGTTTCATTTGACTTTACTTGTATGAACCAAGCATTGATTTTCTGCTTGTTTACTATATCTAACCCCATCATAAAATAGAGCAGTAACAAACTTATCCTATATTTTTGCTTTTTAGCCATAGCCATCATCTCCATTCTGTTCTGTTTTAATTATGGTTGGCGAAATGTTGTTCGAATCACATAGGCTTCATGAATAATTTTTGTTAGCGTATCTGACGGATACAACCGTTTATTGGCCTCTTTTTGATCCGCTTGATATAACCATTCCAGTTCGTTCAGTGTTTCATCACTTAATGAATACCTTGGCCGTTGTTTATTTTGGGTGGGACACCTGTTTGATTTAGGTGTCCCACCTAATAATTTATTCGTTTTAGCGTTCATTTTCTTCAACTAACTTTCATTTCTATAGCTACTTAATTTAGTATTTGTTAACTCTATATGGATATTATACTATTACTAGCATACTAGTACAAGTAACTAATTGTTTTTTTTTACCTTTTTTTGTATACTAGTAAACGTAGGGAGAGGAGAGAGAAATGGATATAGACTTATCAAATCGAGAAAAAAAGAATAATCTAAAAAAATGGCTGCTGCATAATTTAGTAACAAAAGAAGTTGGGGCAAAAATTACAGGACAAACAACCAACGCATTTAGTCAATCTGTTAAACTTGGTCTTATTGCTCCTTTCTATGAAACAGAAGGAAAAGGCCCTGCAAAAGTTAAACTCTATTTACGTTGTGAGCTAGAAGAATACGCTAAGAACAAAAGAAAATAGCAGCTGCTAATAAAGCAACTGCTATTTTTATTTACACTAGTCGTATTAGTTTAGTGAAACATGTTAAGTAAACATACTTAGCTTAGTCTTAAAAATTCTTTTTCGATATTCGCTCCACTCGCTATATCCATTAAGATTCGTTTAGAAAGTAAAATAGTTTTATCAGAAATATCTTCTGCAATTTTTACGGAATGAGTAGATATAATAACCGTCTTCCCCTGCTCTTTTAAAAAATTGATATTTCTTTTAAATTTTATAATTTGTTCCGGATCAAGCCCATTTGTTGGTTCATCTAAAATTAATAGTTGTGGATCATGTAATAAGGTTAGCAATAAATGAACTCTCTTTTTTGTACCAAACGATAAGTTATCAATGTCCATGTTGCGGTATTCTTCTAAATCTAAGAACTCTAAGTAGTTGTTCATTTGTTTTAAAGCCTGCTTCTTTTCAATAGTTCTTAACGTTTGAATCACTTCTGCCATGTCAATTAGTGTCATTCCATTATAGTAAAAGAAGGTATCACTCATATATCCTATATTTGCCATTTCAATCTGGTAAGTTATTTCTCCTTTTGTGGGAACTAAATTATTGGCTAACAAATTAAGTAACGTAGTTTTGCCGACACCATTTTTGCCAAGCAAAACATAAATTTGATTGGCTAAGAAGCTGGCTGAACAATGATCAATAATCATTTTTTGATCAGAGTAACCAAAACTCAAGTTAGACATCTTTAAAATTTCTTCCTTAACAAGCATGCTTCACACCTCAAATCTTTTTATTTTTTTATAGTTCTTTACAATTAGAATTGTGAGAATTAAATAATAAAAAACAGTATGTTGCAAATAGAGAAAAAGGAGCCACAATAGGATTGAAAGAATCACTTCCATATAAATATATTTTGTTGAAACTTTGTAAAAAGTAGGAACTACTAATGAATGATTCAAGGCAATAAGAAAAATAAAAGAATAGTGAACGGTACAAAATCCTAAAATGCTTAACCAATTTAGAATAGAAAAATAACTAAAATAGAAAGTACCTAAAGTATAGAATACTAGTGGTATAAAAATACCGACTATACTATAAAATCGGTTTTTTTGTTGATATATTTTCGTAATAGGGACTTTTTCTTTTATTAACCAATCTAATTGTTCTTTTTCTAAGCCGATACTATTTAAGGTTAATGCGTCATTAAGTAGAATAGTCATTAAAATAGTGGCACTCTCTATAATTATTAGACCCTCATTTCCTAAGAAAATGGCTCCTACACTGAGAGAAAAAGTACCTAAAAGCGCTACTCCTAAATAAATAGGGTTACGAAACACTAAAATCAGTTCTTTATTATAGAGGACATTTTTAAACTTCCTGCTTAAGATCCTGGTCTTCTTGTTATAAGTCAAAAATAAGAATAACAAATTTTGATTAATTTCAGGTAATCTAAAAAAATAGTATATGAACGTAAAAAGTACACCAATTGGTACAATTAAGTTCCTATAAAAAAAAGACAGACTTAAAACGCTAAATAGAATTAGTAAAACAAACTCACGCCAATACTTTTTCTCTTTTAGTAAATAACTTTTAAAAAAAATAGCTGGAATCATTAAACCCAAAAAGTAATAAAGTAGACTAGTGATATGAAAATAATATGGTAATACAGCTATCCATAACGGTAAAGAGATACCAAAGCCAATGATACTATAATAAGATAGTATGTATTTAAAAAGTGGCTTTTTATTATTTTCGAAGAAATAAAGAATTTCTTTTTTGGGTAACAAAAATAAAGCAGCTAATCCCACTAATAAACCCGCTATAGCAAAATAAGCCGGGAGAATAAATTCCTTAATTCTTGCAAAAGAAACAGAAGCAATTATTAGTAGTGATACCTGAGTCATTAATAGAAAACTACTTTCTAATAACCATTCACTTTTTTTCTTCTTCAATTTCTTAATAAAAAGTACACAAAAAATTGTTTTCATCTAATCATCCTTAACTATCAAGTAGAAAAGTCATTAAATTCTTTATAAAGCTACTCTTCTATTCATTTATAAAAATTCGGAAGACGAGCGCCCATCTTCCGAATTTTAGTTTGTACTATATAAAAAGCTTTTTAAAGTGATTCTTTAGTAAACTTTAGTAGGAAAACCAAATAAACCAACAAAAACAAGCGCACCGCCAATAACTACTAGCATACTTATCGCCCTCCTTTTACCATAATATGTGAATGTAAGTACTTGCATTTATAATATCTCCTCTTGATCATAGAAAGTCAATATTCAATAATGAGAAAACCCTCACTATTAATTCCTATTTTATTGATTTTAAATATTATAAAAAAGAATTTCTTGATTTTTCCCATTTATTACACTCTCAATGTTAGTTAAGCTGTTGTAGATCCCATCTATGGATCTATTAATTAATGATATTTATACTTCCAATTTAGTTGCTCTTAGAATTTCCAACAATAGGGTAAGTCGTATTCTTTAATCATTTTATAGACTTCTTCCACTTTAATTTCTAAACACTCTGCTAATTCAACCATCATTAAATCTGGCTGCTCCAAACACAGTTTACGTAACAGATCCACTCGAAAATGTGGTTTCGTTGTTTTTATAGACGTATTTATTGTTTTCATGGAATTCCTCCTTCCCAATACAAAAAGCGCTCGTATGATCTACGAACGCTCCTTACACTATTTTTTCTTATGCTTTACGTATGCGATTGATTACTTATATTTTCTTGCATATTTTTTTTAATTTCTTGACTGGTCATTGCTGTATAGTCCACCGTTTCATCGAAATATTTTGCGGCTTCTAATACACTTAGAACTAAAATCTCTTTTAGCTCTTCCTGTTCTTGTTTGGATAACTGATTCAGCCGGATCTCTTTATCTATATCTGGCTGATAAATCGCAAGTAGTTCGGTCATTGCTTGTTGATTACCCGCTTTAACTAATTTTACTAATTCTAATAGGTCAACGGCTTGTTCTGTTTTTTTCATTTTCAGACCTTCTCTTATCGCCACTTAATTCTTTCTTTTTTTTAAGTGTTTGAATTTTTCTTTGAATTCTTCTTTATTTTCTTTTTCCAGCGCTCCTAAAAAGCCCACTAAAAGTTCTACTAATTTATCTTCAGATAAGGTTTGATAGTTAATCTCTGGATACATCGGAACAACTTTTTCTAAATTATCACCCATAAATGGGGCTAATAAAATCTCTTTTTCAATAAAAGAGAAGTCACTAATATCTGTGTACTTATTGATAAACTCTTCATAGTATTTAACCAGCATCTTCCTATTTTTCATACTCATACGCTGAAAAACGAGATAAGCTGCTGCCACATCATCAGAATAGCCTTTTTCGTTCATTTCATGCCCTTCTTTTCTTTAGAATTGTACTTCCTTATTTCACCGCATCTTTTAACGGTTTTCCTGCTTTAAAGGCAGGTACTTTAGTAGCTGGAATCGTGATTTCTTTACCCGTTTGTGGATTACGTCCTTTTCGTGCGGCGCGTTCACGAACCATAAAGTTACCAAAACCTACTAAGTTGACCGCTTCGCCCTTTGCTAAACTTTCTTGAATCGCATCTAATAAAGCATTCACCGCTATTGCGGCTTCTTTTTTGGTTAATCCTGATTTTGCTGTGACAGCTTGAGTCAATTCTTGTTTATTCATTTCATTCCCTACCTTTAAAATGTATTTTTTTATTTACTTTTATTTAAGCACATTTAAGCTCATGTTTCAATTTTCTTGAATAGGTTTTCATTCATTTAAATAAACCTACTTTTCAAAATCCTCTAGTTCCATTAATCCTTTCTCTGATAAAATTCCCACTGCCGCTTCATACGTCTTCAACTGTTTTTCGAATGCCTTAACATGTTTTTCCAATTCTTTTCTTTCTGCTCTTAAAGCAGCTGCTTTAGTTTGTAACTCCGAATCGTTGGGACTAAATTTCAACTTTTCGTTGGCTTTAAATAGTTTTTCATTTAATATGCCCCGTGCTTCCTGGACCTCTTCGTAATTATCATGAAAATCTTGTCCTAAAACTTTCAGTACTCGGTCATTTTTCACTTGGCGCGTTGAAAGAATATTTAAAGCCGTTACCATTTCACGCACATTTTGAATAGCAGAATTTTTTCTCTTCACTATTAACCCACTTTCACCCAAAAGATATTTTGATAGTGAAGATCCTTTTACAAATTTATTCTTTTGCCTATCTCCTTCGTTTAAAAAATAAAACGTGTCCTTATAGTTAAAATGAACTTCATAGCGGCCGTCTTCACATTGATCTAACATAAAATCTGGGATTTTTATTACACCTGTTTCATAGCGACCATAAGAAAATTCAACATAGATTCCGGTCATGGTATCTTTTTGAATCTGCCATGGTTCAATAAGAAAGGTTAAATCCGGTAAGGATTCTTTTTCAGCTTTATGTTCTGCATACTTTCCGGCAATTTCTCCGATATGATACACTGCTTCTGAATCATTCTTACTGGTACGTTCCAGAATATTTTCTTCATTATAGATTCGGTGTTTCTTATTTAAAGTGTAATCTCTGGCTGGCCGTTGTTGTGGCATATCTAACAGTCGATAGTTAATTACTTTCCCATAATCTTTTGATTGATGATCTGGATCAACGGTAATGTTTAGTAGTCGGGCTTTCTTTATAAAATCTTCCCAGCTAGTACTATGCTTTAATAAAAAATTCAAACGTTCTTTCAATTCCATTCGGTAGGCATATTTTTTTCGGTATTCTTGATACTTTCGATAAGAATTTCTTTTAACAGATTTCAAAGTGGTAGCTCCATGATAATCAGCTACCTTATCAGAAATATTTCTTAAGTCGGCCGTTGTTCTTTTTTGCCAACGAAATTTTTTCAAATCCACCGTTGACGTCGTATTAAAAATGATGTGGTTATGCAGATGATCTTTGTCTGTATGTGTAGCAATCACAAATTCATAATCATTGCCTAAAAAAGCAAAGGCTGTTTGTCGGCCAATTTCATGAACTTCTTCTGGTGTTAAATTATCATTCGGATCAAACGATTGAATAATATGTCGGGCAATCACTTTATTATTGGAAATTTTGTTTGGCTGTACAAATATTTTTTCTGCCAGGTCTCTAGTCAAACTCATTTCATAAAAAGCATTGTTCACTAAATTAATTTTGTACCCACTGGTTAACGTTTGGCTTTTCGTTTTTTCCGGATCAAGAATATATTTAATCGCATTTCGTAAATTTCTTTCTTCTTTAATTGTGAAGGACTTCGTCGTTGGCATTTAATCCCTCCTTATATTTTTTCGAATGCCTTGCATTAAAACTTTTTGACTCTTAATATAATTGTTTTTGAGTTTAGTAAATTCAGAAACCAAAAATTGAACATCCTCTTTTTCCACTATATCTGTTTGATTTAATTTATGGGCAATCTGATTTAAATTGTTTCCAATCTTATTTAACTCATAAACATATTGTCCGGTTTCCGCTAGTGCTTCTTTCAATGTCACAAAATCATTTTTAACAACTTCTCCATTCAAAGCCATTAGGCGCATATAATTACTCATTTTTTTAAATTCCGCCTCTTCCATTTTTCTTCGAATTTTCTTTTTTTCATCGTTTGTTATATAGACTTTAATAATTTTATTGCGAAATAATTTTTTCTTTTGCATTCTTTCATCTCCTGCTTTTTATTAAAAATTGCCACGCAAGGCTTCACCTTGCGACACTTCCAAACAAAAATAGCCCGCTCTAAGAGCAGGTGCTCGTCTGTGGCAAGCGTAGCAAGGTGGTCCCACCTCGCGAATCAAATAAAAAAGAGGAAATCGAAAATCTACGATTTTCAATTTCTCTCTTTTTGTATTTTGAAATTTGGGGCGCACCCCAAACCCCCGTTTCGAATTTTTTTAGTCGTGATCAAATCTATTTTTTAATTTTTTTAGTCGTCGTCAAAAATTTTTATCAACTTTTTTTCGCGACAATCAAATCAAAAAGATTTTTTTGAAAGTCGAATGGGCGAAAATATTTTTTCACTCTCTTCCGATAAAATTAATTTTTCGTTCAAAAATTTTTTCATGTTAGAGAAAATTTAAAATATTTATTTTTCAGTTCTTATAAAAAACAATATAAAAATTTTATGCATAACCATTTTTAATGAACGAATTTATTTTTTTCAGGTTCACTTTTGTTACTATTTATCTTCTTAGCATAAATAGTAGCTTGTAGCTCCTCTAGGAGCTGTTCAATTTCTAATTCTGACAGGGAGCCCAATGTTTCTTCTAAAAAAGCTAAGCTAACAATGTGGCTACTTAACCGTTCATCATTTACTTGTTCTAATTTTCTGCGAATCGCATTCACCTGACCGATTATTTGTTTGAACACATAAACATGATATTCTTCTTGATCTGTTTTTTTTATTTGTCGATACACTTGCCATAAATAATAGTGAGCTAGCGGTCGGTTTTTAATTGCTTTCCTCATCGTTCTCACCTTCTGCAGTTTCGCTTACTAATTCTTTTGATTGCTCGATCTCTTCATCTAAGTTGGTCGGGCGTTCATGGGATTGATTGGTTTTATTTTCTTGTACTGTAGCTAAATTAGCTAACGCATTGCTTTGTTTTTCTATGGCTTCATTAATTTCTACTTCTAACGTTGGCCGTACTGCGTCTCCCGCTTTTATTTTTTGCATGGTCCACAATTGTTCCTTTAATTGTGTTAAAAAGCGTTCACTGCGTTGAACGACTTGTGTAAACAATTGTTGGACATAGACCTTTCCATTTTTTACTGTCTGTAGATTATCTAATACCGTATAATCCAACGGCAACAACTCTAACCCCAAGACCATTAAAATCACATCCGCGACACTCTGGTTTTCAAATCGCAGTAGCGAATCCGTCTCCTGTTTTTCTATCATTATTAATAGCACAATAAAATCAGTTAATGTTTGTTTTTCATTTTGCCCAGTTCTTAAACGGATAGTATACTCATCAAACGTTGCTTCTTCCAACGACGCAAATACAACTTGCCTGGCAATCATTTTTTCTAATGCGACAAAAATTTCTTGGGGACTAACTTCAAATGGTTCCGTGGTTCGACCTTCGGTATCACTGACTTCAAAATAAGGAACCAGCAATAATTCTTCCTGCATGAAAGCGAGTCTTTTTTCCTGTAAGATTTCTCCTGTTCCTGGCTCGATCTTATGTTCATTCGCGCCAAATAAAAACAGTGGTTGTGCCTGTTCTTTTAGGTTGCGGTGTTCATTAGTCCAGCTATAAATTTCTTTGACGGGGACAACTTCTGAGCGTTGATACAACAAAAGCAATTGATTCAATAGCGAGAGATTACTTGTTTTAGGGATACTACGTAAAAAGCGTTGATAAAATGCTTTTTGGATCCAATCCTGCCAATGGTCATGAATATAGGCCGCAATTTTTAGGCCTTGTTCCTTTTCTGGGTCTTGCTTTTGATTTAAAAGCTGTTGGAGTTCTTGATCGATGATAAACTGTTCTTCTGTTTTAGCTTTTAAGGCTGCGGCTAAATAGTCTAACAACATTTCTTGCGTTTCTTTCCGGTAATGTTTTCGATCATTACTGTAAAAATAAGACAAAAACATTTCTCGAGCCTGCATTAATTGCTTTTCCGAGGCGTTGCCTAACCCTGCTTTGACTTGTAGCCATACTTTTTCAAGTAATGCTTGAAACAACGCGGCTAGATCATACGCTTGCGGATCTGTGTTCGCCAATAAAACATCCGGATAGTGAAACGACTCCCAAAAGGAAGCGGGTAATTCTTTAAAAAAGTTTTTAAGGATTGTTTCAAAATCAATCGTAATCTCAATCAATGGCCAGTCTGGTTGCTTTGGTTTTGGTGCTGTTGGATTATTAACAAAGGACACCGCAAATAACGCTGCTTCGGTTAACGGTGTTTGTGTATAAAACGCTTCATCAATAACTTGATATGGCACGCCTAAGGCGGCCACTGCGTATTTAAAGGCGTCCACTAGTAGTTCATTGGGATTATCTGCCCCTTGTTGTTTCAAGTAAGCATGAATATTATGGGCGTGTAAGGCGATACTCAATGCGGTTAGTTCATGCTCTTTTTTTAACCGTTGTGTTAGTTGATACTTTTGTGCAGTATGACTTGCCTCATAATTTTTAGGGAATGTTTCTGTCATTTTCTTAATCCCTCCTTATTAATAGATTTCTAACTAAATCAAAATATTCGAATTTTAAAGACCAAAGGGAAATCAGTTAACACCCATTCCCTTTGGTCTTTAAAAAAATGTATCTCATTATGTTAATTTATAAAAAGTACCCTATGTCTGGATTTCTTTTTAGAATCCAAACATAGGGTACCAAGTTCTATCAGCTCAACTAGTTAAACACATAAATCGATTAGTAACTATTTTTCTTTCTGAATTTTTTTATCTTCACGTTTTCTCTTCTTTTCTTCTGAATCATCTATATTTGAAACGTTTTTTTGAAGTTTTCTAGTTTCATCAAGCGTTTTCTGAATACTTTGTTGATCTTTAGGAAGACTGATTTTATTAAAGATATCACTATCCTGGTAGTTATTAGGCATATTTACTATTTCTGGCATAATTTTACACCTCTCATTTGTTATCTTGTTAATGTTCCTGAATAACGGGCAAACCAATTGTTTCCAGCTGATTTATAACTTTGTAAATATAGTTTACCATAATACCAATATCCATTTCTTTTTTCTTTCCAATTTCTTGATTTTGGCGGACCATATCCCCACCCTTGCTTGTCGAAAATCATATTTCCACTCACCCGAATACTTCTAGGAACAGCTCTCAACATACCATCTAAAGGATTAATTCCTAAACTTTCTATCTTTTTGCTCCATTTTTCTATCATAATTCCAATCCCACTTCTTTATCAGGTATGGTTTTACTTTGAGCCAATACTTTTGTTTCTAAGGATTGAATCAACGTTTTGGTTTCAGCTGGTGATAACGCCGCAATATCCTGTCGATTTTTTTCACTAATTTCATAGCCTAGTTGTTGGCTCAAGCCTTTAATCTTAGCGAATTGGTGTTTCTGGTATTTGTCGCCTACTGATTGTTCTTTACCTGACGGTGTTTGATCTTCAGTTGCACTTTCTACCTGTTTATTCACTTTTTTTGTCGATTGTTCTATTGGCTGATCCGTGCCTGATTGTTCCATAGCGCTGTTTTCTGGTTGGGATAATGGTTTTGTTTCATTCATAGCTTCAGTCTCTATTACGCCCTCAGAAATGTTAATTTCAGGGGCTTCTTTCACTTCGAATGACACCATCTGATCAATTTTATTTGAGAAGTTTTTTAACGCCGTATTCATGTTTAAAATACGATAAGTGAGTTCATTTTTCACTCCTAACCGAATATCATCCAACGTATCTGATACGGCCAAGACCGCCCGTTCTTTTTTGGTCGTTAAATAGCTAGTTATCTTCTCTTTACATTCCCGCAGAACTGTTTTAATAGCTCGTTTCATTTTTTGAGTAGCTAACTGAACCTGTTCATTCGTTGGTTCTTTGATCTCTGTTAAAGCTGCGGTGTGCTGTGCAATTATCGCTTCCATTCGGTCCATATGCTCGGTTAACAAGTGCTCAATTTCAGCTCTGGTGATAAATGGTTCTGTGGATTTTGGGACTTCACCCAACGCTTCCTCTATTTCTTGTTTAAAATCAGTAAATAGTGTCGTGACTTCATACATAAACGGCTTATCCTGGAGATCTATGATGAATTCTTCTGAACCTGTCGTAACTGGGCTAACCGTTTGAATTTCTTCCTTTTCAGCAAAGTCAGCTTCTACTTGTTCATTTACCCTTTCTTGTAACTGCTGTTTTTCTGTTGGTTGTAGCGTATTTTGTTCATTTCGTTCTGGTTGTTCTTCCATCACAAATATCCCTCCTTTTAATAGTGCAGCTACTTGTTGTTGCTCCTCTTCCGTATGAGGGGCATATCTTTCAGCTACCTTAAAAGTTCCGTCCAGCGTTAACTCTAATGCCACTTTTTTTAGGCCTTTAACAAAATAAAGCATCGGATTTTTAGCCCATGCTTTTATTTCCCCGCTGGCAATTAATGCTGTAGCTTGCTCACTTAAATGACTTTCCGCTTCTGTGGCTTGTTTTTTCAACGACTCTAATTTTTCTAACTGTTTTTCATATTTCTGAATTGTGGCACCTGAATACAATGAATCCCTCGCTTTATATTTCGCAATTTCTTCTTTAATCCGAGGAATATTTTCTATTGTCATAAGTAGTCCACCCTGTTTATTCAAGCCGTGCTCTTTAGCTTCTTTTTGTTCTTCCAATTTCAACACGCGTGCTTCTTGATCTTCAATTTCTTTAGTCAAGTTTCGAACACTTGTTTCTATTTGCTCTTGACGATTCAGCCAAGAACGTCCATTACGTTTATCATTCATTGGTTGGCCATTTGTTAAGGCCTGGTGGTCAAACATTGTTTGTAATTTGGCTTTGTATTCCTTTTGAAGCCGCGTTAATTTTCGTTTAGCTTGTTCTAAACGGCTATTATCATTGGCGGTTTCTGCGGTACTTTCTGTTGTTTCCTTTTCTATTTCAACACTTTCTATATCTGTTGTTGCTACTTGGGCGGTTTCCTTTTGGCTTGTTCTTTCGGTCGCCGTTGTTGCTTCAATTTTTGGATAATTAGTCATCAATCCCAACTTTTCGGCAACCTCCCATAAACTTTCCGGAATATACATCATATGTTCGTCACCATATTTCGCTAACCAAGCTGTCCTTTGCTCATTAAACGTATTGGTCATTTCTAAGAGCTCTGTCTTACCACGTTGTACCCAAGCTTCCAGTAATGGTGAATTCAATCCCGTAAAAACATTCGCTGTATCTTCTAACCCAAATTTAGCTAAAACCAATTTCAAATTTACAACATTATTACCATAAATAAGTAAAATTTCATTTTGTTCCGCTCGTGACAATTGTTCCCACTTAGCCAGTTCTGTTTCTTTTTTCAGCGGTTCATGCCATTCAGTTTTTGGTTCATACTTGTTTTTATCTTCTACCTGTACCAACGTTTCCGCTTTACTTAAAGCTAAGATTGCTGGCTTTAGCATAGAAAATTCTTGATCAAAATAACGGGTCAATTCTATCCGCATGTCCTGGTCAAATAGCTTATACTCCAGTTGCGTATCATACTTTGTTTTTGGCTTTAGTAACGCACTTTTGAGCCCAACTTCTGAGACATATAATTCAAATGCCCGCGCAAAAACTTCCGTTGGTGCGCCATAATACCCGGCTTTTTTCCCTACATAAGATTTCGCTGCTTGAAACTGAATATTCTCTCGATACCGAGAAACAATTGGTTTAAAATCGTCGGCCATACTCAGTAATTTGCCATCGTTAATCCCATAATCCAATGCATGACCATATTCATGGATAAAAGATTGAATCCCTACTCCACCAATTTCATCGGTTGCGTCGCGAAAATCAACCGCAATGGTATGCTTACTAGGTACATACAATCCTAATGCATTATGATTACCTAACTTTCTTAAACGTAACTCCGGGACTTGATCTCCTGCGCGGGGTAAAACGCCATGGATTCGTTCGATTTCTGCTTCAAATTGCTTAAACAGCTTTAAATCGACGTCATTATCGATTTCTACATAGCTAAAGTGTTTGATTAAGGACGTAGACGCCATCATTTCTAACGTCTCTTTGTTAATATTTTTCTTTGTCTGCCAGGCAGACGCTCTTGTTTGTTTATCAATATCTTTCTCATATTCACTTTGAAGCAAGATATCATAGGTGTTTTGAATGTAATTTTGAACAAATTCAATAATGTGGTTTTTTCTACGCTCTTCTTTGAGGTTTCCTGGATAGAGATAGTGTGTAACCCCTCCGTCTTTTAACACATAAGGTGCTTCTTTCATAAAGCCACCGATTTTACTCTCATCACGTGGCAACGTTGCTAAAAATTCGTCGGTTAGTTCTCCAGCAAACTCTTTTTTAAAACGTCGTCCATGCTTCTTACCGCTATATTCTGCACTTGATAATTGACTTAAAAACTTTTCTAAATGGTTTCGTTCAAATCCTAACGGTGCTTCAGTTGAATCAAATTCAATCAAAATATCTCGTTGTAATTTATCGTACCCAATTGCTCGATTCATATTTCCTAACGCCATATACGTAGGTTCATTCACTTCTTTATGAGCAAAATAATAAAACGTGCCATGCTTCGTCCCAGTCTTGTTTTCTGGATCCAATAACACGTACGTTTTTTTCGTCGTCGTTTTCTGTTCATCACTAGTTATTTTATGAACTAGTGTTATATACCCTACTTTTCCATCTATACGATCTCCCAAAAAAGTACGGTCACTCTCACTAAGTGGCTGAACGGAAACATCTGCTTGACACTGGGCACCTTTAACATTCGTCCAGCGGATTTCTTTTTCTCCTAATGGAAAATTATTCCGATTCCGGATCATCGTATCTACCGCTCGTTTTTCGTCTTCTTGTGTCCAGGTCCCATTTTTGTATATATTATCCGCTAACTTACGAAAACTAGTGTACAATGTATCTTTTTCCGTAAAGACCACTGGAGAAGATTTAGTTGTGCCATATTTCCGTTTCAATAATGACGTTAATACATTTTCCATCCCAATTAGTCCTCCTTAACATCAATCATTTCTTCCAAATGATGTTGAAATTGCTCTTCCACTTGCATAAGTGCGGACACTGCACCTTTTTTAAACTCCGTCATTTCTCCTTTTTGGTAGTCATTGACTAAACGTATAAGAAAAGCGTGAAATAGTTCTGTGTTGAATTCTTTTTGTTCTTGTTCCATGGGTTCCTCCTAAATTTCTAATCCTGCTGTGCTTACTTCCCTAGTTTTTGTTGGTACTTGAGCGATCTTAGCTTGTTCTCTCAATCGTTCTTTTTGATACTTTAATTCGTCATTCCAATCATTCTTGACTTGACCCGCATGACATTTTGGCATATGAGGAATCACGGAAATATTCTTTAAGCCAAAGCTTTGATAAAAATCTTTGCCTGGGGTCACTACGCGGGCCAGTTTAGGGTCAAATTTGGCCTCATCATTATCAACGGCTAAAACAATCCTTAATTTATCATTGGTTTGGCCGGCTTTTCCTAACAAGTCATCATACGTTTGAAGCCACTCTTCAATCCGTACTTTTTTACTTATCGTTTCTACCTGCATCCGGGTCATAGCAAGCGCTTCCACTACTGCCCGGGAAACAATCCCTTTATTCAAGCCATTCATAGCGACTAAGCGACAATTGGTTAGTTTTTCTTGGTGTAATTCGTAATAAGACATCATATCAATGGGGGCTTCAAAGGCATATACCGTAAAAGGTTGTTCTGGTGTGGCTTTACTGAATTGTTTTTTATCCCCAATATCTACCATGACCCCGCTGGAACTATTATATAAGGTCTTTTTTAAGCGACCTTTCTCCGGATACAATTGTTGGTTAAACCAAATTCCTTGCCTAGCACCACCCACAATCTTCCCCTCTACGTCTAAATGCTTAAAAACAATCATCGGTTCTGTTTTCCCCGTTTCATAATCGCGGTGAATGGCTTGAACCATTATTCCTTTTTGCCAAAAGAAATCAATTGTTTCATCAGATAGACCTCGTTCTGTTTTTAAATATTTCCGTGCATAATCAAAGGTTTTGACTTCTCGTACCCGATAGACAAAGGGTTCTTTTTTAGGTATCTTACGAGCATCAAACGTTCCTGCTTCTGTCCCTAATAGATACCGGAGCGCTTCTTTAAAGGATACTTGTTGGACAACTTCCACCATTTTAATCACGTCGCAGCCTAAATACTCATTGCCTTTAGAAAACCAAGAAAAGTAATTTCTGGCCGGATTAATTTTAAAACTGGGGTGCTCTACCCAGACATAATTTCGCCCTTCCCGTTTTAGTTCCATTCCTAAGGAATGGGCGACATCTAAAATATTTTTTTGTTTTGCTAAGTCTTTCAATCGGTTCGGGTTATACTTACTCATAAACTCCCTCCCAAATAGAAAAAGCAGACGTTGTTAATAAACAACATCTGCTTTTTTCTTTTTTATTATTTTAGTATATATTCTACTCATGTATCCCTTAAACAAATATCTTTCCTATGAAGTTCTAAGTGGCGATTCTTAATTGTAAATCCAAATTTTTTATACACATAATCACGAAGTCTCTTATTATTTAAATCTTCTTCATCAACTGGAGAAAATTCGCCAATAATAATCAAGTCCTTATTATAGTCCATCTGTGTCACATATCTTAAAAACTCATTTAATAAAATCTGACCATATCCTTTATTTCTTTCCTTGTTTCTTGTAATAAAATCAAATATCTTAAGATACTTGATTGGGGACAAGTCAAACTTGGAATAATTGATTACCTTAACATCTATAAAACTTAATTCCAGTGGTGGATTAAATTCCAATAACTTACAAAGTGCAAATCTCATCTTATTTAATTGACCGTTCTTATCTATCGTTAAATCAGCTGTAACAATAAGAAATTTATCATCATACTCAAAATAACTCAAAATTACTTCTGGTTGTTTATTATAGTACTGTAGTTCAGAAATCGTTTTAATTCTTTTGTCCAATTTACGAACTTGATTGGTTTTCTCAATATATTCATTTTCCAAAGAGATTAATTCATCTAATAAAGTATCATACATTATTTTCAATTCTTTTTTTCTTATCCCAAATAAATTCATCTAATTTTTTATCCATTCCCATTAGATCACTTGAACCGATAATCGCACTCTTTATCCGACATTCAAAATCATGAATTTGTCCAATGTCATTTTTTTTAGCATATTCTAAATCTAAATCAAGCAACTTAAATAACGCCAAATAGTCTGCTGGCTGTTTACGTTCTCTTGCTCTTCTAAACGCTACAACATACATCGACGATCCCTCCATCGATACTCGAATATCCTGATTAATTTTAGATAATTCTATGCCCTCATGATAAATTAAATCTATCATATTTTGTGAATATTGTTGCAACAGATACAAATCTGAATAATTTTTTTTAAGTTGTGCAAAGTCTTCATCCATTTTCCCTTGCAGAATTCGCGCCAATTGTTTGGTTTGTTCTTCATATTCTTCTTTAATCGCGGTCTCTCTCTGCTGGTTGAAATTATCTTGCAATGTAGTGCTTTGTTCTGCTAGTTGTATCTGGTACGTCTGGTCAATCGCTTGTATTCTTTCTTCATGACGACTTTGTTCAGCCTTCAGTTCTTGTTCTTTTGTTGCTGAGAGACGCTGCTTAAGTTGTGCTAATTGTTCTTTTTGTTCCTTCTCAATCCGCTCTGCAACAGCGTTTTTAATTTGATCCCGTTGATCCGATTGTTGAATCTCTGCTTGAATTTTCTCCGTTTCATGCGTAATAAAATCTGTTAATGCTTGATTAAAGGTCTCTTTGGTGGAACTTAAAACAGTCTGCACCCCTTGATCATTGGACGCTTCATAAGAGAAAGTCTGTAGTGAATCAACTATTGGCTCAGCTATCGGTTCTTTGCGTTGTTCTCCCTCGTTTTCTGCTACTATAATGGGGGGATAGCTAGGATCACGATCGTTTTCATTGGTATTTTGTTGCCATTGGGCCATTTCTGAGCGTAACTCCTCTACTATCTTTTGTTGACGCGCCATTGCTTGTTTGAGAGCGACAAATTCGCCTCTAGTGAGCGTCACTAGATCTTGCTCTGCAGTAACCTTTTGACTTTGTTCTGTAGGTGTCACTGGCCTTTTTATAGGCGCTGTCTGATTAAGATTTGGGGTAGGGGGAATGGGGGCTTTCTCTTGCTTGACTGCTCCTGAGGAATAACCAAGATCTGCTTCAAAGGATTCTAATGTATAGACTGCTTGTTCTGTAGTTTCTTCATTCTTTGTTTCTTTACATGTCATTATTTCCTCTTCCGTAATCCCTGCCTCTTCTAACTCATATTCGAGTGGATAATCAATGAAAAAGTTAGCTAGCTCTTCCTCCCAATCAAACCCCTCTTCTTGTGGTAAATACACCCGGTGTGCGTAATAGACTTGCCTTTGTTCATTATTCCTCACTTTCTTGACGACTAAGCTTCCTGTTAAATAGTCGTTTCTAAAACGATAGTCTTCATCGATAATATGTTTGATTAACTCTGCTGGGCTAGAAATCATTTGTGCATAAAATTCTTTACAACCATCAAATTCATAAATAAATTTTGGTTTTCGCTTCCAACGGGATAAAACATTAAATAGATCCATGATTTGTTTCCTCCTCACTCATTGTTTCTACTAATAACTCGTTGTTTACTTCAGTATTTGTTACAAAATAATTCGATCGTGTATCACTTTGTTCATCATCCCTCAGTGGCTCTTGAATCTTTGTTTGTATCCGTTCCAAGGCTTCGTCAAAGGATAGATCCAGCGCGGCCATGACATCCCGAAATTCCTTGATCTCTTCTTCGGAAATTCGTTCCTGTAAATCAGTCATCAATTTAGCTAAACTATCTCGTTTTTCCTTCGTTTCAGCTAGCTTCTTTCTTAACCTGGTTAATTTATTTTGCGTTGCTGCTTTCATCCTGTATCTCCTCCTTCGTGGCTACATTAAGCCGCTCTAATTGGGTCACTTTCCCTTTCTCAAAGCGGATGTGGTACACTTGTTGCCCAATAAATCCTTTCGTTTGATACGGTGCTTTTTGTTCGATCTTCACTTTAGCGGTATAAAGGGTGGGATCGGTGGTGGCTTGATAAATTTCTGATGCGAGATAGCGACTAGCTACCAGCTGTATCGCATTAGACGTATTAATCTCTTTCTTTTTTTCATACGTTTGAATGAGTTCTTGTAATGCCACACTGTCAGCGGCGATTTCTTGTCCGTCATAACAGTCGGGACTCATGAGTTCCTGCAATAATTGAGCGCGATCCGCTACCGACTTTTCTTTTAACTCCCAGGTAAAATAGACACTGAGAAATTTTTTCAATTGCTGGGTCTCGTCACTCGCTGATTCTGCTGCTGGTGTTTCTAGTGTTGCTGGTATTGGTTCTGTCGTGGCTGTTTCATTACTAGAACCAGGAGGAGTTGAGGAGGCAACTGTTCCTTCTGCCTCTTCAACTGTACTCGTTGTTTGATCTATTTGATTGGATTGTTCTGTGCTCTGATCAGGTGTCCCTTGATTAAATGTGGGGGCCGGAGAAAACGATTGTTGTGGGGCGTTTTCCCACCAATGCCACCCAATAAAAATCAGGCTGCTAATCAATAGGAGCACCACCAACAAGCCCAACCCCAACCATAAACGAATCTTTTTTTGATCTTTCATTTTCTAGTTTTCCTTTCACTTTTATTTAGGAGGGTGAATCACTGACGCTACATCCCCAGGAATATACGTAACCGTCCAAGTTTTTAATGGTCCGGGATTTTGATCGTAAATTAACAGTTGATTATGGCCAAGGAGTTTTCCAATCACCCCGGTATGACCGTATAAAGGATCAGTCAACCACGCCCCCATATTCGCTCCATTGCGGAAATTAATAATGTCACCCGGGCGCATGTCCCGATAACTTGGATTACGTACAACTTGCCAATGCCATTGTGCCCATGGATAATCTTCACCAATCGCACTGGCACTAATTCCATTACGTAAAATAATGGCCGGGTTAATACTATGGGCATAATACGCAGGAACCGCGTAGCACTCTCCCGGGTCACCACCAAACTCACCACTAACCGGTTGGCCTAACAGTTTATCTAATACTGCTAAACCAGCTCCCCCACCACCAATCGGGCCATAGCCCCCGGGTGGTTTCGGTGTGCCACCATGGGTATCAATCCAATGGTCTAGTTTTTCCGCCACTGTTGCGCGCGGTTTTCCAGCATTCAACGCGGTCCAATACACAAATTGACCTGGTTTTAAGCTGTTTTGGTGATAGGCCTGTGCTCGTTCATCCATAATCGCAATGGTTCGGTTACCAAAGTTATCAATTTGTGAATTTCGAAATTCTGTTACGGCCCGGGTATTATCCCAGGCCGCCCCCTGATTCGGATCATTATCCACTGCGCCATAACCAAATAAATTTGATTTAGGAAATTGACGCGCCACACCGGCAGTTCCAAACGAGGATTCCATTTGGGCAAAAGCCACTAACATCCGGACGTCGATCCCTGAACTTGCTTGTAAACGCAAAAACTCTTTACCGGTGGCGCGTTCATCAACGCTAAAACCTTCACTTTGAATAAAACTATCAATTTGTTCCGCTTTGATTCCATATCGTTGTGCCAACAGTGACGAATGATAGGCGTCTTTACCATCCCAATGTTCCACATACATCGTTCCCCCTTCTGATCCGGTATTGCTTTGACTAGTCATCATGAAGAGGATTCCCAAAAATAAAAAAAGAATCAAGACGAAGCCCGCGATCAACCATCCTAACGGATTACTAGTGGTAAAGGTACCGATTGCTCGGATAATTCCTTGTATAAATGCTTGTCGGACTTGGCGAGCCGTTTGAATGGCTTTTTGTCGTGACCAAAAATTTCTTTTTATCACTCGGTTAGTCAACTTTTGCGTTTTTTTTACCCCTTGTCCGCCGGAAAAACGCCAACTATCCAATTTTCCATGGGTTACCGACTGCGCATATTTTTGATTTTTCGTCACAAAGCCATGGACCTTTTGGGTCGTTTTAAACAGGTGCTCACTATTTTTTACGCCACTTTGAAATTGTTCTAGCCCTTCAGTATCTTCCTCTTGTCCTAGAATAGTAATGCTTTGATTGATTAACTGTTTTTTCCCGGCCGTTTTCAGCGAGGAGCCCCAAGAATTTCCTGGAAGCTCTTGTTTGTTCTTTTTCTTACCAAGTGGGCTACCATTCCTTACCAGCATTGGCTTGTTTGACCGGAGCTGCTGGTTTTGTTGCTCAATAACCTTGCGCTTATTGCTAGCTAATCTAAAACGCCTTGGGGATGATTGATTCTTATTCTTTAAAGGATTACTTGCTTTTTCATCTAGTGTGTATCGGATGTTTTTATTTTGTTGAAATTTAGCCTCGGACGGGTGTTTCGTCGGTTGAGTTTTTTGGTCAGCGGTCGTTTCTTTATCCGAAGCTAACGCTTGTTTCATGGTTGTCTCGTGGCCGGTTACTAAGACTTTTCCTGCTGCCCTTAAAGGGTTAACATTAGGCGTTAGTTTTTTAGCAGACTTCCCATTGGCACTTGCCCCTGGATAACGGGCTGAGCCATAGGCAGCTTTTTGTTTAAATTTCGCGATCGTCCCCGCCCGAATGGTTAACTGCTTACGTTCGACCTTAAAGCGTGGGCCTTGTTTCGCTGTAAAGCGCTCCTTCGTCGTTTCCCTAGTCTTCATAACTCGTATCCATTAACTCAAATAATTTGGTGTTTTGGGGAATCAGATTTGAAAAAGGAATCACCTGTCCACCCGCAATAATTAATCCTGTCCCAACCTTTGTATTTTCTAAATACATGGCTTGTTTTTCAGTCAATTTAAACCGCTCAACCAACGCTTCTAACACTTCCCCTTTTTGTTCAAGCAATACTAAAAAATCCGAATTAAACAGAATAGAACGTCCTTCTAAGGTCGATAACATCGTTTCCGCTGATTGCGTCATAAAAGTCGGACACCCTCTATACTTACGAATACGGGCGTAAATTTCGGCCGCTTGTGCTCGTAAAATGGTTGGTTGATTAGGATTAATAATTACTTGGAATTCGTCAATGTACACATACGTTTCTATTCCTTTGGCCCGATTCTCAACTACCTTATTCCAGACACGATCCAAAATAGCTAAATAACCAAAGGTCTTCATTTCATTTTTTAGTAAATACATGTCATAAATCGTTAAATTACTATTTGCATTCACGTTGGTTGCTTTCGCAAACATATTCAGTGACCCTTTAACATACAAACGTAATCCTTCTAACAATTCCTGTGCAGCACCACTTGTATCTCTACTTAACACGTCGTACCATTCCTGCAATGTTGGCGTCTCATATTCCTTAAAGGTTTGAATCGTGACCTCATCAATAATAGAACGTTGGGTAGACGAGATTGTGCCTAGTTGGTTTGTAATCAAGCTAATTAAAAAGTTTGATTTAATAGCCACTGGATCGTCGCCCACTTTCATCGCATCTGGATCGGCTAATTCAAGAATATTAATGGACGTATCACTCCCCGGCGCCACCGTTACAACTTCTCCATTTAAAAAATCTGCCAACGGCATATATTCCCGTTCAATGTCTAAAATAATAATCTCTGCTTTAGGGTTTCTTAACATGGTCGCAATGATCTCACTTTTTGCCGCAAAAGATTTCCCACCACCTGATACCGCCAAAAACCCACCATTGGCATTCTTCAGCTCACGCCCCATGCGATTGATTAAGATATTATTTTTAGAAAGCTGGTTAATGCCATAATACGTACCATTTTGATGGTGCACATCTTGGCTGGTAAAGGGACTATTAATGGAAATGTTCGGCGTAATTAAGTCCCGTAAAAACACCCGTTCAAAATCCAGGTAGTTTTTACCTAACGGTAAACTAGCATTTAAAGCCTGTTCTTGGGTTAAATACAAGGGCTCAAAGACAGCCCCAAATTTTTCTCCCACCGCTTTGACCTTATCCACTTGATAACGCAAAGCTTCTTTAGATTCATCCCACACGTACACTAAGAACGTAGACGCCATCTGTTTGTCGCCCGTTTCTTCTACAAATTCAATTTGTTCGTTCACGTCATTGTGCAGCTCTTTGATCGTTCGAGCAATTCGTTCAGGGGAAGAACCATTCCGACTGGCTTTTTGTTCTTGCTTGATCACATCAGCTTCAATGTTGGTCGCTTCCGTTCGTAATTTTTGGGTCGTTTTAGCAATGGAATAGGGGTGGGCATGAATGGTGATCACCATTTGCGTTTCAGCTTCTGTTAACTCTTTACACATTTTGTCGGAGAGATTGCGTGGGAAATCTCGTAAGTACAAGACTTGTCCATACTGTTCATCTAGTTGAAAATCTATTTTCCCTGGTTGTTTGAAATCCAATAAATTAGGCGCAATCAAATCTTTTGTGGTCCGACGACTGCGCGCAATATCTTGATAATTCCCATATAATGGTTTCCCTGGGCGCAAAATTTTGTTTAAGATTCGTAATCGTTCCATGCCATCTTGTCTCTCAAAGCTAGCTTTAATTCCCATTAGTTCATCCGCAAAGGCCTCACTAATATTTAATAGCTGTTTATTGGCACTTTGAACATTATCAGCAGTAGTTCCTAAGGTAATAAACCGTTCCACTTGCCAATTATTTCGACCAGCGTCATAGTTATCTGCTAGAATCTGATTTAATTCTTTTCTCAATACGTCCCCAGCATCGTTTTGTAAAGCATAGGCTGTTCTTTGCATGTACGCCCCCTTGGGGGTCTTCGTCACTAGTAACGTTAACTGAAATTGTTCCTTCTCTGATAACGAATTAATGGCTTTATTATACTGAGACAGAATATTCTTTTGTTGTTCGATATGAGCCGTTGTATAGTTAATCGCTCCTAAGGCGTAAGTTTTAGAATACTGCTGATCCACCACATGCATCAGTCCATCTTCAAAAAGTGCCGTATAGTACAACGAATTTTGCGTACTAGCAGCTGGTATTTTTTGTTTAGGTGGTTTTAACTTAGACTGTTTTAGTCTCTTTTGAGGTAGTTGCTTCTTTGATTTTTCGGTTTTTTTGGAAATCTTTCGCACGATATTTTTTCATTCCTTCCGCTTCTTTTTGATAGGTTCTAATTTGAATCGTCGTTTGAAATTTAATAAAAAGTTTCAACCAGGTGGGATAGGAGAAGCCATGCGGCTTATACATGGCATTACAAGCCACTAAACCTAACAATGGCAATAAAAGTAGCCGTAACAGCCACATGGGTAAAAACTGGAAAAAGATATTTGAAATATCACCGATTAAATAGAGCACTAGCCCCAGGATAAAGCCCCACTGCTTAAGGGTCAGTCCCCCGTAGGTATTTTCTTTTTTAGCAACATCTTTAAAAACTTTAATTTCCATTCTTTTACACTCCAAACATTTCCGAAGATTTTTTATGGGTCTGCCACAGAACAATGATAAAGACGATCGCTAAAATTAAGTTTTGATAAAACTGAACATCCGTATTCGTATCTAGCGGATTGCCTAACCCGGCTAAATTTATGGTGATTTGAGATAAGAAACGATACACCCCAAAAACCACCATGATTACAGCCGGCTGAAAGGCATACGCAGCCACCTTCTTTAAATAGGTTTTTCCAATATGGCTGTGTTCTTCTGACACAAAAGACGCCATCGGGATCGGCATTAAAGCCAACATCACATACAATTGGAAAAAGCGCAGTATCACGATTACCCACGTCATAAGAAAGGCTAACAAGGTGATTAAGGCCCCAATAATCATCAGTAAAAGTACCAAAATCCCCTTTCTTAAGGCCTCAGTTGGGTTCAAAAAGGCCCCCATTAAATCGCCAATCAAACTCATCATATCCGTTGACATTTCCACTTTGGGTAACACAAAGACATTAAAAGAATCATTGGCATGGTTGGCCACCAAATGGGCCAATCCCAAACCAATGACTAGAATAAAATGTAAAATGTAACTAGATAAGCCCACCATTAGGCCGCCTAAGGCCGCCCGAAAAGCCAAACCTTGAAACATTTTCAAGGTGACCAGGCCGCCATTGGAAGCATTGACTTTTTCAAACATGCGGGCAACTTCAATAATTAATAACAACCCCACCAGGTAATAGCCCACCGCACTAGTGGAACTCGTTACAATGGTATTGACCCAGTTCAATGCACTTTGGGAATATTCCCCCATACTCTGCGTCAGGGTATTGACTAAATCCATCGTTACTCGCCTCTTTCTTTCATGCTTATAATCCCGGAGGGTTCGCAAAGACGCCCGCAATCAACGTCCCAGCACCTAAGGTCAGGAGTAGTAACCCCCCGACAATTAACCAAGAGCCCTCCATTTTCCCAGTGGAATCTCCTTGTCGACCAGATTGAACCAGTTGGACAATGCCCCACACTGCCATTAATACGCCGCCGCCAGTAATCATCCATTGGATCCCACTAACAATCTTATTTCCAGCATCATTGGCATTCGTTTTCGTCGCTAATACTAGCGCATGTTGGGCAATATATAGTAAGTTTGTCTTCATTTGTTATTCTCCATTCATTGGTTTATTTTTGTCTTTTTTTCCTGTTCTTATCGCTAAGCCGCCCAATCAATATTGATGACTATAGGCGCTTCTTTGGACGTTTGTACATTGTCTTCAAACTTTTCTAAGCTATTTTTATAGCGTTTAATCTCATACCAGTTAGGGTCACCTTCTTTATGACCGAACTCCTTAGCATTTGGATGGTGCATATAATTGTATTTTGGGACTTTAAACATCGGAACCGAAGAAATCTTCACTAAGGCATACAGTCGATCTAATTCTCCCACTTCACTAACGGTTATCACTTCCCGTCCCATGGGTTCACTGCGAACCATGCCACGCTCGCGCTTCTTAACATAAATGGTCTTTTTTCCTGCCGCTTCAGAAAAATATTTCTGCGTAGTCGATTCCGTGGAACCCGATAGATAAACCCATGCATCACAATTACCAAAAAAAGATTCCCAGCTATCTTTATACATTTCCTTGATTTGGTTAATATTTTGAAGCATGATCGTAATACTCATTAATCGACTTCGAAAGACCGAGAGGGCTTGTTTAATATTGGGAACTTTACCGATATTACAAAATTCATCCATTAAGAATTGAATTGGGACAGTGGCTTCTCCGCCTAGTTCATTATCAATTTTGTATTCCAACGTTCGAAAGGCTAATAGGAAAATGAGTAGCGGTAAAAAATTAAAGGTATCATCTAGATCAGGAATTTTTAAGAAGACTGCGGTTTTTTCATCCACCCATTTTTCAATTTCCAAGTTATCATCTTTAATGAACTCTTTTACCTGAGCCAAATCAAATAATGAAAAACGAGTAATGGTAATCGCCAAGACACTATCCCGCGTTTTGCCTTCAAAGTTACGGAGGAAGTTTTGCCATTGCAGATACGCAAAATTTCCTTCACCAAATTCTTTGGCAAACTTTTCAAACATGAATTCCAACGGACTCGCAGCATTCGGATTTTCTCGTTTTAACAAGCGAATCAACATGCCAATTTGAGCCAAGTTCGGCATACCCCCGTCTCCTTTGACTTCTTCGGAACCTTTTTTTCCACCACGATAGCGATAATAGAGATAAGCAAATAACGCCGTAATTAACATTTCTTCGGAACGATCCCAAAAGGGCTCGCCTTTTTTCTCGTGTTCCGCATTGGTGGCTTCAATCAGGGCATTGATGACCTTTTTCAATGTGATCTCTTCTTTGACATACGCAAAGGGATTAAAGTGATCGGTATTAGTTAGCGTGTCAAAATCAAGCACTTTAATGGTATAACCATCGCTTTCCAACATTTTTCCCACCCGGTGGACGGTTTGTCCTTTGGGATCGGTTAAGACAAAACTTGAGTTTTTTTGGGCAATATTGGTCATAATATACGACGTGGTTTTCCAAGAGCCTGGACCACCAATAACAACGACATTGTTATTACGATTAAAACTAGGATTCTTCCCTACGTGAAAGTTTTTATAGCACCCGGCTCCAAGAATAATATTGTCTGCAAAGTTTTTTCGGTTACAAAAGCCTTTCATTTCTTTAGTAGTTCCCCAACGACCACTGCCATGTTCTTTGCCAGGCATATATTCTCGGGTATCCCGCACCAGATATGCCAGTCCTGCCGCTCCCATAACCATTCCACCAGCTAATAAAGCAGTGGAAGCGGTCGCGATATGAAACGGGTGCAACATCGTTTCTTGGGCTACTTGTAATGCCGCTATCAACCGTTCCCCTTCCGGGGCCTCAAGCGCTAGTTCAGCGGCACGATTAGCAATTAAGCCCCCCACACCGCCCAAAACTGCATACGGAAGAAAAGATTGTTTCTTCGTCATAATTCCATCCCATCCTTTAGGTCATCAAATAAAGAAATCTCTTTTAACGAATCTTGGGCCGTTTCAGCGACTTCTTTCGTTCCTTCCTTGATACTTGGGGCTCCTTGCTTCGTTTGAAGTTCTTCCTGTTTTTCTTGTATTTTTTCTTTGGTTTTATTTTGGGCCTGCTTGATTAATGCTTCAAAAGTTGGTTTCGTAACCGTCTCAGGATCCTCTAAAATCGTCTCCAGCGTCCGATTAATCGCTCGAGCGGCAATGTTGGCATCTTTCGCAAAAAAATGGAGCTCCCGCATTTGATCCGGAAGCTCCTTGATATGAAACTGTAAGCCATATTCAGTCATCATATTTTTTAATTGTTCGAGATTGAGGTCTCGATTTAATAGTTGGGGTTCAGCTAGCATTTTATTGGTTCCCATTAAGAACTCATACTCTTTTTCACCTGCTTGAATCAGTACTTTCTTCTCACAGTCACGAATAAGATCTATTCGTTGTTCACGTGGTAGTGCCATAAATTTTGTGGCTAATTCAGGTGCATCTGGTAAGCCTAGTTCCGCCCGTAAGTTAGAAAACTTCTGCCAATCATTCTCACGCAACGTTTGTTGATTTTTTTTGTGTTCTTTAGCTTTCGCAAATTGTTTCATCATAGAAAGCATTCGTACGACTTGATAGAGTTTTTGGGGCGTATTTTTGAAGATTATCTGATAGGCTTCTTGTTGGGATTGGCTCATTCGCTCGCCTCCTTGTAATTAGGAAAAGTTATTGCTTGATTAATAAATTTTCCTTGAAGTCTGTAATTTCTATGTTGATAAGTATTCCTGATTTCCGCTGCTATACTTTCAAATTGTTCTTCATCGCATTCGATCCTCCTTCCATAAGCCTAATAAAATAGGTGGGACACCTAAGTAATTTTAGTGTCCCACCTATAACTCATTCGCTTTCTTATTAAAATTATTTTTGTTGTGCTAAAAATTCTCTCAATGCATTGATTTGATCATTAAACTTAGCTATAAATACTGGTTGAATCATTCGTTCTTGTCTGATGGTCTCTTCTAAAAAATTAAGATAAGACTGAATGGCTAATTGTCCGTCTTCAGACTGGAGATTTTCACTTGGCAAGCGGTGAACTGCAGCCGCAAATTCGCCGAAAAACTGAATCTCATTCGGACTAATATCATCGAAAAAACAATACTCTCTAATGACTAGTGAAAAATCCTCATAAATTTGGCGAAACAATTCCTGACTCGTTTTAGCTTGCGTCATGTTTTTTCTTCCCTTCCTGCTACTTAAACGACATGCCTAAAAATCTGATGGTAATCGAACTGGGACCTGGTCTTCTTCGGTCTCATCTGTTTCGTTTGGTGGGACAACCCCTTCTAAATGCGCTTTTAACGCAATTAACAAGTTCTCTAGGGTCCGATTACTTAACGTCAGACCTTTTCCCATTCGTCCTTCTGGTGACCAAGAGCGTAAGTCATAGACCGGTTCACGACCATCATAGGACACTTTATTTAATTCAACGGTCCAACCTTTCCCATTACGATCTAACACGGCCAATTGTTCCGTCTTTTCAAACGCTAGTTTTTTCTGTTCCGTCGGTTGATTTTTTGTTAAATCAAGTACCATAACTCATTCCTCCTTCAAAATAAGTACCAATCAATCCCATAGTAGTGATCAATTGGTACTTTCTTTTTCTGTTTTAAATCTTATTACATAAGGTTACCTTATGGCACTGGAATTAATGATTTTAGATAATCAAACACTTGATCGGTTAATGCTGGAAAAGCAATTTTTGCCACGGCAAAAATCATGGCACTAATCAATACGGTATAAATAACCCAACTTAAAATACTCGTTTCTCTTTCCATGCTTATTTCCTCATTTCTAATTTTATTTTTTATTGCTCTTTTTTAAAACCGCCCTAGCTTCGCTAAACAGTTAAGGTGGCTCTAAAAAGTAATTCTTTGGTCGTTGCTCTCGATGGATAATGCCACCACAACTACTATGAAAAAACATCAGATCACCTCCTTCTAAAATTTCGTCGGACGGTTCATTAAAAAATCAGCCACCTTCTCTAACAGTTCCGGGTGATAATGATTAACGGCCACAGCTACAACTCCGACAAAAAAACAACTGATTATAAAAATCATCAGACCTTGGCTCTCTTCTTCCATTAGGTTCGCCTCACTCTCTTTTTACCGCACTTGTGAAGTTGCCATCCCCGTTACCGTTTGGGTCACTTCTTTAGGTGCTGGCAGATAAGTAGGGAACGTACAAGTAATTTCATAAGTCACGCGTTCGCCAAAGGCCACTTTCTGACCCAATTGTTTACTACTGATTTTGTAATGCCCATGACTCTCATTAGCTTCATACTTGGCTAAATAAGTTAAAGCATTGGGCGTCAAGCCACCATTTTGTTCAATGGCATAATTGACTTGTTGCTTATAATTAGAAATATCTGATAAGGCAATCCCGACGCTCCAGGCACCTAAAAATAAAAACATGGCCATGGCACCAATTAATAGTTTAAAGAACAATGATACATAGCTATCCATAGATTCCCCCTCATTTCATTAATAAATTTCCTTTGATAATTTCCCACACAAAAGCCCCCATCATACCAAACATAGGCACCCCTAATGAGAAAACAACGAACATGGGATATTTCCCAAAACGCCGCACTTTCATATCAACAATTTCTTTTACTCCCGCAAATAATTCATCATTGGCTAAGCGGCCTAATTCTTGAATAATCGTAGGATCATCTGAACTTTGTTGAAAATAAAACAAGGTGGTCATAAAGTTTATGGCCTCGTCCGTGCCGCTACAATTTTCTGCAAAGTGAATAAAGGGTTCAATCTCATTAGGGTAGTCATTCATATCCGTTAATAATTGATACAACGGCTCTTGTAAGCTATCCCCTTCAATCCGTTTCGCTAAATGACTAAAAATGGCATATAGGCTTTTTCCTTGGTTTTCTACTAACAGATAGGGAATCAACATCCGACAAAACTTAGAAAAGGAAACTTGTCGCACAAATGAGAAGTTTTTATAGCGACTAATCAATCGTTTGCGCTGGTCGAACCAGAAAAGAATACCTAACAAAAAGCAACCGCCTAAACCATAAAGACCCAACAACTTAAAAAGACCAATCCCTAACCAAAAACAAAGCAGGCTAAGGCCGATCCGCTTTAATTGGAAAGTATTGATCTCTTGTTCTGAATACCCCATTTTTTCACCCATGCGGTAAATAAAGGGTTCACTTATTTTTCTTAGAAGCTTACTCATACCGTCACCTCCATAATTTCGTCATCATAAAAACAGTGACATGATTTATGCAGATGGAGCGTTAATACAAGCATATAAAGCCCGCTGGTAATCCAACCAATCAATGAATGGGCAAAGCTTTTAAGATAGACCTCATAGCCCAGTGGGAAAAAGTGAAAGATCAGTAAAATAGCACTACTCATGATTACGTAGAGGACCAATTGGTCCACAATTCTTTTTTTACGTTTCATAAATTGCTTGGTTTGTTCCCGCAACTGATTATGATAGGTTTTAATGTCACGAATCATATCAATATTGGTGCGACCTTCTAACGCCACGGTCTCCACTTGTTCAATAAACAAACTAAATACCACATCGTTATTATATTTTTCTGCAAACCGTTGAAAATGTTGGCTAATTTCATTGCTAGAAGCTTCTTGTAGTTCAACTAACAACTGGTCTAAATCTTCTCTAAATTCGCCCTCACAACGTTCTGTTGCTCTTTGTAAAGCAATAAACCAACTCATAGTAGGATCGGAGAGTAATTGAGTTAAATTGTTAATAAAACGATTGCGCTGATCAAAGGCCTTGTGCATATAGAATCGGCGAATGTTTAAAGGAAACAACACACGGTACCCGTAAAAAGCATAGCCCAGACCCACCAGCACCATCAGTAACCAACTGTTTAACAATAAGAAAATCATGGCACTACCAAAACAAGCCGGCAGAACAATGTTCAAGAAATAATCTTCTTTGGCAATCGGCCGCCCATAAGCAATTTTATAGGCGTTTAATTCATCAATGGCGTACCGTTTTTTCTTTTGAAACATGTCCTTCCTCCTCCCCGATATCAAAGGTCACCCCGTAATCAACAAAACGTTCTTCTAATTCACTTGGTAATGCAGTACAAAAAGTCGGGTATAAATGCCCATCCTTCGTACAACGTTGTGAGAACAAGGGATAGTCCTTTTCTGGGGTAATATACATAATTTCGTTAATATAACGAATCTTTTTGCCATTTACTACCCGCACACTTACTTGAACCCCAATATCAATGTATTTCTTTATATTGCGCAAAAAACGCTCTTCATTGACCGGAAATTCTTCTAAAATCATACTTAAAATCCGATCAGGAATATCGCTCGCTGACACCGCATGAATTGTAGTGATACTTTTATGATCCGTCATTATCCCCTGTAGCCACTCATAAGCTTCCCGGGCATACCGCATTTCTGTGACCATGATCCATTTTGGGTTGTTACGTAGTCCTGCTTTGATCAATTCACTAATGCCAGTCTTTTCTCCGCTATGCCATGCTAGAATGTCTTTTTCCGGGAATAACTCTTTTACGTGTGATTCTTGGACATCTTCCACTAACGCAATCCTTTGTCCAAAAGGAATCGCCTGAATTAATAGTTTTTGACACTCCGTTTTACCAGCGCCAGTTTCACCAGATAACACCACATTACACATACTTTGTACACACGCTTGTAATAAGCTTAACGCCCTTATGGGCGCCATTTCCGGGAAATTTTCTTCGGTCAGGACTAACGCACTACGAGAAATCCGAAAGGCCACGGTTAAGCCAACTGTCGCTAAACTACTATGAACGGCATTCACCCGTAAATTATGGAATTGGATATCTAACACGGGGTCTTTGGTAGTAAATTCTTTCCCGCTAGCATTCGCTAACTTATGAACAATTTTTTCCATGTATTCAAAAGGAATTGGCATATCATGTATCCATTTGCTTACATTCGATTCAATGACTAATTCCGTACCGTTATAAACAATGTCCGTAATCGTTGGGTCTTGTAAGATCTCTTCAATGACCCCTAACCCAACGCTTTCTCGTAAAATCTTATCTACTAGTTCGTTATGTCCTTCTAATTCAGCTTGAAACTCTTCTAAGATAATCTGACGTAATTCTTTTTTAGCTTTCTCACTGGTTAAACAAGCAATTTTTAAGCGGGCATACCGTCTACGAATACCATCATTCACCGCTTGAATAATTCTTGCTTCTATTACCGGATCAAGTACTGGTGGATCGGGTTGAACTGGTTTAGTTTCTGCTTGTTGTGGTGGCTTGGGTTTTTGTTGTTTTGATTTAACCGATATTTTTTTAGGCTTTATTGGTTCACAAGATTCTACTCTATCCCTCTCTTCTTCATAAAAAATTGATCTTCTTATTAAGAAAGGATCGATTTTTAATTTTTTCAATGGTGTTTTTGATTTAACTACTATTTTTTTAGGTTTTATTAGTTTAAAAAAATTCACTGTATCCCTCTTTTCTTCATAAAAAACGATCCTCTCATTAAGAAAGGATAGCTTACTAATCTTTTCAATTGTGCTTAAAACCCATGGTGCGTATCCACGACAATCGTGGTTTTATATTCTTTTTTTCCTGCTTTAATCATCGCTCGAACCGCTTTAATTTGCCCTTTGGTTCCTTTTAAGTAACGGAAAGAAACTTGATCAGCAGTCACTTTTGAACCAATCGGCTGAGATAATTTTTCGACCGTCTCTTTTTCAAACTGTGGTATATCTAAATAAAGTTCACCGACATTTACCCGACTATCACCTTTGGATACATGCGTGGCTACTTCTGTTTTAACCGTTTCATTTACTGCCAGAAAGACACTGTCTTGGCTATTGGCGTTTTGTTGGTAAAACACTAACACCAATCCCACCGAACAAATAAACAATAAGATCCCAAATATAGTGGCTATATCTTTCATTCTGTTTTTTCCTTTCAATTATTTGTTTTTTCTTCGTTATTAAACGATGATGCGCTATTTTACAAAGTTTTTTCTACTTTCGCTGTGAATGTTCTAATTTTGGTTCCCGATTCATATTTGGAAAACATTAATCAATTAAACGCCCCTGTGAATCATAAGCAGACGTTTTTATAAAAGAAAGGGATAACGACAGGTAAGTGCCCCTTCAATACACAAACAAAGAAAAAACAACAGATACGACCAAGCAACACAAGCAGGTGAAAGTGCTAGTTCTGCATAAGCTTGATAGACATAAGCGTAGATCACAAAATAAAAAATGGGCTTTATTAGGTAAAACAACACAAAAGCAAATTTGTTATATTCCATCCAATAAGACTTCCATGCAAAGAAAAGGTATCCGAAAGAGAAGATTCGAAAAAGAATAATTCCGGCCAACAAGTAGCCTAGTACGCTCATTGAACCCCCAAAAAGCAATGGAGGTTGGTGTTGTGTCATAAATGCCGGTAATTTAGCCACCAAAACAAATAGAGAAGCTAAAAGTAACAGAGTGGTGCTAATTAATACTGTTCCCCAAGACATTTCCCAAAAAAAGCACCCAACCAGACATATAATCAGCAATAAACAAGGAGGAATTAGCAAAAAATAATCAATATACTGTTGAACATTACCTACAGTGATCTCTACATGACACATTTTCGCTATAAGCAACAAGATATAGACAGAAGAGGAAAAAACAACACTTGTAAAAAGCCATGGATATTCTTCAGGATATACAAAAAAATTCATCCGACGATCGCCTCCTTTCTATTTTTTTAGTTTAGTCCCCTAAAGACTAACGACGATCTATTTTTCATCCTTGAACCATTTCAGATCTGATTCGGTAAAGTCTTTAGGTACACCGTTAGGGAATGGATTATCGGAACGAGCCGGTGATAAGATAATTTCATCTTGTTTAATTGATGGTGATTTCACGTGACCAAACATATAAGCTTTAACCGGTAATTGATCCGTTACTTTCACTTGGATTTCATTGACCCCGATGGGTTCTCTTGATTGTAAGATAACGTCATAGTTTCCTAAGTCAATCCACATAGGAACATAGACCTTGCGGCCGCCAGGAACCAAGGGTTCTTTAATCGCTGGATCGTTCTTCTGTTTTTGCTTTTCTGAGAAAACATTTCCCGATTCTTTTTCAAGAAAAACCGTTGGTAATTCTTGTTTAATCGCAATTAATTTACTGGTTACGTTTGAGAGCGTTGCTTCTAAAGAAAGCTTCGTTTTATTGTCAACAATTGGATAGGATAGCGTTTTTTCTACTAAATGGGAATCTAAGAATAAATCGAAATAGGCACGCTTGATTCCTACTATTGATAAATCAGTTTCATAGGAAGGAATAACTGCATAATGAAACCCGTATCCTGTTTTTTGATCAGAGAGTTTGACTGTATCCATGCGAAATTGTTCATATTTTTTCACCATTGGACGGCCATAATCTCTTTCAGTCATAATGACATTCTTATAGCTAATGTGAGGTGCTTCTTTAGGCGTAACATTGATTTGTTTTTCCGAAGCCGTGTAACCATCAGTATCGATTTTTTCTGCTTTTGAAACAATCTCTCCGGTTTTCAAACCTAATAACCGCACTACATAATTATGTTGTTGATTCTTCGTTAAGAATTTAGGCGCAATGGTAGTGGTTATTTCTTTGGGTAGATCACGTAACGTAAAGCTTTGTTCATAAACCCCTTGTCTAGTGGTTATATCGGTTACTTGAACGGTTACTTTTTGTTGCGCGTATTCGTTTCTGGTGTCGCTATATAACGCCGTTTTATCAATCAACAGTTTCAGCGGTAAACCTTTTTTAGCATTCGCCGTATGGATTTCAATGTGTTTAAACCCAATATCCATTAAAGGTAAATCGTAATAGAAAGTTATATTGATATTATTTCCACCCACTGTGCCAGTCACTGGATTCGGGGTTAACACACGATAGGAGTACGTCCCTTTTTTCAAATCTTTTCTAGGATTATACGTGTATTTTTGCCCACGACGCTTCTTTTCAACTGTTTTTGGTACAATCAGAGCATTCGTACGCTTATCCACATGAGAAATCGTGATCGTACGTTCCAGATCATAATAAAAAACCACTTTATTCCCCCGAGGTTTGACCGTACCAGTCTTGGGAGTAGTGGTTTGTGGAATGTATGTTTTGTCTTTTATTTTCAATGGATTAATCGGCTTATACGAATAGTTACTGCCAATGGTTTTGGTTTCAGTCGTTGTCTTCAATAACTCATTCGTAACTTTATCTCGATGCTCAACAACTATTGGGGCTGTTTTTGTGACTTCGATGTTGATGTGGAAACTATTAGGGTCATCAATAGCTGAAGCAATAACTTTTTGTTGTCCGGTTTTCTTATATGCAACAGGAGTACCCATATCTCCTGATTTAACAACAGTTAATCCACCCTTAATAGCTGAATTATTTTTAGGGGTAAGAGTTAATTTATTCCCTGAGATAGAATAACTAATATTAGCAGAATTTAAAATAGATCTATCAAACTTACCTATGTTAGCGTTATTCGTATCAGTTAGTGTAACTGATTCACCTACTGTTAATTTAACTGTTTGATTATTGAAACTAGGTTTTTTTTGATAATCGGTTACAACTTTATTGATTTTTTGTTTAATTGCCCCATAATTGGTCATTAATAACCCGTTAGGTTTCGTAATAGACGTAATTCTTATCCCATTTATTTCCTCCCAAACTATAGTTTGAGCAACCATTTGAGTGTCCATATCTGCGCCCGCATATTTCCACAAGATACTAGTTTTTTTTGCTTTATTATTCATGACGGGTAATGGTCCAGTAGTATACCCTGGTGTTACTGAATTAAAAATAACAAGCCCCGGTTCTACGCAAAATACGGGAGTTCTACTTTTTCCGCTAACCGCAAATAAACCTGTTGAAACAGTATAAAATGGTGTTCCGTTAGAATTAGTCCCCCTAAAGGCATATAATCTATTCACATCATATTCAATCGTTACTTTATTAGGATGTGTAATTGCGGCGTTAGCTATTACTGATGTAAAAGCTATTATCACTAATTGAAAAATGAGCAACGACCATATCCAAAGCTTTTGTTTAGATTGTTTTAGTTTCACTCTTTTTTATACCCTCCTTGTCTTTTTAATGATTGATCAGTACAGCATCTAACTTAAGGAGTATTACGTAACAAAAAAACAGCCTCCCAATGACGGAAAACTGCTTTTTTTGATTAAATATACGCACACTACGTTAATTGTTCTTAACGATGAGGTTGAATAAACGCATCTCCAAAGCTGTCATAACTACTATAACCTTGTTCTACAAGAAAATTCATTAATTCATCACTACCAACTGGATATGGAGTAGGAATCCAACCGTTATTTCTTGAAACACCCCACATTTTTGCCGTTTCTTCATTTAAAAGGATTTCAGCTGGGATTTTTGTTATATCTACATTTTGTCGCATTTCTTCAATCGTTAATGGTTGAGTTGGTTTTTGTTGTTCTACTGGTTGTGCTGGTGTTGCTTCAACCGGTTTCGGTGCTGGCGTTTCTGCCGGTGTCGTAGCTGTTGCTGGTGCCATAGGTTGACTTTGTGGAGCAGATGTTACAGTGGTATTGCTTCCAGTATCACTAGGTGTTTCTGTATTTTCTAACGCTCCAGTTGCTGTGTCATTCGTTGCCTCAGCTTCAGGCGTTACAGTTTCAGGTGTTACTAACGCTGGTGCTTCTTTCGTATCCTCTACTTTTTTAAAGCTTACTGGTTCCCCAACTGGTTTCTTAGGATCCACTTTATCTTCTTTTTTAATTTCTGATTTATCGACCACTGATCCATCCGCGTCTTTCACTGTTACCATGTTTCCATCAAAACTAATGACACGACCGACAGGCAAGTTTTTCTCTTCCCCTTTAGCTAAATCAATATGATTAATTTTTGCGAGTGCCTCAACATTAATATTAATTTTTTGACCGATTGCCCATAAGGTATCGCCATTTTTCAACGTATACTCTTTTTGATCTTTGGTAATCTGAATTTGTTCGGGTGTATTGGCTTTCCAATTGTCCGCATGGACAATCGTTTGTGAAAAGGTTAAACCTCCTAGTGTAATCGCTGATAGGAACAGCCCTGTCATCATTTTTTTCATCTTTAAATCCCTCATCTTTCTTTACCTTAGTTTTTATTTTTTAATCGCTTTAGTTCTTCTTTTATAAGTATTTCTGTAACAATTCCTAAAGTTAACTTACCAACAAACGGCTTTTGTTCCTCCCATAATTGTTTGATTTCTTCTAAATCCTGAATTTCTTGAGAGTTGATATCAATTAGCTTTATTCGTTTTTTTCCCATCATGAATTAATCCTTATCATTTATTTGTGTTGTTACATGATTTTATCCAACGACCTTCGGTCTTTTTCAACGCTAATTCTTCCCCTTCAAGGCGGGTGATAATTGAGATTCAACTCTTGTAACACACGACCAAGATAATTCGTAAAAATAGCACTTTTTATAGCATAAATCATTTCTTATCCCGCCTTTTAATTTATTTATTGGTTAATTTGGTTTCCATTTTATTTAAATAGTAATTAAAAGTTTTATCTACTATTAGTTTCGATATTTAATACTGTTTATGGCAATTATTAACTGATAACTATAAAATTTCAATGTTGCTACATTCCCTTTTTTATTAATTTCACTAGTCAATAAGTGGATAACTTTTTTTAACATTTATAAGAATCTTATCTACAGAAGTGGCATCAATTAAGAATGATCTGTGGGATCACTTCGTTTCTCTATCACTATACAGGCCATGATAGTTGCACCCAATGCACCGCTTACTACCAATCCCAGTAGAAATAACCATATCAAGAAGCAACCTTCCTTTTTATGTTTAAGCCTTTAAATGTTTGTCCATATGCTTAATTGCCATTGCATTTTCTTTTTAGCATAGCTATGGCTAATGATTCGCTCACAGCCTCCGGCTTTTTCTCTACCGCCTAGCGCTCCCTGATCATAAAGCCAAGCTCGATCATAAATTTCAGCATAATCTTTCATCTGCGCGTTATCACTGACTTTAGCTTGATCATAAACTTTCGCATTGCCACTCACCAAGGCTTGGTGAAAGACATACGCTTGATCAAATACCTGAGCATAATCGGTGACTAACGCTTCGTGATTGATTTCTGCCTGACCGAAGACCTTCGCAAAACGGCATACTTTTGCATTGCCATGAATCCATGCGTGATCATATACCATAGCTTGACCATAGATCCAGCAGTTGCCAGCTTGTGCCAGGTTATTGTCCTTTTGGACAAAGCCCCCAAAATCCCCTGCTTTCACATCCAAAAAATCTTGTAATGCTTGAATGCGATAAAGTGTTCGTCCGTGAAACCTTCGAGTTTCATTGGTTAATCGATATTTCATGAATGTGTTCACCCTCATAGCCTCCCTTCGAAATATATAATTATCTCACTACTGATTAAATGATTTTTCCATTGTTTTATCTTCTTTCTAAAGCCACTAACTACTACGTATACTGACTAAAATACTATTCCAAAAAAATTAATAATAAGCGTATATTTGATCATGAAAGGAGCCATATTACATGAAGAAATTGAATAATATTTTTCTATACATTGCTCTACTAAATTTTCTTTCTGCGTTACTTCTAATTTTTAGTTCTGGATATATGACTAAGATCGCTAGCTTTATCTTCTTTATCAACTTCATAATCAATATGAATTTAGCTTCTAGGAAGGCGAACAGCAGAATTTAGACTGAGTTGAACTCAGTTCCTTTTTTTGAAATAACCCCTATCTAAAGAACTATACTTCCTATATTTGTCACTTTGTTCACCTGTTGTTTTCTTTGAACTACCCTAAAGACAGTTTTAACTGGCGTATTGATTCGGACTTAGAACCCTATCAGACAACTAAAAAGCTTTCAAATTTGTTCGTATCAATTTTATTCTAATATTGTTATAATTCTTCTAGATACTATATTGATTATAAAATTCATTAGGAGGTTATTATCTTGAGACAAACGACTATTCATAATTGGACCATTGAATCAAAAAATTTAAACTTCTCCATTTTAACTAATAAAAATGAAGTGTGTATTAAATCCACATCTGCAGATAAAAGCGAACTTTTCTATGGACAACTTACGGAAAACTCAATCTCAATTTACTCACTTGACTGTTACCAAGTTCATACTGAGATCGATATTGATAATAAGATGATAAAATTATCTAGTATCGAATATGAGGAGTAACATTCATCGAGAACTCTCTACTATTAAGGTGATTTTTCCATTTAATAATGCTGAATAGACTATCAATAACTTTTCTCTTTCCGGTAAAGTTATTTCTGAAATTAGTTTTTCTATACCGTTTTCCCTCTTAATTACACACATTGTCTTCTTTGACCTGCCTTAACGGCAGGTTCGACTGGGTTATGGCGTCCGGACCCAGGACCCTATCAGACAACGGTAAATGCTTTCTTGTGAAGCAAGTGTCTGAATGTACGACCGCATACGTTTCCTAAAGACGTTTAAAAACCTTTAGAAAAGCTTTCCCATTACGGAAAGTGTTATTTCACTATTTCAGAAATGTACGTAACCTAGTCCCCTTAGTAGCGGCTCTGATTAGACTAGGAGCTATGTGTTGTGTTTGTTCAAGTTCTGTCTAGTTTTAGTTGGTTGTTGTTACCAGGAAACGTCCTCTTTCCAGTACATGTCAAGTTTAAGTGGAAACAGCGTTTACTCATAAGTACCGATTCGTTGTTGTACCTACGTTAAAAAGAACCGACGTTGTTTCGAAAAAGGACTGGCGCGTACGCCCTAACTTTACCCGCAGACTCTTTAAGTCCGACTGCTCCCCTTCAAACTTTCACAACTGCTACTAGCCATCCCTTGCTCTCTGACAACCTGTTAAGGTACGTCAAAGAAGACAAAATGATTGGTTTCAAGTGATTCTATATTTCGTTTTAAATCCCTTTTAGCGCTGATCTTTTAGCTAATGCTGGTTATCAAATATTCCTGCTTGTTTTCATTTTGATACCCATTGGATTGACTTATCCCTTATGACTCGACGAGCAATTAATTGTCCATGTTGATTATAGACATGCTTGATATCAGGATAAATCTCTTTTAACGGCACTCGTTGCTTTTCTCTGTGTCGCTCCTTATTCCTTTCGTGATAGGTTTCGATTTCTATGGCTACCGAACCATCCATTTTGAAGTGTCTGATTCTTCGAACCATCCGCGTCTTACCTTCCGGTAAGTGATAGGTGTCAAACGTTGGAAACAGCGTGCAGCGTGTCCCAAAACGTTCTAAATCGTTAAAACGAAAGACTCCTTGCCCTCTAGCCATGTTATTCACTCCCTTCGTGTAGCCAATCATGCATACTGATGGTTACCCCGTTGGTTTTCTTTCGAGAATAGATTTGTTGTTGTACGGCTTGCTTATTCTTTTGTTTATCTTTACGTAGCATATTTTCGATATCTGGTAATAAGTCTGCCTGTTCACCGTATGGAAACGCATGTCTATCACTTAATGATTCTTGTGTTAACATGCATGCTTCCCAAAAAGTCTCTACGGTGGTATACCACACGCTACTACGATTTCGATACGGTTTCTCTTTATTGCGATTAATCGATTCTTTAGACAAGAAACGGATCACACAATCTGCCAAAGCGTTTTTGAAAGAATCCGCTAGAATACCAAATCTAAATGGTTGATCCCCTTCTTTTTGTAAAGCGGCGTTACGTCTACTTTCCACCTTGCGCTTCGCTTGATAGGCAATATCAATCATTTCAACCGCAGCCTCGATACTAGGACTAAAAATAGCCATTTGTTTTAAAGCTCGTCCGGTAAAAAATGTTTGCGCATAGGTTTGCGCAAAATTTTCTCGCAGTAAACGATCTTGTTCATACATTTTTTCTAGGTCGATTTGTTCACGTTCTTCACAACCACTGAATAAATGATCAGCCGGTGTATCGATCTCTTTGGTATCTATCTTTTTAGTATTAAGCACTGGATTATCTAATTCTTGTGTAATTTTGACATCATCATTCATACCAACGTTTTCGCTAGGTGTCATTTTAACACCTTCTGTTCTATCACTTGTTTCCATTGGTTTCTTTTCTTCGGGGCTAGGTGTGCTTTTGACACCTTCACTTATATCAACGTTTCTAGCGTTCTTTTCATCAAACTGTCGGAGTAAATAAATATCATTTTCGTCAACATTAAGCTCAGCTAAATAAAGTCTATTTGCATTACGCTTACCCATTTTTTTATTAAAACCCATATCGACTTGTAGTAATAAACCAAAATTTTCCAGTTCTTTTTTAATCCTAATTGCTTTTTTATTCCCACAATTTAGGACTTCACATAGTTCGTTGACTGTATAAATGAAATAAACATTTCCTTCCTCATCTACTTGATTTTTATTAATTGAAAATTCTAGTCTAGCTTTTAACAACATATAAGCGATTTTTGTTGAATCACTCATAGTTGCGTATTTATCGGAAGTGATAAAAACTTCGGGAAATTGATAGTATAATTCGCGATACACGCGATCCACTTTAAAAAAATTAAATTCTGACATGGGAAACCCTCTCTCTTTTAAAAAATCAAATAAATTAGTATCAACAAAAAAAGACTTCATAGTGATTTAAAACGCCTCACTAGAAGTCTTTTCTAATTTGTTATTTAATCATTTCCTCTTTTTCTTTTAAAATGAGAGAGGATTATTTTTTCTAATCATTTTATAATCTTTTGGGTAAAAACTAGACACTTAGTTTACTTTTTAAAGAAGCGCTGTGCCGATTCTTACGTAATTTTTTACCATTATCGCGAATACGTGCTTGATTTCTTTTATAAAATATCTGATTTTTCTTTATTTTCTATTTATTTTAACAAAATTGCTTTTATTCTGAGGTCTCAGCTATTGTTTTCTGCTAAGTTATGATATGATAAATTTATTAAAAATGAACCCTTAGGAGGCCTGTTTATGTTATTAAAATCTGTAGTTATTAAAAAAGATAATTTAACAACCGTCAATGAATCTTGTACTCTAGAAGAAGCTCTTTCTATTTTAGAAGACTCAGGTTACCGTTGTGTCCCAATTTTAGACGAATCTGGAAAAATTTTCCGAGGAAATATCTATAAAATGCATATTTACCGCCATAAAGCAAACGGTGGCGATATGAGTTTACCTGTTACCTATTTGTTAAAAAATGCCACAAAATTTATTTATGTCAACACTTCATTTTTCAAGGTATTTTTTACTATTAAAGAACTACCTTACATTGCTGTTTTAGATGAAAATAATTATTTTTATGGTATTTTAACACACAGCACCTTATTAAATATTTTAGCGCAATCTTGGAATGTAAAACAAGGGAGCTATGTTTTAACGATTGCTTCAGTTGGTCAACAAGGCGACTTAGCAGCCATTTCAAAAATCATTGCCAAATATAGCAGCATCGCCAGCTGTATTACATTGGATGTCGATAGTGAAGAATTTGTTCGTCGCACACTTATTACTTTACCAGCCGGCACAACTGCCGAAACGTGTACAGCCATTGTAGAACATTTAGAGCGGAAAAACTTTAAAGTTGTAGAATTGGAAAATTTAGAAGACGAGTAAAATTTACGACCTTTAGCTTAGGATTTAAAGCTAGGGAGGTAAGCCAATTTGACTTACCTCCCTAGCTTATTTTTTTAGACTTCTTCACCAATAATTCGAACTTCCGTTTGCAATTCAACATCAAATTTTTCTTTAATCACTTCTTGGATATGTGCAATTAATTCCACATAATCCGTGGCGGTTGCATGATCGATGTTAACAATAAATCCCGCATGCTTTTCGGAAATTTGAGCACCGCCCCATTTTAAGCCTTGTAAGCCAGCGTCTTGAATTAATTTCCCTGTAAAATGACCAACAGGGCGTTTAAAGACACTGCCACAAGAGGGATACTCTAGCGGTTGCTTCAGTTCACGAAGTTCCGTTAATTCATCCATTTGGGCTTTAATTTCTGCATGGTTTCCTTTTTCTAAAGCAAACGTTGCTTGCAAGACAATACAATGTAATTCTTGAATTTCACTATGACGATAACGGAAATTCAGGTCTTCTTTCGTCATTGTTTGGATAGTTCCATCTGCCAACAGCACTTCTGCAGACTGGAAAACATCTTTAATTTCCCCGCCGTATGCTCCAGCATTCATATAAACAGCACCGCCGACACTTCCTGGAATGCCACAAGCAAATTCAAAACCAGTTAAATCAGCTGCTAAGGCTTCGTAGGTTGTATCAATCAGTTTGGCACCAGCATCCACAACCATGGTGGTACCGGCTACTTTGATTTCTTTCATTTCTGTTAGCATAATCACGACATCGCGAATACCGCCATCACGAACAATCAAGTTGCTAGCATTGCCTAATACTAACCATGAAAGTCCTTGTTCTCGGCAATACGCCACAATCTCTTCAACTTCTTTTTTTGTTTTGGGTAAGGCCAACACATCAGCTGGGCCGCCTGTTTTGGTAAAGGTTACGTTTTTTAATGGTTCATCTACTAATAAAGTAATTTCGTTTAATGTTTCTAACATAGCTTTAGTGTTCACGAAAGTTAGTCCTTTCTTTTCAAAATATCTGTCTTATTCTAGCATGATAGAAAGAAAGTTGCTAGTCCTCTTTAAAGAACATGCCGTTGTTGTTGGCGTAGCATTTCTTCACATAACGCATGACTTTCATAGACTTTTTCTTGTTTTAACTCTTGCTCTTGCGGTTTTTGAATGGCCTGAATGAAAGCAGTAACCATTTGGTAAAAACCTCTTTTTTCCAATGTTGGCGTCCAATCCCCCATCTCTTTTACTTGGTATTCTTCTTCTGTTTGGATGGTCAAATGCGTTAAATTTTCCAAGCGATAAGTACCTGTGGGGCTGGTGACTTCAAAAGTTTCTGTATTGGCTCCAGAGTGTAAATCCATGGAACAAACAATCGTTGTCTGTTCGGTTTCTAATTGTAAAATTGCTCGTTTTAAATGACCGTTTTCTTCCACTAATTTTGACTGCACCACGTGGAGCGGTCCTTCCGCTAAATAAACTGCGGTATCAACGACATGTAAAAATAAATCATACATCATAAAACTTGTTTCTCTCGTTGTATTGATGCGGTTCTTTTTAATAAAAATTGTTTGTTTTTCAGGAATATTTTTCAATACTTCCGTATAAGGGGCAAAACGACGATTGAAACCAACCATCAGGCGCAGATTTTTTGCTACTGCCAATGCTTGTAATTCTTTGACTTCAGCAAGCTCTTCACTTAAAGGTTTGTCCACAAAGACGTGAATACCAGCCTGTAATAATTGGCGAACGACTGCACCATGCACTTTTGTGGCTACATGGACAAAACAAGCATCAATCTTCGCTTCAATCAATTCTTCTACGGTCTCAACGGTTTCTGTAAAGCCATACTGATCAGCGATTTTTTGTCGTGTTTCTGGGTTTCTAGTTGCTAATACAAACTCTGCCAAGTGGCGGCATTCACTATAAGTTGGCAAATACGCTTTTTGTGCAATATTTCCTAAACCAATGACTCCAATTTTCATTCGTTTGTCCTCATTTCTGCTCTTTTTACTATTTTATCATAGACTACTTCTTTCCAAAAATCAGTCATTTTCTCTTTTTCTTTTCAAGTATTTAAAACTTCTTTAAAAAGTATTAGAATAGAAGAAAGCACCAAGCGACCTTTTCTTTGGTTCTGGTTTGCACTGAAACGAGCAAAAGCGTTTCTTATTTGAAAGGAGTTTCAACAATGAAATGTATTTCTTGGAATGTCAACGGCTTACGAGCGGTTGTTAAAAAGAATTTTATGGATGTTTTTAATGAATTGGATGCAGATTTTTTCTGTTTACAAGAAACAAAATTACAAGCTGGACAAATTGATTTAGAACTTCCTGGCTATCATCTGTATTGGAATTACGCCGAAAAAAAAGGCTATTCTGGCACAGCAATTTTCGCTAAAGAAGAAGCGTTAAGTGTTCGCTATGGCTTAGGTATCGAGGCTCACGATCAAGAAGGCCGCGTGATCACTTTAGAATATCCAGAATTTTTCATGGTCACTTGCTACACACCAAACTCACAAGCTGAACTAAAGCGTTTAGCTTATCGAATGACATGGGAAGATGCTTTTCGTGCCTATTTAAACGAATTAAATCAAGAAAAACCCGTCATTCTTTGCGGTGATTTAAACGTAGCTCATCAAAAGATTGATTTAAAAAATTGGAAAACCAATCAAAAAAATGCGGGATTCACGCCTGAAGAACGGCAAAAATTTACTGAGTTATTAGACAGTGGCTTCACTGATACATTCCGTTATTTTTATCCAGAAGCTGAAGGCATCTACTCATGGTGGAGTTATCGCTTTAACGCACGAAAAAATAACGCAGGATGGCGGATTGACTATTTCGTTGTGTCAGAATCCTTGAATGAACGTTTAGTCAGTGCTAAAATCCATACAGATATTCTTGGTAGTGATCATTGTCCAGTGGAAGTTGTACTTGATTTTTAAGTGTTACTCAACGCGTTGAAAGGAGTTTTTTTAATGAACTTTTACGCTTTTGACTTTGAAACAGCTAGTTATGATAAACATAGTGCCTGTTCCATTGCAATTGTTAAAGTAGAAAATAGTCGGATTGTGGATGAATTTTACACGTTAATCAAACCAGAAACACCTTTTTTCTGGCGAAATACGCAAATTCACGGCATTCATGAATCAGATGTTGTCAATGCGCCCAAATTCCCTGAAGTCTGGCAACAAATTCAGCATTGTTTTCAACCAAATCGGTTAGTGGTCGCTCACAATGCAAGTTTTGATTGTAGTGTTTTGGCTGGCTGTTTAGATTACTATGGCTTAGAACAACCTAATTACCTTTCTTTATGTACAGTCAAAACGAGTCGCAAACTGTTTCCTGAATTTCCTAATCATAAATTAAATACCGTTTGTGAAAACCTCAATATCACTTTAAATAATCATCATGATGCTTTAGAAGATAGCCGAGCTTGTGCCGAAATTCTTTTACAGCAAGAACAACGATTTGGGGTTGAACCTTTAAAAAAATTAGTATTGGTGAAATAATCCAGTTCTTGTTTCCAGCGAAGGCGTTATCTCTTTCAGTGGCTAGTTGGCAGGAGATAACGTCTTTTCTTTTACATAACTTTTCCGCTAAACCAAAAATTTTTCAGAAAGGACGCGATGATGTATTCGATTCTTTACTTATTCACAGACTCTCTCAAAAATGCGTGGCGCTCAAAAAACCAATTTAGTACGTTGATTCTTATCTTTATTATTAGTTTTCTGACTTTTTCTGCTCTATTATTGACTTTGTTGTTTTCTCGATGGCTTTCACAAATGATTCTTCTTGATAATTATGCAGTGATTCCTCCCTTGAAAATTTTCAGAGGTTTGGCTGGAATCAGCGCTGGAACACTCTTTTTCTTCCTGATTAGTTATATTTGCCGAACTTTCTTCCTAACTTTTTTAGAGCAAAAAAACGACTTACTGATCTTAGTTCTTTTAGGTACGACAAAATTACAAATTTTAATTAGCTATGCCTTACAACCCCTCTATTATTTGATTTTTGTTTTGCCTTTAGCTGCTTTTCTAGCTAATAAGCTCATTCAACAGTTTATCCATGATTTTTTCAGCGAGGTACCTGGTTTAATGCATATCGATAGCTACATGCAAGATGTCTTTTTACCACTAACAGGAAGCCTGTTGTTCATTTGCTGTTGTGTCTTTTTAATTCTTTTTAGGAAACTCAATCGCCTAATCAAAAAAGGTACTTGACTAACTATGCGAAAAAAGTGAGAAATACATCATCTCGACGTATTTCTCACTTTTTTGAATGACTTAGGTTCTTTAGGCTAATTACTTTTTCCGCCTCTTTTAAGCCAAGGCTTCAATAATTTCGGTCATTGTTTTTGAACCAAAAATCATTTGTTCGCCATCAATTAGCATTGCTGGAACGCTCATAATTTTCTTTTCTTTTTTCAACTCTGGAAATAGACTAATGTCCACCATTTCTGCTTCCACATGAGGATTAATTGATGCAATACGTTGGCAAGCCGCCACGACATCGGGACAGAAATGACATGTTAGTGAAACAAAGATTTCTATTTTTCTTTTTGGCAATGCAAGTATGTTCTTTTGCAGACTTGCTTCTAACGGCTGCCCCTCGCTGCCGACATTATAAACCGCCAAAACCAACGAGTTTACTTCATGGCCACTAGGAATACCACTAAATTTAATTCCTGTATAGTTTCCTGCCGCATCTAAGAGCACAACGCTAGGCATTTTTTCAATCCCATACAGCAATTCTTTGGCTGGCTCAGTATCTTTCAAAATCGTTTCTAAAGTGATCTTCTGATCCAGACTTGCAAATTCTGTTAAGAATGACTGAAGTTCCAATGATTTTTCATCACTTGCATCCAAAAACTGAAGCAATGTCACTTTTTTGGTTAGTTTAGCGAAAATACCGCTTAATTGTTGGCGCATACTTTCTGGGAACCACTGATGCTTACCAGTAACTTTCGCTGGCTGTTTTTCTTTTGGTTGCTGACTGCTTGTTTCAGGGGCAGATTGATTAGCTAATCGTTCAGTCATTCGCTTCGTTACAATCGATTGGCCCGCCTGTGTTTTTTGTTCTGTCACGTAACGTTGCGCATGAGTGGCGGCAATTGCACCGTCTGCAACCGCCGTCACAATTTGACGTAATTCTTTTATTCGTAAATCTCCTGCTGCATAAACTCCGGGAATATTGGTTTCCATATTTTCAGTTGTTGGCACATACCCACGGTCTAAGGCAATTTTTCCTTCAAAAATTTCTGTACTTGGTTTATTTCCAGCAAAAACAAACAGACCAAATGTACTGTCTTTTGGCGCTTCATAAACCGTTTCTTCTCCCGTCTGGTTATTGACAAACACAGCTTTTCGGACAAAATCATCTCCCGTAATTTCTTTCACTTCTGTGTTATAAACAATCTTAATTTTCGGGTGATTTTTAGCCGCCTCCGCAGTTAATTTTGCACATGTAAAATCAGGTTCTCGGATAATCATCGTTACTGATTTACCGTAACGTGTCAAATAAACGGCCTCTTCCGCTGCTGCATAACCGCCACCAATCACAAAAATATCTAGGCCTTGGAAAAACTCCCCATCACAAGTAGAACAATAGGCCACGCCGCGTCCTGTAAATTCACTTTCACCAGGGAAACCAATTTTACGAGCAGAGGCCCCTGTCGCAATCAATACTGCATATGCTTGGTAGGTTTGACTCGCCGATTGAACAGTTTTTATCGTTTGACTAAAATCAACATCAATAATCTCGTCTTTTGTAAAAGCTACACCGAAGTCTTGTGCTTGAATGCGCATTTCTTCCATTAGTTCTGGACCTGTTGTGTGACGAAACGCTGGATAGTTCACAATTTCAGAAGTCGTCGTTACTTGTCCACCAATTTTGTCTTTTTCAATAATTAAGGTATCCATCATTGCGCGACCTGCATAGATACCTGCAGATAAAGCAGCTGAGCCGCCACCAATAATAATCAAATCGTAGATTTCTTCTGTCACTTGCTTCTCCTCTTTCTTCTGTGTTTCAGAAAAAGAGCTGAACAAAACATTTTCTCTGTTTTATCCAACTCTTTGACCTCTATTTACAAAGCGAATTTAAATTTTGCCAACTAAATCTAAGCTTGGCGCAATTGTTTCTTCTCCTGGTTGCCAATTGGCTGGACAAACTTTATCACCATGTTCTGCTACAAATTGAGAAGCTTCTAATTTACGAACAAGTTCTTCAGCATTACGACCAATACCCATGTCGTTGATTTCATAAGATTTGATCTCACCTTCTGGACTCACAATAAATGAAGCACGGTAAGCCATTCCAGAAGCTTCATCTAAAACGCCAAAGAAACGAGCAAGTTGACCGTTGGGATCGGCTAACATTGGATATTTAATTTTTCCAATCGTTTCTGTAGCGTCAGCCCATGCTTTATGCACATAATGACTATCTTCTGAAACAGAGTAAACCTCACAATTTAATTCCTGTAAATGCGCATAATGCTCTTGCATATCCCCTAATTCCGTAGGACACACGAAAGAAAAATCAGCTGGATAAAAGAAGAAAATACTCCATTTTCCTAAAATATCTTCTGTTGATACTCGTGTAAATTCACCATCGTGATAGGCATCACATTCAAAGTCAAAAAGTTTTTGATTAATTAAATTCATTGTCGTTCCTCCTCTGTTTTTTTACTCTTTAAGGATAACAGTTTATAATTATTCCGTCAATAGAATAATTATAAACAAATGAGGTTCTATTAGCGTATAATACTGTCCTATTGAGAATTTTATGATTATCATTCTCAATTAGAAATAGCGAGATAACTTTTTAAATAACATAAAAAAGAAAGCGAATCATTAAAAGAACTTGCTTTTTAATGATTCGCTTTCTTTTTGTGAAGACATTCTTTAACTATCTAAAATAATCGTTTCTTTCTCTTTGGTAATTAAAATAACTCCATCACCAAGAGGAACTAAAGTAGAAGTTAAATCAGGGTGCGCCATGACTACATCTAAAAATTGGTTTAATTTACGATGAATCGCTCGATTTTTTTTCGGTACTTCCTCAGCAGGGTCTAAAATTGTCCCAGCTTGAAATACATCATCCACCATCAAAACGCCGCCAACTGGTAGCAACCGTAAACATTCAGGTAAAAATTCAATGTATTTTGATTTGGCACTATCCATAAAAATAAAGTCATAAGGTCCTTCCAACGTTGGTAGAATCTCAGCTGCTTGTCCTTCTAAAAGAGTGACCTTTTCTTCTAAGTCTAGGCGTTGGTAGGTTTTCTTCGCTTTTTTTATCATTACGTCAAAACGATCAATCGTGGTCACGTGACCATCTTCACCGACAAATTGGGCCATCAAGCTTGAAGAAAAACCAATTGCTGCCCCGATTTCTAAAATATTTTTGGGCTTTAGTTGTCCTAGCAAAAATTGTAGAAAAACTACTGTTTCGTGCGGAATAATCGGCACCCCTGCTTCATTGGCTTCCGCCTCCACTGCACCTAATTCTCCGGGAAGTTTCTTTTGTTTTGTACGCATATACTCAACCAATTCTGGTTTAACGACTGGTCGATGCATCATTTCGTTTCTCATCACTTTCGCTCCTTTTCGTCCCTTTATTATACGAAGTCCTTGTTCCTCTGTAAAGGATTGAAATAGGATTCTTAGTATTTGTTTGAAAATAACATGCACATTCTTAACTTCCTAGCTAAGTGCGGATTACTTCTTGTAAGCACATTTTTTCTTTGTTTCTGCTATTTTTTATTAAGTTTTATTCAGAAAACGTCAAAAAGTAGCCCTCAAGAACATACCTATTGATTTTTTCTCGTTATTTCTTATAAAAATATTTCTACATATGTTAATATTTTCCCTTAAATCACTATTAATTCTTGCTATTTCAAGCCCCAAAACAAGCCTATAACCTTGCTAAAATAAGAAACGTCAATTTTTACTACTTTGTCTGTAAAAATTTGATATCACAAAAGAAAGGAAATCTTGTATACTCTTTACAGATAGTGATTTATAGTGAAGCACATAACCAAATTCCCGGACTTGACTTGGTTCAAGTACATATGCAGGCGAGCTATTTGATAGTTCCCTGATAAAAATCGTTTCGACGATTTTGCACATAGCACTACCTTTCTAAAAGCTAAAAATTATTTTTAGCTAGAAAAAAGACAACCGTTTGAAACGGCTGTCTTTTTTTTTAATAAATTAACCCAAGCAAATCTTCTTTTTCGATATTGCCAAAGTATTTTTTAACGTCAATTTGATCAATGGCTTCTTCTAAAGAAGCTTTATCATATTTCACGCCGGTTAAAATATCTTCAACATCTTTAATTTCACCAAGCCCAAAGAAGTCCCCAAAGATTTTAATTTCTTGAATGGCACCATCCGCCACATTCATTTTCATTTCAATTGAACCAATTGGAAAACGATGGCGACGTTCTAAGTTAAATGCAGGTGATTTACCATAATTCCAATCCCAATTGCGATAGTATTGCTCTGAAATTTTGTTAATAGCCGCCCAGTCTTGATCAGTTAATTCATACGTTTTAACTTGGTCGATCGAATCTACGCCGAAAATTTTCAAAAGAATTTCTTGGCGGAATTCTTCCGTTGTCATCTCTTGTTTATCTTCAGATAAAAATGGTTTAATGTTTGTTACCCGTGAACGAACAGACTTGATACCTTTAGATTCGATTTTATCTTTCCGTACTTTCAATGTATTTACAACTTCATCAATATCACTATCAAACATTAAGGTTCCATGTGCAAACATGCGGCCGTTGGTAGCGTACATCGCATTTCCTGAAAACTTCATATCATTAATCACTAGGTCATTGCGCCCTTTTAATTCGGCACCTTCAACGCCTAAGTCGTGCAATGCTTGGATAATTGGTTGGGTAACTTTCGCAAAATCACGGAAAGAGTTGCCGTCATCTGGCATAATAAAACTAAAATTCAAATTACCATGATCATGATAAACGGCGCCGCCGCCACTTAAGCGACGAACAACATGAATGCCGTGCTCATCTACATATTCTTTGTTAATTTCTTCAATTGTATTTTGGTTACGGCCAATAATGATTGACGGCTCGTTAATGTAAAATAAAAGAATGGGCTCATCTAAAGGCATTTCTGTTAACAAATATGTTTCAATTGCTAAGTTCACTCGTGGGTCATTATTTTCATTCGGTACAAAAATCACAATCGGTTCTCTCCCTTGGTATAGTTACTTTTTTAAATCTCAACTGTTAAATCTGGTTGGGCTAATGTCACTGGAATTTCCGTTCCAGCATAGTTTTGCGCTTCTTCACGTAGTTGTTCCAATGACCCATGTTGTGGTAAATGGGTCAACATCAATTGTTTGACTTGTGCTGCTTTGGCAATTTCACCCGCTTCTCTTGACGTAAAGTGTGCATGATGTCGTTCATTACCTTCAAATAAGTACGTATCCGCTAAGAATAAATCAGCGTCTTTTGCAAAGTCTTCAAAACTTGCTAAGTAACCAGAGTCTCCTGTAAAGACAAAGACTTTGCCAGTCGCTTTTTCAACAATCCGCATCGCGTAACAAGTGACAGGATGAATCGTTTCCATGAAAGTAATTAAAAATGGTCCTACTGCCAACTCTTCTGCTTCAAAATACTCTTTCCCTTCGGAAACGTTAGGAAGCGTTAGTTCTTTGAAATGCATTTGATCTTGTGTATGGCCATATATTGGCAAAATAGGAGTCGGTTCCAGCGTTGGATAAAGCTGACGATAATATTGTAAAACACCTAAATCTGCGATATGGTCATGATGGTAATGCGACAGAATGACAGCATCTAATTTCAATGGATCTAGATAGTTTTCTAAACGCACTAATGTCGTACTGCCTGCATCAATAAGCAAATGAAAGCCTTCAGATTCTAACAAATAGGAACTCGTTCCTTCTCCTTTGTATGGATAAGCACCTAAACAGCCTAAGACAGTCAATTTCATGTGTGGACAACCTCCTTCAATACGATACTTCCATGTTACCATAAAATAACGGAAAAACGAGGTTAAAACGCTTAAATTTTCACAAAAAGACCAAAGAAAAAACCTGAACCCTTTGTCGAGATAACGAAGGATTCAAGCTTCTTTTTTATTCTTCGGCTAAACCTTTTTCTTCTAAGGCAGTTTGATAAAAACTAGCTAACGCTACATAGTTATAAGGAATCACCCATAATAGACCGATACCAATAGCTAAAAAGCCCACAATATACCAACCAATAAAAGAAAATTGTAAACATAAATATTGCCAAAAACGATTTTTCATTAAATATAACGCCTGTTTCAATGCCATCATAATTGGCAGTTCTGGATTATCAAAACGTAGCCACACAGCAAATTGAAAAACGCCACTCACAAATAAACCAATTAAAAAGATCAAGATAGTGGCAACGCCAAATGCTAGGAAAAAGGAAAAATCATTTAAGAAAAAGGCTTGGATTTCCTCTGGTGTAACTGTATTAAACATCAATTTGAAATACAAGGTTGTCCCTGCCCCAAATAAAATTGGTAACAAAAATAACAAACCAATTACACGTTCAAGTACTTTTTGAAGTAGGTTGACCACAAATAGCGGACCATAATATTTTCCTTGAAAAACACTCATTAAAATATTGACCCGCACCTTTTCACCACGTAACACCTTCAAGGCTGCGTAATATAGCGCATAACTTAACGCGAATAAAACAAAAATTTGCAGTAATACTGCGGCAAAACTACTTTGAAAAACTTGATTTTCACCAGAAAATAAATTTTGCACAATCGATGTTAAGAAGCTCTGTAAAACCACTCCTAAGAAAGTTAACCAAGCCATGATCCCCCATTGCCCATCAAGAGCTCTGCGAGCATTGGCACGATGTTGCGAATTTGTTACTAAACTTTTCATTCATTCCATCCTTTCTGAAACTAATAACTAGTCAATTTAGCGACTGTTTCTTTATCTAGACGTTTCACCACTTCTGTGACTAATTTGACTGTGTTGAAATAATCATCTTCATGAATAACTGAGGTATGTGAATGCAGATATCTAACAGGCACCGTGATGGCTAATGATGGAATCCCGTTGCGCGTTAAATGCATGCGGCCAGCATCCGTACCTCCCCCTGTAATCACTATATATTGGAAGGGAATGTTATTTTCTTCCGCCACTTGAATAACAAAATCACGTAATTTTTTATGCGGAATCATTGATGCATCATAAATCAAAATTTGTGGCCCTTCACCTAAAACAGAGTCGGCTTCTTTAGGTGTCATTCCTGGTGTGTCACCAGCTGTTCCTGTGTCTAAAGCAAACGCTATGTCTGGATTCACAAGATGCGTACTTGTTTGCGCACCGCGTAGCCCCACTTCTTCTTGCACATCACTGCCTGCAAATAAAATATTGGGGTGCCCTGCTGTCGCTAAATTTTCTAAAACTTTTAATGAAACGGCCGTACCAATTCGGTTATCCCACGCTTTTGCCAATAAAAATTTTGTATCATTCATGCGACGATAGTCAATATATGGTGTCACCATATCTCCTGGATGAATCCCCCATTCTGCAACTTGTTGATCGCTACTTGCACCAATATCAATAAACATATCTGCAATCTCATAGGGTTTGTTACGAACTTCCGCTGTTAACACATGCGGTGGTTTAGACCCAATGACACCATGGTAAACCTTACCAGTCGTGGTTTTAATCTGAACTTGTTGGGCCAACATCACTTGCTCCCACCAACCGCCAACGGTTTGAAATTTTAAAAAGCCTTTTTCTGTGATTTGGGTAACCATGAAACCGACTTCATCCATATGCCCAGAAATGTAGACTTTTGGTCCTTCTTTATCACCAACATTTTTTGCAATAATACTGCCAAGGCCATCATATAAAAATTTATCCGCATACGGTGCTGCATACTTTTTAAATAACGAACGTACTTCGTCTTCATTCCCAGCAATCCCTTTAGCACTTGTTAAATCAATTAACATTTTTTCTTCTTTTGCATCCATAAAAATAACTCCCCTCAAAAACCAATTTTATCCATTATACCACGAACTAAAAAAATACTTACAAAAAATAAATTGAGCAACGTTCTCCACTAAAAATAAACGAAAAAACAGCCTGCACGCTCGTTATTCAACGGCAGGTACAGGCTATTTTCATTGTTACGAAGCGCTTCTAGTCCGCTTCAGATAATTGGTACTTGATCCATCTTGCCTTCTTAAAATTGAGGTAAGACCAATGGATTTTGTTGTTGCCAATCTGTCTGATAAAAACGATCATCAATTTGATACGCTAACTTTTTAGGCGCAGGTTGTTTCATAAATTCATCTACTTGACGATCAACAGCGAGCCAACCACGCCAACCTAAATGAATCGTGTCCGCCATAAAGTAACGTTCATTACTACATGTTGAGAAGTCAGCAATGTTAGTAAAGCCTTGCTCTTGAAGTTGATATTTCAGCTTGCGTGCTACTTGTTGCAACATATCTTGTGACAAGCCCGTATAGTCCGACCAACGTTTGTTAACAGGTGGGATTACAAATAAAACATCGACATTTTTTTCTGCTAACTGTTCTAACGCAGCTTGGAAATCACCATATTCTGGAGAAAAACGATAATCCCATTTCTTTTGTGAATGAGCTAATTTCGGTAAAACTGGTTTAATCCGTTGGCGATAAAAACCGTTACTAATTTCAAATTTATTATTATTAATGGCTTTTGCCGCAATTTTTCCAGCTAGCTGATCTAATTCATTAAAATTATAAGTAGCAGGTAATTGTTTCATATCTTTTTCAACAATTGGTTCTCTGCTAACCATGCCAATTTGGCTAAACAATTCATCTTCACGATTCAAGAAACGGAGATTCATTATAAAATAATCTCGTTGAGAGCGTTGGGGAAGTTGCCCTGCCTGCAGATTTGCCAAAGTTTCCATTAAGACTTTGTCTTTTTGAACAACTGGAAATTTGGTCAAACGTTGTGCTAGATATTGGTCACCGCTGGTTAATTCGGTTAAATTAGCTAACCATTGATAGGTTTGTAATTGTGAATAGTGTGCACCAAAACTATCATTAGGTACACCCTTTTTGACAAACCATTGCGGAGATAAAATAAAGACCGCTTTCTTATTGGCAATCGCATCGCCCATCGAATGAATGACCATTGCTTGGGTTAATGACTGTGTGCCCGCTTCTCCTAGTAAAAACGGTCGGTAGTTCCGTTGATACTTTTCAGAGAGCACACTAGGGTGGAAAGCACTAAATCGACTTAATTCAGAAGAGCCAAAAAAAGGAACATATTTACCAGAAGCCACTGCTTTGTTTTTAATCACATTGCCTTTTAAAACGTTCGGTGCCATTGACGTTGATGCTTCCTTCAACGTTTTTTCGGAAGTTAAATTGATTCTGAACGGTGCAAAAAAGAACACTGCAACCAAGACCGCTGAACAAAGCACTGGACCTAAGATTCTGATTAGTCGTTTTTTTCTAAACATTATTGTAAAGCTTCCACTTGTTGAATGATTTGTTTTGGTGTTCCCCATACTTCACGGTCAAAGTCTGATACAGGAACTTGGATTCCTAATTGTCCTTCAATTTCTACTAATAATTGAACCGTCGCTAAAGAGTCCAATAATCCTTCTTCAAATAATTGAATGTCTTGATTGTTCACAACTTCGTCTGTTCCTGTAATATCTTCTAAAATGTTTAATACTGTTTCTTGAATGTTCATTATAAATTGCCCCTTTATATTTTTATTTTTATTTATTTAAACCATAGTTTGTCTAAAAATCCTGAGAAAATCAGGAAGCTGACACAAACCGCTTGGAAAGTTAAAAAGACTGCAAATGCATGTGTAAATTTGTTTGATGGTATCTTGTCTTTATGTTTTTTCTTAAAACGTAGCCAAGCATCTGTTACACAAATTAGTGTTGCATGGTAGAGCCCATAAGCGATGTAGAACCACGTTAATCCATGCCAAATGCCCATGATTAAGAACAACGCAAAGTAACCAATATTAGAAGTCACAATCCGACTTTTAAAGACTTTCTTTTTCATTAAGAAAAACATTAAGCGCATGTAAATGTAATCACGGAACCAAAAAGATAAGGTCATGTGCCAACGATTCCAGAATTCTTTAATATTCCAACTTAGGAACGGTTTGTTAAAGTTCATTGGTGTATCATAGCCCATTAAATAACTTGTGCCAACGGCCAGTAAACTATAGCCTGCGAAATCAAAGAATAGATACAAACTGTAATTATACATATAGCCGACTGTCCACCAGGATAAACCACCTTGTGCCAAGGCCATTTTTTCCACATGTGGTAAAAAGACACCACCAAGATAATGACTGATAATAAACTTATATAAAAATCCTAGAAATAAATAAAAAATTCCTTTTTCTAAAAAGTCTAAATATTTCTCCGCACTCGGCGGGTTTTTCAAATCTTTTTCAAAGCGCCGATAACGATCGATAGGTCCTGAAGAAATAGTCGGGAAAAACAAGAGAAACTGAATGTAACGGAACGGATGATATTCTTTCATTACACCATCCCGTAAATCCATGACCACTTGGACCGCTTTAAAGGTTAAATAAGAAATCCCTAAAAAGCCAAGTAAGGTTGTTTTGCCTGTCATGAAGGGAGAAACTTTCACCCAAACAAGCGGTAATATAGCTAAAAAGACAGCCAGATAAAAGACCCAACCTGCATTTTTATTTTTTCGATAAGCCGCATAGCCCCATGTTAGTAATGTTTGATAAATAACATATACAATCAGAGCGACTCCTTGTTGCCAAAATTCGCCACCAAAACTGATATATAGAAAGACCAGTGTCACGAGTGTTTGGTACCAAGGCCAACGTGTCCCTTTAATGGCTAAAGTTAAAATCATCGGCAACAAGGCCGCAATTAGCAGAACAAAGTAATACGGTGCATTATAGGGAATCATATGAGGAAAATTCATCATGTGGCATTCACCTCATTCATCAACCCTTTCCGATCAATTTTACCATTACTTGTCAAAGGTAATTGTTCAACATATACAAATTTTTGCGGAATCATATAGTCCATTGTCAACGTGGCTAATTCTTGTTTAATTGCCTTAGTTAATTGAAAATCACTTGAAAATTCATGTGCTTGCGGAACGACATAGGCAATTAATTGTTGGACTTTATTTCCTTGATATTTCGGCACAACGACTGCTTGTTTCACGTAGGAAACATTCGTTAAGTGATGATCCACTTCTTCTAACTCAATGCGGTAGCCATGCAATTTAATTTGAAAATCTAAGCGTCCCTCATACTGCAATAGGTTATCGACTAACTTTCCAGCATCGCCTGTGCGATAAGCTGGTACGCCATCTAATTGGAAAAAAGCTTCAGCTGTTTTCGCAGGATTATTTAGATAGCCTTTGGAAACACTTGGTCCAGCAATGACGATTTCACCAATTTCACCTGCAGGTAATTTTGACATGCCTTCCATAATATAAATTTGCGTATCTTCTTTCACATACCCGATTGGTAAACGTTGGACACTTTTTAAAACTTCTTGAGTGATTTCAATGGCACTAATCGCTACAGTCGCTTCTGTCGGCCCATACGTATTATAAATATGCGCAGTTGGGAAACGAGCGGCTAATTTCTCAGCCGTTGGTTTTGGTAATTCTTCTCCACAGAATAAAAACGTGCGCAGTGCTGGTAGATGTTCACCATCGAAGCTTGGTTCCATTAGACACAATTCAATAAAAGACGGTGTTGAAACCCAGACGTCGATTGTTAATTGTGGCAAACGCGTAAATAATTGTTTAAAATCGTTAATGATTTCATTGGGTAACGGAGTTAATGAGCCACCTAACGCCAATGCGGGATAAATAGACATCACTGATAAATCAAACGAATAAGGTGCCTGTGCTAAAAAGCGGGCCCCTTCTTCTAAACCAAAATCTTGCAACAACCAATTCGTAAAGCTAACTAAATTATCATGGCTGATTTGCACACCCTTTGGTACGCCAGTTGTCCCTGAAGTGAAAATGATATAGTAATTACTTGCTCCTGTGACAGGCATCAACGCAGGCGCATGCCGGGGTGCATGCATCATCATTTCTGTTAATTCTTCCGCCGTAATTACTGGCACTTCGGTGGCTAATTCAGGCCATTCATGCACAGCAATCACTGCGGTTGGTTTGGCTACGTTTAGAATTAGTTCAATGCGTTCTTTTGGTGTATGTGCATCAATGGGGATATAGCTAAAACCAGCTTTCGATGCGCCTAAAAAACTCACAATCATTTCAAAATCTAATTCTCCGTATACGACAATCGCTGACTTGTCCGTTTTCAGCTCAGCTAAATAAGCGGCTAGATTGTCTGACTTTTCTTTTAACTCTCCATACGTAGAGACTTTTTCTTCGGTTAAATAAACAGGACGTTGGGGTTCTTTACGTGCCCATTCATCAATCGTTTGAATCATATTAATTACTTTTTCCATGTATAGCCGCCTCCTTAAAACTCGTTATAAATGAAGGTTCCTCCATTGATATTCTTGTAATGATAAAGATAAATTAATGCAATGACAATGAAAGAATAAAATAACGTTTTACCGATGAATTTAAGACTTTCGTTATTGAGAATTTTCTGAAAAGTTGTTTTCATTATCATTCACCTCCTAAGGTTAATCGCTATCCATTATTTTATGCTATATTTCAGCAAAGTCCATTGAAATTTCTTACAATTTAATAAAAAAACTAACAATTTCGTCACTTCTTAAATTTTCATGATTTTCATAAACGGAACTCTCATAATTTTTTCGCATAAAGAAACTGTAAAAACCGCTTCACAACGGCTTTTACAGTTTTTTAAAAATGGATGTGTCGAATCATCCGCGCATAAATGGCAGACGTTAAAATATAAAAAATTAGATAAACAATTATTAAGATTCCACAAGAAAGATATACTAACAAATATCCTGGACTCTTAATAAATTGGCTTAGCAAATAAATGGCAAAGGTGGTATGCAAAATCCCAATGACCATCGGCGGAAAGAAAATCAAACTATTCTGTCGATAAATTTGCTTAGTTATCGCTTTACTAGAAACACCCATCCGTTTTAAAGTCACGTAATCTTGACGCTCACTTACAGCTGAAAAGAGTTGTCGTAACATCAAAATACTGCCCGTAATAAACAACGCTAAAATTGCCACAAACATGGAGACATATAAAGTCAAGCCGTTAATTTTTCGTTCATAGCGTAAAGAGGCGTAGCGATCATTCATATTTAGCCGCCAAGTTTCTGTGACATCATCTTGCGTATTCTTTACCTCTTCGTTAGGCATTTGTTTGGCAAAACCACTCAACTGCTGGTTATTTTTTTCATACTTATACAAAATTGGCGCTTGCCATTCTGTGGCAATCTGTTTATTTACGGCTTCATAAAGTTTTTCACGGCTTTTCGTGTCAACATTTACGGCGTTAATCTGATACTGAATGGAATTTTTTGTCACTTTCTGATAAAGGGCATCGGAAACGACAATCGTTGGTAAGGAATATTGCAATAAAAAATTACCTAGATAGTTAGGCAGCACTTGTTGCAGTTGTGCCTTCTCTCCTTCAACAAATTGCAGTTTCGATTCATAACGAGACATACCACTTAAAATATTGGTAAAGCTATCCATATAGATAACACTTTGGTCATTTTTTAAATGTAAATCGTTTAAATAAGGATTAATTTTTTGATAGTTGCGGTAATTTGAGAAGGATAAAACATTAACTGCTTCAATCGTTTCTTGTTCCTCTTGCGCTTGACCAATTCGCAAACTGCGTTCAATTCCAGTAATTTTATAAGAAAGTGTCACTTCATTTTTTATTTTGGTGTCCTTCGCTTCATCGAGAACTTTCTTCAATTTAGGATAGCTTTCCTGTGAAACTAAAAAGTCCACGGGGCCATCACTGTTGACCGTGTGCATACTAATCGTATACACAAAAACCATCACGCCGATCCCACTCAAGGCTGTCGCAATTAACAAGGTCAAACCAGTGAGTGTTTTGCTACTTTTAAATAAGTAGCGTTTGGCATTGCCTAAAGTAATCATACGTAAATCTTGGTAATACCATTTTTTTCTATGATTAAATAAGCGAATGATAAAATACATGGTATAACGGAAAAATAAATAAGTTCCCACCACACATAGACCCAAAATGATAAAAGGCGTCAATGTAATAATCATCGGAATCGAGATATCCAATGAATCATTTAATTGTTTATACACAATACCTGTCGCTAAATTCCGAAAATCAAACGCGATAAAATAACCGGCCAGTAAACAAATAGGACCTAAAATACCTAGAAACTGCCGCCGTTTCGTTAAACGACTATAATTAATTTGACCAATTTTTTCTTGGTGCATAAGCTGCGACAATGGATAACGATAAATCATCCAAATACTTCTTAAGCAGACAATCAAAATCATAAATGCAAAAGCTACACCGGTTTCAATAACGGAACGCCAAGAAATATAGAAGAAACTGGGCACTTCTAAAAACATAACTTTGGCTAAAATCATTGAAAACAACTTGGTGAAAATCACTCCTAAAATAATTCCATTAATTAGTGAAACAAAGCCTAAAACTAAATTTTCTACTAAAAAAATTAGTGAAACTTGGCTCTTTCTCAAGCCAATTAATCGATACAAGCCAATTTCTTGGCTACGTTTTCCTATAAAAAAACGATTTGCTGCCAACATAAAGCCCAAAATAATAATGGTGACTAAGGTACTACCGAGTCCTAAAGATCGCTTAATTTCGATATCACGGCCTGCACCTGCGACAAGAGGCTGGTTGTAAGCAATCGCACGGAAACAATAATAAACGACCGCTGCAAAAGTCATACTAATGTAATAAACCAGATAATTAGGTACATGAGCTTTTAAATTTTTTAATGATAGTTTAAAAATCATTTGCGCGCCCGCCTCCACCAATCGTTGCTTGCATATCTATCACACGATTAAAAAATTCCTTACGTGATCCTTGACGAACAACTTCTGAGAAAATCGCACCGTCTTTAATGAATAAGATGCGATTGCAAAAACTGGCCGTGTACGGGTCATGTGTCACCATCAAAATTGTGGCATCATCATGTAGATTAATTTCAGCTAAATATTTCAACAATTCTGTTGCTGATTTTGAATCCAGCGAGCCAGTTGGTTCATCTGCAAAAATAATTTTAGGGTTCGTAATCAAAGCACGAGCAGCTGCTACCCGTTGTTTTTGTCCCACAGATATCTCTGGTGGATAAGCAGATAAAAGCTCCTGAATCCCCAAAATCGAAGTCACATGTAACAAACGTTTATCCATTTCTTCTAATGAAACTTTTTCTACAGCTAAAGGCAACAGAATATTGTCCTTCACATTTAACGTATCAATTAGGTTAAACGATTGAAAAATAAACCCCATTTCGTTTCTTCGAAAATCACTTAATTGATTATCTCGCATTTTTAAAATATCTTGTCCGGCGATGCGCACGATTCCTGCGGTTGGCAAAATAATCGAGGATAAGACATTCAACAGTGTCGATTTCCCAGCACCGCTGGGACCCATAATCCCCACAAATTCGCCTTCATCAACGGTAAACGAAATATTATCTAATACTTCTGTTTTATTATTTAAACGACCATATGTCTTGCTGACATTGTTTACTTCTACAATTTTTTTCATTTTTCTCGCTCCAACGTTTGTTATTACTCTTATTTTACCAAGAAAAAATCTGAATGAACATCGTTTTATCTTACAATATCGTTCGGTAGTCAAAGAATAATTGGCATTTCGTGAATAAATCCGCAAACAATTATTATTTAATAATTGTTATTTTTTAGTGTTGCTTTTAGCAATTTGGCAAAAAAATCTTTGCTGTTTTTTAATTTGGACAAAGAATTTTTTTCACGCAAAAAAATTTGCTCAATCCTTTTCTTCATTTGTTTTCATATTTTTTCAAAACAGTGCAAGCACAATATATAGTGTTTGTCTAGTGATATTTTACTAAAAATACGCAATATATCGATTGAATTTAGCCGACCTTTGTATTAGGATAGTTACTAACGAGATATAAGGAGCTGGATAAAATGATGAAGATTACTGATGAAAAAGCCGAGGATGTTAATCTCTCAACAATTAAAGTCGTCAAACGGGATGGTCGTTTAGTGACTTTCGATGATCAAAAAATATACGATGCTTTGATCAAAGCTGAACAAAAAATACATGACCAAGTCACTCCTTTGACACATCAAAAAGTCCAATCGATTGTTGCCGATGTCAATCGAGAAATTGCCGAACGTTTTACCAATAACGTAAAAATTTATGAAATTCAAAATATTGTGGAACATACTCTGCTATCCAACAACGAATATGCCTTAGCCGAAGAATACATTCATTACAGAACCCAACGTGATTTTGAGCGTAGTAAAGCGACTGATATTAATGTATCTATCGGCAAATTAATTAATAAAGATCAGACTGTCGTGAACGAAAATGCCAACAAAGACAGTGACGTTTTTAATACGCAACGTGATCTAACCGCTGGGATTGTTGGAAAATCAATTGGTTTAAAGATGTTGCCTTCACACGTGGCTAATGCCCATCAAAAAGGCGACATTCATTACCACGATTTAGATTATCATCCATATACGCCCATGACAAACTGCTGTTTAATTGATTTTAAAGGCATGCTAAACAATGGCTTTAAAATTGGGAACGCTGATGTCGAATCACCAAAATCAATTCAAACGGCCACTGCACAAATTTCTCAAATTATTGCCAATGTAGCTTCCAGTCAATATGGTGGATGCTCTGCCGATCGGATTGATGAATTATTAGCGCCTTTTGCAGAACGTAATTATGAAAAACATTTAGCAGATGCGCAAGAATGGATTGAAGGAGAAGAACGCCAAAAAGCATTCGCTCAGAAGAAAACGAAAAAAGATATTTTTGATGCCATGCAAAGTCTTGAGTATGAAATTAATACTTTATTTACTTCCAATGGACAAACCCCTTTTACTTCTCTGGGATTTGGTTTAGGTACCAACTGGTTTGAGCGAGAAATTCAACGGGCGATTTTACAAATCCGAATTAATGGCTTAGGGATTGAAAAACGAACAGCTATTTTCCCAAAACTGATTTTCACAATTAAACGAGGCGTCAATGCGCAACCTACTGATCCAAACTACGATATTAAACAGCTGGCACTGGAATGCGCAACGAAACGCATGTATCCTGATGTTTTAAACTATGATAAAATCGTTGAACTAACAGGTAGTTTTAAGGTACCAATGGGCTGTCGTTCCTTTTTACAAGGCTGGAAAGACGAACAAGGTGAAGAAGTAAATGTTGGCCGAATGAATTTAGGCGTTGTGACCTTGAACTTACCAAGAATCGCTTTAGAAGCGCAAGGAAGTCAAGAAAAGTTCTGGCAAATTTTAAATGAACGTTTAGCGATCGTTAAAGATGCTTTGGTTTATCGGGTTGAACGTGTTAAAGAAGCTAAACCAGCGAATGCACCGATTTTATACATGTATGGTGCATTTGGAAAACGTTTAGCTACACAGGATGCCGTAGATGAACTGTTTAAAAACAAACGTGCCACGGTTTCGCTTGGCTATATTGGCTTGTATGAAGTGGCTTCTGCCTTTTACGGCGGTGCTTGGGAGGACAATCAAGAGGCCAAAAACTTTACACTGGATATTTTAAAAGAACTGAAAAAAAATGCCGACAACTGGGGCAACGAATACGGCTATCATTTTAGTGTCTACTCTACACCGAGCGAAAGCTTGACTGACCGTTTTTGCCGTTTAGATACTGAAAAATTTGGCATCGTCGAAAATATTACAGATAAAGAATATTACACAAATAGTTTCCATTATGATGTACGCAAAAATCCAACGCCTTTTGAAAAACTTGATTTTGAAAAGGATTATCCAAAATACTGTTCTGGTGGTTTTATCCACTACTGTGAATACCCCATGTTACAGCAAAATCCCAAAGCACTTGAAGCTGTCTGGGATTACGCTTATGACAAAGTTGGCTATTTAGGAACCAATACGCCAATTGATCATTGTTATGCCTGTGGTTTTGAAGGGGACTTCCATCCAACTGAACGTGGCTTTGAATGTCCAGAATGTGGCAATCATGATCCTAAGACTTGTGATGTCGTTAAACGGACTTGTGGTTATTTAGGTAACCCGCAAGCTCGCCCAATGGTACATGGTCGTCACAAAGAAATTTCCTCTCGTGTTAAACATTTAAAAAATTAAACTCGATTATTCTATAGAAAGAAGTTTTGCTGATGCGTAATCCGAAACCACAAGAATGGAAAACCGAAGACTACAGCCAAAAAAAGATTGCCGATTACAAAGCGTTCAACTTTGTTGATGGCGAAGGTGTACGCAATAGTTTATATGTGAGCGGCTGTCTCTTTGCTTGTGAAGGTTGTTTTAACAAAGCTGTCCAAAATTTCAATTACGGTACGCCGTTTACAGAATCTTTAATGAATCAAATTATTGAAGATTTGTCCCATGACTATGTCCAAGGTTTGACTCTTTTGGGTGGTGAACCTTTTCTGAATACAGATGTTTGTCTTAGTGTAGTCAAACGTGTGCGGGAAACATTTGGCTCAGCCAAAGATATCTGGTCTTGGTCTGGGTATACCTTTGAAGAACTACTTTTAGAAACGCCTGATAAGCTTGAACTACTCCATTCAATTGACATTTTAGTTGATGGGCGCTTTGAACTGGCAAAACGTAATTTAAATTTACAATTTCGTGGCAGTAGTAATCAACGGATTATTGATATACCCAAATCACTTGCTGCTGGCAAAGCTGTTATTTGGGAAAAATGTCATGACGCCGAAACGTCTTATGAACAAATCAAAAAATCAATTTAAAAAAGTTAGCCCTTTAGCCATCTCTTGAGGATGTGTCTAAAGGGCTAACTTTTTTCCCATAAAGGTAAAACAATGTTTTCATACGCTAGTGGATCTAAATTCGTTAAAGTAATGCCTAATAAACGGATTCCTTGTTCTAAACCTAAAATATCTTCCCAAATTAAATTCGCTTGATAGAAAAGTTCTTCTTTTTTAGAAATATATTCAGGTAATGTCACACGTTTCGTAATCGTCGTATAGTCAGTATAACGAACTTTCAGGACTACTGTTTTGCCATGCTTTTGCACTCGTTGCAATGCACGCTCAACCCCTGCTGCTAATTGTCTCAATTGAGCCGTAACCTGCTCTTCCGTCGTTAAAGGGGTGCCGTAAGTATGTTCCTTGCCTACCGACTTACGATCTCTAGTCACTTGAACTGGCGCATCATGGATACCGCGGACTTTACGATACAATGAATAACCCATTTTACCGAATAACCGAATCAACGTCATCTCATCTTGCTTGTATAAATCTGCTCCAGTAAAAATCCCTAGTTCATGCATTTTGGGCACTGTTTTTTTCCCGATTCCGTGGAAATCTTCAATCGGTAATGCTTTCAAAAAATCTTCGGCCTCTTCTGGTAAGACAACCGTCAGGCCCTTTGGTTTCTGGAAATCTGATGCTAACTTGGCTAAAAACTTATTGTAACTAACACCTGCCGAGCAAGTTAACTGCAATTCATGCCAAATATCATATTGGATCATTTTCGCAATTTTAATAGCCGACTTACTGTTGACCTTATTTTCAGTTACATCTAAATACGCTTCGTCAATAGATACTGGTTCAATCACATCTGTATAGCGGCGAAAAATTTCACGGATTTCTTGAGAAATTTCACTATATTTCTGATAATTACCTGGCTTAAAAATGGCACTTGGACATAGTTCATACGCCTTTTGAGCACTCATAGCCGAGTGAATACCGTACTGTCGAGCAATATAATTCGCTGTGGTCACCACTCCTTTGCCCCCAGTATCACTTGGATGGCGCGCAATAACTAACGGATGTCCTACTAGCTCTGGATGATCTCGTTCTTCAACTGAAGCAAAAAACGCATCCATATCTATATGTATAATTTTTCTCGACGTATCTTTTTTTAAGGGAAAACGTAATTCGCTCATCATTTTGATTCGCCTCCTCCCTCCATTATATACGAACGTCCGTTCTTTTTCAAATCTAGAATTGTCTAATTAGGTGCAACATTTCATTTTTTATTGAATACTATTTGGAAAAAATTATACATTCAAGAGGTACTTTCTTAAAAAATATCTCCTGAATGTTCAGTGTATTTACTATCTTAGTCTAAAGGGACACACATTTCACAATACCCTTTATCAAGTAATTTTTTATCAAATCTTTCTAGGATAGGTTTTTCAACATTATTAGTAATATTTTGCTGTTTAAATATATCTTCAAACGTCATCCAAAACTGATTAACACCTTCGATGGTATGTTCAATTTGAAAAATCATGTATTTACCACCAGAGAATAAAGAACCAATATTTACATCTTTAGAATTAGGAAATGTCGATACTACGGAAATGCCAACATCATATCTACATTTACCTGGCGCTACCATTTCAGGATTATCTCTAGCAACTGCGTAGATAACAGTATCTTCATTAAATAAACCATTGTTTTGTATCCATTCCTTGAATGTTGCCATTAAGACATAGTTTTCTTCTCCATAAGGACCAATTCGGCGCATATAAGCAAATTGTTGAGTAGGGATAGTTTCAATAGTGTAATTCATAAAAAAATTCTCCAATTCATAGTTAGTTTTAATGACGTCATTTTCTCGAAGTTTCGATAGTATTACTGTATCTCTATATAAAATAAAGAGCAAGAAAATTTTTAAAAATTATAAAGTAACATTCAAAATAATTGAACTAAATGTCTTTGATATTTGGAACAACATTCTTTTTATTTTGGTGGTTTTCATTGAATTAATTTTTGTGATTTATCATAAAACACTTCCATATTTTTGCTTGTTCTTATGACAAGATTTTTGCGCTAAAGAAAGCGAATAGGTTCTAAACTTTGTAGTATTCCTTCTGAGCTCTCTCATAACAGTAGAAGGGCTTCTTTTGATTAAGCGTCCAATTCTACGGATAGTAAATCCAAAACCATGATAGAGAAAGATCATTTCTCGTTCACGTATCGTAAGGTGTGTGTATGAAGTCATAGCTGAATACCTCCTAGTTGATAGAATTCGTCAACACTATTATAACAGGTTTTTTCTCCCTCAATTTTCAGTGTTGTACTTAAATTATACATTCTAGAATTGAAACTTCTTTATTTCAACCAGAAAAAGCTGAAAATCCGTGAAGTTATAAACACAGATTTCCAGCTTTTTAATTAAACAACCAATTGTTTTTGTTGATTATAGTAGCCTTTATAGGCAAGATAAGTTGCAATTACTGAACCAATACTTGTTGCTGATAGCAACATAAAGGTCACCATAATCTGATATTTTATCGCATGGACCGGATCAACGCCCGCAAAAATTAAGCCTGACATCATCCCAGGCAAACTAACAATTCCGACAGTTTTGGCAGAATCAATCGTCGGTGCCATCCCGGTTTTCACACTTTGTTGGATGATTGGTAAAGAGGCGAGTTTGATAGTTGCACCTAACGCTAGTTTCTCCATTACCGCTTGCCGTTGGTTTTGAAAAAGAGTATCTAAATTGCGATAGCATAAACCAATTGCCACCATCGAATTGCTGGCAATCATCCCACTGATAGGAATGATTTGAGAAGGAATAAATTTAATAGAACCAGAAAAAATCAAAATACCAATGGTAATTCCTGTACTACAACCAATTGCAATGAAAGAAATCAAAAAGCCCTTTTGTAATTGCTGGCTGCGTTTTTTTGCATTAAAGGCTGCGTTGGAAACAATCACCAAAACCATGATGAGCGTTAAAATCAGGTTATTGACTTGAAAAACATATTTTAATAAATAGCCGACTGCGACTAATTGAATGACTGCTCGAATCACACTAATAATAATATCTTTGGTAAAACCTAATTTTTCTTTAGTACTAATAATTAATGCGACCACCACTAGCATGGCTGAAAAAAATAAGGATAAATTATTAACTGCTAAATCCATCTGTCGGCGCCACCTTTCCTGCTACAATACGAATCACTTGCTGTGCTTGCTGAATTTCTTCGGTATCATGCGTGACACGAACCAGCGTGACTCCTTGCTCTTTGTTTAATTGGTTTAACAATTGATTGACAATCTGTTTGCTTTCTTCATCTAATCCCGTTGTAACTTCGTCTAATAATAAAACATCTGGTACAAAAATAATGTTTCGTAGCAAAGCAACCCGTTGTCGCTCACCACCAGAGAGTTCGACTATTTTCTTTTCAAGATAAGCAGCGGGCAATTTCACTTGTTGGAGCAATGCCACGACTTTTTCCTGATTAAACGCTTCTTGTCTGACGGTAAATGGAAATAACAAATTATCATACACGGTTTCACCAAATAAAGTTGGCTGCTGAAAAAAATAAGAAACCTTTTGGCGGTATGTTTCGATTGGTATTGTAGTAATTGGCGCTTCTTGATAAAAAACTTCGCCTTCTGTAGGACTTAATAATGAAGATAAAATTTTTAAAAATGTACTTTTCCCGCTACCTGAAGGACCAACAATTGTTGTATTGCTGCCTGTTTCAAATGACAAATCAATATCAGAAAGAATGCTACGACCATTTACTTGATAAGACACGCCTTCTGCTCGCAATAAATTACTCATGTTTCTCTCCTTTTTTAAATGGAATGATATTCTTTATATACTTCTTGTTTTTTTACATTTCTCAATTTGGCCACTTCTTTGATTGCATCTTTTGAACTCCGTCCCTCTTCCTCCATTAAAACTTGCACATGTTCCTTGAGGGAAATAGCTGGCATTGCGGCTATTGTCTCTTTCTCACCAGTAAATCCGCTAACTAATAAACAACACTCGCCTTTTAGCGTATTTTCTGCTAAATATTCTGTTAGTTCTCCTAAGGTACCTCGTAAATACTCTTCGTGAAGTTTCGTTAATTCTCGACAAATCACAGCGGGGCGTTCTTGACCATAGACTTCAGCAAACGTTGCTACCGTTTTAGCAATCCGATAGGGGGACTCATAAAAAATCTGTGTCGGCCGTTCTTCTTTTAATGCTGATAACACGTCTTTCTGTTCTTTTTTCTTTCTTGGTAAAAAACCATAAAACGTAAATGGCTGTGGTAAAAGACCCGAGGCAATCAAGGCGGTCATTCCTGCCGTAGGTCCTGGCAAGGCAATCACTGCCAGTTCTTCTTCAAGACATGCTGTAACCAATTCATGACCAGGATCACTAATTGAAGGCATACCTGCATCGCTAACTTGGGCAATCGTTTCACCACTCAGCAATCGTGTAATCAGTTGAGGAATTCGCTCTTTGTAATTATGTTCGTGTAAACTAATTTGTGGTGTTGTAATCTCAAAATGATTTAGCAATTTTTGTGTGTTTCTTGTGTCCTCACTAGCAATCACCGTTGCTTCTTTCAATATGTTTAAACAACGAATACTCATATCTTCTAAATTGCCGATCGGTGTTGGGACAAGATACAATTTTCCTTTTGTTGTTTGCTTATCAAAACTTTTTTGTTTTTGCATAGCGCATCCCTCATTTTCCTTTTTCGTTCTATAAATAGATAAAGGTTTGATTTGACAATCGATTGACTGTCAAACCAAACCTTTCCTTTTTATTTGCAGTGTTCCACTAGACTTAACGCGTACGTTCCCCATAAATAACATCAAGACAAAAGGCACATTCTTCATCATTTTCACGTCTTGAACCATATAAAATATTGCAGACATGGAAGCCCTCTTCATAAAGTTTTTCCAAATTCATACGTGATTTTGATAGCTCTTGTTTTTCAGTTTCAGTTGTATTTCCTGCTAACTTATTCAGTTCTTGGAGATGCTCCCGTAAGCGTTGGTTTTCGATTTCCAACGTGGTATTTTTTTCTACCAACTCATGGAGTGCTGCTTTAATTTCTCTTAATTGTGTCACTGAACTGTCTAAATCAGTTTCCAACGAATTTAATCCATCATAGAGCGAACGTTTATCCATTTTGATCACCTTTTTCAGCAGCAACTTTCGCAGTAGCTTCTTTGATTTCTTCGTAATCATAATCCGCTGCGATTTCACGACCATGCAGACGAACTTTGACAATCCGACTTAATAGATTCAACCCGACGACTTTGCCTTTGCCATCTGGTGTTATTACTTCTTTTCCATAATCTGGTAATTCTTTTTTAGCGGCTTCATATTCGTCGTTTTCGTATTTCAAACAACACATTAAGCGGCCACATAATCCCGAAATTTTGACAGGATTTAAAGATAACCCTTGATCTTTAGCCATTTTGATTGAAACTGGCATAAAATCTCCTAGAAATGTTGAGCAACACAGTTGTCTGCCACAAGGGCCAATGCCACCTAATATTTTCGCTTCATCTCGGACACCAATTTGACGTAACTCAATTCGCGTCCGGAAAATAGCCGCTAAGTCTTTGACTAATTCACGAAAATCAATTCGCCCATCTGCCGTAAAGTAAAAAATCATTTTGCTACGATCGAAGGTATATTCTACTCGCACTAATTTCATTTTTAAGTCATGAGCTCGAATTTTTTCATTGGCAATGCTTTTGGCAGCTTCTGCATCAGCCAAATTTTTTTGTTCTTTTTCTAAATCATTGGCTGTTGCTTTATTTAAAATGGGTTTTAGGTCCTCTGGTAAATCGTCTGAATCGACTGTTTTTTTAGGAATAGCAACAGTAGCTAATTGTTTTGACTGTTGAGATTCAACGAGTACTTTCTCATTATAAATATACTCAGATTTTCCAGGAGCAAAATAATAGATATGACCGGCTTCACGGAAGCGAACTCCTACTACTTCTACCATTTTATTCCTCCTAATCTAGTTCAAGTGAACGTCGCTTCAATCGGTTAAGGAACTTGCTGAAACAACTAAGTTCCTACTATATTATGAAACTGAATGCCACTTGGCACTTTTTTCCTTTATGATTTAGGGTGAATCATTTGGATAACTAATTGTTCACAAACATTTTGCCAACTAACATTGGCAGTCCATTTTTGGCGTGCTTTCAAAATTAGCGCCAACCGTTCCGCCTGCTCTTCCGTTACTTTTTTGGCTTGCTGTGTCGCAACACTTTCTTCCAATAATTGACGGTAATAAACCATGAGCAAGTCAAAGCTAAGCGCTTGTTGTTCTTTTTCCTTAAATACTTTGACCATTTTCTTCTGAACGTAGATAAATGCCTGTAAATCATTACTTTTTAGATAAATAAACCATTGCAAAATGATTTCCCTAGCTTCATTAAACCATTCATCTTGAGAGATTTCAACTGCTTTCTCAAAACTATTTGTCAGCTCAGCTAAAAGGGTTGCAGTCTTTTCACCAATCCCCTGTTTGATTAAGCGATCAATTAATGTTTTTTTGACTAATGGTTGAAAATGTAAGGTTTGGCATCGTGATTGAATCGTTGGTAAAATTCGAGAAAGCGAAGTGGTTTCTAAAATAGCTAAAATTTGTCCTTCTGGTTCTTCTAAAAATTTTAAGAGACTATTGGCTGCGCCGGTACTCATTTTATCTGCTTCTTGAATTAAGAAAACTTTTTTAGCAGTCTCAACCCCACTTTTAGAAAACTCCGCTTTTAATTCACGGATTTGGTTCACTTTGATGGTTTGCCCATCTGGCGCAATTCTTAAAACATCTGGATGTTCATTTTCATTAATCCGCACACAATTATGGCATTCGTTACAAGGCTGTTGATTTACTAAATTCGTACAAAAGACATGTTTCGCCATCCATAAGCCAAATTCTTGTTTTCCAGTTCCTGTATCTCCTTCAAAAAGATAAGCATGGGCAAGACGACCATGCTCAAAACTTTTTTGGAGTTGCTTGTACAGCAAAGGTTGCATTTGCTGTAGCTGTTGTGCTTCATTCATCTTAATATTGATGGAATCCTTCAACTGGTAAGACGAAGCAAGTAGCGCCGCCTACTTCAACTTCCACAGGATAAGGAATTTGGCCATCCATTGTGATATCTAAAGTCACAGGTGTTGAAACATATTGTTTTCTTGATTGACATGTTTCTTTAATTAAAGCTAATGTTTCGTCGACACGTTCATCATCAATCCCAATAATAAATGTGCTGTTTCCCGCTTTTAAGAACCCACCTGTTGAGGATAATTTTGTAGCACGAATATTGGCATCAATAAATTCGTTGGCTAATCGGTTACTATCTTTGTCTTGTACAATGGCTAAAATAATCTTCATGGTCTACACCTTCCTATAATTAAAAGTTTTCTGGATAACGTTCAATAATCGCCTGATACGTTGCTTCTACGACAAGTTCTAAACTCATCCGTGCATCAATCTTTTTGATACGTTGTGGATTTTCTTCTGCTAATTTCAAATATTCATGACGAACACGTTGATGAAATTCTAATCCTTCTGAATCTAAGCGATCAATTTGCTGTGTTCGATTTTCTTGAATCCGCCGTAAGCCAGTATCTGAGTCAACGTCTAAATAAATTGTAAAATCTGGTGAGACACCTTCTGTCGCAAACGCATTAATTGAAGCAATGGGGGCAATCCCAATTCTACGCCCAGCGCCTTGGTAGGCTAATGAGCTGTCAACAAAACGATCACATAGGACTAAATGACCCGCTTCCAAAGCTGGCAAGATTTTTTCCACTAAATGTTGACGACGAGCAGCTGCGTAAAGTAAAGCTTCTGTTCGCTCATCCATTCTGTCATTTCTTGGATCTAAAATAACTGTTCGAATCTTTTCGGCAATCGGTATGCCGCCTGGTTCTCTTGTAGTGACAATTTTTCGTTTTGACTCTTTAGCTAATCTTTCAGAAACTTCCTTCAAAACACTGGTTTTGCCAGCGCCATCTGGACCTTCAAATGTTATAAAAATACCCTGCACGTGCGAAAACTCCAATCAATTTTTACTTGTATCTATTATACTTCATCTTGCTCTATCAGTCTAATTGAAATCCTTATGTCCTATTTAAAGTGATGCATCCGCTGAAAAAAAGAAACTGAAAAAGAAGTACGGAAAAGCTTGAACTGCGACATTTTCTCACAGAAACGACCTACTTCGATTTCAACTTCTTTTTCCAACGATGTTTCTTTTAAATTTCTCGACGCCCTTCGACTGCTTTTAGCAAGGTTATTTCATCTGCATATTCAATATCGCTGCCGACAGACAAGCCGTGTGCCAAACGAGTAACGGTGATTCCAGCTGGTTTAATGAGCCGTGATAAATACATCGCCGTCGCTTCTCCTTCAGTGGTAGCGTTTGTTGCTATAATGACCTCTTTCACTTCATCATCGTGCAATCGTTTGATCAAAGAGGCAATATTAATATCTTCTGGTCCTGTTCCTTCCATCGGTGAAAGCACCCCGTGGAGTACGTGATACAAACCTTGATATTCACGCATTTTTTCCATTGCCATAACGTCTTTTGGTTCTTCCACTACTAAAATAATACTACGGTCACGATTTTTATCTTGGCAAATTTCACAAGGATCTTCTTCAGTAATATTTCCGCAAATACTACAGAAATGGAGATCTCTCTTGACACTAATTAGCGCTTTTGCAAAAGCATTAGCATCTTCTTCTTTCATATCAATTGTATAAAAAGCAAGCCGTGTCGCTGTTTTTTGACCAATTCCTGGTAATTTCATATAACTTTCAATCAATTTTGCAATCGGTTCTGGATAATTCATGAGGCTTCTACAGTCCTTTCTTAGCAAGGCGTTTCTGTTATTACTGAGCGAGTTACAACAGATTTTGCGTCACTGAATATCTTATCACGCCCTGTCAAAAAAGCAACTGACAATTACTGCTTTCTAATACAAAAACAAGTCGTTAGTTACGAGCACTAAACGACTTGCTTTTGTATTAACCAATCCAGGTTTCGTGTGTATAGGCCATTTCCCAAAAAGCGTATTCCATCTCACTGCTGATAACAAAAGCGGTGATCATAGCTGCTTGTTCTTGTGGTGAACTTTCTTCATATAATTGGTCTAACAGTTGGCGTTCCTCTTGGACGTGTTGGTACGCTTCCTCCCCAGCATAGGTTTCAATCCAACGTTGGTACAGTGGCTCTGGTGAGTGTTGTTTGACTAACTGTGCACCAATTTCTTGATAGAGCCAAGAACAAGGCAACATACTTGCTGCGGCCGTCTTAGGCGTTCCTTCAATAAGTTGGCGATACATATGAGAAACATAGTGATAAGCGGTTGGTGCAATCGGTGTCGCTGCAACTTCTTCTTCCGTAATTGCTAGTTCTTCAAAAAAAGTTTCACGAATAGCTAATTCGCCCAACGCGAGATTTTCCGCATTTGTTAAGAGTAATTTTTTCAATCGAGGTTGTTGCGTTTGTGCCGCAATCAAGCGATAAAGCTGACTAAAATGTTTTAAATAGTAATGATCTTGAATTAAATAGTAGCGAAAAATCGTTGGACTCAAGGTTCCTTCATGTAACTCTGTGATAAAAGGATGCTGAAAACTTCCTTGCCAAGAAGCTTGCGCTTGTTCTTTGGCTTGTTCTGTAAATGTCATAGGTTTCTCCTTTACGTTAGAAAAATAAACAAATTTGTAAAAATGATGATCAAAATAGCAAGCCCAAGACTGACTTTTGCTGACACAAAATGCTCTTTTCGACTTCTGGTGGCTCCTTCTTCATAGCCATGGGCAGACATTGCTTCCGTATATTTATCTCGCCAAGAAACAGCAACGAGCAGTGTTTTAACATAAAGCATCGGCGACCAAAAATGAAACGTTTTGCCACGGAGTAGGCTTGCTTCTTTTAAATCATTAATTTCTCTTTTCACTTCCGGTAAGGCGTGAACCACCACTAAAATTCCATAAACAAAGTTTGGTGCTAGCCCCTTTTGTTCCAATAACAACAATAATTCTTCAAAATCAACGCCTACAGCAAAAGCTAGTCCTAAACCGGCAAAGGCATACGTTCGACTAAACAAAAGCCAGGCTTGTTGACTACTCGTACCATGCAAATAAATAGACCAAAACGTCCCGATTGCTGGTAAAAGTGGCAAGAAAAATAACCAAAGCAGTAAGCGGGATTTTCGCTGGCCTATTAAAAAAATGACACAACCCATAAAAACCGCCAAATTTGCCAAAATTGACTGAGAAAAAGATAATTCAAAGGTCAAAATAAGAATCAAAGAAGCATAAATTGCTGCATTTGTTTGCTTTATTTGCATGTGGTTCCCTCCTGCCAGATAATCAGTTGTTGCTGCAGCAATTCTATTCGGTAATTGCTCACGCCAGAGAGAGGTTCTAGCCGATGCGTGACGATTAGAAAATCTTGTTGCGCACTTTTTTCTTTGATCCATTCAACAAAATAATTGCATGCTCGCTCATCTAATCCAGCAAAAGGTTCATCTAAAAGTAAACAGTCCAAATCTAAGCTCAGCAAACTAATTAATTGCACCATCTTTTTTTGCCCTTCACTTAGTTGAAAAACACTGTACTCTAGTTTTTCTTTTAAACCTAAAAAAGTTAAGGCTTCCTCTTGTTTTCTTCTTTTTTCTGCTGTCATGTTCTGACCAAACAAAAGCTCTTCTCGTAAAGTCAACGTGACAAACTGACGATTGGCTTGTTGCACCGCTAATGTCATGTGTTGATACAATTTTTTTGAAGCCCGCAAGCGGCGGCCCGCCAAGAACATTTTTCCTTGATATTTTTGTCTCTGAACGATGGCTTTTAATAAGGTGGATTTCCCCGCCCCATTTGGCCCCGTCAACGTGGTAATTCCTTTAAAAAAAAGCGCTTCTTTTTCTTCAAGTAGCACTCGTTTTCCCTGAGACAAACGAAAATTTTTCAATTGGAGCATTGGTTGTTTTACCACAGAAGTTGTAAGCTGAAATGTCTGCGGTTTTGTTTTGATAAACGTCAACGGTTGCTTTTCAAACTGGCCATTTTTCAACGTGACGACTTGGTCCACAACATCAGCGTAATCGTTGAAATCGTGGTCGCACACCAAAATCGTTTTGCCTGCTTGATGGAGTCTTGCTAAAATTTGAATAAATTGTTTTCGAGAGGTTGGATCAATGCTTGCAAAAGGTTCATCTAATAAAAGAATATCTGGGTTCATTGCTAGCAGAACTGTCAACGCCGCTTTTTGTTTTTCACCACCAGATAACGTCGCTAATTCTCGTGTGAATAAGGTTTGAGTCTGTACAAGTTGAAGCGCTGTTTGGATTTTTCGATTCATTTCTTCAGGCGGGATTCCTAAATTTTCTAAAGCAAAAATCAGTTCTCGTTCCAAGGTTTTCATTGTAAATTGTTGACTGGGGTTTTGAAACAGCATGCCAATTTTTTGCGCCTTTTCACGAGTTGATAATTGTCGGCGTTCCATTCCTTCAACCAAAATTTCTCCTTGGTAATCAAGCGGAGCAAATCCGGCAATTAATCGTAAGAGCGTTGATTTTCCACTACCACTATCGCCAATTAATAAGGAAAACGTTCCTTGAGGAATTGCTAAATTTGTCTTTTCAAACAAGGGTTGTTCTCGTGAAAAAGACACAGCTTTTAATTGGATACTATTCATTTTGCCTTCACAGCTAACCCTTGCGCAGACTGATACATTCGTAAAATAACTTTCGTTAAGAAAATACCAAAGAAACAAATAGAAACGAACCGAACGCTAATTAAAGCAATGTTCATCCCCAGACCGTAATTGCCATAACCAAACTTAAAGTATTCATACACATAACTAAAAATAGTCGTCCCAATCGCACTATAAAATAACGTTAGTGTATCGTACCGTTTGTAGCGTGTCACAAAAAAGCCACTTTCACTACCTAGGCCTTGAATCACACCAGAAATTAATACACTAGGTCCGAAATACGAACCATAAAGCATTTCTGCCAAAGCGGCTAAAACTTCCGCCAAAACAGCACTTCCCGCTCGTGGAATCAGCATCGCTGCAATTGGTGCCACCATGGTCCACATTCCAAATAAAAGCTCATTGGCAAATGGACTCAGTCCTAATGGTAACAGCGCAGCATTCAATAACGCATAGAGGAATCCTGCCCCCATAAAAACACCGCCAAACAAAAAGGCTAAAAAAGCGAGTAAGACGACTTGTTGCAATGACCATTTTTTCAATAAAAAAACTCCTTTCTCTTAACAAAAAGCAAAAGGAGTGACTTAAATAAACCCTGATAAAAGAAAACACACTCATCCTAGGACAGAATGAGTGCGTGAAAAATCAAAGTAAATCGGCATTTCCCTGCGACAGTACTAACTGCATCAGGTTCAATGGGTATCATCTCAGCCATAACAGCACCCCAAATGTTTTTTATTAAAATGTACTTTTACTATAGCATAGAATAATTATAAAAACTAGTCTTGGCACTTTTTTCTTTCATCAAAAGCTGAAGAAATCAAACAATTTTGTAAGATAACTGTTAGGCAAATAAATGGTTGGTTTTTCTGGACTTTGTTATATTGTTCTTTATGAAAGAGAGGCGTTTATACTATGGGTAAAACATTAACTGGCTTTCATTTGAAAGTCATTGGGGTTATTTCAATGGTCTTTGACCATCTATTGCAATTTTTTAGTTTTTTAGGCGTGCCTGGTTGGTTCGGATGGATTGGACGAATTGCTGCACCTATTTTCTTATTTGAAAGTTCTGAAGGCTTCATTCACACAAGCAATCGGCGAAAATACATGTTCCGGTTATTGTTAGGCTTCTGGATTATGGGGATTCTGAACGGCATTTTAAATGCGTATTTTTCAACAGGTGGCTTAATTATCAATAATATTTTTGGGACGTTATTTTTAGGTACGGTCTACATGCAGTCTATGGACTATTTTAAACAAAAACAAATTGGTAAAGGGCTTCTTTGGTTTATTGTGCCTTTATTAATCAGTGCCCTACCTCTCGTTGTTTTTAGTTCTCCAGACATATTAAGCAACCCTGCTATCTTAATTGGTTTCCAAATTTTCAATCTGATTGTGCCATCACTAATGATGACAGAAGGTGGGTTTTTATTTGTTCTCTTGGCCGTAGCTTTTTATTTATTCCATGGCAAAAAGTGGTTACAAATTTCAGCAATTGGCGTTGTTGCGTTGATTTCAGCAGCCAGCTATAATTTCCAAGAACTATTCGGGGTGAACCACCAATGGATGATGATTTTAGCAGCGATTCCAATTGTTCTTTATAATGGTGAAAAAGGCCGTGGCATGCGGAATTTCTTTTATATTTTCTATCCAGCTCACATTGCTATTTTTGCAATTATTAGTTTCTTCATGCAACGTTAATTATTTTCTGCTTGACGATTGCCTAAAAACTGTTTACAATGCAACATGTAAACAAATCGTACAGATAACACGCAAGTTGCGTGTCGAGAGAGAGGCGGTTTCTATTCTTATAGAAACTGCTTCTATTTTTTTACGAAAAAATGAAAACTATAGAGGTGATTAAATGGAACAAAAAAACGTACGATTATTCCCTGCCGTTTTAGCGACAGGAATTATGTCTTTTGCTGGCGTATTAATTGAAACAGCAATGAATGTAACCTTTCCGACATTAACAAAGGAATTTGGTGTTTCCACCGGTACCGTGCAGTGGGTGACAACGATTTATTTATTAGTTATTTCTATCATGGTGCCCTTATCCAATTATTTATTAAAAACCTATTCGTTAAGACGCTTATTTATTGTTGCGAATCTTTTCTTTTTGATTGGTTTAGCGATTGATGTCTATTCGCCATCTTTCAGTATCTTGTTATTAGGCCGACTCTTCCAAGGGGCTAGCACTGGGATTGCTTTGCCACTGATGTTTCATATTATTTTGAACTTTACCCCGCTGGAAAAACGGGGAACGATGATGGGGGTAGGCACATTGACCACTTCAATTGCTCCAGCCATTGGTCCAACGTATGGTGGAATTTTAACATCTTCCCTATCTTGGCACGCCATCTTTTTATTCTTAATTCCTGTTTTACTGCTTTCTTTGTTTATGGGATTATCTGCTATTCCAGAAATACCTGTTAAAAAAACCACCACTCTTGATTTGGTTAGTTTAATTGGTATTGCCCTGTTATTTAGTGGTTTGTTGATGTTTTTAAGTAAAATTGGTACATTGTTTGGCTGGCTTTCACTTCTGGCAGCCGTTACTGGCTTTGTTATTTTTTATAAACGAGCAACGACCGCTGAACAGCCACTAGTTCGTTTGACAATTTTAAAAAATCCCGCCTTCGTTTTATTTTTATGTGGCTTTTTAGTTTGTCAATTCTTATTGTTAGGTATTTCCTTTGTCTTACCAAACTTTGTTCAAATCGTCCTTGGAAAAAATGCGTTTGTAGCTGGGCTAGTCATGCTGCCAGGTGCTACAGTCGGGGCCATTTTGGCACCACTTTCTGGACGAGTGTTGGATCAATACGGCGCTAAAAAACCTATATTATTTGGCTTAAGTTTGGCGACAATCGGTTGGCTAGCTTTAACAATTTTACTAGAGATGCCTGTTTTATTAGGATTCGTCGCTGGACATGTTACCTATATGATTGGTCTAGGTTTTGCATACAGTAATATGATGACGACTGGTATGAGCTTGTTAGAGGAGAAAGATTTTGGCGACGGCAATACGTTATTTAATACACTTCAACAATTTTCTGGCGCTATTGCGACGGCCATTGTAGCGACGATTATTAATATCGCTCAAGACCACGCAGATAATTTTGCTCAGGGGACAACGATGGGCTCCCTCATTTCTCTGATTTTCTTGTTAACCTTATTAGTAATTGTTTTAATTGCTTGCTGGAATTATTTCCGCAAAAAAGCTTAAAAAAAAGCAGCTGGTCAGTTCCATAGTAACCAGCTGCTTTTTTTAGTTTTCTAAAGATAGTTGTTTTTTTGTTCTTCTTGCTTCCGAATATAAAGTACGAACAAGACAGCAATTAACACGATAAAACCACCAAAAATCGGTGTATATGTTACTGATAAATGATCTGTGACCACCCCACCTGTCATTGAGCCAACGGTAATCCCAATATTAAAGGCTGCAATATTAAAAGCTGAGGCCAAAGTGATATCTTCTGGAACATACTTTTCCGCTAATTCTACAACATATAGTTGTAAACCAGGTACATTCATAAAGGCAAATAGACCCAACATCAAACTTGCTAATAAGCCTAGAAGACTGTTATCCATTAAAACAGTAATAAATAAAAAGACTAAGGACAGAATTAATAAGCTAAACATTTTTACTAACGAATCTAAGGGTTTTTTATTTGCCCAGTGACCACCTACTGTATTGCCAATTGCGACCATTACGCCATAAACAACTAAAATAATCACTACCGCGTTGGCTGAAAAGCCTAAATTTTCCAATAACGGTGACAAGTACGTATATGCAGCAAACGTTCCACCATAACCAAAAGCAGTAATTAGAAAAGATAAAACGAGGGGTTTGTTCGTAAAAATCCGCGTGATTCCTTTTAAGTCAACCTTCCCTGGTATCGGTAAATTTTTGGGAACTAAAAAATAACTAGCAATCAGTCCCACCAAGCCAATACTGGCTATAAAAAGAAAGGACATATGCCAAGCTGTTTGTTGCCCAATAAACGTCCCTAAAGGTACGCCAGTCACTGTTGCAACCGTTAAGCCCGTAAACATAATAGCAATGGCGCTGGCACGACGTGATGGCGGCACAACATCTGCGGCGATGACAGTCGAAACAGACATGAAAATGCCATGCGCCAATGCAGAAAGTATCCGTCCTACCAATAAAATAATAAACGTTGGCGCAAACGCAGCAATTAAATTCCCACTAATGAAAAGAAGCATAATCCCTAGCATTAATGAGCGACGATTCCATTTTCCTGTCAAAATTGTTAATAACGGCGCCCCAATCGTCACACCTAAAGCGTACAAAGAAACAGTCAAACCTGCTTGGGAAAGACTAATATGAAAACTTTTAACAATCATTGGTAATAAACCCACACTAATAAATTCTGTTGAACCGATTGCGAAAGCATTGATAGCTAATGCAAAGAGCGTTAAATTTGGTGAAATTTTCTTTTCCATTCTCTTCCTCCTAAAAAACATTTGAATTTCAACAAAAATTACTATATACTAAGATTGAAATTTTGATAAGTACCTACTTTTTTGTATCATAGGTACCTTTTAGTAACTTTTGGTTATTATCAACCTATTAAGGAGGAATGTTTTTTGGAAACTCGTACATATGCGATTGGTGTCGAAGCAACGATGGATGTTATTGGCGGCAAATGGAAACCAATTATTCTGTGTAATTTACGGCACGGCGCCATGCGCCCCAGCGATTTAAAACGCGGCATTACTGGCATTAGTCAAAAAATGCTGACAGAACAATTACGGGAACTCGAAGAAGACAACATTATCGAGCGGAAAGTTTACAACCAAGTTCCACCAAAAGTCGAATATTATTTAAGCGATTATGGTCAAAGCCTCTCTGCTGTCTTAGATAACTTATGTAATTGGGGAGAATCCCACGTGGCTCATTTGCAAGAACAAGGCCAAGAAATTTATTTAAAATGTGAAGATTAGTGAATAAAACGTTTATAAACTATATCAAAAAAGAGCTTTAAGCTATTTAAGAGCCTGGGGAAAAATCTAAAATGATTTTTCCCCAGGCTCTTCTTATGCTTTAATAACTTGAATATCTTGCGTTAATTGGGCCCAATGATTAGTGGGTCCGTGGCCATGTCCAACAGAAATTGCTTGGCTAATGGCCCCTTGTATAAACTGTTTGCCAATCACAATCGCCGCTTCTAACGGCGTACCTTTTGCTAATTCGGCTGCGATACACGCTGAAAAAGTATCTCCTGTTCCATGAGTATTTTTCGTTACAATTCGTGGTGCACTTAGCCAAAAGCTCGAACCGTCTTCCATTAACACATAATCAGCCGCTTGTTGATTTGTGCTATGTCCGCCTTTCATAATAATATTTTTTGTGCCCAATTGTTGTAATTTTTTTGCTGCGGTCTGCATTTCTTGCTCTGTCTTGATGGTCGTCTCTAGTAAAACTTCCGCTTCTGGTAAATTAGGTGTCACGACCGTTGCTAGTGGCAACAGTTGCTCTTTAATTGTTTGAACTGCCTCGGCTTCTAACAAATGATGTCCACCTTTAGCCACCATTACAGGATCGACAATCAACGGACCAAAATCAACTTTCTGTAAATTACGAACGACAGCTTCGACACGCTCACTATCTGCTAACATCCCCGTTTTCGCTGCCCCAATTTTAAAATCAGCCGCCAGTGATTGAAATTGTGCATCAATAAATGAACTAGGAATCGGTAAGCTATCTTGTACGCCATACGTATTTTGTGCCGTCAATGCAATGACAATATTTAAGCCAAATGCCTGCCGTGCTTGAAATGTTTTTAAATCTGCTTGCATGCCAGCTCCCCCACCAGAATCAGAACCAGCAATCGTGACTACTTGTGGTGTCAAATTATATTCGGTCATTTTCTCGCCTCCAACATTCGCTCCGTTACACGCATCAACCCTTGAACTTTCTCGGTTATCTGTTCAGCCAGCATAATTTCACTGACCAGTGAAACACCAGCCACTCCCGTTCCCATAAGTTGTTCTATATTTTCTTCTTTGATTCCACCAATCGCTACAACAGGAATCGTGACTGCTGCGGCAATTTCAGAAAGTGTCTGCAAAGAAGTTAACGGACTGTCCTTAGTCGTTGTGGGGAAAATTGCGCCCACGCCTAAATAATCGGCGCCCTCGTTTTCCGCTTCAACTCCTCGTGCCACCGTTTTGGCTGAAACACCTACGATTTTTGTGGACCCAACCAGTTTTCGCACAAGAGCAACCGGTAATTCATCATCCCCTATATGCACACCTGCTGCATCCACTGCCAAGCAAATATCAACACGATCATTAATAATCAACGGAATCTGATACGCATCTGTTACCACTTTAACTTTCACTGCTAATTCGTAAAAGCGCCGTGTTGACACTTCCTTTTCGCGCAGTTGGACCAATGTCACTCCACTGCGACAAGCAGTTTCAATTCGTTTTAAAAATTCAGTATCACTAAAATCATACCGGCCTGTCACCAAATAAACTTTCAATTGCTCTCTCATAGCACTCGTCCTTTCACCGCCTCAAACCAATCCTTCTCCTTCATTAAAAGAGATAACTGATTTAACGTATTTTGGCGAAAATCGGCCAGCCCTTGGCTCTTAGTCTTGGCTTTTTCTCCGCAAAGATTAAAATAGCTCACTGCGGCTACTGCCGCAGTCATTGGCGCGTTGCCTTCACCTAATAAAGCGGCAACTAATGCGCCGACTAAATCGCCCGTGCCAGTGAAACAATCCAACTCAGGAACGCCATTTTGTAAGACAATCACTTGCTCTTGGCTAACCAAAACATCTTGAATCCCTGTTGCTAAAAATACCGTCTGGGGAAACTTTTGTGTTTGTTGACGTAAAGCTTGAATCAGCTCCTCAATTGCTTCTTCACTTTGATCCAAAGGGCTGCCATCCACTCCTCGGCCATGACTCACCAACTGGCAAAAAGTCCGCATTTCTGAAAGATTCCCTTTCACAACGGTTGGCTGATTGTGCACCAGCTTTTCCCCGACTTCACTCCGAATATCACTGGCGCCATAACCGACTAAATCGACTACGGTCGGTTTATTCACTTGCCGAGCATAATCACTAGCTGCTAACAAGCTTTGCTCTCGTTCTTGTGATAAATGGCCTAAATTCAAAACCAAGGCACTGGTTTGCTGAAACAACTGCGGAAATTCCCGGGGATCATCTGCCATAATGGGCTTAGCATCAATATAAAGTAATGCATTCGCCATAGACTCACACGTAATTTCATTCGTAATGCACTGAATTAATGGTGCCGTTGTCAGTGGAAAAATCGTTTCAAACTTAACGCTTGTTTTCATAAAAGTACCCTCCCAAAAATAATTCCTGTGTTTGTTTAAATACTCGAGTTTCTTTCAGTTTTACTAAGACAAGCCAAGCAATCACTGAACCAATCAGTGTGGCACCAATAAATCGTGGTGTATAAATGAACCAATAAAAATTCTGCTTACTGCCAGTAAACCAAACCATTACAGGATAGGACAATAACGAGCCAATGATGCCTGTACCAAAAATTTCCCCTAGCATCGACCAGCCTAATTTTTGTCCCCATTGATAAAATAAACCAGCAAAAAACGCGCCAAAGACGGCACCTGTTAACGCTAATGGCGGAATACCTAAGAATGTCATACGGATTAAGCCGCAGACAAGTGCCATGAGCGTTCCATAAAGAGGACCTAATAAAACTCCGGCAATAATGTTCATGACACTGGACATAGGGGCCATTCCCTCAATTCGCATTAATGGTGATAATACGACGTCCATCGCAATCATTAAAGCTAGTAACGTAACTCTGTGGATTCGATTTTTTTCCACGTAAAAAAACTCCTTTCTGCGAGAAGCAAAAGGAGGCGCGACTGAAAAAGACAGAAAAACCCAACCACAAATAAACGTAGTTGGGTGCAATAATCGGTCAAAATTTCAAGACATTTCCCTGCGCCAGTCCTAACTGTTTCAGGTTCCATGGGTATAATCTCAGCTAATAGCACCCCAAATGTTTCTCTTCAATTGGCTTTAGTATAGCATAGTTTTTTGGAAGCGACTACTAAAATTGCCAAAGAGTTTTCCCACAAAAACAGAAAAAACATCATGCCCAAAAAGTTCGATTTTTTGGGCATGACGTTTTTCATACTTTCGTTGGTCTTATTATTTAGAATCCTGGCATTCCTTTGGTGTATTTACCTAAAGTTGCTTCGGTTTCTTTTTCAATTTTTACTAACGCATCGTTGACAGCCATAATGACTAAATCTTGTAACATATCAACGTCTTCAGGATCAACCACGTCCTCTTTAATGGTCAAATCTTTCATTGTGCGATCACCAGTAAAGGTCGCTGTCACAAGTTGATTGGTGGCTTCACCGATAAATTCTTTTTCATTTAGCGCTTCTTGCGCTTTGGCCATTTCTTTTTGCATTTTTTGTACTTGTTTCATCATGCCTTGCATGTTGCCCATTCCTCGCATCATAATTCCTCTACTCCTTCATATTAATCATCTAGTACTTCGACAAGCTCTTCACCAAACATAGCGATTGCTTCATCTACTACTGGATTTTCTTGTGAATGTTCATTTGTTACAGGCGGTTCGTCCGCTAGACGAGCCATTTCATTTTCAGGTTCAGAATGATTCAAACTGCCCTGATTTTGGTTAATAAAACTTTGTCTTAGTTTTGGCCAGCTTTCTCTAGTAATGCAGACCATTTCTGGTGTATAGTCCATCAAACGGCTTAAATTATTATTGAAAGCTAACTGCATCTCTTCATCGTCTGTTGCACGAGCACAAACAATCTCATAGTCAAATGCCACCACGATGCCCTTAGGACTCGCTGCGACAGGTTCACTAGCTTTGAGCATCGCTCGTTGAGTCACAGATAATGTTTGCAGTAAGTCTTCCCAGACATTTTTTACATTCATTAAATGTGTTCTAGTCGCTTCGTTTAGGACTTGATATACGCGTTCTGTGGGTACGCGGAACGAACTTTTTGACGCTTGTGGTCGTGCTTGTTGACGTGGCGCATCTGCTTCTTTAGCAGCTACACCGTGTTTCTTTAATTCAGCCAGTTCTTTCTTCAGTTGCCCGATTTGATTTTGTAAATCTGCTAATTCTGGGTTTCCCTCTGCACTACCATCTTGATTAGCTGTTTCTGGCGTGTTGTGTTTATTGGGTTGCACCGTTTTAGCTAATTTGACAGTGGCTACTTCCAGATAGATATTCGCATTGTTGGTAAAGCGGATCTCATTTTGTGTGTCACTTAAAATTTGGATTAGTTGGTAGATTTTTTCAGCAGGTGTTTGTGTAGCTAGTTCCTTAAATGCTTCTGTCAAAGTTCCTGCTTTTTCTGCTAATAACTTCGGTGCTTGCTGATACATCAGCAAATCTCGACAATATAATAACAAATCTTCTAAGAAACGGCGCGCTTCTTTGCCTTCGCCTAAAATACTTTCCAAGCCTTCTAATGCTCGTTCAACATCACCGGCGACACAACACTGAATATAATGATCCATCATTTCATAGGTTAGGCTGCCTGTCACTTGCATTGCATCTTCCAGTGTTACTTTTTCATCACTAAAGGAAATCGTTTGATCCAAGATACTCAAGGCATCTCGCATCCCACCTTCCGCAGCACGCCCAATCACATAAAGGGCTTGTTCCTCATAATCGAGAGCCATTTCCTGCATGATATGGGCCATATGATCGACGATATCTTGCGTACTAATTCGCTTAAAATCAAAGCGTTGCGTCCGTGAGATAATCGTTAACGGAATCTTGTGTGGTTCAGTCGTTGCTAAGATAAAAATAACATTTTGTGGCGGTTCTTCCAAGGTTTTTAAAAGTGCATTGAACGCGCCTGTTGATAGCATATGAACTTCATCAATAATATAAACTTTGTACTCGGCTTGTGTCGGTGCATACTTTGCTTTATCACGAATATCACGGATTTCTTCCACACCATTATTACTCGCCGCATCAATTTCAATGACATCATTTAAACGACCTTCCGTAATGGCTACACAGGTTTCACAAACATTACAAGGTTCACCATCTTGACTATGTTTACAGTTAATCGCTTTAGCGAAAATTTTTGCGGCACTGGTTTTACCTGTACCACGAGGGCCAGTAAATAAATAGGCATGAGATGTTTTCTTTTGCACTATCGCATTTTTCAGTGTCTGAGTAATTGCTTTTTGTCCTACTACGTCATCGAAACGTTGTGAACGCCAGACCCGATAAAGTGCTTGATAAGCCATTTTTTACCCTCCCTTATTTTTCATTCTTATCTATTATACGTGATTTTTAGTCATTCGGCATCTTTTTTCTTTTAATGAGTCACTGGCGCAACCATTGCTAAAAAAGCCGCTTTTCCTTCACTTGTTTCTGCAAACGCACTGGCTTCTTTTAATCGCTGTTGATACGCTGAAGCGACAGTTTCAAGTGCCTGCGTTTTCTGGTTGTTCCAAGTCGTTAAACCTTGGACTTCTGCTAACGTTAACGAAGGCTTTGCTTGAGGTCGACTAAAAATTAAGTCCATGACATATAAAAGTTCTTTTCGTCGGGCAACGATTTGTATCTCATCCGTTGGCAGTTTTAGCATTTGCCATTGCTCAAAAATATCATTTGCGGCTTGGGCAACTTCTGACGCATTCGGTCCCTCTAGGCGAAATGTCGCAACTGGCCAATTCACCATTCCTGCGTTGATTAAAGGATAGTTAGCTAACTCAACATATTCTGAAATGCTCGCTTCGGCTAATGGAAATTGTTGCAAACCCGTTTGATAATAGACATGCTCATTTTGTTCAAAGTCAGCATCAATCCCAGCAAAATAATGAGGAAAGACCTCAACAATTTTCAACAATTGCTGAAAAGTCTTAATTGAACGTTTCGCTGACTGATGTTTTTCAAACGCAATCACACCTTGTTGCTGATATTGTGCCTGTTTTACAAAGGAAAACCCCCAGCTTTCGCCATCTAAGTTCATTCGAATCACTCGATGGTTCGTAGTCGCAGGAAATTGCTGACTTCCCTGGTAGCCTTCTGTTGCCATGCACCATTCACAGCGGGGATAGCTTTGTGCAGAGAGCGTTGCTTTTGGCGCCTCACTGTGGACCTTATTTGCTAAAAAATCACCATAGACTGTTGAAAAAACAACAGGTTCTTCCTGTTCAATGACCGTACCGTTTTTTTGACAAAGTTGGTAAAAATACTCGGTAGCCTCTTGTGGCTCTTTGGCATAATGTTGTGCAAAAAAAGCATTAACCACAGAAGGTGGCGGTGTCAACAAATCCATCAATTGCACCATGAACTGTTCTTTTTGTTGCTCTGTTTTTACAAGTTGGTTGGCACTCGCAACTTGACACAATTGTTCCGCCAAATCAGCGGCGGGTGTTGCCACAGGCCGTATGTCTACTTCGCCTAATTCTTGTTCACCAATCATTGATAATAAACGGTTCTGAAGATATAAGCGATCCAATTCCATCCAACCACCTGCTTGAATAGCAAGTGTGGTAAAATCGGCAATCATTTGACTCGTGGTCATCGATTCATTCCTCCTATTACTTTTCTTGATATCCATGTGGATGAGCTTGATGCCATTGCCAAGCGGTGGCGATAATATCCTTGACCTCAGTTACTTCTGGTTGCCAGCCTAAAACTCGTTTGGCTTTTTCACTAGAAGCAATTAACGTACTAGGATCCCCTGCTCGGCGTGGCGCGATTGTCGCAGGAATTTCTTGACCTGTCACTTCGCGTGCAGCATCTAACATTTCTTTAACAGAATAGCCGTTGTTGCTACCCAGGTTAAAGACGTCACTTTCGCCGCCATTTTTCAAGTATTCTAAAGCCAAAATATGTGCTGCAATCAAGTCTTCAATGTAAACATAATCTCGAATGCACGTGCCATCTGGTGTATCATAATCATCCCCAAAAATGCTTAGCTCTGCTCGTTGGCCCAATGCCACTTGTAAAATAATTGGCACAATATGCGTTTCTGGCGTGTGATCCTCACCAATTGAGGCATCTTTTTTTGCTCCCGCAACATTAAAATAACGCAAAGCAACATATTTCATTCCATAAGCGTTGTCGCACCATTTCATGATTTTTTCCATCATTAATTTACTTTCCCCATACGGATTTTTAGGATTCGTTGGGGTTTCTTCTGTAATAGGCATTGCTTTTGGTTCGCCATAAGTGGCCGCTGTGGAAGAAAAAACAATATGTTTCACTCCGAATTCTTGCATGACTTCCAAGGCAATTTGAGTGCCGTGAACATTGTTATTGAAATACATTAACGGTTTCTCCACGGATTCTCCTACTAAAGAATTGGCCGCAAAGTGCAACACACCTTCAATTGATTCTTTTTCAAAGACGCTACGTAAAAAAGCTTTATCACGAATATCGCCTTCATAGAAAGTCGCTTGTTCATGAACTGCTGAACGATGACCCGTTAATAAATTATCAACAACAATAACGGCATATCCTTTTGAAATTAATTGATCGACGGCATGTGAGCCAATGTAGCCTGCGCCACCTAATACTAAAATAGACATAAATACGCTCCTTTTACTCCCTAATTTCTTTTTCTATTGTACCATTAAATAAGGTCTACTTCTGAATTATTTCATTTTGTAAACAGGATTTAATTTGGCCATTTCTCCTTATTCATTTTTCCTATAAAAATACAGAAAAGACTTGGTAAATTTTAACAAATCTCTAAATTAGTCGTAGAGTTTATGAAAAATCATTGTAACTATTGGATTTTTTTGCTTTTTTCCGTCATAATAGAAACAAATACAATTTGAAAGAAGGAATGAACGATGAAAAAATTTGTATCAGGTATGTTAGTCGGTACTGCTATCACAGTTGCTGCTTTAGCCGGTGTGGCTACAACTATTAAAAAAACAGTCATTGATCCAATTGAAGAAAAAGAAGATATGATTGAAGAAAACCGTAAAAAAGCGATGCGTAAACGTATTGCACGTTAAAAAATAGCTGTGACGTTGAGATAAAAAATCTAACGCCAAGAAATCAACAGAAGCGCTTCTGGCTCGGTTGATTCTCTTAAGCATAACAAGTGGTCATCCATCGCTTTGATGGATGACCACTTGTTATGCTTTCTTTTTTACCAAAGGAGCTGACTATTTTTCTTAACTATTAAAAATAGTAGCAGCAATCCGATCCATATCGCGCATATTCCAAGGATCCACACCAGGACGAGCTGCAGCGGCTGTTAACCAATGAATACCTTCTGTTGGAATACCACAACTAAAAAGGCCTGTCGCCACCTGTCCATCTTTTGTGATGACTTGATTCGTGGCAGGCACAATCAAGAGTGCACCTGTTTTGACTATTTGACCATCGGATAATGCCAGTTGATGGAGCGTAGCTAGCTTATCGGCTAACAACTGCCTCGTTAAAGGATTCAAACTTTTTTCATTATTGACTTTGGGAATGCGCGCTTCAATTAAAAAGTGACTATTATACCGATTTTCCGGAAACAAATTAGCATAAGTAATAAATTGACCCGCTTTCATTTCGACACGCATTTCTGGCCCCAGAATCGTGACTAATCCCAGTTCAACTAACGCCTGTAGCTCTTCTGTTCTTTCAACAGAAGGTCCCACCGACAAAAAGGTATTCAACGGGGTAAACCAGTGCCACAACCACTTCTGACTCTCGTCATTCGTTAATAACCCTTCATCCAAGACAAAGCGAATCTGATCTCTTAAATCTTTTAAACTGTCTAAAGCAGTGGTCAAAGGACCGCTAAGATTGCCTTTCTCTGCTTCTTGAATATCCCATTTTAAATACTCTAGTAAAAACGAACGAAAACTTTCATGAGTGGTTTTCTTTGTTTCAGGATGTTCTAACGCTTGCCAATCAAACCAATCTTGTTTTTCAAAGTGGGCTAGGCTTTCCGGCGCTCCCTTGGTTTGAATAAACAGCTGTTGAAAGGCCTCTTTAGAAAGATGCGGATATTTTTCTTCGATTAAGCAAGTGTAATACACATATTCCACTTCTTTTTTTAAATACCCAAAAAACTCTGCGCCTGTAACCTGTCCTTTTTTACGACATTCAGCTAAATACGTTTCGGTTAAAAAAACAGGCTGATAGGTTTCCCCGTAGCCTTTTTGATTAATCCCTCGAGGATGAGAAGGAAAACCGCGACCAGAACCAGCAATAATAATAGGCTCTCTTCCAGAAGGTTCATAACGTAAGCGGCCATTTTGACGAGAAAAAACACCCCCGCGGCCAATCGTCAAGGCAGATAAATAGTCAAAAAATGCCAAACCTAAGCCTTTTAACACAACGGGTTGTTTTGCAGGTATATTGGCAAGTGCCAATAAAGCATCCGCCGCATTTTTAGGAGAAGAATAAAACAAACGATGCTCCTTGGCGTAGTCCGCAAGCTCTTGTTCAACAGTCGTTAATTCATTTTCTTGGTGACCCAAAGCTAAAATTACTTTGTCTGCCGTAAACTCAATGGATTGAGTATACACATAATAGTTATCCTCTCCTGCCCGCACAGCAGTTACTGGCTCTTTAAAAAACGTCAGCGATGTTTGTTCGTTACACCTCGTGGCTAAATACGTATAAAACCATTTTTGGTACATGCCATAAAAAGCCCTCGAGCAGTGATCATTCGGTCCAAGGCGATGACATTCTTTCAACAACTCAAGATAATTATAGGGTTGTTGCTGTTGAATGTACTGCGCAGCTTCTGTTTGGGTCCATTCATAGAGAGTGGGGCCCTTGACAATTGGTCCTTCGCCACTAAAAGATTCATCTGTAAATAAAGTGACTTGACTAATCACGGTGTTCATTAATAAATAATTAGGTTGCTCTGCTCGCCAAATTTTCCCACCTGGACCGTATGGATCAAACAACGTGAGCTGAACATTTATTTCCGTTTTACGAGCCCATTCAATGACTCGTTCTGCAGCTGATAAGCCTCTGGGTCCAGCACCTACAATTGCAATTTTCATCCAATCACCTACTCTATTTTTCTAATAATTCTTTTAAGACAACCGCTTGATTATGCACTGTATCTTTCGCCCCATAGACCAGCGTGACTACTGGCTGATTTTTTACAATCGTCTGTAACTGCTTAAACGCTGTGGCAGTTGGCTCATGTTTCAATTCTTCTTGGTATTTTTGTTTAAACTCGGGATATTTATTTGCTTCATGATTAAACCATTTCCGTAGCTCTGTACTTGGGGCCACTTCTTTGAGCCATTCATCTAACTTTTCAGATTCCTTGGATTTTCCTCGTGGCCAAATACGGTCAACTAAAACACGGTAGCCATCTTGCTCTGTCGGTGCTTCATATGCTCGCTTGATTTGAATCATCTGCCTTCACCTCTTCTCTTTATTGTAGCTCAAAAAGTGAGGACTGACAAAAAGCAACATCTCTATTAAGCTTTCCTATACAAAAAGAGTTGGTCTCAATGAAGACCAACTCTTTTTGTTATTAACTATTTCTCTTTTTCACTTTCCCAGTCCAGCCATCATAGCCGCCTTTTAAAATATAAATATCAGTATAGCCATTTTTGCGTAATAAATTAGCTGCTCGGATACTTAAAGCTTTCTTCTGATCATAAAGATAAACAGGTTGATCCTTACGAAGAGAACCAATTGTTGTTTTTAACATGCTGTATGGCATGCTGCGCGCCCCTAAAATATGCCCAGCATCAAATGTATCTTTCTCACGAACATCAATCACTTGTGCTTTACGCATTGTTTCTTTAAATTCTTCTTCCGTCAGCATTTTTGCTGAACGTTTCACCATAATTTTCAAATATAATTCATTGAATACCATCGCTAGTACAATAACTAGCAAAATGCCATTGATTACCCATAAAATACTCATTCTAAAAAGCCCTCTCTATTTCTCTTTTGAAAATTGTAATGCTAGTGAAGCGGCACCAATGACGCCGGCCTCATTACCTAGCTCTGCTAATTTGATTTTTGTACTATTTCGAACTTGCGGGAAGGTAAATTCTTGGAAATATTTTTCGACACGACTACGTAAAAATTCTCCTGCTGCAGAAACACCTCCACCGATAACCACGCTATCTGGATTTAACGTGTTACCTAAGTTTCCTGTGGCTAAGCCTAAATAGAAACAAACACGATCCACAACCATTAAAGCAAAATGATCGCCTTTTTCAGCAAATTCAAAAACATCTTTACTCGAAACATCTTGTCCATCATCAATCGCTTGTTTCAGTTCAGAGTCACCTGCAAACTCTTCTGATAAATGACGTGCAACACGAACGACACCAGTGGCACTAGAAACAGTTTCTAAACAGCCACGTTTCCCACAGGTACAGTCAAAGCCGTTAGGATCAACCGTCACATGCCCAACTTCACCAGCGCAGCCAGCAACACCGTGGAGCAATTCTCCCGCTGCAACAATGCCTCCGCCGACACCTGTTCCTAAAGTAATAAAAATCACGTCGGGATTGTTTTCCCCCGCGCCCTTCCAACGCTCACCTAAAGCGGCAACATTGGCATCATTATCTAAGGCAAACGGAATTCCTAAAGCAGATTCGATTTGTTCTTTGACAGGCTGTACAGTCGTCCAGTTTAAATTATAGGCACCTACAACAGTTCCTTTTTCAATGTCGACACTTCCTGGTGTTCCCATACCAATTCCCACAAAATCTTCTTTTTTCATATTATAAAGATCTATACGGTGACGAATACTTTCAATAATTGATGGCACAATATGCTTGCCATCTTCTAAAATATTCGTTTCAATACTCCATTTTTGTTGAACAACGCCATCGGTTGTTAAAATAGCAAATTTGATGGTCGTTCCACCTAAATCAATCCCAATAATCTTCTTATCCATTTAGTCGATTCCTTTCTGCTTCCCTCTAGATTCTTCTATTCGATGCTCTCTTTGCAAAATATGCCGGGCCTGTAAATACGTATCTCGGTCTACCAATTGACCTTCATACAATTTTTTTAATTCAATCATCATTAACTCAATATCATAAATCCGTGCACCGACATAAATATACATCCCAAACTGTTTAAAAAGTTGTTGTACATCATATAACGTTTCCATACGAAAACACTTCCTTATTATACAGGTAAACCGTATTTTTTAAAACCCAATAACAGACAAATTACGACAAGAAAAATAAAAATTAACGTGGCCATAATTCGCTCGTGCTTATTAAATGCTTCTTCACGATTTGGAACAGCAAAAGCCGTCGCGACTAATAGTCCACCGATTAGACCGCCAACATGACCCATCATATCTACAGAGCTACTAAACAAGTTAAATAACAAATTAATCACAATAAACATTGAATAGCGTTGCACCATATACATAATCGCTGGATTGTCTCTAAAATGGCGTCCTAAAATAACAAATGCGCCGAACAAACCAAAAAGCGCTGTACTAGCACCCGCTGAGACACTGTTGGGTGTCCCAAAGGCAAAACTGGCGATATTTCCAGCAATCCCACTCAATAAATAAATTCCCAAATAGCGCCAATGCCCATAAATTGCCTCAACCTGTGCGCCGATATAATAAAGAGTAACCATATTCAAAATAATATGCATAAACCCAATGTGAAGAAACATTGGCGTGATAAACCGCCAGTATTCATGATTTTGAGCTACCAGTGGACGAACCATTGCTCCCCAATTAACTAAGTTTAAAATATTTTCTGATCCTCCAGTTAATTCCAATCCAAGGAAAACAATGATTGAAATACCTAAAAGGGCATACGTAATGAACGGCTGATTTTTTAGCCGTTTCAATTTCATTTCTGTTTGATAATTCATTCCATTCCTCCTATTGTATAAATAATTGTTCGATTGGCTGATCAAACGCTTCTGGTTGCCATTGCTCATGGAGTTGTTCACTAAAAACTAAACTACATGAATGGCCCGAAAAATGTTCCAAATAACGATCATAAAAACCACCGCCGAAGCCTATTCGATAGCCAGCACGATTGAAAACAATCCCTGGCACAATCAATAAATCAATCGCTGTAGCTGTTATTTCTGCCGCTGTTAACGGAGGTTCTTCCACGCCAAATGCACTGGTGTCATAAACCGTCTCTGGAAAGACTTGATAAAAGTGCATTTTGCCTCCTTTAAATGTTCGCGGCACCGCCACTTGCTTGCTCTCTTGCATGGCCCGTTCGAAAATTGGCTGTGTTGATAATTCTAGCGGTAACGACCGAATCATTCCGATTGTTTGTGCTTGTTGCCATTTCTGACTAGCAAACAACTGTTCATAGAGACTTGATTCTTTATGTTGTTTAATTTCTGGATGTTGTTTTAGCCATTCCAGGGCAGTTAAGCCCACTTTTCTCAACTTGTTTTTCTCCATGTACACCTTCAACCCCTTTTCTGTTAAGTTTATAGAAAGTGTTCTTAAAAAACAAGCTGATTCCCCTTTTCTCTTTGAAAAATCCCGTTATTTTTCTAACGTTTTTGACGCTTCTTTAAAAAAGTCAACAACCAAATCCATTGTTTCTCCTTTCACTAAATGCCGCTCACCGATTTCCGTTATAAATTGCGTATTTCTCGCATACGTTTTCCCAGACACTAATTGTTCAAAATCAGCCATGTCTTCATAAGGAATTTTTTCATCTTCCGTTCCATGCCAAAACAGCATCGGTCGTTCTTGTAGTCTTTCTGGCGTTTGTGATAAATCGTATTGATGCACCCAACTTAGCAACAGTGGCAAGTCTTTAGGCACAAAAATAGCAAATTCTTTCGCCCGTTGAATCACTCGCTGAATATAGCGCGCCGGATAGGGTGTTCCCATTAAGCAAGCAGCAGCTTGAATCTCAGGGTGTTGGGTCATAAGAGCGCTGGTAGTAATACCGCCCATGGATACACCACCTACGCCAATCCAATTTTCTTTAATCAACCCTAATTTATGAAAATGATGGATAATTACTGGAAATTCAATCAAATTATATTGAATGCTACTCCAAAATGTAATCGATGGAATCGTGGAAATAGGTCCTGTTTTTCTTTCTCCATGGTTCATGGCATCTGGTAAAATGACCCGAAACCCCTCGTGTGCTAATTTTCTTGCTTGTGTTAAAGATAATTCTTTAGCTGATTGCCAACCATGATAGTAAACAATTAAAGGTAATGCTTCGTTTTTTTGCTCTTCTGTTGTCACTTCTAATGCTGGAATTTTTGCTATGTAGCGATGTCTAATACTGATTTTCATTCATGATTCCTCCATTATAAAATATCTTCTCTTATTTTACCGTTTTTTGATAAAACCTGCTCTTTATATGATTTATCAAAAAAATCACAAAATATGCGAATTCGCATTTTCCTATTTTATTACTTTCCGTTATAATCATTTTATTAAATACAAAGGGGTGTTTTTATGGTTAAAATTGAGGAAAAAGGTAAAGTAACATTTGGACAAGCTTTTAAAGATTATTTTCGTGGATATGTTGATTTTAAAGGTCGGACCACACGTGCTGGTTATTGGTGGATGACATTGGTATTAAGCATTTTAGCACTTATTTTTTATATTGCCATTGTCGGCAAAGCCGTGTCAGCAATTTTAGCAGCTGAATATTTTGAAACCTATGATTTTGGAAACTTATTACCGTTAATGCTTTTTGCACTTGTTTTATGGTTAGCTTTATTATTACCAACGTGGGCAATGTGTGTACGTCGTTATCGTGATGCTGGGATGACAGGTTGGGGCGTGCTTGTTTTATATCTACTTTCTATTGCCTGTAGCTATACACAAGTTTTCTCTGTTATGTCAACACTGAAATATGATGTTCAAACAGATACTGTGATAACAGGTGGCAGTCCCGTCTTCTTATTTTTCACTCTTGTGATTAGTCTGTTTTTCTTCTTACTAACAGTCTTACCGACAGATAAACTAACAACAACTAGCCAAAATAGCGTCTTACGCTTCTTCTTCCGTTACAAAGAAGTGAAGTAAGGAAAAGTTTTAAGCCTTTCTTTTAAAAGAAGGGCTTTTTTCTTATTTTAAAATCTTTATGATAAAATAAGAACTAGTCTAGCTAAAAAAATGGAAGGAGAAAATATGGCTACTTTTAAACGGATTCTGAATCTAGAAAATTATATTTTTACTTTTTTTATTTTATTTGTCTTTTACGGCGCAATTAACTCTCCCTATTCGCTGGTAAAAATTCTTTGGGAAAAGCCTAAGCACTTGCTTGTTTTACTTCCTCTATTAATTATTCTATTGTTGATTATTTATAAAAACAAAAAATTTCTTTACACTAAGATTCAAGCGCTCTGGCACTTAATAAAAACCCATGATCGTGTGGTTATTATTGGTAGTTTGGTCAGTTTATTTTTACTACAACTTTTACTCCTGACGCAGATTACTGTGCCGATTGGCTGGGATGTTTTTGACAACTTTCATAGTATTACCACTGAAAATAGGGATTATTCAAAAATCGTACTTTCTTTAAACCCCAATAACGAATTTTTCTTTTTCATGATGTATTACCTGAATAAATTTTTGCGTTTCATTGATGTAACAGGGAGCTGGAGCAACACTTGGTTTAGTTGGCAAGTGGTTAATTGCTTGTTTATTAATAGCAGTTTATTTCTCTTTTATCATGCCTCTAAACGTGTCTTCAATCCATTAACGGCCTTCGTTGCTTATAGTTTATTTTTTCTTTCTTTCGGATTGTCTCCATGGTTACTCACGCCTTATACAGATACGGCCGTCTTATTGTTCATCAACCTAGTCTTTTTTGCATATAGCCTTTTTGACCAAGTTTCCCCTCCCTTCGTAAAATATTGTTTATTACTGTTTATTGGGATTGGCCTAGCTTGGTGTTTTTTAATGAAACCTTCGTCTATTATCTTTTTTATTGCATTTAGTTGTATCAAAGTGCTGCAACTTCTTTTAGTAAATCGGAACAAACAGTCTATCGTAAAATTAACCGTGGTTGCTCTCTTTTTACTGACTGGTTTCGCCAGCGCATATTATAGTTTTCAATTTTTTGTGGAAAAACAAACGATTACGGAAATCGATAAAGAACAAGCCAAACCTTGGACACTTTTTGTAATGATGGGTTTGACTGGAACTGGCGGTTACAATGATGCAGATACACAAGCAGTAAATCAGTTGCCTACACAAGAAGCCAAAAAAGCTTATACCATAAAAATGATTCAAGACCGTTTAAAAAATAAAGGATTCTTTGGTTATCTCCGTTTTCTGGCTCAAAAAAATCGTCATAATACTGCCAATGGTGATTTTGACTGGGGTTGGGATGGCGGTGATTTAATCCCAGAAACACCTTCTAAAAATCGTTGGCAAGAACACTTGCGGTCACTGTATTATCCGCAAAATCAAAAAAGTAACTATCTACGAATTTATATGCATTTTTTCTATTTACTCACATTACTAGGTCTATTGTTCAGTATCCCTCTAAAAGATTCAAAAAATAACTACGCGATTTTAAAATTAGCTTTCATTGGAGCTATTCTGTATTTATTGCTCTTTGAAGGCGGCCGCTCTCGCTATCTAATCCAGTTTATGCCGTTTTGGTACTTGTTATCAGCGAGTGGTTGGCTGGGATTGAGAGAGATTCGAAGATACAAAAAAATAGTAAAATAGAAAAGAGGATTGAGTTAAAAATGAAAAAAAGTTTACTGGGGTTGATTGTTTTTTTATCCTTACTGACCCTTACTTCTTGCAGAAATAAAGTGACCACAAAAGAGCTAATGGCAAACGAGTGGGCCGTAAACTCCAACGTTGATGAAGTAGTAATGATTGTATCATTCAGCGAAGATACCGCTACTTTCAAAATCAATACAGATGAACACACATCAACTGCAAAAAATGATTTGGAAAAAGCAGGCGAAGAATTAGGTAAACAAATTGCAAATAAAATAGAATACAAAGTCAAATACCATCTAAAAAACAATCAAATTCGTTGGGAAAATGAAGGAAAAGAAGTAGCTTACAAGATAAAAAAAGAAAAGCAAAATCTACTTTTCACTCCTACTACGACAAACAATTCTGATAACCAAACAAAACTAGTTTTGAAACCTTACACAAAGAAAAGTATTGATTCTTCCACTCAAAAAGATAAAACGGAAGAAACCAGCTCTAATTATCAAAACGTCTCATCTGAAACAAACCAATCTACCTCTTCATCTACTACTAAAGAACCGCTACCACAAGTTAGCTTAGCTGATTTTATAGGCGGTTGGGGTATTCCTCAAAGTGATAACTTATTTTTTATAAATGCTGACGGAACACTCACTAGCATAACTCAATCGAATGTTCCTCTTCAAAATGTAAGTTTTTCTGTGGATGAGAATGGTAATCAAATAATGACGTTTCTTTTGAATAATACGCCCCGAACAGTAACGAAAAATAATGATGGTACTTTAACTGTTAATGGACAAATATACACTTATCTAGGTAATATTACGTTGGAACAATTAATTGAAAGAAATAATCAAACTCAACAAGTTTTTGAACAATCTGAGCAGCAACCACCACAAAACTCTGATTCTAGTGAACAAATACAAAATTCTAAATCAGACCAACCTATATACGATACGGTACGAAGTGGTGAAGGTGGGCGACAGTTAGCCGAAAGAAATGGTTTAACCTTGGAAGAATTATTAGCATTAAATCCAGGCATTGAAACTTCTGTTTTTTATCCTGGTCAGTCATTACGAATTAAATAGAAATTTAGGTATACTAATAGATAATAGTCTATAAAAGTAGAACTGGACCATCTACCATTTACTTTGGGATACCAGTTGATGGCAATAGGTTTGACGAAGTGGAACTAGACCTTGTACCTACTGGCTCAGCAAAAATTGCGACATTTGATATAGCAGTTGGGCATTGATTAACAGCATGCATATAATTTGATAATATGGAATATAAACAAAAATGTCTAAGGAGCCTAACATTCTTTCAAGAAAGAATGTTAGGCTCCTTTTATTCAGACAATTTCAGCCACTCTTTACGATTGCAATAGGACATAGTTTTTACAAAGACAAAATGATAAAGCAAACCGTAAGCTAGTCCCAACATATTTAACAAAATTCTTAAGTAAAGACTTGTTTCTAGCCCAAATATCATAGAGGCTGCCATGATAGCACCAACACAATTAAAAATCGTTTTACTTTTATAAGATGTGCATAAGCCTAAACAAAGTCCTCCTAAAATACCAAGTAGGTTCGTTGGTATATAAAATAACAAGATAGCCGATACTAGAGAACCAATAACGACCCCTATTATTCGTTCTTTTGCTCGTTCAGACAATTTAAACGTCTCATACCCAGAAAATAATGACGAACTAGCAAATGTTGCCCACATAAAGCGGTCAATCTGAAGGTGCGTTCCTATAAAAAGTAATAAGCTAATGCCTAAAGCGTAATAACCAAACCAAATATTTCTTTGATTAAAAAAACCATTTTCTGTAACCATCTGTATAAAAGTAATCTCTTGATCCAATTTTTTATGTTTCACATGATAAACAAAAGCTAAAAGTAGATAAGCAAACACTAATACAAAGAAAGTTTGTTCTAATTGCTGAAACGATTGATAGTGAACCGTGCCAACTAAATATAAGTAGGAGAACGTATACAAGCCCGGATTACCCATTTTAGGGTTTTTACCAGTTAAGAAAAACAATGCCAGCAAGCAGATAAAATGAAGACCCCATTGTAAAAATGATACAGAAATCAGTGAAATTAGTGGACTAACACCTAGAATTGTTAACACGATTCCTAAACTAAGCAAGGCCTGTTTTTCCCTGTAGCCATATGAGACGAAACGGATACTCAACAGCAAACAAAATAATACAATTGAAAAAGGCGCTACAGCTTTTCCAAAGAAAAAAGTAATCGTCGACACCCACAAAATCGCAAACGAAACTAATAAGATATCCCTTATTAACAAGGCACGCCAAAAATATCTCCGCTGTTTTTTAGTGTCCGCTTGATGAATTTTTTGTTTTAAAATAAATGGATCTAACTGCAATAATTGATAAAAAGTCACCTAAAATCATCTCCTAAAAATCGACTCTTCTCAATTCATTATTCCAACTTTTCCTTCTATAAAATCATAAGAAAAGTAGTTGTGACGAACATTTTACTACAACTTTTTTTCTGAATCAATACATGCTTTATTTCTTAATTCAATACCTCTCCCGATACGATTTGCTTACTTCATAAAAAATAAGCCTAGAAAAAATCAAAACGATTAATTCTAGACTCAAACTTAAATAACTGTTGAACAAAAGCTAGCGCTTTTTTACATAAACTTTTCCAACAGATCCATTTCTTTTTCTAATTCTTTTTCATCATACTTGTCATACTTACCAGCTTCGTGTGCAATTTTTTTAATCTCATGAATGGCTTTTTTTTCAACAATCCATTTCTTCATACTATGTTTTTTTGTATCCTCATCTAGCGAGGCCAACTCTTCTAAACTTGCATCCAATTTGTTCAAAACGTCGGCAATTTTTACTAATGCTTGCGCTTCTTTTTCTTCATAGTTTGACATAATAGACACCTCTTCTTAAGTATTTTTCTACTTTAAGTGTACGTCTCTGTCGTTTTATTTGCAACTAATAACTCAACTGCTTCTCAGTACGGAGGATAAGGGATTCGAACCCTTGCACGATGTTACTCGCCTAACGGTTTTCGAGACCGTCCCCTTCAGCCAAACTTGGGTAATCCTCCCTCTACATTCCATCTACAAATGAACATGTAATGAATCAAAAGATAAAAAGCCTAGACCCTTACACAACAAGGATTCTAGGCTCTATCTAAATAAATTATTTAGTTTCACGGTGTAAAGTAACTTTTCTTTCACGTGGGCAATATTTTTGTTTTTCTAAACGATCAGGATTGTTACGTTTATTTTTATTTGTTAAGTAGTTACGTTCTTTACAAGAAGTACACTCTAAAGTGATGTTTACGCGCATGTTTTCCCCTCCTACTAATAATTGATCTTTCCAAGAGATTTCTTAGACTTAAATATCATACCATTTTTTTTGTCATTTGACTACCCTTTTGGGCAAATTTGTAAAGTAGAACTACTTTACAAATTTTATTTTTTGTACATCTCCATATACGCTTCTAAAACTTCTTTGGCAATCGTTTGGTTTGGTTTGGAAGCTTCATCATTTAAGTGTGGTAAAACAACACTAATTGCAATTTCAGGATTTTCGTACGGCGCATAAGCCACCAAGTTACTATTAACCGTTGTGTGAACAATTCCGTTAGCATCCTTTGCTTGCGTTTCGGCGGTCCCTGTTTTAGCAGCAATCGAAAACTTGTCTGATTTTAAACCCGGTGCCGTAGTAAATTGACTAGTTCCATTTACCACATTATAGAAACCTTGTTGAAGAATTCCTATCTGGTCTTCAGAAATATTCACCTTATTCAAAACTTTTGGTTCGATTTCTTTTAAAATTTTTCCTAAAGCTCCATTTTCATCATTGCCATAGATTCCTTCTACCACATGGGGTTGCACGCGGATACCATTATTTGCGACAGTGGAAACGTACTGTGCTAATTGTAACGCGCTATAGGTATCATATTGCCCAAAAGATAGGTCAAGAAGATTACCACCTTGTGGCGCAGAAGACGAATCCTTAAAGTCCTTGTTTTGAATTCCTGTTGTTTCTCCTGGTATATCAATTCCAGTTTTCGTTCCCATACCATATTCTGCAAAAGCTTTTCTTAATTCTTTAAAGACAGTGTCATCTCCTACTTCATAAGGGAAAATCATATTGGGATAATAATTCACACCCATCATTTTAAAGACTAATTTCATCATATAAGCATTCGAAGAATATTCTAACGCTTGCTCCGCAGTTAATTGCATGGTTGTTCCGCCAGAAGCATTCCACCAAGAAGCTTTTGGATTACTACCTGCTAGTAAAATAGCTTCATCTGTTAAAACGTCATTGCCTTTAATGACGCCTGTTTCATAACCAGCTGTTAAAGTACCTGCTTTCACAACTGATCCAGGAACTTCAGAATTCAAAATAGGTGCTAAAGGATTAGGTGTGACTTCTCCAGTTGCTAAATCATGATGAAATCCGGACATCGCTAAAATAGCTCCTGTTTGAGGGTTCATAGCAACGACATATGCATTTTCTGAGTATGGTCCAATGGTTTTGACTATTTGTGAATAGTTTCGTTGTAAAATTTCATCAACTTTGTTTTGGAAATTTGAATCAATCGTTAATTTTAAGTTGGAGCCTTTTTCCCCTTTGGAAATTGGGGTTTGTGAAACAATCTTTCCGTTATTGTCTAAAACGACTTCTGATTTTGCTTTTTTACCTTGTAGAACGTCTTCATATTGTTTTTCTAAATAGCTAGTTCCAACACGGTCATTTCGTGCATAGCCTTTTTTCAAATATTCATCGACTTCTTCGGCTGGCAATCCTTGTTTTTCAGTTGAAACGGTGCCCAACAGGCTACGTAATGCGCCACTTTGAGAATAATCACGCGTCCAATCAGTCCCTGTTGAAACACCAGATATTTCCGCTGTGTGTTCACCAATTGTCGCAATTTCACCTTCTGTTACCCCTTCATTCTTGATGAAGACCGTGTTCATTTGTGACGCTGCATTCATTCGTTTAAAAATCGTCACTGCTTGTAAGGTTCGGTCATCAAACGCAATTTCTTCAGGGGTGACTTTTTCAACTGCTTTGGCATATAATGTGCCTTCGTCCGTAATTTTGTTGCCTTTTTCATCTTCTTTATCTTGATCGGTTAAACGGGCTTGGGCTGCTTTTAAATTTTCAGGATTCGCTAGCCAATAATCTTTTTTGTCACGATCCGTTAAGTTTGGATCAACTGGAACGTTAATAAGTTCGTTGACTTTATTCGCAATCGGTAAAATATCTTTTCCTTCAATATTTTTTCCTCGTGTGTAAGTGATTGCTAAATTGGCTTTGTTAGAAACCAAGACTTTTCCTTGTGAATCATAAATTTGTCCTCGAGGGGATGGTGTCGTGATTTGTAGTGAAGAATTGGCAGTGATTTTTTTGTTAAACTCTTCTCCTTCTACAATCTGTAAATACCCTAAACGAACAATTAATGAAACAAATAAAGTGAATATCACAAAAAATAATAAGTTCAATCGAAAAGGAATATGTGGCTTTCTACCTCGTTGACTCTTTGCTGCGGCATCTGTTTTTTTTATTTTATCTATAAATGAGTTTTTCTTCATACCTCTAGTCCCTTCACTAAAAAGTTTCGCATTCTCATTGTAACAAAAAATAGTCAAAAAATCAGGATTATTCCTAGCTCTAAGGAAATATTTAATTATTTTGTTGTTGAAAAAAGTCAAAAGGACTTCTGAATTCAGAAGTCCTTTTGACTTTTTCTCTTTTTTTAACGGCTGTAATTGTGAACTTCAGCAGCCATGCTGTCAATGAAAATTGATAAATCTTCGACAGACGTTTCTTTGCTTCCATAACGACGGACGTTAACCGTTGCGTCTTCCATTTCTTTGTCCCCGACCACTAATTGATAAGGTACTTTTTGTGTTTGAGAGGCCCGAATTTTGTAGCCCATTTTTTCGTTACGATCATCGACTTCGACACGTAAGCCTTGTGCTTGTAAACGTTCTTTGATTTCATAAGCATACTCAGAATGCGCTTCTACAGAAACTGGGATAATAGTTGCTTGAATTGGTGCTAACCAAGTAGGGAAAGCGCCTTTGTAAACTTCTGTTAAGTAAGCCACAAATCGTTCCATTGTTGAGACAATACCACGGTGGATAACAACTGGGCGATGTGTATTTTCACCATCTTCGCCAACATAAGTTAAGTCAAAACGTTCTGGTAATAAGAAGTCTAATTGGATGGTTGATAATGTTTCTTCCATTCCTAAAGCTGTTTTTACTTGAACATCTAACTTCGGACCGTAAAAGGCAGCTTCGCCTTCTGCTTCAAAGTAATCTAATTCTAATTCATCCATGGCAGCTTTTAACATCGCTTGCGCTTTTTCCCACATCGCATCATCATCAAAATATTTGTCTGTATTATTTGGATCACGATAGCTTAAGCGGAAACGATAATCCGTAATGTTAAAGTCAGCATAGACTGCCACCATTAACTCCAAAGTACGTTTAAATTCGTCTTTAATTTGGTCAGGACGAACAAAAGTATGGCCATCGTTTAAAGTCATTTCACGAACACGTTGTAACCCTGATAATGCGCCAGATTTTTCATAGCGGTGCATCATCCCTAATTCAGCGATTCGAATTGGCAATTCGCGGTAACTATGAATGTCATTTTTATAAACCATCATATGGTGTGGACAGTTCATTGGACGTAATACTAGCATTTCGCCATCGCCCATATCCATTGGTGGGAACATATCTTCATGGTAATGATCCCAGTGACCAGATGTTTTGTATAATTCCACATCTGCCATAATTGGTGTATACACATGTTGGTAACCTAAGCTAATTTCTTTGTCCACAATATAACGTTCAATTGTACGACGAATGGTTGCGCCTTTTGGTAACCAGAAAGGTAACCCTGAACCAACTTCTTGTGAAACCATAAATAAATCTAATTCTTTTCCTAATTTACGGTGGTCACGTTCTTTGGCTTCCTCGCGCATTTTGATAAATTCTTTTAAATCTTTTTTATCGAAAAAGGCAGTGCCATAAATCCGTTGCATCATGTGATTGTCAGAGTTTCCGCGCCAATAAGCACCAGCTACTGAAAGTAATTTAAAGACTTGAATCCGTCCTGTTGAAGGGACGTGAACACCACGACATAAATCAACAAAATCGCCTTGATCATAGACAGTGATGATTTCATCTTCTGGCAAATCTGTAATTAATTCAACTTTGTAAGGATCATCAGCAAATAATTCTAACGCTTCTGCACGTGAGATTTCTTTACGAACGATTGGGTTATTTTCCTTCACAATTTTCATCATTTCGGCTTCAATTGCAGGTAAATCTTCCGCTGTCACAGGGGATTCCCCATTATCTGTATCATAGTAGAACCCAGAATCAATCGCAGGACCTACGCCAAATTTAATGTTAGGGAAAAGACGACGTAAGGCATTAGCCATTAAATGAGCTGATGAATGACGTAAAATTCCTAAAGCATCTTCATGATCAGGTGTCACGATTTCAAGCGAACCATCTTCTGCGATAGGACGATCTAAATCGATTAAAACACCATTGAATTTACCAGCTAAAGCTTTTTTGGCTAAACTGTTGCTAATACTTTTAGCAACATCAAATGTTGTAACCCCAGAATCAAACGGTTTGACAGCGCCATCTGGAAAAGTAATGTGAATAGACATAATAAAATTCTCTCCTTTTAATTTTTTTGATTTGAAGCGTTTCATTGTGTTCCTGTTTTTCACAATGAAACGAAACAGCCACCTGTTCCCCTTGTTAAAAAACAAAAAGTCCTAGTATTCTAACGAATACTAGGACGAAAATATCGTGGTTCCACCTAATTTTGAACACAAATAATCTATGTTCCTCTAGCGTGTTAACGGTGCGACCGCCTTTGTTTCAACAAAGGTTTCGAAAGTGGTCATCCCTTGTGCCAATCTGGAAAATTTTCAGCCAAGATTTTCCTCTCTAATAGATCGCGGGCAAGTTCAGTTGTCTTTCTCATCAATCATTTATGCACTTATTTAACCACTTATTTTCAGAAAAAGCAAGTGATTCAACAGAAATTCTCTGAAAACTTATTTTTTCCATTCGCCTCCTTGTGCATAGCGGTCTTTTTTCAATTCATTGACAATCACATGGATATTCTTTTTTGGTGCACCAGCGTTTTTTGACACAGCTTCTGTAATATCTTTGACCATATTAGTTAACTGTTCTTCTGTGCGGCCTTCAATTAATTCTACATGTACAAATGGCATCTTCGTTCCCCCAATTTAAATTGCTTGTTCTGTTTGTATCATAGAGCGGGATATGACGCTTGTCAATAAAAAATTGGAGACGTCAGTCGTTACGGTTGACGTCTCCAATTTTTACTTTTCAGATACACAGCTGGACCAAAGTGCGGTCTTGCCTAATATCTCTTTTTATACTTCTTCGCCGTAATCTACAGGTTTATCAAATTCACCTGGTGCATCATCATAGATATGTCCGTAGATAATTACCGGCATTCCGTCATAGGATACATCAAAGATTTTTGAAACTTCTGTTCCTGGCGTATTGATACAGCCATTACTACCAGCATCGGTTTTAAAGGCTTCTTTATCGCCATACTTATCCAATTTATGGTCGGAGTCATGAATCCCGATTTGTGTGACAACGCCCCCTTGACTTAATAACGGCATCCAATATTTTACTGGCACACTGTATCGAGAACCATCAAGCATTTGACCTTCTAAATTCACATCGGTTGTCCGATATAAAATTGTATGGAATCCTGGTACTGTTGCGGTTCCTTTGTTATATCTGCCAGTAATGACATCTGTGGTGACTATTTTTTTGCCATCAATGAAACAATACATTTTTTGATCTTTTAAATCAATTTCAATGTAATTATTGGCAATTTTACTATTTTCTTTGGTATCGCCAACCAACGGAGCAGTGATTGCATTCGTTTGTTCTTGGCTATTCAGCGCGTTTACTAGTAGTTCTTGCGTTTTGGCCCCATCAATCGACCAGCCATAACTTCCGTTGTTTTTAAAACGACGTGTCGTGCCGTGAACATCTGTAAATAAAACTGGTTGATTAGCAGAACCATATGTTGTTTCTAATTGTGTCACCCAAGTAGTTAGTTTTTCTTTGTTGATTGTGCCATCATCATTCAGCACGTTTTGAATTTGTGTTTTATCAAAGGCTACTTTTTCACCATTAATATCAACTGTAATTGTTTTATTTAACTTGTTATTGAGCGTTGTCAATGTTGCCTTTAACGTTTGATCCTCTTTTGTAATTTCAGGGGCTTTATAAAAATCTTTGGCATTGTATTGATAGTTGCCTTTTCCCGCTTCAACATCCGCAATAATCTGCTGATTTAAGCGCTGTGTGTCCACTACTGTGCCTTGTTCTTCAGGAACAATTTCAAAAGTGCCATTGCCTCGACGGATACTCGCATTTTTGCTTGGTTTCCCCTCTGGAAAACTTAAAGTCGCTAATTTAGCTTCTAGTTCTTTTTTGAATGCCTCGTTTAACGGTAGCTTCACCTTGCTACTGTGTAAATGGTCTTTTAAAAATTTTTGATCCAATTGGTATTTTTTAGGAAGTTGAATTTTTTCTTCTTTTGTCCCCGTTTGAACCACAACTTCTTCGGTTTGATTAACTTGCGCTAATTTTTCTTCTGCAGCATTTACATTTAACCAGCCTACAGAAACTCCATTTACTTTTGTGGTTGGTAAAAAGTGACTTTGAAAATAAACATAACTGCCCCCAGCAACCAGAGCTAGTCCAACCAAAGAAGTAATAATTACTTTCTTTTTATTATTTTTTCCTGATTTTTGACGACGTGTATTACGCATTTGCATTTCTTCTTTTTTCATTTGTTCATCCTTTATATCAATAATTTTAGGTTTATTTCTTAGAGACTAGGCAACAAACAACTGCGGTGATCTACAATCAAAAAAGGTTCCCTTTCTCTCGCAGATTAATTTTTTCAATTATACACTATTTTTATGTTGTTTTCAGCTTATTTTCCTTGTAAATCCTTTAATCTTAAAGAATTTGTATACTCTGTGACTTTTTTTGCTTCTTGTAAATGATACGTAAACTGGGCCATTTTAGCAAAATCCTGAGCGACGACGTCAAAAAAGGCTTGTGTCTTTATTAAGCTGTTCCAACAAGCTTCTTTACTAGAAAAATCCAGCAACGATGCTAATTGATCCATCGTGTCAGGAGTGACATAATTTTTCAGATACTTAAATTGTTTCCCAACAGAAATTGGCTCCGGTTCCTGCCAAGCCGCTTGCCAAGAAAGCAAGCGCAACAGTTCCTGCTGACAATATTCATAGAGATGTGTGACAGCGTAAAATAGTTCATTCCGACAAAGCCCCTTAACTACATACGTACTAACCCACCAAAATTCATTGCAACAATCGTTAAATTGCTGCTGATCCGGAACTGTTACTGTATAATTTTTATCAGATGCTACAGGTAAAGGCGGCAAATTTTCATCTTTGTCTAACAAGATAATTGCTAAAGAATCGCCTTCATGCCAATTATCTTTTTCTGCGAGAGGACACAACGTTAAATCGATACGTTGGCCATCTTCAAATAACATTAAAAATGTTTCCCGCGTCTTCGGTTCTGTGGGAAATAAGGTCATTTCCTTGGGACGTTGCATAATTAATGGTTGTCCAAATTTTGCTATCCACGTTGCTGTTTCAAAAAACTCAGCACATGGTTCTACAATATAAACAATGTCGAAATCTTGAAAACTATCTTTTGGCGCTTTCACATTCGTGCGAGACCCCACCATTCCCACAGCTCGAATGTGTTCTTCTTGTTTTGCTACATCCATAATAAGTTGAAACATTTCTTCTTCTGTACGCATTCACTCGCTCCCTCTCTTCAAAAGTTTCTATTAAAACATAGATTTTTTTATAAGTCTTTTGTTTTCTATCGCTTTTTCTATGGTACTTCGTATACACTAACATTACAAGGAGGGATGTTTCATGCATTGGTTAAAAATAACAAGTTTATCCATTGTCAGTTTTGGCTTTTGTATTCTTTTGATTTTAGGTCTACTTATTTTTACTGGCAAAAATACGCAACCCACCGATAAACCAGATGCTATTTTAATTTTAGGGGCCCGTGTTTTAGGGACGTCTAAAGAAACCGCACTGCCCAGCCGTGTTTTGCAAGCTCGGTTAGATGTGGCTATCCCCTATATTAAACAACACCCCGAGACACCCGTTATTGTTAGCGGAGGGCAAGGAGCAGATGAGCCGGCTACGGAAGCCGCGGTTATGAAACAATACTTGCTAAATAAAGGTGTTCCAGAAAAACAGATTCTCTTAGAAAATCGTGCCACACGCACCAAAGAAAATATTGTCAATTCACAAAAACTCCTTTCTTTTAAACGGTTAGTGATTGTTACTAGTGACTTTCACATGTACCGCTCGCAACTTTTAGCCAAGCGAGCAGGCATCTCAAATGTTTCAGGCATCACTGCGGCTTCTTCTTTTCCAAAAGATATCAAAAATTTTGGTCGAGAGCTGCTTTCTTTAGGCTATGCCTTACTCTTTGATTGGTAAAAGAGCGTCCTTCGCAAGACCATTTTGCGAAGGACGCTTTTATATTCTGTGGATTTGCTCACTTTTGTTCTCTTCTTCTTGTGTTTAAATTATAAAAATGATAACATATCTTTGTTAGCGCTTACAAATAATATTTATTTTATAGGAGGAGAAAGTTATGGGGCATCAATTGAGCACTCATTTTTTTAACAAGAAAACAGGGATTATTTCAACTTTTTTAAGTTTGATACTTTTAGTCGGTGGGTTACTGTTTGCACTACCTGCATTTGAAGTACAAGCAGCATCAACTGTTACACCTAAAACAGTCATGTATATAGAAGTAAACAACCACGATTTTAACAATGTGGGAAAATATACTTTAGCTGGAACCAATCAACCTGCTTTTGATATGGGGATTATTTTTGCAGCCAATATTAATTATGACACGGTCAATAAAAAACCTTACTTATATCTAAATGAACGGGTCCAACAAACTTTAAACGAAGCTGAAACACAAATTCGTCCAGTTCAAGCACGCGGCACTAAAGTCCTATTGTCTATTTTAGGCAACCATGAAGGTGCTGGCTTTGCTAATTTCCCAACTTACGAAAGTGCGGATGCCTTTGCAGCTCAATTAGAACAAGTCGTTAATACGTATCATTTAGATGGTATTGATTTTGATGATGAGTATGCTGAATACGGAAAAAATGGGACGCCTCAACCAAATAATTCTTCGTTCATTTGGTTACTTCAAGCCTTAAGAAATCGCTTAGGCAATGATAAATTAATTACTTTTTATAATATTGGACCAGCGGCTGCGAACTCTTCAGCTAATCCTCAAATGAGTTCTTTAATTGATTATGCTTGGAACCCTTATTATAGTACCTGGAATCCGCCACAAATTGCGGGGATGCCTGCTTCTCGTTTAGGTGCTTCTGCCGTTGAAGTTGGTGTCAATCAAAATCTAGCTGCGCAATATGCTAAACGTACAAAAGCGGAGCAATATGGTATTTATCTAATGTATAACCTCCCAGGAAAAGATTCATCTGCGTATATCTCGGCGGCGACACAAGAACTTTATGGTCGAAAAACGAACTATTCACCAACTGTTCCAACACCTTAATTATTATCTCGTGTCTACAAGCGCCAACATGTAAAGAGTTAAAAGCCAGCTTACTACAAGCTGGCTTTTTGGTATCTTGAGCGAATAGTTTTACACAAAAAAAGACCCGCCCTTTGGGTAAGGACGGGAAAGGAGTTAAAAATGAAAAAGTGTTTTGTGTTGTTAAGGTTGTTTGTTGATATGCTTATATCTTACAAACTAAATGTGAAGATTTTGTGATCATTTCATTCTTATTTTGCTACTTTTATAGGAATTAAATAGATTGCCACTAGACTATCTTTAGTTGCCTCGTGCATCCGTTATTCTGACTGCTCCTTGTGGTGATACTCTGTAAAAACCGACAGTCCCTGTCCCTCCATTTGCAACCATCTGTTTCGATTGGGCTCTAAAAAAGAAGTCATTTCCATTCATACCCAAAAATCCAAGGTTCGTATCATTATTTTCTGCATCAGTCAGTGTCTTTCTAATATATGTCTCTGCTTTTTCTTGTGTATCGATGATTTTTGCCTCTTCATTTTGGTCTTGATTTTCCTCTTCAGAAGAACGATAGTAATACTCTTCCGCAGGATAATTTCCACTATCTTGAGTAATTAACAATCGCGGTTTCGTCTTATCCGATTGGTCGCCGTTAGGATTTTCAACACCAATTCTATATAATAATAGCGCAGCACCAGTAGGCCCCCACCTAATACTTAAGCTTGTAATTGGTCGCGACTCATCAGTAGGTGAATCCTTCGTAATCATTCCTCCGGTATTTGTACTACCATCAGGATGAATGATCAAACTCTCTCCTTTACCATTTTTCCATGTTCCAACTAAAGTAGTAAAATCGCCAGCATTAATCGCTGTAGTATCTAAATCAGCTACAGTTAGCTGACTGTTGTCTTCATCAGCTGTGGACTCTTCATTTTTCACTGATTCGTTAGACTCGACACTGTGGCTCGCTTGTTCGTTTGTCTTATCAATTGTTTCACTCATTTTTTCATTCGTCTCTTCAACTTTAGAGGATGCCTCCGTTGAAGCGGTTACTTTCTTTTCTTTTGGTTCCCGACAAGCAGTTAATGATAAAACCGCTAGCCCGACAAAAAACGCGAACATTCCCTTTTTCACGCCTATTCACCCCGTTCAATGATCTATCTTACTAGACTATTGTACTATTAATTCAACTGTTTAGACAAATATTTATGGAACAGACAAAAGTTGAACCTGTCATTGAATGCTTTGTGTCACATGGACCTATCAATCAACTTTCTTTTTTCTATGTATTATATGAAAAAAAGTGAGCCATCAGTCAAAATGACCGATGGCTCACTTTCTAAATCTTAAAACAAACGAACAAATGGATTATTCAGGTAAATCTACATTATGATGAACTTTTTGAACATCTTCTAAATCTTCTAAAACGTCTAACATTTTTTCAAAGTTCGCTAAATCGTCGCCTTCTAATGTTACTTCGTTTTGTGGAACCATTTCTAACTCAGTAACCGTGAATTCTTCAATGCCTTTTTCTTTTAACGCTTCTTGTGCATGGTGGAAATCTTCTGGTTCTGTGTAAACGATAATTTGACCGTCTTCTTCAACAACATCGCGAACATCAATGTCTTTTTCCATTAAGTATTCTAAAATTTCATCCGCATCGTCACCAGCAAAGCCAATGATACCTGTATTATCAAACATGTAGGAAACAGCACCGCTGACACCCATGTTTCCGCCGTTTTTACCAAATGCGGCCCGCACATCTGCTGCTGTTCGGTTCACGTTGTTTGTTAAAGCATCAACAATGACCATTGAACCATTTGGCCCAAATCCTTCATAGCGTAATTCAGAATATTGTTCATCTGCTGAACCTTTTGCTTTTTCAATAGCGCGATCAATAATATGTTTTGGTACATTGTATGTTTTGGCGCGTTCGATTACAAACAGTAATTTTTGGTTTGCATGAGGATCAGGGTCTCCTGACTTCGCTGCTACGTAAATTTCAATCCCGAATTTTGCATAAACACGGCTATTGTTTGCGTCTTTGGCAGCTTTTTTCTCTTTAATATTTGCCCATTTACGGCCCATATTCTCACTTCGCTTTCTCTGATTTGTTGTTAGTATCTTATCCCTTGTTTATTATACTGGGGAAACTGATTTTTGTTAAGTATTTTTTAGGTATCTGGCGAAAATCGTAAGGGAAACCGACCAAAATTTTGTTCTTTTAAAGAAGAATCTCCCATCTGGTATAGTTGATTGGCGCGAATATCTAACGAAAGCATTGCGCGGTTTTCTTTAGATACTTTGGAAATTACCGGCAATTGAATCTGTGCTTTGGTTTCTTTTAGATAAGCTTGTCCCTTTGGCGTAAATCCTAGCACATGGAGATAGCTGTCTTGCCAAACAGTTTCAACTTCTTCTTTGGTCATATTTAACAATATATAGGTTGCTAATCGTTGCAATCTTGTCCAAGTATAACGCTTCGTTTTCATACGTTCCATTAATTCGTGAAAAGAACCTGCTGCTTGGATTTGATCTTTTAGTCGATATTCAAGTCCTTCCGTCATTTGGTAAATGGCTTGTAACTCTTCTAACGAGGATTGAACAATTTTATACTTTAGGAAGGGCCAATAATTTTCCCATGAAATCATTGTCTGTGTTTGTAAATGTTGTGCGGTTATAGAAGGAACCGTTGGCAGCACTTGCGTTATTTCTTGTTGAAAAACACTTTGCCTAATCGCCGTGGCGCTAGCAACTTTCCCAGAAATCGTTGCATCATGAAAGCCCGCTTGTTTTCTAGCAATTGGGTAGAGCGTCATCGGGGTTGGATACGTGGCATTTTCCTTTGCATAACTCATCCCCAAAATATGATTAGGCGAAGAAAAATCGAACCTGCTTTCAGGATATACTTGACGAAAAACAGCAGTCATTTTTTGTGGATAACTCAATTGTTTGTCTGTCAATGCGTGGAACGTTTGATCAATTAAGGATTGATTTTCTTGGACAAACTGGCCGAAAGCCGCATAATCAATTGCGCTTGTACTATCTGTTCCAAAACATAAGCTCTCACATTGCAACGCCTGCAATAACTTTATACCGCCTTTGGCAAAGTAATCCGCAGACTGTACCGACCAAGCTGTCGGCAATTCAATGACTAAATCCACACCATTTTGCAAAGCTTCTTCTGCTCTGGCCCACTTATCTAGTAAGGCTGGTTCTCCTCTTTGTAAAAAATTTCCACTCATTATAGCAATCACTACTTCAGCTCCGCTTTGTTGGCGAGCTTGTTGGGCATGATAGCGATGTCCATTATGAAAGGGATTATATTCCACGATAATGCCACAGGCTTTCACTCTAGCCACCTCCGTTATAAAAAAATGGACTTATCAGCAAAGAGACAAACGTTTTTAAGCGCTGTCCCAAGCTCATAAGCCAAATCTTATTAATCTCTTTGACAAACAAAGAACCAGCGTTCACTTGTTTCAGTTGGTGCTTCATCTGTAAAGTCTGCATAAACTTTGACATTCATGAAACCAGCACTTTCTAACATTCGTAAATAGTTATCTAACGAATAGGTTCGTTCTTGATGCAATTCATCATACCGAACAAAGTGCTCATCTGTTTCCTGTTCTTTCACAAAAAATGTTAAGAAATGTTCGATGCTGTGTTCTTTTTCACCAGCGTAACTATCCCATAGAAAAGCAAATTCTTCTGTTTGATAATGATAGCTATATTCTGGAAAAACTGAATCAATTTTGTAAGTAGAATGAACATCAAAAATGAACGTTCCTTCCTCTTCTAACGCTTGATAAACTTCATCGAACACTTGTTGTACTTCTTGGCGATTAGCCATATAGCACAGTGAATCAGAAAAACAAGTGATGGCTTGGTATTGTCCCACTTCAGATAAATCTAGCATATTTCCCTGAACAAATTGAACTGGCACTTCTTCTTCAAAGGCCCGTTCACTAGCAATCATCAACATTTCTTCTGATAAGTCTAAGGCCGTCACATCGTAACCACTTTTCGCAAAATCAACTGCTAAAGCGCCTGTACCACAAGCCATTTCAAGAATTTGTTGGGTTCCTTGTGGGAGATGACGATTGGAAAAATCCAACCATTTTTGGTATAGGCTTTCGTCCATCACTTCGTCATAGACGAAAGCAAACGTTTCATAGGCCATTTTAGTCGACCCAAGCGCTTAGATCAACCATTGGGGCATCTGACCATAATTTTTCTAAATTGTAAAAGGCACGTTCTGAAGATTGGAATACATGGACAATAACATCGCCTAAATCGATTAAAATCCATTTTCCGCCTTCTTTACCTTCCACACGCTTGACTTCTACTTGATTTTTGGCTTCTTGTTCGTTAATTTCATCAACAATCGCATTGATTTGACGTTCACTATTGGCTTGGCAAATTAAAAAATAATCTGCTAATAATGAAATCTCTCTTACGTCTAATGCGACAATTTCTTCTGCTCGTTTTGAATCTGCTGCTTTGACAGCAATTTCTAAAATTTTCTGGCTATCTATGATAGTTCCCTCCTAGTAATTCTTTCTTCTTTTATTTTTGATTAACGACCCATTGATTGTAGGTCTCTAACGTTTTTGGATAAATTTTATGTTCTTGTTCAATCAAATGTAACAAGGTATGTTTCGTTTCATAAGCAACCGCTGCATCTAAGTCAACAAGGGCAATTTCACGGGCTTCTTTCACACCTGGAAAATCACGTCCTGGTTCAATGTAATCTGCGACATAAATAATTTTATCTAGCAAGCTCATCTTAGCAGCCCCAGTTGTATGCACACGAATTGCCTGCAAGATTTCTTCGTCATCAATGGCTAATTCCCGTTGAACAATATCCGCCCCAACTAAGCCATGCCAAATTTCATTGCCATAGTTTAATAAAGCCAAATCAAAACCATCTCGGCGAATAATCAACTCGAATTCATCGTTTGGACGTTCTTTGGCGTAATCATGCGTCAAAGCAGCAATACTGGCTTTGGCTTCATCGGCACCATATTTCGCTGCCAAGGCCACAGCTGTTTCCTCGACTCCTAACACATGGCGAAAGCGACGTTCACTCATTTGCATTTGAACTTTTTGCATTAATAATTCACGTTGTGCAGCATCATAATTTGTTATCCAGCTCATCTTGATACAGTCCCTTCTCTTGAATATAGTTTATCACATTCTCTGGAAGAAGATAGCGTGTTGAGCAACCACTTTTGACTTTTTGTCTAATCAAAGTGGAACTAATCGCCATCTGCGGAACATCGACCCAAATAATTGGATAGGTAGATTCCGTTGGATAATTAGGACGCCGAATGCCGACAAATTGAACTAAATGGAGTAAGTCATCAATCCGATGCCATTTGGGCAAGTATTCCACCATATCTCCACCAATTATAAAATAATAATCAGTATCTGGATTGGCTTCTTTTAAGGCTTTCATTGTATCATACGTGTAACTTTTGCCTTTGCGAATTAATTCAATTGGCTCAATATCTAAGCAGGGATTATCAGCCACCGCTAGTTCTAACATTGCTAACCGATGTTCGCTGCTAATTGTTTTCTTTTCGTCTACATGTGGTGGTAAGTACGTAGGCATTAAGTAAACTTTGTCCAAACCTAGTTGATTTTGAACTTGATCGGCCATGACAAGATGTGCTAAATGAACGGGATTAAAATTACCACCTAACAAGCCGACTTGCTTTCTTGTTTGAAAACGTAATGGTTCCTCTTGCAAGAGAACGTCCGCTCCTTGACGCGCTTGTCTTTTTTCTCCCATTGTTCATCCCTCCAATATTAAATCTCTTTGACTGCTGCTGAAATTTTTTGATATTTTTCTTTACTTGATGGCTTGAATAAGACCAACACGCGACCAATAATTTGTACCACATCGCAATGAATGGCTGCTGTTAGTTCTTCTGCAACCTCTTCTGCTACTTCATCTGTATTTTGTAATAACGTAATTTTAATCAATTCACGTTTTTCCAACGCTTCATCAATTTGTGTAATCATTGCGTCATTCAAACCACCTTTGCCTACTTGAAAAATAGGTTGTAAATGGTGTGCCTGACTACGTAAATAACGTTTTTGTTTTCCTCTAAGTTTCAAATTGTTTGCCTTCTCTCTAAAATTTAAATTAATGCTTTTCTACGTAAAACATCGACACCTTTAGGCGCCCAACCAGCGACTACACCAGGTTCTGTGACAGTAATCCAACCTAGACCAGCAAACACAATATCCGTTTTTTCTTTCACGGAAAATTCAAAGCGCACTAATTCAGGAAACTCAGCGACTTCATCGGCACGTGGGGGCTGCAATAAGCCACCAACATGTTTTTCATAAAAAGCATCGGCGGTTGCTGTTTTTGTTCGGTGTAAATTTAAGTCATTGGAAACGTAGGCAATGAAGGAACTTTTAGCACCTTGGACATAATCAAAGCGAGCCAAGCCACCTAAAAACAAGGTTTGTTCAGCATTTAATTGGTAAACTTTCGGTTTGATTTCTTTTTGCGGTGCAATAATTTTCAAGTCTTTTTTACCTAGATAATGTGCCATTTGATGACGGTGAATAATTCCGGGCGTATCGATTAAGAAGTGGCCATCGTCTAATGGAATTTCAATTTTATCTAGCGTTGTTCCAGGAAATTGTGATGTCGTAATCACATCTTGAACACCCACTGTTTGTTGAATGATTTGATTGATTAATGTTGATTTTCCAACATTGGTCACACCTACGACATAAACGTCTCGGCCTTCACGATATTTTTCGATTGTATCTAATAACTCTTGCATTTCTTGTGGTTTCTTGCCACTTGTTAGTAAAACATCAACAGGGCGTAATCCTGCTTCATGGGCCCGTTCTCTCATCCATTGAACCATTTTAGGTTTTTTTAATGATTTAGGCAAAATATCCACTTTATTACCAACTAACAACACAGGATTATCTCCGATAAAACGATGTAGTCCTGGAATAAGAGAGCCATTAAAGTCAAAAATATCCACTACGTTCACAATCAGTGCATCTTCTGTTCCTAAACCATTCAATAAACGTAAAAAGTCATCATCTGTTAATTGGACATCTTGAATGTCATTATAATGTCTTAAGCGAAAACAACGTTGGCAATAAACTTCCCCTGTTTCCATTCCTTTTTCGAAAGCTGTTTTTGGTGTATAGCCTAATTCATGAGGATTTTCCGTTTGGATAATCGCACCACAGCCAATACAATGAATTGCCTCTGTCATTCTAATCCGCCTCTCCATGTCATTTCTGGATGTTTTTTTGATAAGTATTTCATAATTTTCCGTTCAAAGAACCGATTGATTCTAGTATTCCAGCCATCTGTATCGACAATCGGTTGAACTAAAACATTGCGTATACCCGCTGCGTTAGCTCCCCGAATATCTGTCATAATCTGATCGCCGACCATTAACATTTCAGATGGCTTCAAGCCTAATTTTTTTTCTGCTAATTTGAAGCCACGTGCGGTTGGTTTCAAGGCACGTGCTACATAATCTAAGTCAAACTTTTCAACAACGCGTTTAATCCGGCTGTCTTTGTTGTTTGAAACAACGAGGACAGTAATTCCTGCATTTTTCATTTCTAATAACCAAGTTTTTAATTCTTCTGTTCCATCGGGATTATTCCAAGCAATTAAAGTATTATCTAAGTCAGTTAGTACTGCCTTAATCCCCAGTTTTTTTAATTGTGCGGGGGTAATTTTATAAATCGCATCAATCATCCATGTCGGTTTATATTTTGAAAACATCGTGACTCCTCTCACTGACACTATGTAGTTTCTTCGATTTTAAGAGACTGAAACATAACTAAACAATTATGCTTCAGTCTCTACCTATTGTATTATACTGCATTTTACTGAAAATTTCTATAAAGGACGGTCGTTCCTTGTAAAAGAACAAGTAAAATAAAAGAAAAAATAAAAAAAGCCACCCATCAACCCCTGAAAAGTTCGTTGATGAGTAGTAACTTCTAATATTTGCGAAAACGTTGGTATCTTTTTTCTAGTAATGTTTCCGTATCTAATTTAGCTAATTCAGTTAATTTTGAAATGAACGCTTTTTGTAACATGCGATTAATTTTTGCTTGTTCCAGAGGCTGACCGTTCATAACTTCCGGAATTACTTTATCTACAATAGCTAATTCCTTCAGCTCTGTCGCTGTGATTTTCATCAATTCTGCTGCTTCTTTCGCACGACTGCCATCTTTCCACAAAATAGAGGCGAAACCTTCTGGCGAAAGAACCGCATAAATCGTGTGTTCCAACATCCAAACTTCATCTGCGACTGCTAAAGCTAAAGCACCGCCACTACCGCCCTCACCAATGATGACTGAAATGATTGGCACTTTCAAATCAGACATCTCTAACAGGTTTTGCGCAATGGCTTCCCCTTCTCCCCGCTCTTCGGCACCAATCCCACAATAGGCACCAGCAGTGTTCACAAGGGTAATGACTGGACGATTAAATTTTTCCGCTTGTTTCATTAAACGTAACGCTTTGCGATACCCTTCAGGATTAGGTGAACCAAAATTACGTTCAATATTTTCTGGTAGATTTCGACCCTTTTGGATACCTACCACTGTAACTGGTTTCCCTTGCAAAGTAGCAACACCACCGACTACAGCTAAATCATCGGCAAAGTAACGATCCCCATGAAATTCTAAAAAGTCCTCAAAAATTGCTTCTATATATTCTAAAGTTGTCAAACGATCTTGGGCTCTTGCCAAGGTAACAACATCATTGGCTGTTTTCTTTTCCATGTTAGCGCCACCCTTCCAAAGAATGTAAACGTAACAAGTCGCTCAATCGTTGACGCAAAAGATTTCTTGGCACAATCTGATCTACAAAACCATGTTCTAAAAGAAACTCGGCCTTTTGAAAATCATCTGGCAACTCTTGACGAATCGTTTGTTCAATTACACGGCGGCCAGCAAAACCGATTAAACTCTGAGGCTCTGCCAAAATAATATCGCCATCCATCGCAAAACTTGCTGTAACACCGCCAGTCGTTGGATCAGTCAATACCGTAAGATACAGCAAGCCTGCTTTGTTATGCCGTTGCAAAGCGGCCGAAATTTTCGCCATTTGCATCAATGAAAAAATTCCTTCTTGCATACGGGCACCACCAGATGCAGTGAAAATCACTACTGGTAAATGCTTTTCTGTCGCCCGCTCAAACAAGCGTGTGATTTTTTCACCAACAATCGTTCCCATACTGCCCATGATAAAATTAGCATCCATGATTCCAATTGCAACAGCTTGTCCTTCAATTGTTGCTTCTCCCGTTAAGACAGCTTCATCTAGTCCAGTTTTTTCTTGCATTTTTTCAATTTTTTCAAGATAACCAGGAAAATTTAGTGGATCTTTTGTGACTAATTCACTGTCCCAATTGTGGAAACTTTTTTCATCAACGGTTATCGCTAATCGTTCCCATGCACCAATCCGAAAACTATAGCCACAATGCGGACAGATTTTTTCTGCACCCATTTCTTTTGTATACAGTGTTCGCTTACAAGAAGGGCATTTTGCCCACATATTATCTGGAACAGAAGGCTTCTTTGATGCATCATTTGCATCAGCACGATTTGGATTAATGCGAATGTAATTTTTCTTTTTAAATAATGCCATTTGCTTACTCCTCGTATTTTAGCGGCAAGAGCTCAGCTCCTTTCAAAAGATCAATGATCTTTCCAAGCAAGAGAGCTCTTGCGGCGTTCTTTCTTTAATGATTGCTTTCTGGCTCCCAATTTGGTAGAAATGTTTCTTGTAAAAAGCTTGTGTCATAGTCACCTGTCAAAACATTGTCATGTGTAATTAAATCCAATTGGAATTCGGCATTCGTAATAATACCTTCTGTTACAATTTCATTTAGAGCCCTTTGCATTTTCATCAAGGCATCAAATCGATTTTCACCATGTACGATGACTTTCGCAATCATTGAATCATAATAAGGTGGAATTGAATACCCTGAATACATAGCGCTGTCTACACGCAAGCCCATTCCACCACTAGGCAACAAGAGATTTTGAATTTTACCTGGTGAAGGAGCAAAATTAAAGGCAGGATTTTCAGCGTTAATTCGGCACTCAATCGCATGCCCAGTCATGATAACATCCTCTTGGGTATAGCCTAAAGGTTCACCCGAAGCAATTTCTAATTGTGCTTTGACTAAATCAATCCCTGTTACCATTTCCGTAACTGGATGTTCGACTTGGATGCGGGTATTCATTTCCATGAAATAAAAGTCGCCAGCTGGATCCATCAAAAATTCAATGGTTCCGGCATTTTCATAATGCACAGCTTGTGCCGCTCGAACGGCCGTTTCGCCTAACATCTGACGCTTTTCTTCAGAAATAGCAATCGATGGTGATTCTTCTAACACTTTTTGATTATTTCTTTGTAGTGAGCAATCACGTTCCCCTAAGTGAATCACATGCCCATATTGATCACCTAAAATTTGCACTTCGATATGACGTGCTGGATAAATAATTTTTTCTAAATACATATCATCATTACCAAATGCGGCTTTGGCTTCTTGCTGCGCTGAAGTAAAGTGTTTCGGTAACTCTTCTTTTGAAAGAACTTTTCGGATTCCTTTTCCGCCACCACCAGCAGCTGCCTTTAACATCACTGGGTAACCAATTTCTTCAGCAATCGTCAACGCTTCTTCGACAGAATCAATGACGCCATCACTCCCAGGAATAACAGGTACCTTGGCTTTTTGCATCAGTTGACGTGCGTTTATTTTATTGCCCATTGCATCAATCGTTTCTGCTTTAGGACCGATAAAAGTAATGTTGCATTCTTCGCACATTGAAGCAAATTGACTATTTTCAGATAAGAAACCAAACCCTGGATGAATCGCTTCAGCATTGGTAACAATCGCTGCACTTAAAACAGCTTGAACATTTAAATAAGAATCAGTTGCTTTCGCCGGTCCAATACAAATAGCTTCATCTGCTAACTGTGTGTGTAACGCTTCTTGATCCGCTTCAGAGTAAACAGCAACTGTTTGAACGCCTAATTCGCGACAGGCACGAATAATACGAACAGCGATTTCTCCGCGGTTTGCGATTAATACTTTCGAAAACATTTTTCACCTATCCAATCATAAAGGTTAATTCAGCCTCGGCAACTTTTTTTCCATTAACTTTTGCCACACCTTTACCCATTCCAGCAGAAGCGCGGACTTTTAAAAGTTCAACCTCTAAAATTAATGTGTCGCCTGGTGTTACCTTTTGTCTAAATTTTGCTTTATCTAATCCACCAAAGTATGCCGTTTTCCCTTTGAATTCAGGCATTGAAAGTAATGCCACGGCGCCTGCTTGAGCCAACGATTCAATAATTAAAACTCCTGGCAAAACAGGATTCCCAGGAAAATGACCTTGAAAAACTTGCTCATTAACCGTTACATTCTTTTTCGCTACAACGCGTTCCCCGGGAATGACTTCTTCAACACTATCTAATAATAAAAAGGGATAGCGATGTGGTAAAATTTCTTGAATTTCTGTAATTGTTAATTTCATGTTTTATTCTCCTTTAGCAACTCGGAATAGCGGCTGACCAAATTCAACCACATCTTCATTGTTGACTAATATTTCAGTAATCACACCGTCAACTGTCGCCGTAATTTCATTCATTAATTTCATCGCTTCAACGATACACACAACGTCACCCGTTTTAACAGTGTCTCCTACTTTGACAAAGTTCTCTTTATCTGGTGCTGGTTGTAAATAAACGATTCCTACAATGGGTGACGTAATTTCTTCTGTCTTTTCATTGGCTGTCGGTGTATTAGTTGGCGTTTCTTCAACGACAGAAACTGTTTCAACAGGCACTGACACACCATTAGCGGCTACTGATGTTTCTTGTGGTTGCGCCACTGGTTCTACGGCACTTCGTCCAGAAACTGTATTTTTATTCATATATAATTCAAACGAGCCTTCTCGTAAATCAAATTCGGTTAAAGTTGATTGATCAAATTGTGTTAATAATGCTTTTACTTCTTCTAACTGCATGTTAATCCTCCCAGCGTTTTAAGCAAATAACTGCATTGTGGCCACCAAAGCCTAGCGAGTTACTTAAAGCATAATCAAATTTATGCTCTTTGCTTTCGTTTAAAACAACGTTCACCGTAATTGCTTCATCTTGATTTTCCACATTAATGGTTGGCGGAATAAATTGATGTTGTAAAGCATTTAGGGTAGCAATTCCTTCAATTCCACCAGCGGCGCCTAAGAGATGTCCCGTCATACTCTTTGTACTACTTACATACGCCGTTTTTGCGGCATCACCTAAAGCCAATTCAATTGCTTTAGATTCTGCACTGTCATTGGCTTGTGTGCTTGTTCCATGGGCGTTAATATAGCCAATTTTTTCTGGAGAAATCCCAGCTTCTTCCATTGCTAGTACCATGGCTTTCGCTGCGCCGCTCCCATCTGGTGTTGGTGATGTCATATGATAGGCATCGCAATTAGCACCATAGCCAACCACTTCACCTAAAATAGTTGCGCCTCGTTCTAGAGCATGATCTAATGATTCTAAAATAAAGACACCCGCTCCTTCTCCCATCACAAATCCACTACGTTCTTTATCAAAGGGAATTGAGGCTTTTTCTGGGTCAGTCGCCTTTGTTAAAGCGGTCAAGGAAGCAAATCCTGAAATACCGATTTCTGTAATAGGCGCTTCTGCTCCACCAGCAATAATGACATCGGAGTAGCCATGTTTGATATTGCGGAACGCTTCCCCAATTGAATGGGTTGCACTAGCACAAGCCGTCACTGTTGAAGTACAAATTCCTTTGGCACCAACACGTAAAGCAATATTTCCCACCACCATGTTTCCAATCGCCATTGGAATAAATAACGGTGCCACACGTTCAGGTCCTTTGTCGTGCATCCGAATTACTTGATTTTGAATTGTTTCCAAACCACCAATCCCGGAACCCACCATAACGCCAAACCGATCCACATCTAGTTGACTGGTATCCAAGCCACTCATAGCCATTGCTTCTAAGGCCGCATAAATGCCAAATAACGAAAACTTATCCATGCGTTTTCCATCTTTTTTAACAAAATATTTTTCCATTGGAAAGTCTTTCACTTCAGCTGCTAAGGTGACACCTGTTTCACTAACATCAAATTTACTAATCGGTCCGATACCATTTTTCCCTGTTTTCAAACTTTCTAAAAAAGTCTCAGGTTCATTGCCAATCGGCGAGGTGACACCGTAACCGGTAATAACTACTCGATTCATCCTTTTGACTCCTTTCGTTTATCCGTGCATGACTAAGCCGCCATCAACATTCACGACTTGCCCAGTAATATAGGGACTTTTAGCTAAGAAAATCGCTGTAGCTGCGACATCTTCGACTTGCCCAAACGTTTGTAAGGGAATTTGCGCATTCATTTGTGTTTTAACTTTTTCCGATAAAACATCCGTCATTTCTGTTTGGATAAACCCTGGTGCAATCGCATTGCAGGTAATACCGCGCGGCGCAACTTCTCGTGCCACCGATTTAGTAAAACCAACGACACCGGCTTTACTCGCAGCGTAGTTTGCTTGACCAACATTTCCCATTAAACCAGAAACGCTAGCCATATTAATAATCCGACCACTTCGTTGTTTCATCATACGTTTAACCGCTTGTTGGGTCATGTTAAAAGTTCCTACCAAGTTAATATCTAAACAGGCATTAAAATCCTCTTTTGTCATTCGTAATAATAATTTATCATTCGTAATCCCAGCGTTATTCACCAGAATATCAATCGAGCCTAATTGGTCAACGGTTGCTTGAATCATCTCACCTGCTGCATCAAAATCGGAAATATCTCCAGAAAGGCCAATACATTTTACCCCAAAGGCTTCAATTTCTTGTCGTTGTTCTGGCGTAATCTCACTCCGACCGTTTAAAACAATATTGGCGCCCTCTTTCGCAAAAGCCAACGCAACTGCTTTGCCAATCCCACGAGTGCTTCCAGTAATAAATACGTTTTTCCCTGTTAATTCCATTTTTTACCTCCCAGTAAGTGCTGTTAACGTTTCTGTTAATGTTGCAACATCTTCCACACGGTGCATTTCAATTGTTTTGTCAATTTTTTTAACAAAACCAGTTAATGTTTTCCCTGGACCAACTTCAATCATCGTTCCCACGTTCATAGCCTTCATCGTTTCGATACTGTCTTCAAAACGTACCGCAGACATGACTTGCTTTTCCAATAACGCTTGAATTGCCTCTTGGGGCATAATTTCGGCAGTCGTATTACTAATGACAGGAATTTGCATCGTTTGAAAGTTCAATTTTGCTAAATCCTGAGCCAATTTTTTTGATGCTGGTTGTAACAGTGCCGTATGGAAAGGGCCACTCACATTTAACGGAATTATTCGCTTCACACCAGCTTCTTTGAGAAGTGTCATCGCTTGATCAACAGCAGCAACCTCACCACCAATCACGATTTGTTGTGGTGTATTATAATTTGCTGGAGCCACAATTCCGAAAGCACTGGCTTCTTGACAGGCTTTTTCAATTACTTCACGCTCAGCATTCATGACAGCAACCATTTTGCCAGTTCCTTGTGGTGCTGCTTCTGTCATGTACTGACCGCGCTTTTGGACCAAGGCCACTGCTTCTGAAAAGCGCAAAGCCCCACTGGCAACCAAAGCGCTATATTCCCCTAAGCTTAAACCCGCTACGACATCAGGCGTTAGTCCTTTTTGTTGCAAAAGACGGTAAAATGCGACACTGACTGTTAAAATAGCAGGTTGCGTATATTCTGTTTCATTTAAACGTTCATTTTCAGTAAAACAAAGTTCTGCCATCTCATAACCTAAGATATGACTTGCTTCATCGAAAGTTTCCCGAACAATCGCTTCTTGGTGATATAATTCTTCACCCATCCCTTGATACTGGGCTCCTTGTCCACTAAATAAAATCGCTGTTTTCATACGACACCTCATTTTTTGTTAAAATTATTCACTTAGCCCCAACGCTGATTCATCTTATGTACAATCGCTTTGCATTCAGACATGAGTGAATCAATGATTTCTTGGGCTGTTTCTTCTTTTTTTATTAACCCGGCAATTTGTCCCGCCATGACGGAACCGTAATCCATATCCCCGTCAACGACAGCTTTGCGCAAAGCGCCTTGACCAATCTTTTCAAACATTTCTAAATCAGGTACTTCTTTTTGAAGTTCTTGCTTTTCTAATTGATTATATTGAGCAGTTAATTTATTTTTTAAAGTACGCACTGGATGGCCAAAATGTTGACAGGTAATTACTGCATCTAAATCACGTGCCTTTAAAACTTTCTGTTTATAATCTGGATGAACGTTGCATTCTTTGGCAATTAAAAAACGTGTGCCTAACTGGACTGCTTCAGCACCTAACATAAAGGCCGCAGCCATACCACGACCATCACCAATCCCACCTGCTGCAATCACAGGAATTGACACAGCGTCAACGATTTGCGGTAAGCCACTCATAGTGGTCAACTTGCCAATATGTCCACCAGCTTCCATTCCTTCAAAAATGACAGCATCGGCACCAATTTTTTCCATTCTTTTTGCTAAAGCAACTGAAGGAACTACTGGGATTACTTTAATGTTATGTTCTTTAAAACGAGCCATGTATTTGGCTGGATTGCCTGCACCTGTCGTTACGACAGGAACCTGTTCTTCACAAACCAAATCGACAATTTCATCGGCAAAAGGTGAAAGTAACATAATATTGACACCAAAGGGTTGCTCCGTTAATTCTTTAACTTTTTTAATTTCTTTTTTTACGACTTCTTTTGGGGCATTACCGCCAGCAATAATCCCTAATCCACCAGCGTTTGACACGGCACTTGCTAATGAAGCATCGGCTACCCAAGCCATACCGCCTTGAAAAATGGGATAATTGATCCCAAGCAACTCACATAACTGTTGATTCATTGATTTTATACGTCCTTTAGTTCTAAGATAAGTACACTTCATTCAAGTAAAAAAGGATTTTTCCGGCTTATTTACTTGTTTTTTTAGGGACTGGGTCATTTAGCAATTAAATGTCCCAGCCCCCTATTTTCATGTATTAGTTTGCTTGTTGTTTTTCTACATATGTTACTAAATCTTGAACGGTTTGGATGCCATCTTCTGTTTCGATTTTCACATCAAATTCATCTTCGATTTCGTTAATGATTTGGAATAAATCTAAGCTATCCGCATCTAATTCTTCTTGAATGTTTGTAGTTAATTGTACCTCTTCAGCATCTTTTCCTAATTCTTCTACGATAATTGCTTGAATTTTTTCAAATACCATGTGTATATTCCTCCAAAATAGTCATTTTCTTCATTTATATGTGAACAGTTTTTTACAGCGTTAGGAGCAGTGAGCCCCATGTTAAGCCGCCGCCAAATCCTGTTAGCACCACGCGTTGTTGGGAACCTAAAATTAAGGTCCCATTTTCAACTGCTTCATCCAACAAAATAGGAATGCTAGCAGCTGAGGTATTGCCATATTTATCCATATTCGTTAAAAACTTCTCGCGGGAAATCTTCGTCTTACGTGCAATTTTATCGATAATGCGCACATTTGCTTGATGTAGTAGAAGATAATCCACGGTTTCGTCCGTCACGAGTGATAAAATATTTTGTGAAACATCTTTAATCGCAAAATCAAAAATACTACGTCCTTCCATCTGTAGCGTCTTACTCGCCTGCTCATGCCCCTGATAAAAAGGACTTTCGTTGATCGTGTAGCCTGACGTTAAAGCCGCCCACCGTTGTCCATCTGCTTGTAATTTTTCATTTAGAAAATGCGGTGTCTCAGCCGCTTCAATCAAGACGCCGGCAGCCCCATCACCGAAAAGCACCGCTGTGGAGCGATCGGTCCAATCCAACATTTTGGAAAATGTTTCGCCACCAATTACTAGACCTGTTTGATAACGACCACTTAAGACTAGTTTTTCTGCCATGCTTAAGGCATAGACAAAACCAGAACACGCTGCACTGATGTCAAAAGCAAAAGCCTCAGTAGCGCCAATTGCGCCTTGCACTTGGCAAGCAACAGAAGGCATATTGAAATCTGGTGTCACTGTTGCAACTAAAATAAAGTCAATCTCACTTGCTTGCTTTCCAGATTTTTCCAATAACTGTTTTGCGACTTGATGACATAAATCAGACGTATTTTCTTGCGTAACGATGCGACGTTCACTAATGCCTGTTCGCGAATGTATCCATTCATCAGAGGTATCCATCATTTCACTCAGTTGGTGATTCGTGACACAATTCTCTGGAACATAACGGCTTGTACAACTAATTCGTGCATAATTCTTCATGGGGATCCTCACTTTTTATTTGTATTCTTGCAAGAAATCATGAAGATTTTTTAGTGCTCTTAACAGCGCTTGTTCTTCTTCTTGCTCCATGCCTTTCAAAATGTTTTTAACCATTTCACGATGAAAATGCTGATGGACTCTAAAAAGTAATTTTCCTTTTTTAGTTAAGCCAAGCTTTACTACACGTCGATCATCTTCACTACGCAAACGTTCAACATAGCCTTTTTTAACTAAGTTGTTAATCGCTACAGTAAGTGTTCCGACGGTAATTGACAGTTCCTTGGCTACTTCTGAAGACGTTTTTTTCTTGTACATACCAATTGCTTCGATTGTGTGCATCTCCGTAATGGATAAATCATTAAATTGTGATTTTTTCAATTCAGATTCTTCAATCGTTAAGATGTCATTAAAGACACTGACTAAATAATCGTTGACTGTTTCTAAATTAGGTTCCATTCTGTGCACCATCCATATACTTTGATTATCAAAACATTTGATGTTCAAACTATATCGTAAATAAGCAAAGAATGCAAGAGAATTTTCTATATTTTTAATGAAATATTCTTCAAATATTTCAAAAAAGGCGCATTTTCAAGGGACGAGGCTTTTAAAAAAAGGATCAATTACTTTGATACCCAAACTATTTTCACAGAAAAAGGAAAGAAGTGCAACTAAAAAGCATCACTGGCACTCCCCTGATTGAGAAGTGCCAGTGATTTTTGTTATATAATTCTTAAACTCCCACTAAGCTATTGCTACAACTTGACTGGATAATACGAGAAGAGAGTGAACCAGAAGCTTTGGTGCTTCTACTCCACTCCCTTATTAAAATGTAGGACGATTAATTATTGAATTAAGTCGTAAATTTCCATTGCTACAATATCGATGTTATCGAATTGATAGCTTTGGTGCGTATCAGATTCTGTTAATTCAAATGTTTCTGTTGATTTATCAAAACTTACAATACATTTCTCTACGCCTTCACGTTCAAAGCGGCGTACTTGTACTTCATTATCTGCTGCTTCGATCATTGCTTCCAGTCTCTTAATAATCGCCACAAGTTGTGAATGTTTCATCAGTGGGCCTCCTTTTGCAAACTAGTTCTGTACCATTGTAACAAAACATTGCCTAACTTGCATGATTTTTCGTCATTTTTTTTGATTTTTTTGTTGTTCTTTAATTTTTATTCGTTGGTTGCTTGCCATCTGTCCACCAAAGCTTAATTAAGGCCTGTGTGCCATCATTTTCAAACCCTTTATCTGCAAGGCTTTCATATAATTCTGTCGCTTTTTGCGTCGCTGGCAATGGAAGGTCAAGTTTTTTTGCTTCATCTAACGCAATCTTTAAATCTTTGATAAAATGTTTAACAAAAAAGCCTGGCGTATAATCTTCTTTTAAAATACGTGGTCCATAATTACTTAACGACCAGTTTGCAGCACTGCCACCACCGACTGTTTCCAGAACTTTTTCTAAAGTTAATCCTGTCGCATTTGCGTAAACGAGCATTTCAGTCAAACCGGTCATTGTGCCTGCAATCATTAACTGATTCGCCATCTTAGTGTGTTGCCCTTTTCCAGCTGAGCCGTGTAGCATAAACGTTTTACCAAATGTTTTGAAAATTGGTAAGACGGTGTCATAACTTTCTTGATCGCCACCAACCATAATTGTTAAAGTACCATTTTTAGCACCTAAGTCACCACCAGAAACTGGCGCATCCAACGCATGAGCACCCACTTCTGCTGCTTTTTTGGCAATCTTTTCAGCCAAGGTCGGCGTACTTGTGGTTAAATCTACTACTATTTTACCTGTAAGATCTGCTTGAAAAATCCCTGTTTCATTAAAATACACGCCTTCAACATCTGAAGGAAAGCCAACCATTGTAAAAATGATATCACTCGCTTCCGCAATTGCTTTTGGCGTATCATACCAAACTGCTCCTTCAGCAACTAAATCATCTGTTTTACTTTTTGTTCGATTGTAAACATTGACAGATAAATTGTTTTTCATCATGTTACGAATAATTGATTTCCCCATGACACCCGTTCCAATAAAGCCGATTTTAGACATAGTAGCTTCCTCCGTTCTTAAAATAAAAAACTTTCCTCCTTCAGTATAAACGAAGGAGGAAAGTTTTGCAGTTTATTTTCTTAAAGATGTAAATTTTACTTTAATTTTTTTAATTGAGTCCGCATTTTCTTTTTCCATTTGAAGTTGATCAAAGTAAATCAATGTGTCTTGATAAAATTCAATCATTTTGTTGCCAAAGTTTGTAGAAGAAATTTCAAATAATTTTTCATCTAAAATAGTTTGGTCCATTTTAATATTTGCTTGTATATAGTCAATCAATGTTGAGGCAAAATCACTGTCTGTCTTAAAAGTTTTGCCTAAGCTTTCATGATCAAATAAATTATTTAAATAGGCGTTCCCTTCTGCAACACATTGAACGCCAGCAGCCATCGCTTCTGTATAAGTTAAGCCTTGTGTTTCTGACGTTGAGGCGCTGACAAAATAGTCAGCAGCTTTATAATAAATGGCGACTTCTTCATTTGGCACTTCACCCGTAAATTGAACGTATTCACTAACTTCTAGTTCTTCTGCTAATTCTTTTAAATCCTCTAGATAGGGACCATTTCCAACTATTACTAAACGAGTTTGTGGTAATTTTTCAATAATTTGTGGTAACCCTTGAATAATTGCTTGAATATTTTTTTCATAAGAAATTCGACTTAACGATAACAACATAATCTGTTGCTCTTCAATACCTAGTTGTTGACGCATTCCAGCGATCATTTCTTCAGTAATATCGGGACGTAAAAACTTATCAATTTCGATCCCTGTTGGAATAATTCTCATTGGTGCGGTCACTCCATAATCCCGTAATTTTTCAATTACACGTTCACTGGGACAAACAACACCTGTCGTATGATTTGTAAACACTCTTGAAAAGAATTTAACATGTGATGGACGGACAACTTTTCCTTTAGCAATATAATGTAAGTAATCTTCATACATTGTATGATACGTATGGATGACAGGGATTTTCATTTTTTTCCCAACCATTTTCCCTAAAATACCCGCACCAAATTCAGTATGTGTATGAATTAAATCTAATTCCAATTCTTTGGCAATTAAATAGGCGTACCACATGCCGCGAACCACTACTCGGCGATCTTTAAAAGATACGAATGGCACACTAGGCATTCGTATGACATCTTCTTCAAAATCAGTCGCGTTAGGATCGGTTGTCGTAAAAATATACACTTCATGGCCGTGCTTTTCTAATTCATCTTTTAAGGTCTTAATAGAAGTCGCTACCCCACTCACTTGCGGGAAATACGTATCAGTAAAAAAACCAATTTTCACTCTCATTACCTCCATTTCATCTAACAATAACTGCCTTCAATATTTGTTAAGATAAGACTGTTTCGTAGACTTCTTTTAACTCGTAACCAATTTGCTTGATACTTCTTTGCTCTGCTACTTGATAGCCTGCTTCTCTAGTGCTAGGTATTTTCCCTTCTAATAAGCCTTCAATATATTTTTTAAATTCTTCAATAGAATGACCCATATAACAATTTTCATTAGCTACTAGCCAGCCTTGATAAACTGGAATATCACGCACTAAAACTTGTTGCTGACTAGCTAATGCTTCTAAAACAACAATTCCTTCCGTTTCTTCACGAGAAGGGAAAAAGAAGAGATTCGCTGCCGCATAGGCCCCTTCGATGACATCTCCTTTAATATAACCTGGGAAAATAACATTTTCTGGATGATCTTCTTTAACTAATTGTCGGATATTTTTTGGGATAGAATACATTGGTGTATCACCAAACCAAATAAATTGATACTCTGGTAACTGTCGCGCAACTTCAATAAAATCAGTGATTCCTTTGCGTTCAAAAAATAATCCCACACAAATAATTACTTTTTTCTCTTCATCTATTTTAAAATATTCTCGGAATTTTTGTTCCTTTTCTTCTGAAGGATAAAAGCGTGATAAATCAATACCATTTGAGATCGCCGAAATAGGCACTTTAATGCCATATCCTTCTAGCAATGTTTTAGAATACGGTGTTGGTGTAATTAAATGATCCGCTTTGGAATACAAACTGATAAGATATTTTTTTACTAATGGTGCCAGTTGATTAGACCCAATAAAGGAATTACGAAAATCTTCTTCTGTCGAATGGGCATGATAAATAACTTTTTTTCCTAGTTTGCGTGCTTTTCTGACCATACGATGGCTATTTACGCCATATGTATTAATATGCAATATATCATAGTCACTGCAATCAGCATCTAATGTATATTCTATTCCAACTTCAGAGAGCGCTCGTTTCTGGTGATCTAATGCTCGACCAATGCCTGATTTAGCTAAGATTTTCTCACCTTCAAAATATAACAATATTTTCAAACCCGCTCCTCCTTTTCTGCTTTACTAACTATAATAAACACATTATACCATAGCTAAAATTTGATGTATTCATTCTTCGGTAGGATCCTTTTAATCTTATAAATGTTTTTAAAGTCCCTTCTTCAAGCTTATCAAAAAATAGTGAATAAAACAAAAAAAGCAAAAACCAAGTTGGTTTTTGCTTTTGCTCAACTCCGGCAGTAGGACTCGAACCTACGACATCATGATTAACAGTCATGCGCTACTACCAACTGAGCTATGCCGGAATAATCGCGTGGCGACGTCCTACTCTCACAAAGGGAAACCCTTCACTACAATCGGCGCTAAGAAGCTTAACTTCTGTGTTCGGCATGGGAACAGGTGTATCCTTCTCGCTATCGCCACCACACTGGGTGTTGTTTCTTATTGAGTTGAATCTTCATTCACTCAAAACTGGATTGAAGTTTGAATCAAAATAACCAAGTTGCTTTTACTTATCCATTCTTTGGTTAAGTCCTCGACCGATTAGTATTGGTCCGCTCCAACTATCACTAGCCTTCCACTTCCAACCTATCTACCTGATCATCTCTCAGGGGTCTTACTTTCTTAAAGAAATGGGAAATCTCATCTTGAGGTGGGCTTCACACTTAGATGCTTTCAGCGTTTA
>NZ_JBIOOI010000001.1:165000-652500 GCF_051712165.1 Enterococcus sp. DIV1420a
GCCGCTACTCAGGGAATCGAATTTTCTTTCTCTTCCTGCAGGTACTAAGATGTTTCAGTTCTCTGCGTCTACCTCTAATCAGCTATGTATTCACTGAAAAGTAATATCCTATAAAAGATATTGGGTTCCCCCATTCGGAAATCTCTGGATCATAGCTTACTTACAGCTCCCCAAAGCATATCGGTGTTAGTCCCGTCCTTCATCGGCTCCTAGTGCCAAGGCATCCACCGTGCGCCCTTATTCACTTAACCTTATCAACCTTACGGTTGGGTCTTGATCACTTCTTCTAGCGATAGAAGGTTAATCAATAAATAAGCAATTGAACTTATTAAAAACTCATTCAACGCGGTGTTCTCGGTTTGTTTTGATTCTTTTTACTTCAATATCCAGTTTTCAATGAACGAATCTGATAGCAAAAGCTATCAATGGAGCCTAGCGGGATCGAACCGCTGACCTCCTGCGTGCAAAGCAGGCGCTCTCCCAGCTGAGCTAAGGCCCCGAATTTATTTGATTGAGAGTAGACCTCTCAAAACTGAACAAAGTAAAGACGAAATGTGTATTTCCGTAATATTCCTTAGAAAGGAGGTGATCCAGCCGCACCTTCCGATACGGCTACCTTGTTACGACTTCACCCCAATCATCTATCCCACCTTAGGCGGCTGGCTCCAAAAAGGTTACCTCACCGACTTCGGGTGTTACAAACTCTCGTGGTGTGACGGGCGGTGTGTACAAGGCCCGGGAACGTATTCACCGCGGCGTGCTGATCCGCGATTACTAGCGATTCCGGCTTCATGCAGGCGAGTTGCAGCCTGCAATCCGAACTGAGAGAAGCTTTAAGAGATTTGCATGACCTCGCGGTCTAGCGACTCGTTGTACTTCCCATTGTAGCACGTGTGTAGCCCAGGTCATAAGGGGCATGATGATTTGACGTCATCCCCACCTTCCTCCGGTTTGTCACCGGCAGTCTCGCTAGAGTGCCCAACTAAATGATGGCAACTAACAATAAGGGTTGCGCTCGTTGCGGGACTTAACCCAACATCTCACGACACGAGCTGACGACAACCATGCACCACCTGTCACTTTGTCCCCGAAGGGAAAGCTCTATCTCTAGAGTGGTCAAAGGATGTCAAGACCTGGTAAGGTTCTTCGCGTTGCTTCGAATTAAACCACATGCTCCACCGCTTGTGCGGGCCCCCGTCAATTCCTTTGAGTTTCAACCTTGCGGTCGTACTCCCCAGGCGGAGTGCTTAATGCGTTTGCTGCAGCACTGAAGGGCGGAAACCCTCCAACACTTAGCACTCATCGTTTACGGCGTGGACTACCAGGGTATCTAATCCTGTTTGCTCCCCACGCTTTCGAGCCTCAGCGTCAGTTACAGACCAGAGAGCCGCCTTCGCCACTGGTGTTCCTCCATATATCTACGCATTTCACCGCTACACATGGAATTCCACTCTCCTCTTCTGCACTCAAGTCTCCCAGTTTCCAATGACCCTCCCCGGTTGAGCCGGGGGCTTTCACATCAGACTTAAGAAACCGCCTGCGCTCGCTTTACGCCCAATAAATCCGGACAACGCTTGCCACCTACGTATTACCGCGGCTGCTGGCACGTAGTTAGCCGTGGCTTTCTGGTTAGATACCGTCAGGGGACGTTCAGTTACTAACGTCCTTGTTCTTCTCTAACAACAGAGTTTTACGATCCGAAAACCTTCTTCACTCACGCGGCGTTGCTCGGTCAGACTTTCGTCCATTGCCGAAGATTCCCTACTGCTGCCTCCCGTAGGAGTCTGGGCCGTGTCTCAGTCCCAGTGTGGCCGATCACCCTCTCAGGTCGGCTATGCATCGTGGCCTTGGTGAGCCGTTACCTCACCAACTAGCTAATGCACCGCGGGTCCATCCATCAGCGACACCCGAAAGCGCCTTTCACTCTTATGCCATGCGGCATAAACTGTTATGCGGTATTAGCACCTGTTTCCAAGTGTTATCCCCCTCTGATGGGTAGGTTACCCACGTGTTACTCACCCGTCCGCCACTCCTCTTTCCAATTGAGTGCAAGCACTCGGGAGGAAAGAAGCGTTCGACTTGCATGTATTAGGCACGCCGCCAGCGTTCGTCCTGAGCCAGGATCAAACTCTCATAATAAAAGTTAGAACAATCTTGCGATTGTTAAGCTCAATTTGTTTGCTAGCATATTGCTTGCTTGTTAAAAATGTTTGTTGTCTTGAATTGAATCAAGACGCCCTACACATTTGGTTCGTCTATTCTTTGTTCAGTTTTCAAAGGTCTACGTTACCTCGCAGCAACTTTTATATCATAACAAACTTTCGTTCGGATGTCAAGAACTTTTTTAAAAAAGTTTTTTTAAGTTGTTTTGCTCGGTTGTTGTTGCCTGTTATGACAACTTCTATATCTTATCATCTCGTTTGTTATTTGTCAACAACTTTTTTGTTGTTTTTTCAAACTTTTTTCGAGAGATTTGAAATCAAGAATTGTTATTTAATTATTGATTTCTGAATCGCTCAGCTGTGTGACTCGCCTTGCGACATGTAATAATATATCAAGATTTTGATATTTGGTCAACACTTTTTTTCAAAAAAATTAAAAGAAGTTTTCAATCTGTTTTCATTCTTTTCAATTATTTCGTTTTTAAACTTTTTAAATCCTAATTGTCTATCAAAACAGTTTAATTCCTTACTAAAAATCGAACAATTTGAATCATATATTTGAAATAGTTCGATTAACTTTTTTACGTCCAACATAAAAAAAGAAAGAATCTGTTCGATTATCGACAGATTCTTTCTTTTTTGTTTAAAACATTGGGACACCTTCAATATGATATTTTGACCAAATCGTTTTTAATTCTGCAGGTGCTACCCATGTATAGTCTTTATCCATTTCATTTTTAAGTGCTTGTTCATCCATCTCGAAGACAAACAGCGGAACATTTTCTTTATTGATATGCGCGTTAGTTAATTCTACTAAGCTAATTGAAGTAACGTCCAATTGAACCTCTTCTTTGAACCATTGTAGCATACTAGCTAAACCCGTCATCTCATCAGAAACTTTTGCCATCGCAAACTCAATCGCTTCACCTATTGGATGCATCAAAAATTTTTTACTACCATCGTTTAAGTTCAGTATGATTGTTCCAGCGACTTTTTTGTTAGACACGACATCCACCTCAATTAATTTTTAGATTCACTAACAAAAGAAATTGTAACACACTTTCTGAAAAAATACAGAATTATTTTTCAAGCAACTTATCCATTGCTTCATCAATCCATTCTGGAAGTTCTTTGTCTAAGGTTGCAAAGCCAATTTTTTTATTCTTATCCGTAAAATATTTTTTGCGTCGATGGTTCACTGAATGAACCTTGTCTTCAAGGGTTCGTAAAGATAAGCTAATCTTTTGAGAATATTCATCAACATCAATAACTTGAACGGTTACTTTTTGTCCAACGGTTAAGAGTCCATGGATATTTTTAGTAAAGCCAGCTTGTACTTCCGAAACATGAATCAGTCCTTGTGTTTCTTCGTCTAAAGAAACAAATGCGCCATATGGTTGAAGTCCGGTAATTGTGCCAGAAAGTACCATACCAATTTTGTACTTCATCAAATTTCCTCTTTTCATACGATAAATTTCTTTTTCCGTTTCTACTCATTTAAAATAATAGCATTTTTTCAACGTTTGTGCATTATTTCTTCCCTAGTTGTTAAAAGTATTGTTTCATCTTTTAAGCAAAATCTACTATACTATAGGAAGTAAGACTTTATATAGAAGAAAAGGAGTTATCTTATGTTTAATTTTAATGAAACCATTGATCGTCGCCACACGAATTGTGTTAAATGGGACACCGTTGAAACGAGTTACCACGAAAAAGATTTACTACCTTTATGGGTTGCTGATATGGATTTCAAAGTACATCAGCCTATTCTTGATGCCTTGTCACAAGTTATTGAACAGGGCATTCTAGGATATGCGATTGCACCTAATGAACTGTATCAAGCAATTCAAGATTGGCAACGGCAACACCATCAATTGATTGTTGAAAAAGAAGAAATTTTGTTTAATAGTGGCGTGGTACCCAGTTTGGCCACAGCCGTTCAAGCGTATACAGCACCTGCTGATTCTGTCATGATTTGTGATCCAGTCTACCCCCCTTTTGCAGATGTGGTAAAACAAAATGAGCGTAGACTCGTGCGACATTCCTTACTAGAAGTTAACGGACATTATGAAGTTGATTTGGTTAAAATGGAACAACAGATAATCGAAGAAAAGGTGAAACTGTTACTTTTTTGTAATCCCCATAATCCTGGTGGACGTGTTTGGACAAAAGAAGAATTGCTAGCAATTGGCCGTTTATGCCAAAAACACCAAGTAACTGTGGTTAGCGATGAAATTCATCAGGATTTGATTTTCAAACCGCATACCTTCACTTCCTTCACTGTCGCTGATGAAGCATTTAAGGAATTCACTGTTACCTTAACCGCGGCAACGAAAACCTTTAATTTAGCGGGGATTAAAAATTCAATGCTGTTCATTCCTAATGAAAAACTACGGCAATCTTTCGTATCTTTACAAGACAAAAATCATCAAGGCGGCATCAATACTTTTGGCTACGTTGGAACGGCAGCTGCCTATCAAACAGGGGAAGAATGGCTAACGGCGTTACTGGATTATTTAAAAGAAAATATTGATTTTGCCCTTTCCTTTTTCCGTGAAGAGCTGCCTAGCGTTCGTGTAATGGAGCCTGAAGGAACCTATCTTTTATGGTTAGACTTTAGTTCTTATTCACTAACGGATCGAGAACTTCGCGATACCTTAATTCATAAGGGGAAAGTGGTTTTAAATCCAGGAATTAGTTTTGGTCCCCAAGGTTCTCAACACATGCGTTTAAACTTAGCTTGTTCAAAAGAAACTCTCGAAGAAGGCCTTTTACGTATCAAAAAAGCCTTTAATTAAAAACAGCTGTCCTAGTTTTTAGGACAGCTGTTTTTAATTCTTTCTTTTGCGTTTAGTTAAATAAACTCTGACGAACCAGATACCTGAAAATAGAAGTAAAATTTCTCCAATTATGATTGTATAAAATCCTGGTTCATGAACGATTCCTTGCTGATCTACATACGTAAAAAACGTTCCTATAAATGGGAGTATTACTGCAAACAAAGCCAAGGCCATTGGATATCTGTATTTTTCTAACAAATTTGCTTCCTCTCCTTCTATTCTTTAACTCAGTATCCTATAAAGACTTCATTAAAAGAAGAGATTTGGATGCTTTTAAAAAAAAGTTAGTCGTTTTAAGAAAAAAATAAAGAGTACCAACGAATTTGTCCCTCGTTGGTACTCTCTTTTTCAATTGGTTAAACTTATTCACCAATGATTTCAACTGTGTCCATCACGACGTCAAATGTTGGACGGTCTTGGGCATCCCGTTGGACTCCACCAATTTCATCCACTACATCCATACCATCAACAACATGACCAAAAACAGTATGACGGAAGTCTAACCAAGGTGTTCCGCCTTGTTTGTAAGCTTCAATAATTTCTTCTGGAAAACCAGCGTCTTCTAACTGACTCATCATTTGAGCTGGAACATTTTGATTAGTAACAACAAAGAATTGGCTGCCATTTGTGTTAGGACCAGCATTTGCCATTGACAATGCGCCGCGCAAATTGAAAACATCCCGAGAAAATTCATCCTCAAATGCTTCTCCATAAATACTTTCGCCGCCCATTCCTGTTCCGGTTGGGTCACCGCCTTGAATCATAAAATCAGGAATCACACGATGGAAAATAACGCCATCATAGTAGCCCTTTTTCGCTAATTCAACAAAATTTTTAACCGTTTTAGGCGCTTGTTCTGGGAATAATTGAACAGTGATGTCGCCTCGGTTTGTTTTAATGACCGCTTTTGGGCCTTTAGCATTTTCTAAATCTAATTGTGGAAATTGTGACATGAGAATGTCCTCCTAGATAATTATTTTATAGTTCCATCATATCGAAAAATGCTGAAAATTGCTATGATCTTTTTCCAATGATTAAAGAATGCTTTGATTCGTTAGCCAAACTTGCTTTTTTCGAAAAGCCGTGCTATTTTGTGAAGTGTTCGCAAAACGATCAATAGTTGTCTCAACCCTAAATGAATTAGGAGGAATTTTCAAATGTCTGATGAAAAAGATATTTATGATTTAACGATTATCGGCGGCGGTCCTGTTGGATTATTTGCCGCTTTTTATGCGGGAATTCGTAAAGCGAAAACGAAAATCATTGATAGCCTGCCGCAATTAGGTGGTCAGCTAACAATGCTGTATCCCGAAAAATATATTTATGATATTCCTGGATTCCCTGCTATTAAAGCCGGTGAGTTAATTGCCAATTTGGAAAAACAGATGCAGCCATTTCAGCACGATGTTTGTTTGGAAGAAGAGGTCACACACCTTGCACAGGAAGCAGATGGACTTTTGCGCTTAGACACAACTAAAGGCACACATTATTCTAAAACGGTTATCTTTGCGATTGGTAACGGCGCTTTCCAACCTCGACGTTTAGCTATCGAAAATGTTGAAGCCTTTGAAGGTGAGTCAATCCATTATTATGTGACTGACATGAAAAAATTCGCTGGCAAAAAAGTTGCGATTGCTGGTGGCGGCGATTCCGCAATTGACTGGGCTTTAATGCTAGAAAACGTTGCAGAAGAAGTATCTATTATCCATCGTCGCCCACAATTTCGCGGCCATGAACATAGCGTGGAACAACTGGAAAAATCTAGCGTTTCTATCAGAACTCCTTATATCATTAGTGATATTTTAAAGGAAAATGAAACGTTCACAGGCATCCAATTAACGGAGACAAAAGGTGACCAAACATTGGATCTCCCTCTGGATGATTTAATTATCAATTATGGCTTCACTTCTTCTTTAACACACCTCAAAGAATGGGGATTAGACGTTTCTAGAAATGCTATTAATGTTCATTCCGATATGTCAACTAACATTCCTGGTGTATACGCTGTAGGGGATATCTGTTCCTATGAGGGAAAAGTGAAATTAATCGCTACAGGCTTTGGTGAGGCACCTACTGCCGTAAATAATGCTTTACATTACTTACGGCCCGATGCTCGACGTCAACCAGTTCATAGTACAAGTTTATTTGAAAACGGCGTACCTAAATAAGGTTAGCACTGGACTTTAGCAGTTTTTAAGCCAAGGACAAAAATCTAAATCGGATTTTTGTCCTTGGCTTTCTGCTTTACTGAAAAGCCTTTCTTTTTCTCTTTTAAATTTATTTTTGATACAATAAAAAGTGCTAGGAGGAAGAAAGATGAACCAACCAATTATTTATTTAAATGAAGTATTCAATGAAGAACAACTGGAACAAGTGAAAGCTGTGGCGCCCAATTATCTAGTTAAAACATCTACCGATCATTTATCCTCTGCTGAAGAAGAGGCAATCGAAATTATGTTAGGCTGGCATAAAGAAATTGGTCCGCGTTTATTAGCCTCTGATACTAGTCACCTAAAATGGATTCAGCTCATTTCTGCTGGTGCTGATTATATGGATTTTGATAAATTAAGAGAAAAAGGCATTCTGTTGTCTAATGGTAGCGGAATCCATAGTGTTTCTATCTCAGAACATGTTTTAGGCGTTTTATTAGCACATACCCGCGGACTGCAAGAAAGTATCCAACAACAAATGCAACACACATGGAATCAAACAGCCCCTTCCTATCAACAACTTTCTGGGCAAAAAATGTTAATCGTAGGCACCGGGCAAATCGGACAACAATTAGCTAAATTTGCTAAAGGTTTAAATCTTCAAGTTTATGGCGTGAATACCTCTGGACATGTGACGGAAGGCTTCATTGAATGCTATTCACAGAAGAATATGAGTAAAATTATCCATGAAATGTCCATTGTTGTGAACATTCTTCCTTTGACTGAAACAACAAAACATTTATACAATCAGGCACTTTTTGAAAAAATGGCTCCTGAAACAATTTTCGTAAATGTTGGTCGAGGCGCCTCAGTAGCAACGAACGATTTGATAACTGCCTTAAACAATAAAACCATTGCTTTTGCTGCCTTAGATGTCTTTGAAGAAGAACCTCTTCCCGAAGATAGCCCTTTATGGGAGATGCAGAATGTTTTATTAACACCTCATATTTCTGGCATGACACCGAAGTTCAAATCAAAATTACTGGCGATTTTTATTCCAAACTTAAATCAATTTGTGACGGATCAGACCCTCGTCAAAAACCAAGTTTCCTTAAAAAAAGGCTATTAACTCAAAAAAGGCCTTCAACCATCTTTCAAGTAATTGCATGGTTGAAGGCTTTTTTTTGCTATTTTTTACCAGATAACCTTGAAGTTATCATTTGTCGACGCTTGAATGATTGGATGTTTTTTTAAATATTCTGCAATCAGTTCCGTCATATCAATTTGAATTTCTCGAATAATTTTTTCAGGTTGGAACATTTGATAGTTTCCGCCACCGACTGCTCGGTATTGATTTGTCACGATTTCCAAAACATCTTCTGCTTGCACTGCTTTGCCATGATAATTAAGTTTCGTCACTCTTTCACCAAACGGTTGTCTTAAATCAAGCGTATACTCAATGCCTTCATACATATCATAATTATAGTATTGTGGTTTTGGATCGACATATTTCGGGTTAAAAATTGGTTGGCCTTTTTCTAACACAAAATAAGTAGCGCTTTGTTCTAACGCTTCACGGAGGTCTTGTCCAGTGACACGCAATACAGCCAAAGTATTTGGATAAATGTAGTTGGTAATGATATCGCGCATCGTAATTTGATTATTAAATCCTTTGCCTTCATTGTTAAAAAGTGCAGTCCCTGAAATATCCGTTCCGCTTGAAGCCATTTGGACGTTATTAATAAATTCTATATATGGATGTTCTTTGAGGCGTACGGCATTCGGATTTTGAATCGTCATATCCCCTTCCACATTTCCCACTGGTTGGTCAAGCCACTCTTCTACCTCGTCATGTAACGCTGTTGTCAAAGCTAAAACTTCTGTATCTGGTTGTTCGTTTCCAACAGGATGAATAGCTGCGTCACTTCCAATAACGCGATAGCCTTTAGCCATAGGTTCAATTTCTAAAGTAATTTCTCCAACGAAAGCTCCTCGAAAACCTGGTTGAATCACAGGTATTCCATTCAGTTTTGTAGCAATTTCTCGATGTTGGTGACCCGTGACTAAGGCATCAATCCCAGGAACTTTTTCCAATAAATCGTAGCCTTCATTTTCTCCTGTTAGTAATTCCGTGGGTTCCCCTGTTTCTAAATCTTTTTCAAAACCGCCATGGTAAGCGACAACAACTAGGTCCGCTTCTTCCCGCAGTTTTGGCACGTATTCTGCCGCTGTTTCAACGACACTTTTAAACGTTAAATCTTTGACTGTTGCCGGCTGTTCCCAATGAGGAATATATTGAGTCGTCACGCCAAGAATGGCTACTTTAACCCCTTGTTTTTCTATGATGACATACGGCTGACCGAAATAAGGTTGTCCATCTTTACCAAGAATATTGGCAGCTAAAACTGGCTGTTGATAACTGGCAATCGTTTCCTTTAAATAATCTAATCCGTAATTAAATTCATGGTTACCTAAAATGCTAACATCATAATTCATTTGATTAATGATTTTAGTGATGGCTTCCACTGAATGTGTTTCTGCTTTTCTTACGTAGTAACTAAGCGGCGAACCTTGAATAAAATCCCCATTTTCAATTTGAAAAACTGGTCCTTTGGCAGACGCCCGTAACTTTTTCAGCATGGTTGCTGCTTTTGCGGTTCCAAAAGGCAAATCCATCTTTTTTTCACTATAACTTGTTGGCATAATGTACCCATGCATATCACTTGTTGCTAAAATTTTTATTTGCATTTTGTTTCTCTCCTTCTTCCGCCCAAAAGAACAGGAAGGTTAGAACACGAGCCATAACGACTCAGATCCCAACCTCCCACGTCTGTTTATTTATTGATTATTGGTTCCATGCTTGTTCAAATTGTGATGTTGCATCTTTCAATAATTTTTTCGTGTCTTTATTTGATGAAGCAAAAATACTTTCCATAATTGTCCGCATTTCATTATAGGCTGAATCAGCATTTTCTTCTACTGGGATAGCGAATAAATCTTTTACTGCGTTTTCAAGTTGTGCAGGTACTTTGGTTGTCTTAGAATTTTTGTACTCATCACTGTGTAAAACAGATTCTAAAATTGGCATATAACCTGTTTGTTGTGCCCAGTACAATTGTGAATCAGGCGTTGCTAAGAATTTCATGAATTCAAATGCCGCTGTCCGTTGTTCTGGCGTAGCACTATCGAACATATAAATATCTGTTCCTTGTTGTAAGTTGATTTTTTCAGGACGTGGTGCAACACCGTATTCATAGCCACCAGCTTCAGCATCTTTTTGAACAAAACCAGCACCAGCAATACTACCGACAAACATTGCTACCTTTTTGTTTGCAAATGGGCCAGATAAATATTTATCTGAACCAGCTGTGCGGAAGTAACCTGCTTCGATACCATCACGGTAATAGTCCACGACTTCTTGTGAATCTTTGCTTGTTAAATCTAAGTCTTTATTAAAATCAACGCCTTTGTTTTTCATTCCAATTGCGTAATAGTTATTTAACGAGTCAAAACCAGCACCAACGACTTCTTTGTTGGATTTTTCGTAAATTGTTTTAGAAGCTTCTTTTAATTCCTCTAATGTTTTCGGTACTTCAACACCATATTCTTTCAACAAATCAGCATTATAGAATAACATTTCTGTCGATTTATTAAATGGAATGCCGTATTGTTTGCCGTCGATTTTGGCGCCGTCTAATAATACTTCACGAATTGGCTCTGCATCTTTCCAGCCGATTGTGTCATCATCCATATATGGTTTTAAGTCCACTAACATTTCATCTTGTGCAGCATTCCATAACCAGCCTGGGTACGCTTGCGTAATTGTTGGTAAATCTTTTGGTGAAGTTAAAGTCGAATTGATTTTGGCTTGTAAATCTGGGTAAGCAGATTGATTTTGTAATTCCACTTTAATTTTTGGATTTTCTTTCATGAAGTCTTTCGTTAATTTTGTTAACGCTTCTTCTTGAACCCCATTCATTGCATGCCAGAAAGTGATTGTCGTATCTTCCTTCACTTCTTTCACAATATCGTTTGATTCTTTGGCCCCATTACCGTTACCACAAGCCCCCAATGCGAAAATAGCTGCGGTTGCTAACACTGTTGTTGCTAGAGTTTTGAACTTCATTTTTTTCTCTCCCTTAAAAAAATTTATAAAACAATTTGCTCGCCACGTTCTGGCAATATTCTTTCACCATACGGGTTTTCCAGGTTTTCTGGTTTTAACGTATGGATTGGAACCAATACTTGAGGTTCAATCAATGCAATAATTTTATCCAGATCTTCTGGAATTGCATGTCCTGAACAAGCTAAGCGGACAAAAGTAATGTCTTTTTTAGCCAACAAATCTAAAAACACGCGATACTGTGGATCAAAGTCCCCTAACGGTTGTGCATCACTGTGAATGTATAAACTACCTTCTTGGAGGTTGTCAAACTGGTTCACAACTTGCCACAAATAGTCTGTTTTGTCCTTTAGTAACGTGTCATACGGGATTTCTAACGCTGGATTCAATTCTGGTATTTTACCAGATTCAGCATAATAATAACGAACTTCTATTCCAAATACTTCAAGTAACAACGCAGCCATATTTGCTTCTAAAACGACTGTACGTGGTGACTTTTCAATAATCTTAGCAAAACGTTCCACGTTTGCTGGATAACCATTAAAGGTAATTTGTCGATTCGGGTTTTCTAGTTCTAAACGAACCAAGTGCTGAACAAGATCTTCTTCACTGACAACCGCTATTTGGGCTGGATCTGGTTCACGTTCTGGGAAGCTAATGCTTACGCCTTCCATCATTAATAATTCAGTATGTTTGGCTTTTTCACAAAAAGCTAAAGTCTCTTCACGATTATGGCCATGTAAGCGCAAATCACCTGTGTATGTGATGAAATGGTCAGGCGTGCGAATCAGTAATGCCGAAGCACCGTACGCATCATGATCAACAGGTACGATTTCCACTGAAATTTCGCCAACTTTAATCACATCGTTTTTATTAAGACCAATCATTTCTCGGGTAAAATTCTTTTCTTCAAACGGTGATGGAATCAAAAAATCACCTTTTCGATTTAAACTATTTAGAATCATTTTCGTTTCTTTTAGGGTGTACAACGGAACAGCTGGGTCTAAATAATTAATCATGCGTGAATGATCTAAATGGGCATGAGATAAGAAAACAGCGGTGTGTTGATACTCTTTGTCTTCTGTACCATGATATTCATAACCTAAACGTGGATCATATAAGTCTTTTAATTCTGGCACTAAACGATTATTAATTAAGGTTTCAATGTGATCATCGGGCAAATCTAATTCTGGTCGAAATTCTGTACCAAAATCAAAGAAGATGTGGGCATCTTTATACGCCACTTCAATCACGGTTCCTCCAATTGTTAAAATGCCACTGTGAAAAGTCACAGTTGTTTTAGCCTTTGATTCCATTTTTTGCAACTCCTCTGATAATTTCTTTTCTGAAAATCAAGTAAATAATTAAAATTGGAATAACGGTTAATGTTGCAGCAGCCATTTGTAAATGTACGTCACTACCGCTCTCTGTCGCAAAGGCCGATAGTCCATTATTCAATAGACGGTATTTTTTCTCGTTCGTCACCAACAATGGCCACAAGAAAGAATTCCAACTAGAAATGAATGTTAAAATCCCTACTGTTACCAACGCTGGTTTTGACATTGGTACTAAAATACGCCAAATATATTCTAAATCACTAGCGCCATCAATCTTGGCAGCCTTGTAAAAAGTATCAGGAATACCTTTTAAATAACCGTTTAAATAGTAAATATAAAAAATACTAGTTAAAAATGGAATAATTAAGGCGCTGTAAGTATTTAACAAACCTAATTGCGCAATCGTTTGATAATTGGTAAAAATAATAGATTCATACGGAACCATTAACAACGAAATCATCAAAGCAATGACCACATTTTTAAAACGGAACTTCAAACTCGTTAACGCGAATGAAGCTAAAACGGCGGTGACTACCGTAGCAATCGTTGTAACGCCTGAAACAAAGACTGTGTTCAAGAAATACCGAAGAAAGGGTGCTTTTTGAAAGACCTCTGTGTAGTTTTGCCATTGTGGTTGTTTTGGAAACATGGTTGGCGGCATGCTGGTCGCTTCAGAGTAACTCATTAAACCAGCTAAAATCATATAGACAAATGGAAATAACGTAATAACGGCTAAAATGCCTAAGAAAACAAATGCGATAATCGTTAAAACTTTTTTCATTGGCTTATTGCCCCACTTTCTTTAAGAGTTTATTTTGTAAGAAAGTGACCACTAAAATAATCACAAATAAAATCACTGTGGCGGCCATCGCAATTCCGGGACGCCCTGCAATGTGGAATTTGTCATAAATATAGTACACTGCGGTTGTGGCACTGTTGGCAATCCCCGCACGACCACCGAATAAAGCATAAACTTGTGTATAAACTTTAAAGGCGCCAATTAAATTGACCGTTAATAAAAAGGCAATGGTCGGGACTAGCTGCGGAAACGTAATACGTCGGAAAATTTCGCCGTCTGAGGCACCAAACATTTTTGCAATTTTAAAATGTTCTTCATCAATATTTCTCAACCCAGCCAACAAAATAATAATATTAAATGCTAAACTCGTCCAAACCCCAAAAATAATCAATGTTGGCATACTCATTTGAACATTATCTAGCCAGTTGACAGAAGGAATGCCGAAAAAGCCTAAGACGTAATTGACAATTCCATAATCGCCATTAAAGAAGTAACGGAAGACAATCCCAATGGCAATCGTACTCGTTACATAAGGCATAAAGAAAATCGTTTCAAAGAAACTCTTATGTTTAACTTTTTCAAAGATAATCCAAGCAATTGCTAGGGAAATTATCAAGGCAATCGGTACCACAGCAAATGCATAGAGCGCTGTATTTTTTAACGCTTTATAGAAGATTGGATCATTCAATACACGTTGATAATTTTCTAAACCAGCGTAGCGTTGGTTAATTAAGGAACCTTTTTGGAAACTCATCCACAAAGAACGAAACAGTGGATAAACGCTAAACAGTAAAATGATTCCTAATGATGGCAGAAGGAAGAGCCATGCTTTTGGTTGATTTTCTGGATTGTATTTTTTCATTAGTAAACCCGGTCTCCCGCTTCGTTAAAGATAAATACTTTTTTATATGAAAAATCAAAAGATAAAGTGTCTCCTTCTTCAATCGCTTCTTCTACACTTACAATTGATTTCACTTGTTCATTTCCTAATGTAAATCGTAAAATACGTTCTCGACCAATCAATTCCACTAAATCTGTCGTTGTGGTAAAGAGACCTGTTTCAGTTGGTACCACATCTTCTGGACGAGAAGCAAACGTATATTTCCCGTCAGTCATTGGCATTTTAAAGCGTGCTTGCTCAAAACGCTCAAGCGGAATTTCAAAACTTTCGTGGTACATTTTGCCGTCTTTCACTTCAACAGACAATAAATTAATAATTGGGTTACCTATGAACTGAGCAACAAATAAGTTATTTGGTTCTAAGTAAAGGTTTTGAGGTTCATCATTTTGTTGAATAACCCCTTCGTTTAATAAAATAATTTTATCACTGATTGATAGCGCTTCCTCTTGGTCGTGCGTTACAAAGATTGTTGTAATCCCTACTTCTTTCACCAAGCGGCGGATTTCTTCACGAATTTTCAAACGCAAACGTGCATCCAAGTTACTTAAAGGCTCATCTAATAATAAAACATCTGGTTTTTGAACTAACGCCCGGGTAATCGCAACACGCTGTTGTTGACCACCAGAAAGTGTGCCTGGCTTTTTATGGCTTAACTCTTCAATATTCGTTAGTTTCATATATTCTTCGGCAATAGCTTGTGCCTCTGCCTTGGGAACTTTCTTACTTCCTACCGTCAAAGGAAACATTACGTTTTCTAGAACAGTCATATGTGGATATAAGGCATAGTTTTGAAAAACGAACCCGATGTTCCGATCTTTTGGTGCTGTTTTGACAACCGATTGCTGTCGAAACTGAATATCTCCATCACTTGGATGCAATAAACCTGCAATTAAGTTTAAAATTGTGGATTTCCCACACCCACTTGGTCCTAACAAACAAACCAAGTCCCCTTGCTCAATCGTAAAATTGACCGATTTTAACGCTTCAAACCCATTATCGAATACTTTTTTCAAGTCGATAACTTCTATCATGACCCAACCTCCAAAAAAACATTTAATAGCATACCTTTTGATTTTAACATTTATTTCTTGCAACCGCGAGAGCAAAGCTGTTTCATTAAGATAAAAATAGGTAAAGTTAATGTATTTTTTATGTAAAAAATGTTGTTTTTCTGAAAAGCCTGTTTACACTTTTTTTAACGCATAACAAAAAAGCAGAGAATTTTTCTCTGCTTTTTTGGTTATTTTTTAGAATCTTTTTCTGATTCCTTTACAATATAAATAGGTCGTTTTTTCGTTTCTAAGAAAATTTTGCCGATATATTTGCCAATAATTCCTAAACATAATAGTTGCAAACCACCTACAAAAAGTACAATACAAACCATTGAAGGCCAGCCGCTTGTTGGATCACCATTAACTAATGTTCGAAAGATAATCACTAACATTGCTAGTGCAGAACCAATACACGAAAAGGCGCCAACGTATGAAGCAATATTCAATGGTGTTTCTGAAAAATTGACAATCCCGTCAATTGAATAACTTAATAGACTCCAGAAAGACCAAGAGGTTTCTCCAGCAATTCGTTCTCGATTTTTAAATTCAATATATTCTGTTTTAAAACCGACCCAACTAAAAATCCCTTTTGAAAAACGATTATACTCAGATAACTCTAAAATCGCATCGACCATTTGTCGGGTCATGACACGAAAGTCACGGGCACCATCCACCATTTCCGTCTCAGCAATTCGATTAATGAGTTTATAGAACATCCGTGCAAACAAGCTACGAATGGGCGGTTCGCCGTCTCTTGTTATGCGTCGTGTGCCAACACAATCTAAATCTGTACTGGTTTCAATCATCTCAATCATTTGAGGTAATAACTCGGGCGGGTCTTGTAAATCAACGTCCATGACTGTCACTAAGTCACCTGTTGCTTCTTTTAAACCAGCGTATAAGCCTGCTTCTTTCCCAAAATTTCGTGAAAAAGAAAGATAACGGACCTTCTCTGGATGTTCGCGATAAAGCTGTCTTAAAACAGCTAACGTCTTATCTTTTGAGCCATCATTCACAAATATATATTCTACTGAATGAGACAGTTGCTGGCTAATTTTTTCTACTTCTTCAAAAAACAGCGGAATCGCTGCTTCCTCATTATAACAAGGGACAACAATTGATAACATTTTATTTCCTCCACACTTCAGTTAATTATCATTATACCATATAATAGCCTTATTAAATAACGATATCCAACTAAAAATAACTTAAATAGAAAGAACCTGAGAAAAAATCCAAAACGATTTTTTCTCAGGCTGACTAGCGGTTAAACGAAAGCAACAGAAATAGTCCTACGCACTACTTCAGCCTCTTTTGTTTAGCACTAAAATTATTTTGTTAAATCTTCTTGGTTTGCTTCAAATTGATAACGCGGTTCATCATTCTTTTCATCATAATCAACAATCAAATCATACCCTTTAAAGAACCAATCATCTGTTTCTTCAATAAAATAGGTAATCCCATCTAGGTTCTCTTTAATCATTGGCTCATCTGGCGCTTCTACAGACATCGCAATGGAAAAACCATCATGAACAGGTGTTTTTCCGTAAATTTTTTCGAAAAAACGAATGCCTGTCTCAGGCTGAACCCCGGTTTCTTCTTTAAACCATTGTTGGGCTTTCGGTGTCACTTCTAATTTCATTCTTTGTTCCTCCTTCACATCTCTGTCGCCATTTATTGTAGCACAGCGCAGTGCTTTTAGAGAATAAAGTGCTTAGCCATTCATTTTTTCATCTAATAAATCCACGTCTGCGGTATCACCGATAACTAATAAATTGTCGTTTTCTCGAACAATTTCAGAAGCATCTGGCGAAGCAATTACTTCTGTTTTCGAGCGGCGGATCGCTACCACAGTTAAACCAAATCGCTGACGGAAATTTAATTCTGCTAAGGTTTTATTGTAAAATTTAGGATTGGTGACCCGAACCTCAGCTAATGAAAATTCGCTAGATAATTCAATATAATCTAAAATATTGCGTGAAACAAGTTTGTGAGCAATTCGAATGCCCATATCCCGCTCTGGGTGAACGACCATGTCTGCCCCAATTTTATCTAAGACACGGGCATGATATTCATTGACTGCTTTGGCTAAGACATTGGGAACCCCCATCTCTTTAACCATTAATGTTACTAAAATACTCGCTTGAATATCTTCACCAATTGCCACCACTACGTGATCAAAATTCCGAATCCCTAAAGAACGCAACGTCATTTCATCTTGGGCGTTAGCCACCACTGCATGCGTTGCAATATTCATATATTCATTGACACGGTCTTCACTGCTGTCAATGGCCAAAACTTCTTGACCAGCTTCCACCAAAGTTTGGCATATGCTGCCGCCAAAACGTCCTAAACCAATAATTGCAAAATTTTGTTTCATTTCTTCTGACCGCTCCTGTCTGTTCGTTAAAATTAGTATAACAAATCCATAAATAAATTCCTAGAAGGATTTCCTAGAATTTATTTATGGATTTATCTGATATTTATTTGGCTAAACCATGTTGAAAAGCATAAATCGCCGCTTGGGTCCGATCATCCACATCTAGTTTTGCTAAAATGTTTGAAACATGTGTTTTAACTGTTTTCAAAGTGATAAAGAGTTCATCAGCTATTTCCTGATTACTTTTACCTTGTGCAATCAACATTAAAATTTCGTGTTCCCGGTTTGTCAAATCTTCGTGCAGCACCGGCTCTTGTTTTTTTGTCAACCGTTCCATCATCTTATGCGTCACTTCAGGTTCCAACACACGCTCTCCGCGATAAGTCGCCCGAATTGCATCAGCAATCTCATGTGCTGTTGATGTTTTTAATAGGTAGCCCGCTGCACCAGCTTCAATCGCCGGATACACTTTTTCATCATCAATAAAACTCGTCACAATAATAATCTTGGCTTCTGGCCAATCTTTCAAGATCGCTTTTGTTGAATCAATGCCGTCCATTTCTTCCATTACCAAATCCATCAAAATAACATCTGGACGTAGTTCCAATGCTTTTTCATAGCCAATCTTACCATTTTCTGCTTCGCCTACGACTTCTATATCCTCTTGAATAGATAAATATGATGAAACGCCTAAACGGACCATTTCATGGTCATCCACTAACATTACTTTGATCACTTGCAGTTTCCTCCTTTATGACAGGAACTTTAATTTCAACGCTGGTTCCCTGCCCTTTAAAACTAATAATTTTAACTGTACCGCCCATGCCGACAACACGTTCTCGAATATTATTTAAGCCATAACTACCGGCTTTATTACTTTGTTCCTTCATATCAAAGCCGACACCATCATCAACAATACGCAATAACACGTTTTTATCGACTTGGTGTAAGTATACCTCTAATTCCTTTGCATTGGCATGTCTTAAGGTATTTGAAAGTAATTCCTGCACAATTCGGAAAAGATGATCCTCAATGCTGCTATTTAAATGAACATCTTCAACATCCCAAATCAATTCAATTTTAATTTTTGTTTGTAGTTCTTTCAGTAATTGTTCAATACCTTTACGCAAACTTTTTCCTTCTAGACTGATAGGACGCAAGTGCAATAGTAACGCGCGCATTTCCGATTGGGAGGCATTAATGATTTCTGCCACCATGGCTAGTTGTTTGCGATATGGTTCCGGGGTTTCTGTTCGTTGTGCTTGTTCATTTAAGGCAGACAACATCATCATGGCTGCAAAAAGTTGTTGACTGACTGAATCATGCAACTCCCGCGCCAAACGATGCCGCTCGTTCTCTAAAATTTCTTCTTTTGTTTGCCCATCCATTAATTGCGGTCGACTGTTTAATAATTGCAATTCTTTAGACATCTCTAATAATTTATTTTTAATCGACCAAATATCTTGTTCGACTTCGGTTAGATAATGATCTTGATTTTCACTGGTCGTTGGTTTGTTTAAGACTGGACTTTCATAATTACCGTTGGCCAATAACCGAAGTTTTTCTTCAATCCGTCCATATTGCCCTTTTTGAACCAATGAAATCAGTAAAAAGGTCAATAAGCCTATTAGTAAGGATATGAGAACAATGTGCACAATTAGTGGTAAATAAAAGACTTTTCTCTGAAGAAGCTCTAATAGCCACCGGTTTTGTTTAATCGAATGAAAATATGAAAACAATGTAATTAAGATAACAATAAAGGTGCTAAGGGACGCATATAATGAAATCATGCGTCTTGAAATCCGATCGGTCATACACGGATCACCTCAACATCTCCTACTAAAGTGTTCGTCATAATTTTCAAACGACGAAGATTGGTATCATAATCATTGCTGTAAATTTTTAATGATTCGTTTTTCAATTGATATTTTTCTTCTTCAAAACGTACCGTTCCGTAAAAAGTTGAATGTTCTAACAAAATAGCTACACCTAACGGCACTAGAATTCGCGTGCGGCCAAAACCTTTACGAATAATAATAATATTGTCTTCTTTCGGTAGTAGCGTATTACCTAAATCAATAATGGTGTCCCCAGAGATTAAATCAATATTGATATCGTCCCATTCATAGATATTGTTACCAATGCGTTCGTTGGCAAACCAGCGGCGTTTAAATCGTTTGCCATTTTTAGGTTCTTTTGCCGCCGTCTCCACCATAATCATTTGTTTTTTACGCCAAGGTGCTCGCTCAGCTATATCCACGCCTGAGATCTCAAAGCCTTTTAAGCCGATAAAGAGTACGCCAAAAATCAACATAAACCAAACAGCCGTGCTGTTCATTGCACCAATGACAATAAAAACAACGCCGAGGACGAATTGAAAGTTGTTAAAATGTGTTTTAGATGCTTTCCTGGAAACGTAGGCCACAAGTAAAATGCCAATTGTTAATAAAACAGCTAATCCAGGATTATGTACAATTTGCCATAACGCCAGAATAAAAAGTAATGCTTCTGCGACGATAAAAAAGCGCCAAGGGTTATTCATAGATTTGCCTCCTCCCTCTGTCATTTATTTTACTCGTTTATTTTATTTAATCATAGTGGTTTGCGCCTCAGGTTACCATAGGACTTTAGCCCTAAATGTCTTAGATTGCGAAAGGACAGGCCTTGGAAGCTGCCTGCCCTACTCAATTATTTAGTTTGCTTCAACTTTTGTAATTTTAACTGTCATGTCGCCACCAGGTGTTGCAATAATCACTTGGTCACCTAATTGTTTACCAATTAAGGCTTGCGCAATCGGTGAATCGTTAGAAATTTTACCAGAAAATGGATCGGCTTCGGCACTTCCTACGATTGTGTATTCCTCTTCTTCTCCATCAGGCAATTCTTGGAAAGTAACTGTTTTACCGATGGAAACTTCGTCTTGGTCCACGCCATCATTATCGATGATTTCTGCAAAACGAATCATATTTTCTAACGTTGTAATACGTCCTTCAACGAAAGCTTGTTCATCTTTAGCTGATTCATACTCTGAGTTCTCTGAAAGATCCCCAAAGCTACGAGCGATTTTAATACGCTCTACGATTTCTTTACGTTTAATTGTTTTTAATTCTTCTAGCTCTTGTTCTAATTTTTCTTTTCCTTCAAGAGTCATTGGATATACTTTTTCTACCATGTTAATTCTCCTTTTTCGCTTAACGATACGTAGTTCTTGGTTGGTTATTGAAAAAAATTCCGCTTTCAATCCACAAAAGAGTACCACGCTTTTTCTAAATTGTAAATATAATTATTGAATTTTTGTGATTTTGCTAAATTTTATTTATATAAATTTCTAGTTGCTACTCTTTCCCTCTGCTAAACAGATTACTTTTTGAGTATCTAAAAGCTTGGTGAATCATACAAAATTGATTCACCAAGCTCTTTTATGTTTTCATTTTATTCACTACTTGAATTATTGACATACTGATCTACTAATACTTGATGTTCTTCATATGTTTTTGAGAAGTAGACTTTTCCTGTAGAAATATCTGCTACAAAGTATAAATAGTCACTTGGTGTCGGATTCAAGACTGCTTTAATTGACTCCTCACTTGGGCTATCTAATGGTCCTGGTCCATAACCAGTATTTTTATACAAGTTATAAGACGAGTCCACTTCCAAGTCAGCATACGTTACAGTTTCTTTGTGTTCTCCTAGAGCATACAAAATAGAAATATCTGATTGGATCGGCATATCGGCAGCCAAGCGGTTAAAGAATACTTGCGCAATTTGTTTGCGGTCTGCTTCTTTGACTCCTTCTTTTTCAACCAATGAAGCTAACGTTAAGACTTGCTGATTGGTTAAATTCTTTGCATGAATTGTCGGCGTATATTGTTCCATTACTGTGTTCATTTTAGCAATCATTTGTTCGACAAATTCAGGAAGTGTTGCTTTTTTGTAGTAATCATAAGTTGCCGGGAACAAATAGCCTTCTAAGCGATAACGAACACCTTCTGCAGTTGCAGCACTTTCAAGTAAATCAGGATACTTAGCTTTCATTTGATTGAAGAAGTCTTCGTTTTTCATTAATGCAATGAAATCTGCTTTCTTGAAATCTGTATTTTTTTCAATAGCTTCGCCAATTTTATCTATATCGTAGCCTTCAGGAATCGTTACTTTGCCATCTGCAATTTTAGTTGGTTCTGGCGTGCCTCCTTCTTTTAGCATTTCACCAATTTCATCGAGTGTCATGCTTGGAGACATTTGATAATAGCCCGCTTGAAAATCTGTTAAGTTTTTAAATTTTACGTAGTAGTTAAAAACCATTCCGCTTTTAATGACGTTGCTTTCTTCTAAAACCGCAGCAATTTGCTTATTAGAAGATCCTTCTGGGATATGCACTTGAACAAGCTTCTTATTGTTCTTGTCTAGTGGTTGTAGCCCAGCATCTACATATTTATAAAAAGTAAACCCAAAGATTGCCATCATTAAAACCAATACAGAAACTACAATTAACACGATACGACCGACTAAACGATCTTCTTTTTTACGTGTTTGTTTTTTTGTATTTGTTGGCTTTTCGTCTGTTTCAATCGGGGTTGGCTCTTCGACTGTCTGTGTTGTCTTGTCTTTCCCACGTCTTCGAGCAGCTCTAGAACCTGCACGTGTTTGTGTTGTGCGGCTCGCTGTTTCTTGTGATTCATCAGATGAAGGTTGGGGAGACCTATCATTTTTTTCAGAGGAATCAGGTTGATCGCCATCATTTCTACCTTTTAAAGACCCAGTTACTTGATCTCTAAGCGAAGATTTGGGATCTTGGTTATTTTGGTTATCATTAGCCAAAACTAACCCTCCTTACTATTCTATCGTTTATGACTGAAACTATTATACATGAAACCTCTTTAAAATTAAATGTTTTTAATAAAAAGACCGTCATTCCCCGATAAAAAATTCATCATTGACAACGTTTAAAGCCTATGATGGCGCTTTTCTATTGAAACGATAATAAATCTTAAAATCCTCCTAAATTTATCGAAAATCCATTTTCTATTAAGAATTTTGTAGCAAAATAGCACCTAAGTCTTTAGGCGATTGTACTAGGAATGTTGCTCCCGCCTCTTGTAATTCTGTTTCTTCACCAAATCCATACAAGACACCTATACTATCTAAGCCATTTTGTTGAGCACCAAGAATGTCATGATTACGATCACCAACCATGATAATCGCTTCTTTGGTTGGGTCTAATTGAGCTTCCGTTAATGCATACTGAATCACATCTGCTTTTTTAGAACGATGACCGTCCATGCTCGCTCCATAGATGCCTGTAAAATAACGATCTAAATCAAAATGAGTAATAATCTTTTTAGCAAATTCTTCTGGCTTGGAAGTCGCAATGTATAACTTTGCTCCCGCTTCCTTTAACCTTGTTAACACTTCTGGAATCCCTGGATACACATGGTTTTCAAACATGCCTTTTCTCTGATAATACGCTCGATAATGACCCACGGCTTGTTGCGCTGCTTCAGCTGAAGGCGCCATGTGCAAAAACGACTCATATAAAGGCGGCCCTATGAAAGAACGTAACGTCTCCTCGCTAGGAGCTGGCCAGCCTAATTGTTCTGTTGCATATAAAATAGAACGCATAATGCCGCTACCAGAATCCGTAATTGTGCCATCTAAATCAAATAAAATCGTTTGATACATCTTCACTTCACTACTTTCTAGCATTTTTTGTCTAATTGATTCTTCAAAATAAGATACGCAAAAGAAGCACATTTTTCAGCGCTTCTCTGCCTTTTTATTTATTTTGCTGTAAACGTATCTGGTTTTTTATCTGATTGCTGCATTTCATAGGCAATGGCTTCAACGATTCGACGGCTAGCTTGACCATCCCCATACGGATTTTGTGCATGCGCCATCGCGTGGTAAGCATCAGAATCAGTCAATAATGTTTTCGCCTCTTGATAGACTACTTGTTCGTCTGTACCAACCAATTTCAATGTTCCTGCCGCTACGCCTTCTGGACGTTCCGTTGTATCTCGTAAAACTAAAACTGGCACACCTAAGGAAGGAGCTTCTTCTTGCACACCGCCAGAATCAGTTAAAATTAACGCACTTTTCGCTGCAAAATTTTGAAAATCTTTGACGTCCAATGGTTCAATTAAATGCACACGAGCTAATTCACCTAAATGTTCCGCTACTATTTCACGGACTTTGGGATTTTTGTGCATAGGGAAAATGACTTCAATTTCTGGATGTTCCATTACAAGTCGACGAACAGCTTTAAACACATTTGCCATTGGCAGGCCTAAATTTTCACGACGATGCATTGTGATTAGTACAATGCGTTGGTCTGTAGGGATTTTTTCCAATAAATCATTTTGATAGTGGGCATCAACGGTGTACGCCATCGCATCAATCGCTGTATTGCCAGTTACATAAATATGTTCTTCTGGATGATTTTCTTTGATTAAATTGTCCTTACTTTGAGTGGTTGGGGCAAAATAAATATCAGTTAACACGTCTACCAGTTGACGATTCATTTCTTCCGGAAACGGAGAATATTTTTGCCAGGTCCGCAATCCTGCTTCCACATGTCCCACTGGAATCTGTTGATAAAAAGCAGCTAACGCAGCCGCAAATGACGTGGTAGTATCGCCATGAACCAAGACAATATCCGGCTGTTCTGTCACAAGAACCTCAGTTAATAAATTCAAAACACGACTTGTAATATCTGTTAAGGTTTGCCCATCTTTCATGATATTTAAATCATGATTCGGTGTAATTTGAAAATCTTCTAACACTTGATCCAACATTTGGCGATGTTGCGCTGTTACGACTACTACAGAGTCAAATCCTTGACTTTGCTCTTCTAAAACTTTGATTAAAGGGGCCATTTTGATTGCTTCTGGCCGTGTTCCAAAAACCGTCATTACTTTAATTTTCTTCATCATTTTCCTCCTAATTCTATGTTAGTTTCGGGTATTTTTGTTGGCGAAATTCTTCTGCTCGTTGAATATAATGTAAGGCGTTCGTATGATTACTGGCTATTTCTGCTGCCGTTAACGGACGGATAACCTTCGCGGGTCGACCAAATGCTAAAACATTTGGCGGGATAATTTTGCCTTCTGTCACTAAAGAGCCCGCACCAATCAGGCTGTTTTCTCCAATAATAGCGTTATTTAGAATCGTTGAACCCATGCCAATCAAAGCACCATCACCGATTTTACAACTGTGTAACATGCATTGATGGCCCACCGTTACATACTTGCCTACAATTGTCGGGGCATCTTCATCAACATGAATAATCGTGCCATCTTGAATATTACTACCTTCACCAATGGTAATTGTGTTACTGTCACCTCTTAAGACCGACTGAAACCAAATATTACTATCCTTCGCTAGTTGTACGTTTCCATAGACATCTGCACTAGCAGCAATAAAATATTCTTTTTTCAAACTCTGTCACCTCTTTTCATTAAGTATAGACAAGAATTCCTCACTTTCATAGTAAAAAAGACAAGAAAAGAGCGTGGGACAAAAATCACTTTGGATTTTTGCTCCACGCTCAAAAACTGATAAACGGCGGGAACAAAAGCAACTCCTTCGGAAATAAGCCGGAATTCTCCAAAAATTACAGAACAATTTTCGGAAATTCCTTCTTATTTCTCGGAGTTAAACGCTTCTGTCCCGACCTCTTTTTATTCCTCATAGTCGCCTTCTTCAGCAAATTGACTATTGTATAGTTTTTCATAGAAGCCACCTTGTTCCAGCAACTCATGATGCGTACCTTTTTCAATGATTTCTCCTTGTTTCATAACAAGAATTAAATCAGCTTCACGAATAGTTGATAGGCGGTGGGCAATAACGAAACTCGTTCGTCCTTCCATAACACGATCCATTGCTTTTTGAATTAAGGCTTCCAAGCGTGTATCGACTGAACTAGTCGCCTCATCTAAAATCAAAATTTTCGGATCAGAAATTACCGCTCGGGCAATGGTCAACAATTGTTTTTGACCAAGGGAAACGTTATCTCCCTCAGAATTGATTTCCATTTCATACCCATCTGGCATTGTCCGAATGAAGTGATCCACATTGGCCGTTTTCGCTGCATCCACAACTTCATAATCCGTGGCATCCAACTTCCCAAAACGAATGTTATCTGCAATGGTACCTTTATACAACCAAGCATCTTGCAATACCATTCCAAATACAGATCGGACATCACTACGGTTCATTTTTTTCGTGTCAATGCCATCAATTTTAATGGCACCTTCTGTTACATCATAAAAACGCATTAGCAAATTGATTAAGGTTGTTTTCCCAGCGCCAGTTGGTCCCACAATCGCAACCATTTGGCCCGCATCAACTTTAAAGTTCAAATTACGAATTAACGGTTTTTCTGGGTCATAACTAAAGCTGACATTTTCAAATTCAACAGAGCCTAAAATAGGTTCTGGTAAAGGAACATCTTGTTCGTTAAGTTCTTCTTCTGGTTCATCTAGGATTTCAAAAATCCGCATGGTCGAAGCTGAAGCGCTTTGTAAAGCTGCAGACAACTGCGTAATATTCCCCATTGGTTGGCTAATTTGCCAAATATATTGAATAAACGCTTGTAACTGCCCCACTACGATCACACCAGCAACCACATAGTAACTACCAAGGACAGCTACCCCGATATAGGTCCCATAAGCGGTCATTTGAACCAATGGCAACATTAATCCTGAGATAAAGGATGCTTTGAAACCAAAACCATTTAAACGATGATTGACTTGTTTAAAGCCTTCAAGAGTTTCTTTTTCCCGACCATATAGTTTTAAAACACTGAACCCAGTCATATTTTCTTGGACATAACCATTTAAGTCTCCTAAAGAATTTTGCATTCCTTGGAAATATTTCTGGGAGATTTTAACAATTGTTCTGGAAATAATCAGAGACAACGGAATCATAATCACTGAAAAAATCGCCATCAGCGGATTGATTAAGAACATCATCACTACCGCCATCACAATCCCTAAGACTGCTGAAACAATATTGATAAAACTTTGTTGCATCGCATTGCTGACAGCATCCACATCGTTCGTCACCCGTGACAAAATATTTCCTTGTTGGTTCTTATCAAAATAAGAAACTGGCAAACGATTGATTTTTTCTTCAATATCGCGGCGTAAATCGCGCATGGATTGTTGAACGACATTCGTCATTAAAAAGCCTGACAAAAATTGTGCCACACAATAACCTGTTCCCACAACTAAAATCCAAATTAAACATTGGATTACATAATCAAAATTAATGGATTCGCCAGCCGCAATATTACGGCTAATTTCTGTCGTTGGTAATCCAGTCAAATAAGGCAACGCTGCATTAAAGGCAACGGTTAATATTGTAAATAAAATAACTAAATAAAACGTCACTCGGTACGGTTTAATATAGCGACCGATTCGTTTCATAGAAGAAAAGGCGTGTTTCATGCTAATTCCTCCTCTGACAATTGAGAAGCCGCAATATCATAGTAAATTGGACAAGTCTCAAGTAATTCACGATGTGTGCCAATTCCGACCACGTCGCCTTCGTTTAAAACAACAATGCGGTCCGCATGCATAATTGTTCCAACACGTTGTGCCACAATTAAAACAGTAGATTCTGTTGTCTCTTTTTTCAGACGCGCTCGTAAATTTGCATCTGTTTGATAATCTAACGCAGAAAAACTATCATCAAATATATAAATTTCCGGATTGCGAATAATCGCCCGTGCGATAGCTAAACGTTGTTTTTGACCACCAGAAAAGTTCGTGCCACCTTCTGAAAGAGGTTCATCATAGCCTTGCGGTTTTTGTGAAACAAATTCTGTAGCTTGAGCAATGTCAATTGCTCGTTCCATTTCTTCTAACGTCGCATCTTCCTTACCGTAGCGAAGATTATCAGCAATTGTACCAGTAAAAAGTAACGCTTTTTGTGGAATATAGCCAATCTTATTGCGTAATGCACTAAGTTGGTAATCTTTTACGTTCACTCCATCGATTAAAATTTCACCTTCTGATACATCATAAAACCGTGGAATCAATTGAATTAATGTTGATTTCCCACTACCTGTGCTCCCAATAAAGGCCACTGTTTCACCAGGTGACGCCTTAAAACTTACATTGCGGATAACTGGGCTTTCCGCATGTCCAGGATAGGCAAAGGTTACATTTTTAAACTCTAGATAGCCTTTAGTAGCTGTTTCTGTTACGCCTTCTTCTTCACGAATAGCTGGTTCCATGTCTAAGGCTTCTTGAATCCGTGAAGCCGAAACCGCAGCCCGAGGATACATCATAAAGACACTGGCAAATAACATAAACGAGAACAGCGCATGGAAAATATATTCAATAAAAGCAATTAAATTCCCAACTTCTAAATCCCCATGGCTGATTTGAACAGTCCCGCTCCAAATGATTAAGACCATCACAATATTAAATAAGAAAAAGAACCCTGGTTGGGCTGCTGCCATTAAACGAAACAAACTTTTTGAACTTTTAGTGTAAGTTTCATTGACTTTATTAAAACGAGATTCTTCAAATTTTTCATTAACAAATGCGCGTATTACCCGCAATCCAGAAAGATTTTCTCTTAAAATCCCGTTGATTCCATCTAAGTTCTTTTGTTGCTTTTTAGATAACGGTTCTGACAAACGAGCAATCCCGACAACTGCTAGCAGCAGAAAAGGCAAGGCACCTAAAACGTACATTCCTAACGACGGACTCGTTCGCATCACCATGTAAAGACTGGCAATAAACATCACTGGCGTCATAAAGCCAAGACGTAAAATATTTCCCAAGAAGAGCATAATTTGGTATGCATCATTGGTCGTTCGCGTAATTAAGGAAGAAACCCCAATACTTTCATATTCACTGTGTGAGAAAGTTTGAATCTTTTCAAATAAATCATCACGAATATCACGAACAATGTTTGTTGTAATTCTGGCACCAAAGTACCCCAGCAAAATATTCATTGCGACACCAATAATCGTAATTACAACCATCCAAATCCCTTGCTGATAAATATAGTCCATATCTCTAGGAATAATTCCTTTGTCAATCATTCGTGCTAAAATGGTCGGCAAGCCTAATTCAATCAAAATAAAACCAAACACACAAATAAAATCAGCAAAAAGTAATTTCTTATAACGCATTGTGTAACGCCACATTAACTTCAATTAATCATCTCCTTCTTATCTTACTTTAAATTTTCTAGTACTCCCACTGTATCAAAAAGAAATCGGTAATACAAGCTGTCTGGCTAGAAAAAACAGCCTTTCTCTTTCTATCCTTTCTCTTTTAGATTTTCTAAAAAATAGATAATTTTAATGATTTACTTATACGATTAAAATTGCTACTTCCTTTTGATTGTGCCATAATTGGGAAAAACTGAAAGGACCCTTTGAATGAAAAAATTATTCTTCATTTTTCTCGGTTCCTGTACGTTTGCTTTAGGCACGTTAGGAATCTTTTTGCCGCTTTTACCCACCACTGGTTTTTATTTATTAACGGCCTTTTTTTGGATGCGTAGTTCAGATAAACTTTATAACAAATTTTTAGCTTCTTCTTATTATCAAAAATATATCCAAGAAGCCTTCTTTGAGAAAAAAATTACTCGTAAAGGTAAATGGAAACTATTTATTTCCATGTTTCTTTTATTTGCCATTCCGTGTTTAATTGTCCGAAATACGTTGATGACTACGACTTTAGCGATTGTTTATTTAGCCCACGTGATCGGCTTAAGTTGGTATTGGCGTCCTAAAAAAAGGCACTCGAACTTGATCAAGAATAAGTTGAAACAAGAAGTTTGTTTTTTTTAAAAGTCCAGTGAGTGTTTCTATACTTCCTTATCATTCTATGATAAAATAAGCTTAATTGTTGTTATTCACAACACACGGGACGGTTGAAAAAAGAACACATAAAATCAAATACCCAGAATGAAGCAAAGTCGAGGCTTCATTTCATCATTAACAGATGTTTTTGATGAGCATTCTTTTTTAGGTGATCAGCACCTCGTTTTGTTGTGTTTAATTTTCTGTCTTAAAATGAAAAAAACTATAAATTGCTACTATTAGTAGCTGAAGGAGAAATGAATCGATGATTTACAAAGTATACTATCAAGAAACAAAAATCAGAAACCCAAAAAGAGAAGACACAAAATCTCTTTACATGGAAGCCGATAGCGATGTAATCGTGCGCCAATTAGTTGAAGAAAATACCCCATACAATATTGAATACGTTCAATTATTAGACGAAAAACATCTTGCTTACGAGCAAGAACATGCGGACTTCACTCTAACGGAGTTTTAACATGAAAGTAAACATAAAAAATAACGAAACTGGCGTTTTTGCAATCGGTGGTTTAGGCGAAATTGGAAAAAACACATATGGGGTACAATTCCAAGATGAAATTATCATTATTGATGCTGGGATCAAATTCCCAGAAGATGATTTACTTGGGATTGACTACGTGATTCCAGATTATAGCTACATCGTTCAAAATTTGCATAAAGTCAAAGCACTCGTTATTACCCACGGTCATGAAGACCATATTGGTGGCGTTCCTTATCTTTTACGTCAAGCGAATATCCCAATCTATGCGGGACCACTAGCCTTGGCTTTAATTACCAACAAACTAGATGAACATGGTTTATTGCGAGAAGCGGAATTACACGAAATTAATGAAGATACGGTGATTCGTTTTAGAAAAACAGCGATTAGCTTTTTCCGGACGACTCACAGTATTCCTGATGCCTTGGGCGTTGTGGTTAAAACGCCTTCTGGTAACATTGTCGCAACAGGTGACTTTAAGTTTGACTTTACACCCGTTGGTGAGCCAGCCAACTTACACAGAATGGCGAAATTAGGTGAAGAAGGCGTCCTTTGTCTTCTTTCAGACAGTACCAATGCTGAAATACCCACCTTTACAAAATCCGAAAAAACAATTGGGACCTCTATTTTAAAAATCTTTGAAAAAATTGATGGTCGGATTATCTTTGCCAGTTTTGCTTCAAACATTTTCCGTTTACAACAAGCTGCTGATGCAGCCGTGAAAACCGGTCGCAAAATTGCTGTTTTTGGTCGTAGCATGGAAAATGCCATTGTCAATGGCGAACGCTTAGGCTACATCAAAGTGCCAAAAGGAACGTTTGTCGATGCGGCGGAACTGAATCAATTGCCAGCAAATGAAACAATGATTTTATGTACTGGCTCTCAAGGAGAACCTATGGCCGCGCTTAGTCGGATTGCTAACGGTACACATCGCCAAATTAGTATTCAACCAGGCGATACGGTTGTTTTCTCAAGTTCACCAATTCCTGGGAATACGACAAGCGTTAACCGTTTAATCAACTTATTATCTGAAGCCGGTGCAGAAGTTATCCACGGAAAAATCAATAATATCCATACTTCTGGTCACGGTGGACAAGAAGAGCAAAAATTAATGCTTCGTTTGATGAAGCCTAAATATTTCATGCCTGTTCATGGTGAATTTAGAATGTTAAAAATCCATGCTTCGCTCGCTCAAGATACAGGGGTTCCTGAAGAAAATTGCTTTATCATGGGCAACGGCGATGTCTTAGCTTTAACGGCTGATAGCGCACGTCCTGCTGGTCACTTCAACGCTAATGACGTGTACGTTGATGGAAATGGTGTCGGTGATATCGGGAATGTTGTTTTACGGGATCGTCGTATCTTATCTGAAGAAGGTTTAGTTTTAGCGGTAGCAACAGTTGATATTAAAAATAAAGAAATTATGGCTGGTCCAGACATTCTTTCCCGTGGTTTTGTCTACATGCGTGAGTCTGGTGATATGATTCATGAAGGCCAACGTCTTTTATTCAATGCTCTACGTGAAGCAATGAAAGATAAAAACTGTACCGAAGCAAAATTAGGCGAAGCCATGACGACCGCTTTACAGCCTTTCTTGTTTGAACAAACAGAACGTCATCCAATGATTCTACCAATGATTATGACTGCCACAGTTAGTGATCAATAAAGCTCTCATTTAATAGAGAAGAAAAATGCTTGTCCATTTTTCTTCTCTATTTTTTCTAACAAAAAAACACCTAACGCATGTTAGGTGTTTTTGGATTATTTTTTATTAGTTTTTTTCTACGTTAACTGCTTGAGGGCCACGGTCTGAATCTTCAACATCAAAAGTCACTGCTTGACCTTCTTCTAAAGTTTTGAAACCATCACCTTGGATAGCTGAGAAGTGTACGAATACGTCGCTTCCGTCTTCGCGTGAGATAAAACCAAAACCTTTTTCTGCGTTAAACCATTTTACTGTTCCTTGTTCCATTCTTTTGTTCCTCCTCGTGCATTTGCACATAAATAGTCGTAACTTTGCTCGCTTCCAATAGAATATTTAAAAAAATTTAAAAAGTCTACATAATTCCAAACAAGATTACCCTTTCATTTTACACGTGATAAAATATTTTTGCAAGAATTGTCCTCATTCTGAAGCAAAAAAATTCTCTTCTCTCAAACTAATGTATCCGCTATCACCAACAATAATATGATCCAACAATTGAATCCCCATCATTTCGCCACATTCTTCCATTCGTTTGGTAAATTGAATATCTTGTGGAGACGGTGTCGGATTGCCAGATGGATGATATATTTTAGTGCATACAAAAACAATCCCCGTTCTCAATGAGAACGGGGATTTCTAAATGGAAGTGTTACATGCATATGTCTGATTAGAATATATCACAATGCTAGTTATGTGTAAATAAAAAAAGCCCTCCGAAGAGGGGCAGCCTATTCCTTTAGAAAAAGGAGTGTCTAATGAAAAAGCTTTGTTATTTTTTTAGGGTACATTCATATTAACCCCTTTTACATATTTTGTAAATATTTTCTCAATCTGTTGGACAAATACTTATGGACCCTGATGGATTCGAACCAGCGACCGGACGGTTATGAGCCGTCTGCTCTAACCTGCTGAGCTAAGGGTCCAATCACAGAACACCACTCACTATCAACTAGAATAGTGAGTGGTATTCTGTATGCATCATTTTACGATACATAATATATCATAAAATTAACTAAATTCACAATAAAAATAGCTTTGCATGAACAAAGCTATTTTCTCGGGGTGAACACAAAACTATTGGTAGTTATTGAGGTAATTTTATTTTAAACCTATTGAATAAAATATGTAAAGTTTTCCTCAATAATTTAGACAAAAAAAAGCCCTCCGAAGAGGGCATACGTCCTTTTGCAACAAAGGAGGTTATAAATGAAAAAGTTTTATTGTGACATACTCATAATAATTCTTTTCCAATAAATTGTAAAGCGTTTTCATGCTGATTTTACTGTATAAAAAATTTTAGAGCTCCTATTATTACACTTATAACGGCTATAGACGTGCCTATAAACCATTTTATATTTGCGCTTTTTTGTTTTCTTAGTTCTTCTTTAAAAGTAAATATACTGGTCTCAATTTTATGATCAATGTTTGATAGCTTTGTCTTTAAATTTGATTCAGTAGAATCAAGTTTTCTTTCAATATTTTTACCCATAAATCAACTTTTCAATACTTGGCGTATACAACCAAATAAACTCATCGGGAAATTGAACATGAGATAATGTTTTACCTGCTGTGTTTACTTGTTCGGTAATAATCCCTACAGAAGTTGGCTGAAAAGCGAAATAATCCCCCACGTTTAACGTTTGGTCGGGCGTATTTTCTCCGGTTCCTGGATCAATTTTATCGATGTAAGCGACATTAATTCCGTTATCCGTCCAGTCAAAGTCTGGTTGCCCTAATACATCATTTCTTACTTGCCAAATACCATTCAAAAACTGTAAATCGTCTACTCGGTAACCATAGCGACGTTTAGGTTTTGGTGCTGGTTTTTCTTGGACTAATGCTTGTACTTGCGGTCCTGGTTGGCTATTATTAACTCGCCATACTTCAATATAATTAGGTTGCGTTACTGCGTAATACTCATTCCAGTTATGTTGTGTGATCGCTGTTCCTGGTTGACCACTCGTCCAATAATCACAACTAATAAAGTCAGTGGCGTTCACCATGACACCGACATGGCCGCCAGCTCCTCCACTTGTACTCATATCTTTGCCCCAGCTCATTAGAACTACATCACCCTTTTGGGCGTCCCAATCTTGGTTAACAGAAATACGTTGATAGCCATTTTTACCTAAATAATTTCCTAGTGTTACAGTTGAATATAGGTAGTCATAGTTTACTCCTCCAGAATCTTTAATAGACTGCGTCATTGATCCAGAACAATCCGCTGTGCCATCTGCTCCATTACGGGAACCAGTCATAGAGTAAGTCAATTTACCTATTCTAGCTAGAAACCATTCAACGGTTAATTGATTATTTAAGCCCATTGTATGCACCTTCAATCTCTTTTTCGATTTCTTCGTTTGAAACTTCTACTCCTTTGGCTAAGGCCCACTCATTCATTTTTGCGACCGCTGTTCTTTTTTTTGTTTGATTAGAAACATTTTCTTTTTCTAATGCTAAAACGATTTCTTGGGCTTTTTCTGTTAGTGTCATTTGTCATCGTCCTCTCTATCTGATGGTTTAAAACTGTCAATAAACCGCTGAAACAAATCCGTTTTGCCACCCATCTTTTGGTAGTTTTCCATAACTGATTTTATTTCCATTAATAGGTAACCAAGGTAAAGCGTATATAATAAAGCTACTCCTGCACCACCTGGTACAATAACCGACAACGGAATAAAAAAGATCAGTAAAAAAATACTCGTCAGTTTTCGTAAAATGCCGTTAATGCCTATTTTTGATCTAAACTCAATAGACGGGTTAATTTTTGCTGCAAAGGTTCCTGTGAAAAAATCAATAACCATTGCCCCGCATATTAGAGCTAAAATGAATAAAATTTTTGTGTCCTCTGTTTCTAAAAAATGTCTAAAGTAATCAAACATTGTCATATTTGCCACCTCTCTCAACTAAATAAGCGACCGGTAGGTTGTCCCACCAGTCGCTATTTTTTATTTCGTTAATTCTGGTAATTCTAAGTCGTTTAAAATATCGATCACTTGTTGACGAAGTACTTTAGGTACATTTTCGATTTTACGTTTTCCTTTAATAATTAACGTTGCGTAAATCATAGCCATTTCAGCCACCTCCTTCCGCAATAAATAAAAAACAATCTTAGTCTGCAGCTTTTGCATCCAAGATTGCTTGTACTTGTGTTTGTAGTTTTTTCGGGACATCATCAAGTGTTTTCTCTCCTTTTTCAATTAAAGCAACATATATTTTTATCATTCTGCGCTACCTCCCCCCATCATTTCATAAAGTTCAGCAATCGCTAACTGTGCGTCCGTTGTTTCTTGTTTAGTCTCAATAATCTCGGCTTTCAATGCCTTGTTTTCCGCTTCTAACAATTCTAATTTCGTTGGTGGTGCTGGTTCAGGTGCTGGCACATTATCCGGATCATGAATGAGTGTTTGACCGTCAAAACGCCAATTAGGAAAGTCTAGCGGCTCTTGTTCTACTTCTAATTCTACTTGGTCTGGCTGCTCCATTAATGAATAGCCAGCTAAATAGCCTACTTTGTTTTCAATCCATATTTTCATTTGCTTACCTCCTAAACTTCCCATATTTTAACTAAAACATATTTTTTAATTCCAACACCTGTCGCAACTGTAGCCGGCGCATTTACATCATTACCAGTAATGGTAGTGTCATTAATATAAAGATATTTTCCATAAATTTCTTTACTTCCGTATCCTCCAACGTAACAGTTGGTTCCCCGTGCACCACCATTAGTAAGGTGTTGCTTAGGAATGTACGTAAAACTATATTGTGTATTTTGTACTGTGCTTGTTGTGCTATATTCTTGCCACTGTAAAATAATCCCGTTGCGGCATTTTGATAACGCCTTAGATAAAGTGATGATTATCGGACCGCCGCCATACCAGCCACCCATCCATAATGGCTTTTGTTGCGGCTCAAGCGCGACTGTTTGCCAAGCTAGCCAGTTTACACCATCAAATCGTCGGGTATTTAACTGTTCATTGCCTATGAAGAACTGGGTCAACGAGTTCATGTTTCCTGCTTGTTGTACCAGTAAATTGCCAGCAACAGCTCCCGCTGGTCGATTAAGCCCTGTTGCGGCGTTAACGGCATACATTCCTGGCGCTTTAATTGTGTTCCAATCTTGAGCGACAATTCGCTCTTTTTTTGCCACTAATGTTTCATTTTTTAGGTAATCATCTAATCCCTCAATAGCGGCAGTATGTGTTTTAAGATACTTCGCTACGCCTTTTTCTTTTAACTGAACGATATCAATCATTATACTTCACCCACTTTCTCAAAGGTAATAGCTGGTAATGCATCTAACTTAACTTTATCTGCGGCAGCCATCAACCCTTTACTCGTCGATGTGGCAACTAGAGTGGTAGTCGCATTTTGTCCGGGATCACCCTTCGGTCCTTGTGGACCTGGTACTCCCTGATCTCCAGGATCCCCTTTCAATATCGCTGGTTTTCCTTCTACTGCTTCCCAATGGGTTTGTGGATACACTTGATCCACACCTTGCTTAACTTTAACAATATCTGTCATTTTATATTTCCCCTACTTTCTCAACAGTTATATGCGTGGGCGTGTCACTTTCAGCACCCCTATCATTTAATTTTCCCGCCTCATAATCCGCTATAATTTGCTTTAGTATTTCGTATTCTTCTTTAGAAATCAAAACACCATCTGTGGGTAGCCCTAAATCTTCTTTAGTAATGATTACTGGTCCCGTCTTGTTATTAACAGATACTACGTTTGATTGACCCGCAATAATTTTTTCTAATCCTCGAACAGCAGATACGTCTGTAATCGGATAACACTGACGTTTCACGCCATTTTCATCGGTTTCCATCATTCGTTTTACTTTAACCACTTATTTCACCCACTTTTTCAAACATATAAGTGTTTTGTTTGAGATCATCAATCGTTGCAATAACCAATGCGCCATCAGTAATAGCAGCGTCAACCGTTCCAACTATTTCTGCTTCATGATTCAACGAAAAAGCATCATCTTGTAAAAGAACAACATCGCTTATTTCGCCATATTCTAACGTATATAAGCGTTTCTCTAATTTCTGATACAAATATTCCATATCCGCCAACAAACGCTCAAAAAGTGAATTGTGGCGCACTCCTTGAATATCTACCCGTGCATCCATCAGCTCGGCTAACATCGTACCGCCGGGATCGATAGTTTTCAGAATCTCTTTAACTGTTTCAAACCATGAAGTGAAATCGTTTTTTTGCGCATCTCGCCATGCTTCGAATTCTTTTTTTCTAGCATTCATCCAATCGGTAAAATCACCCTTGTTTTCTTTGATAAAAGCGGTCATATCTGCTATTAAGTCTTCAATTGATTGCCAATAGGGGCCCATTTCACCTTCTGTTTTCGAAGCGGTATTTATAACAAAGTATGAAAAGTTCTGCGTTGAGCCAATTAAATCGCCGCCTTTATAAATACTGAAATACGCTTCTTGTCTGTGTAACGACTGCATAGAATACTCGTCGAAAATATACTGAATAATCCCTTTTTGGGCATCCACAATTTTGGCTGGACGTTGAATTGGATATTTATTCCCTATTAAGGATTCAAAAAAAACCTTGCAATTAGTTAAATCTAACGGCAAAGCATTTTCAATTAGTATCGCTTCTAAAACTTCGGTATTCTTGTTTCCTTGCCGAACATTAATAATGCCAACATAATTGTGCTCGGTAGTGCTTAGTGTTGCTTGCCATTTAACCATAAAAAAGCCTCCTTTCTTTATTTTGGTGGTATTACTATTGATTGAATTGAACCATCAAAATACAGACGATCGTATTTGGTGACAATTTTCCCTTGCTCAGCGTTCTGCTCTATACATTGAATACGTCCATTATCTAAGCCATAAATCACCACGGTATGTCCATAGTTTGGATCAGCTAACCAATTTCCCCAACGGCCATTACGTTTTATATTCGCAATGGCACCTACAACTAGCTCTTGATACGTTGGATTTTGAATTACTTTCCAGCCTATCGCGTTCCAATCATAAGCTTCACCAATATCTGCGGCCGATGAGGTATCGCCAATGACATGTGAAAATCCGTAGATGGTTCCTGCACCTAAACCGCAACCACCTAAAAAGCCTGAATATTCAGCGGGAACAGCGTAACACTCCTGGTTCCCTAATGGTTGCCCTATCAATTGTTCCAAGTGGGCAATCCCAGCTTTCCCTGTAGCGGTTGAAGCGGTTAAATCTTTGAATTTTTCGTACCATGTTTGGGCGTACGTTTGTCTTTCTGGGTGTGCAGTAGCTGGACGCTCAAAATTTAATTCAAAAGCATAAGCGGCTGTTTTAGGTGAACTAACTACTTTATATTCATTCACGGTTAATGGACTAACTTGGCCTAACCATTGTCCATTAAACATACACCAGTTAATTAATTGTGCTTGCGCTAATGAAGTTCGGTAGTCTTGTTTGATACCTGCCGCGGCAATTAAACGTTGTACGTATTCTCTACCGTTCCAAGTTGGTGTACCTACCAATGGATACGCTGATCCGTCCCATTGAACCCATCCGTAAGCTGGACCGCCTATTTGTTCGGTGTCGGGATTCATACTTGAGCCAACTTCTCCCTGTACATTGCCGAGAATACCTGCCGCTGCTGCTTTACTGTAGCCGTTGGCTAATAGATAACTCCATAAATCCCAAGCAAATTTATCCACATCACTTATAACTTCTGACGGATAACCACCTGTGCCAGCTCCAGAACCGCCACCACCATTTTGGCCAGCTATCACTTCTTGGCCGCCGACATATAACTTATCAAATTTAGCTATTGTACCTGTCAAAATCCCACTGATATCTACTTCATTAGAAACTCTAAAATTACCTTCATGAGACCAACTAGCATAACTATTCACTTTCCTATTATCTGGATGAACATCTGGTGGTATTTGAATAATTGGGACTGATTGTACATCATTATTTTTGCTAATCGTATTGATTGAAAAAATGTAACCAGGTTTTTGTCTAACAGCGAATCCATTTGCTTTTTTCCCGCTTCCATCATACGTGGCACTAATATCACCAAACAATTCGCCATGAACATCATTTAGTCCAGTACTTACTCTCTTTCTCTCGAAAGAAACCTTACCACCTTCTATAACAACTTGGAAATCTTTATCATCTAATGTTTTTAAAGCCACACCCTGCACTAAGATTCCTGTTAAAATACCTGCAGTAATAAAATTCGCAACTATTTTACCATCTTGTGTAATTGCGGTTTCAAAAGGTCCTTCAATCCCATTGGAAGAATGTCCAAATCCTGCTAAATTAAAGCGCCAAATATTTTTAGCCGAATCAGCATCTTCAGAATCCATAATACGCAATTCTCGCGGCCTATTTTTTGGCCAAAACATGATATGTCCGCTATCATTGCCTGTTATTAATTCCGTTGCGTTGATAATGCTTTCTTTTAAAAAATTTGTATCATGATCAACTTTCTTTGCTAATAAATTTAATTTGCTTTCTGCTTTTTTCGAATAATATTCTACACTACTACCTGTTCCTATTTTTTTATATTCTTTTAATCTAGGAAACCAAGTATATTCAATTACTCGCTCCACAACTTCCTTATTAGAGTTTTGTAACCTACCATAGATAACATCGCCTAATTGCAGTTCTACGTAAGATAAATAATCTTCATATTCCAATGTATTAGCTAAGTCAATTAATGATATTTCATGTGCTGTTTTTTGAATATGAACTTTTTGCTTACCAAATAATTCTTCATCGGCCCATTGTTTTAATTCTGCTTGTGTCTTACAATTTTCATTTGTAAAAGTTTTAATCACACGATTTTCAGATGTTATTATAATACCTGGGGCTTCAAGATATTTTAAAGTTACTGGCTCGCGTTTTTCATCATAATCTCCTTCTGGAATAGCTCCAATTAAATAAAGGGTATTTGGCGGTTCTTCTTCTAATACAGTTTCTTTAATCGCTTCTAAATTAATTCCAAAATCAATTCTGAATCCATTATTTCGTCCAATTCGCTCTTTTAAATAGAATGTATCATCATACATATCTAGTTCTCCACCTGCTACACTAACTAAATTTTGAGCATTATTATTACTACCTATAATGGCATCAATCGGGTGGTTTCTTTTAATAGTAAATTGATGCCTCTGAGCCATATTAGATTTAAACTTATATTCTTGCTCAAATTCTAATGTCTCTTCTATTTTATTCATAATACTAGTTACTGATCCGTCTGCTACAAACAAAGAATCAATAAAATTTCTGTTTACATCTAATGCTTTGAATCTTGCGGTAAATGTAATCACATAACTATCATCTTCCGTTGTAGAAATACGAAATAACTGCCATGAACCATCTGGAACTTTTGCTCGTATTACTGCATTTTTTAAAATTAAGTCTGATAGCTGTCCACTCTTTATATAAGTTCCTGTCAATGCATATCGTCCATTAATTTGACGATTTATTTCTGGTTCTTCCCAAAAATCAGTAATCGGAAACCCATTGTGGCTAAAATCTGTTTCATTCAAATCATAAATATAAATGTCTTCTGGAAAATTCATAAGAATACACACCCTCGGTATATTTCTGCTTTTTTTACTTTACCGGATAACGAAATGGTATTGAACCCTTTAAGAAGTAAGGGCCGGTCTCCTTTATTTTTTATTCTTTTACCATCAGAAATAACTAAACCTGTTTCTGAGTTCACTTCTATTATTCCTTCCGGCGTATCTAATAATTTAAATAAACCCGCCTCCCATTTAATTGCTACGTCGCCACCCTCTGAAACTAGTTTAATTATGGGCTTTGCTGTTTCATCTCCGTTATTATGAATTTTGGTACTTCCACTAATATTTAAAGGTATAAAGCGTTCATTCAAATTTTTTTTAAATGGTTCACTTAGAAAAGTAATCTTGAATTTCCAAAAGAATCCTGCTTCATTCTCAAATTCAATCGGTTTACTGGCATTTGTTACAATTACATTCCGATACTTATTTGGATCAGTAGATATAATTAGTTTTCCAGAGCCTGTTAACCATTTTTTCACTGCCTCTAATCGATCATATTCTGCCAATTGAATATCAATCGTGTACTCATAAGAATCATAGTCCTCATAAGTTATATTCAATCTCCCGCTTCTGCCACGTACTTTTTTTGAAGCGTAAATTTTTACTGGTGCGATTTCTGGTAGATAATCTGTATAACAATCCATATCATTAATTGAATGTAAATTTTTGAAGACAAACCATGGCTGCCCTTCGTAATCTAGTCTATCAATCATCTAATTTACCCCTCCTAATTAAACCCAAGATTTATCATAGCTTCAGAAGATGCCATAGCTCGGTTAATACTATCAAATTTTTCAAAACCACTTGATGATTGTCTATACATTCCTTCATAAGTGATTTTTTTAGCTTCTACAACTTCTATCAATGTTTCTAACAAATATTCTAGTCTCTTGTTATCACTCTGATTGGTTTCAGTTTGATTTATCCTTAAAGTCGCTGCTTCTTGCAAGCCTTGTAAAATAGGCACATTGCCTTTTCCTTGAAATAGATTTATTAGTTTCCCTAACATTCCTGATGATCTTTCATTAGCACTTAAAGGCGTTACTTTAGTAACTCCATTTCTTGCTGTAATAAGTTCTGGTCCTGCTTCACCAGCAATTGCCGCTCCATTAATAAAAGAACCACCTTTAGCTAGCAACGGAATTGGATGTATATTAAACCCTTTTCCGCCTATACCTGGAACCCATTTGGGCAACTTAATATTATTTAAGCCTTTAAGAAAGGCGTTTAACAATCCAATCATATAATTTAATGGTGTCTTAAGTAGTGCAATAAAACCATCAAAGATACCACTGACAATATCACTTAACCCGTGCCAAGCCTTTTTCCAATCACCAGTAAACACACCTACAAAAAAATCAATAAATCCATTGAATATTTTTTTACCCGCATTGAAAAAATTCATAAAATTTTGAATGGTTGCATCTAAATACCCCTTAATTGTATCTACAATAAAATCAAAACCTACTACAAAAACATCTTTAAGAAATAAAATAAATGCTTTAATTCCTTCTCTTACCCATTCAAATTTCACATATAAATAAATTAAAATAGCAATCACTGCTAAGACGGCAATAACAACTAACGTCCAAGGGCTGGCTAATATACCAACAGAAACTACTAGCGCTGCTATTATTGGCATCAATGCGGTAAAAGCAACAATTAATATACCGATAATAATAACAAGTGACTTTACTGGACCTGGCAAATTGCTAAACCAATTGGCAAAACCTTGTATTAATGGAATTAATGCCGTTAGAATCGGCTCCAGTACTAATGCTAATTCTTTACCTAAATCAGCCATAACATTTTTTAAGTTTTGCATCGCTAGTTGCTGTGCATCAATCGGGGTTAAAATATTTTCAAATGTTTCAGCTACCGTACCATTGCTTTCTATAGCGATACTAGCTAAATCCTCTAAATTTAATGCTCCGCGCTTAATTGCATCCGCCATACGTGGTCCGCCTTTTGAACCGAATATTTCACTAGCAGCATTAATCGCTTCTGTTTCACTCGTAGCATTTTTAATTTTATCCTGAAGTTCATTAAGTCCTTGAGCTAACGATTTATTATCTTTAGCATATAAAACAGTCGCTTTTGACAATCCACTTAACGTTGCGCCTGAATCTACCCCTGCTTGTTCTAATTGTCCTAACAGTTGTACGCCCTCATCAAAACTTAATCCGAGAGCTTTTATTTGTGGCGCTCCTTTAATTGCGTTATCAAATAATTTATCCACTGATTGGCCGGTATTTTGTGCTACCTTAGTTGTTACATCTAATACGTGGTTAAAATCATCATAAGAAAGATTATAAGCTTCAATCGCTTTTCGTGAATCAATAGCTGTTTTACTTATATCCGCTTTATTAATACGGACAAACTTTAATAAGTTCTCACTCGTTTGTTCTAGTTGTTCATCGGTAAAACCAAATTGCGTATTCATTTCGCCAATGGCTGAGCCGACATCTTCAAAAGAATCTACTACCATTGAATTCGTTAATTTTTTGTAGGACGCCATCATACTCTCAGCAGCTGAACCAGTGGCACCAGTTTTAGTGGTAATAACTTCTTCACCTTCAGCTACTTCCCTATAAGCATTTTGTGCATAGCGTCCAATTTCTTTTAATTTATCACCGATACCACTTAAGGCTTCAGCAGCAGCCATTAGATTGCTAGCATCTAGTTTTTCGCCTAATGATTGTGCTGCATCACCTGTTTTGCTTAATCCACCAGATAATTCTTTCGCTTCACCCTCTAAATTAGCAAATGCTACTTTAGCCTCATTAACTTTAATTTCCATCTCCTTAGCTTCTTTGGAATTATCACCATATTCCTTACGAACTTCGGATAATTGTTGTTCCATACTATCAATTTTTTTCTCAGCTAGTTCAGATTGTTCAGAAACATACTTTTGAGCAGCGGCAAATTTTTCAGCTTCATCTGCATTTTTCAAAGTGGTTTCTTGTAATAACTTGTATTCAGAAGCTAAATGTTCAGAGGATAATTCTAAGTCTCTTTGTTCTTGCTCCAACTTAGTAACTTTTGCTGTATAGCCGCTTTGGGCTGATTCCGCTTGTTCTAATGAATTCTTAGTTGTATTAATTTTATTAGCTAGCTGTTGTTCAGTTATTTCAGCACTTTTTAATGCTTTCTCCATTTTTTGTGCTTCTACTGAATTTTCACCAAATTGCTTTTTTACTAGCTCTAACTGGTTTCTTGTTTGTTCAGTTGTGCTTTTTTGTAACGTATATTGCTTTTCTAAACTCGTTAAAGTGGCAGATAATTTATCAACATTCGTCCCTGTGTTCTTAAGCTGTTCTTGCGTTAACTTTAAGTCTTGTTTTAACAACTTTCCGGCATTCACATTTTCATTTATTTTTTGTTTATATTCTTGATTAAACGCTTTAAACGTAACTTTTGCTTCTGCGCCACTGCTCATATCTTCACCGCCTCGCTATTTATTTCTTCTTTCTTGTTCTGCATAACGCCAATTTTCAATCGCTAATTTATTCATGGCAATCGTATTTACATCTTGTAATGGCAAATGCCAAAAGTCATGTTCATTTACACCGCACATAATAACATAGACGGCATATAAATCTTCTATTTCTTCGATTTTGATTTTCGGTAGTGGGCTGGTTTCTGCTTTTTTGGCGTTTTATTCATGAACTCCTGGGCAAATTGATTACGCCCTTTCTTTGTTAAAACAGCTGTTAAAAGCGGCGCGGCTTCTTCAACGTCTAATTCATATAACTTCAAAAATTCAATATATGTTAACCCTTCGGGATTAGCATTACGGTATGAAATAAAAACCGCGTCAATCAATGCCATTTCATCAATTTCTTCATCACGAATCATTGCATTTAAAACTAATCTAGTACGATAATTTTCTTTTACTCTTAATTGGTGTAAAAGAAAAGCATTAAATTTAGGGTTTACTGCCACTTTTTTATTTCCTAAAAGTATGTGCGTAACTGGGGTTAATTCTTTATTATCCATTTTTATCTCCTTCTTTAAACTGTTTCAGTTATTGCATCAGCTGCATCTGAAACTAGCTCTTCTGAAAAACTTGTCCGCCATTTATTGGCTATTTCTTCGCTAATTTGATCCGTAAACGCTTCTACATAAGCACGTAATTTCCCATTTATTTTAGTAAACATAGCAGTAAACGAATATTCCACCATTTGGTATTCATCAGCTGTTCGATCAACTGTAAATTGTAACCCACTTTCACTAGTACACTTTGGAAAAGCAACGAGTTTCGTTACGTCATCAAAATCATCAATAACATCTGCAGTCAATGTGAAGTCGCCAGAAGAACTATCTTCGTTATACGAATAAATTCCTGGCTTCAGACCTTCATTACTCAATCCAATCAAAGCTAACACAGTATCTGTACGTGCGTGACCAGTTAATTTTACATTTAATTGTACCGGTTTCCCTTTGCGTTTAATTGTTTGAATCCCGCATTTAACCTGTTTAAAGGCCATTTCTGTTTCTGATGACAAAACTCCGGCGCATCCAAATGAAATTAATTGGTCATTCTTTTTGAATTTTAATGATACTTGTGAAATTTCCATCGGTGTAAAGGTTGATACAACTTGTGTATTCATTTAGTTTCCTCCTAAATATTTATTAACTTCTTCTTGTAAAGCTTCTTCTAACTCTTTTGTAATAGCTGGAATTCTACGTTCCATTCCTTTTCTCATAAACTCTTGTGGCAACGGATTAGCATTGCCTATACCTAAGTCTGGATAGACTATATACCGCCAGTTAGGTTTAGGACGAACTGTAAACCCTAAATTTTCATGCATAATTTTTAACGAATCCGCATTTTGGATATGACCTACTGTTGCTCTTTTACCACTTTCTAGGGTAATTGGTAGTTGTGGATTTCTTTTTGAAATTGGAAATAGTTGTTTTATAGATTCTGTAGTTTGCGGTTCACTCTTGTTTTCTAGTGTTTTGTTGATAACTACTTCTGAAAGATGAGGAATTTGTATCATTTTTTCTTGTAATTTATCAACTTCCACTAAATTAACATTCCAACTATCTGTTCTCCAATCACTATTAGCAGACATTTTTCATTCTCCTATTAAAGAAAAACTGAATTTCATCGATATACTTATCTTCTTTATTTTTTTTGATTAAGTATTTTTTTGATCGTATAAACTTAAATAGTTTCCCATGCATCGCTGCAATAATTTTAATTGACAATACGTCCAAGTCATCTCTATTTTCTGAATAAAACGAAATAAGCAATTCTTGAGTAATGGTATTTTCATCCATTGATAGATTCATACCGCCAGTTTCAAATCTAAAATAGTTATATCCCCCGGTAGTTTCAATTACTTCATTTAATGAATCATCGCTAATTATGTCTTGAAACACTTTAAATGGTTGAACCTCTTCTAGAATAGAAACAAGCTTTTTATTGGACTTATCCAAATGATCAATTAGCTTTCTATCATCAATTTTCATTTTTAACTACCTACCTTTTATGCTAAATTACCCATTCTAGATAAATACCAGAATAAATACCGTTTATCTTGATCACAATCAACTTTAAAAGCTTCATATTCCGTTCCATCAATTACTAACAAATAGTTTGGTTTATTCTTTTTATGCAAAGATGGTGGATAAAATGTTTTGAGCTTTAATTCAAGCTCTTTACCTTTAGCTTTAGCTAAATCATAATCTTGCTCTCTAGCATTCAGCTCATTAAAGTACAGTTCTCCTTCGGGAATAAATTCATAACCCAACACTTTTTTTGTAACGCTCAATCGTGTGTGCTTCTTACCATAAGTCAGAAGACCGGCATTTAAACTTTCATAACGTTCTCCCATTATCTATTCCTCCTAACTTTTACAGCTTCAATTTGTAGTTCTAAAATTTTACTACAAAAATCTTTATCAAACAGATGCCCATTATCATTCCAATAATACTTACAGTAAGCTTTTAACAGTGATCTAGCTTGATTACCTAAGTCACTGGTATCTGTTTCCTCAAAAGGCAAAGAACCAGCCTTACTGCATAAGTAAGACTGGCCTTCATCAATTAGTTCTTTTAATTCTTCATCAAATCCATTAAATGAAATTCTTAAGCTCTTTTTAATTGATTTAAATAATTGACTTTGATCCATTATAAATCCTTTGCTATTGATTCATCGGGTTTGATTTTTTCAATATACACTTGATTAAATTCGTTTTTATCTGGATTTGTTAATTCTGAAATTCGCTTTGCCCCTTTTTTACCATTATAAATATCTCCCTCACTATATAATTTATCATGGTCTTGTTTATCATAAAACGGTCGAATAACTTTATATTCCATTAAAAATCACCTCTCATTAAACTCTTTCCGTCCCATCCACTTCTGGCTTTATCGATTCTGATGTTTCATTCAATAACCCTGTAGGTTGTTGACGTTTGATATTTGCTTCACCATCTGAATCGGGCATCTTAGCCCCTGTCATTCCTGATAAGTCATAAACGTAGAATGCATCTTGATGCTTCGCTAAACCAGTTCCTGTAAATTTGGCGATAAATAAATCTAAATCTTCAATGGCTAATGTTTCTTCATATTTTTTTAATTCTGTAGTACTGGAGATAGCCAAAAGATAATTCTTGGGATTCCCTACCGTAATAATATTCTCATCTTCTGCATAAGATTGAACAATTTCTTCCCCTGTTGGAAGTTGTGTTAGTACCCATTTCTTATCGTCTGTCATTTGAGCTAATTTAGGAAATAGTTTTGTCCAATACGTAACCGGATGAACAAGAGCAATAATTGGACCATTATCTAATTTATCCCTTGCAAAAGCCGCTCTTACTCCTGCTAAAGATTCAGGATCTAAGTTTGTTAAAGAATGTTTTTGTTTATCAGGATAAACACCATCTACTGCTCCAGATAGTTTTTTATTCATTCCAATCGGCTGATTTTTACCATTGCCTTTTACAATAGCGATCTCTAAAGAAGCAGCCATAATTTCATACATCACAGTCAAGACATATTTTGCCAACCATGCTGGTCCTAATGCAAAGAATCCCTTCACTACTGGAACAAATCCTGAGAGCTTACTTGTTTCAAAATTAATAACTTTGATACTCTTAATAAGAATCTGTTTAATATCGTCTGGAATCGTTCCCCAAAAGGCCGTTGTTTTTGTTGGATCTGCGTACATATATTTAAACAATGCCCCAGTTGATTGCGCATCTACTTTTGAAATCAATGGATGTTCTTCAGTAAGTCTAGAAAAAATATCTTCTACATAAGTTTCTGGGAACGCTTCGTCTAATTTATCAAGACTTTGTTTTTCAACAGCCGCATTAAAATATTTTCTTTCTACAGAAGTCATTGGTTTCATAACTCCGCGAGAAACGAGAACACTTTCATCCGTATATTTTTCTCCTTCTTCTTCAAAAACTTTTTCTGCTTCTGATACGACAACGCTTTGAATACCTGCTAAGAATGCATCTAGCGCTTGTTCTTGTGCTTTTTCGTCATCACCTTTCATTGCATTAAAGAAATCAGCACGTTGTTCACTTAATTTTTCTTTCACTAAATCACTGTTAAACATTATTTAGTTCCTCCTTCAAATAAATTCATAAAATTTTTTAATAGATTAGGTTGTGTTTCACTTACTTTAGCTCCGTAATGCTTCCCATATTTACTCATTAATTTTTCTGTAATAGAAGCTGATTGGTTGTCTTTAATACTATTTTCAACAATTTCATCAGCAAAACCAAACGCTACTGCTTCTTCTGCAGTCATAAATTTTTCAGCGGATAACAATTCTTTTATTTCATCTTCATTTCCAATGAATTTTTGCATATATGTTGCAATTATAGATTGTTCAGTTGCTCTTAAAGAGCTTACCACTTTATCCAAATCATCCGCGTTTCCTACAGCATAAGTCCAAGGATTGTGGATCATCAATTGTGAATTAATCGGCATTACTAATTTGGTTCCTGCTAAAGCAATTAGCGAACCGGCACTTGCTGCTATTCCGTCAATATACGTAATAATATTTTTATCCGATTCCTTCAAAATATTGTAGATAGCAATTCCCTCAAAAACGTCACCACCATAAGTATTAATGTGTACTCTTACTTTGTCCGTTTCAATACCATCCAATGCCTGAATTACTTTTCTAGCTGTTACACCTTCTCCCCACCAGCTATCGCCAATATCACCATGCAAATAAAGGTTTGCTTCATCACTAGCATTAATAGCTGTTTGTACTTTTGTTTTAATTGTTCCTAATCTTAAACTTTTTGTTTTAAGTAACTGTTTCAAGCGATTCACTCCTTCCTAAATAAGTCATTAATTTATTGATCGCACTTTTAATTTCTTCAGTGTTCTGATTAATGTTTTCATAATTTTTCGTTATATAATGTTTCCATGCCCATGACTCATCAATAATTTCTTCTCCTAATTTTTGAAGAATATCATTGACACAGTAAACACCAATCCGTAAATAGGCTTCTGCCGCATTTGCAAACGAAATTGGGTCTTTTGTAAATATAAAATCGGTTTGAATAGTTAATTTATTTCCTTTAATAAATTCTTCTTTGCCATATAATTTTCGATTAAACTCAGTTTGCCAGTTTTCAATAATCGGTCTGATAGCATCATCAATTAAACTTTCTCTCATTCCTTCATTATCCGCTGTATCTCCTTTAATAATCCCCCGCGGAATATGAAAAGCATCTGCCGCTTGGTTAATAATATCTTCAAAAATACTTGTAATGTCTCTCGATGTTACGGCACCACTTTTAGTGTTACCTGGCACTACTTCAATTTTATCTAGGTCTAGCCCTTCTTCAAGCGGTGAAATAGAATCTTTATCGCTAAAAATAGCCTTGAATCTATTTTCGAAGATATCATCTAAAATGTCATCGTATTCATTTCCGATTACATTTCCTTCCTTGTCAAATATTTCTTTGTCCTTAAACTGTTCAAATTGTGTAGCGATTTTTAATTTCATTTTTATCGCATTTCCACGATTATAATTTCTAATCGAATCGTTTAGAAGTCGTCCATAATCTTCATAAACCTGATCCACAATTTCCTTTACTTTCCTATTATTAAATTTCAAATTAATAACATCATGTTCATACAAAACTTTTGAATAGTTCATTCCACTAGGTAAAATAATATTCTTATAAATATTAGGTTTAAATGAAAATTTTTCCACATCAAAGTATTCCGCAACAATTAATTCTCCTGTTTTCGATTGAATAATTAATGCCCCATCTTCATAGTTATAAACCATTTTATAGACTACATCATAAATAAAATCTGCTTGATTTTGGTTTTGATTTGGCTCATAGTTTAACCGCCACCATATATCTCCTTTATGTGGCTTTCCTCTAATAAATGTCTGAAACCCACACAAAGAAATAGCATTTGCGATTCTACTGATACAAAGACTTAGCGCATAATTTTTGTACCTAACATGATTAATAGATTCTATAAAAATCGCTTCTCTTTCCTTAAAAGATGTCCCAGAATTCTTATTATCAAATAGATTTTTTACAATTGGCCACTCTCTAATCGCTAACACTCCCAATAAATCATCACTCCCTTCAATTTCCTACAACACTTCTTAACCTTTTATTAGGTCTACTAATTGGTTTCTTGTATGGCGGCTCAATAACTAATGCATGAATAAAAGCCATAAAACCATCCGTTTTTCTCGTCTTCGGTTCTATTTTTTCATAGGTTTTATTTCCCTTAGCATCAAAGTTTACATAGACATTATTTGTATACCAACGCATCATAAAATCCTTTCCAAACACGATATTTTTCAAGGCAAATAAACTATCCACTAAACCGGCAATTTTACCATGTGTAATAGGTCCATTACGAACTTGTTCTATATCAATACCGTATTCTTCGAATTTGTCTTTCAAAGCTGAATATCGCCAAGAATCAGCCGCAATTTTTTGAATTCTGTATTTCTTTCGCTGCTCCAAAAACCATTGTGCTAAATATTCTGGTTTAACCATGTCATCATTAATAATCGTTGCGTATCCTTCCCGTACTGCCCGATCAATATCAAATTTAAATTTAGTAACTCTTAATGACCTATGGCAGATAAATGTATGCTGAATAAAATAACGTTTTTCACCAATACGGAATAATAAACCGCATGAAACAAAGTCACGTATATCTGCATAATCAATTCCACCTACACATGGTACAGAAGTCAAATCAGGTATTTCTTGTTCTGTAGCTAAGATATCTTTCCATTCGGCAACTGCAGCAAAAGCATCTTGTATAGGTATATTCATCCTTTTCGTCAAAAATTCAATCATTTTAGAAGGAGATTCTAAAGCTTTATTGTATTCTTTCTCGACTTGGGCCATTAAAATCTTATCGTAAAGTAATCTCGGAATAGCTTTAATCCAGTTCTTTTTATCATGAACTTCTTCTAAATTATCCAGCTTAAAAATAAATGGAAATAATTTTGAACTCTTTGTTTCTCCTGCAAAAATTCTTTTAACTAAGTCCTTTATACTATCCAAAAAGCCACCACGAATATATCCGTCTGTTGTTAAATAAAAGATTCTGGGAAATGCCACTTTACCTAACGCTGATGAAAATACATTAATTAAGTCCTCGTTTTCATATTCATGAATTTCATCAAAAATTATCGCGCCTGGTCGTAATCCATCTTTCGTACGGGCATTACTAGTGTGATATTTTATCTTTGAACGTGATTTTTTATGCGTAATAACAGATTTTGTATGTTTAAAATGTTTTTGTAATTTAACTGATTCATCAATGACATCGAAAACATCTTCAAAACTTGTCTGTGCTTGATCTTTAGTATTTGCTACTATGTCAACATTATATTTATTTATATTATTAATTTCTGGTAAGCTAAAGACTAACGCACTGATTAATCCATTCTTCCCTGTACCCCTTCCCGATAGAAAAAGATATTCATCAAAAACTAGCGTTTGATCTGAATAATATACACCAACTACAAAAGAGATAAAAAATTTTTGAAAAGGGTGTAATGTGAAAAAATATTTTTCTGAACGTTTAATAACTTTCTCAATCTTTTTATTATCAATAAATACATCTTCACGATCTAATTTTTCTCTTACTAGTGGCATTAGTTCTTTTTGTTCCTGACAAGTTTCAATTTCCCTAGATTCAACTAAATACATCCACTCAGAAATTGCATGATGATATTTGTTAGGAAATTTAGGAAATGTTTTACCTTCAATAGTCGTCATTGTCATCTACTTCTTCAATTGGCTTAATATCCAGTATTTCTAAAATATCTGTCATTCGCTTATGAATTTTTGGTAACTCAACAACTGCATCATTTCGTTTACGAAATTTTTGAGAACCATTTTTAATAACAACCATTACTCCATTTCGCTCAATATCAATTTTTAGTTTCTCTTTGATTTCCCAAAAAGTTAAGTAGTCCAAAACCAAATCATACCAATAGTTTGCGGTCTTTCCATCACGTTCCAATTGATTTATCAATCTTGCTTTAAGCTTTATTTTACGGGCTTCTCGCGTTAATTTTGGCATCTAACCCCCCCTATCATGCGCGCGAAATTTTTTCTTTTGGCACCACCCCTTCCCGTTTCGTGTTCCTCCTAAAAGAATTTGCATTTGCTTTAGATCGGGGGACTACCAGCGCTCCTCATTCTTGAATTTCTTTTTTTTAAAAGCTGATAATTTTTCTGGATGTTCTTTGTTGTGACATGAATTACATAAAGGCTCTAAGTTTGATAATAATAATGCTAAAGATGGAAATTCTTTGACTTTCTTTAAATGGTGAACCATATGAGCTTTATTACCACATTGAGCGCACTTTCCACCATTCATATTAATTACAATTTTTCTGACTTTCAGCCATGTTTTAGTTTGATAAAACTTAACTAGTTTATTTTCATCAATCCATTTCAATATTTTTCGATACATTGCTAGATTCATATAATCAATTTCTTTAGCCATCCATCGACACCACCTCACAATCTGTGTTGTTTTGTAATTAACTCGTTACATACTTTCTCAAATGCTTCTGTACGTGCTTATCCTTCCAACGACCATGACCGCAGTAAACCAACTTGTAACGATCAATTTCAGCTGGTGTGACTTCAGTGCCAAACTCGACAATGGTTGCGTTCGTTAAGCGTTGAATACTCTTGATCCGTGCACTATCAAGATGAATTTCATCTAAAGCTATGTACCAATAATTTCCCTGTTCAATGCGCTTCTCTGCTTCAAACTGTGTCGGGCTAGGATAATGTTTTTCGTTGTAATAATCCGGCATGTTGTCCCTCCTTCTGTCCATGGCACACGTCCTTTTAAAGACAATCATTAGTTTATTTGGTATATTTTTATCGGGTAGCCACTCCGACTAATTAACATTGCTTGTTATCTAGACATAACTTAACTACCCAGCCGCTAGCTAGCAAGTCTAGCGGTTTTTTTGTGCGAAAAATAAAACAGCCTCGCAAAGAGACTGCTATTTCTTCCATGTTCCATTATTTACATACTTCTCTACAAGCTTATTATCTACTTTTGTTTCCACGCCATTACTGAATACTACTTTGTGTACCCTACCTGCTGGTGTTGCTGTTCCGGTAATTCCGTTTTTCAATTTGAATTTAAACATCTTAATTCCCCTTTCAAAATGAAAAGACGACAACTAAATGAATAGCTGCCGTCTTTGATATTTTTTTGACAATATCATAGTACCTCATTTTTTTAGATATAAACATGAGATAAAAGTGTTATAAAAATGAACTAAAAATGCTATAAAAATGAAGTGTTTTACTCATCAACGTTGATTGTTTCTAAAGCTTTAGCATATAGAAAACCACAATGTCTTATTGAATAATGATTCTCTTCCGCAATTTCTTCTAGTGTTTTTATTTCAATAAAATATTCTTCAAGTATTTCAGCAAAGCGAAAATCATCAAGCGCATCAATACAATCTAAAATTTCTCGTCTTACTTTTTTGGATGTGTTTGTTAAAGTATAAATTCTATGTTGAAGCTCTTCTTTCTTTTCTAACAAATCATCTTTTGTTATTGGTAATCCTCCACCAGGCATATCGGTCATTACTTTTGACTGTAATCCTACTAATCGTTCATTTACGGAGGCAAGTTGTTCTTCCAAGCGATTAATCCTTGTAAGATAGTTTCGATAACGTTTAAGAAAATATTTTTTCTTTTTTGTTTCGTCTTTCAATTTCTCACCCCTTATTCTAAAAAGTGTGGCCAGCCACACTTTGTACATACTTTTATTTTGAAAGTGTGGCCGAATAAACTCCTACTCCCTCAACGGTTTTGACTTGTTAGCCACAGAAGCCACACTTTTTTGACTATCTTATATATATAATATATATACTATTATTCTTCTTTTTTTCTTTAAGTAATTAAAAAAAGTATGAAAAGTATGGACAGTAGTATATAAAGTCAATAGTACCAATGGTTTATACGAGCCATACTTTTACAAAAAAGTGTGTACAAAGTATGGCTTTTTACAAAAAGTGTGGCTTTTATTCTGTTTCATTAGATTTATAATAAAAATATCTTTTCCCCATCATTCTGCGTTGTGTTTTTTCATAACCTAAAGATTTCAGACGTTGAGTAAATTTTGTTTGTGTATATGGCTTATTTCCAGATTCTTCACAAGTTTTCAAGTATTCATCATAAACACCTTTTGTTGTCATGTTCTCGTCAATCCCACATTGATGAATAAACGTTAAAATAGAATCACTTTCAACAAAATATTCTTCTGTAACTTTCGCGACGGTTTCGGAAGAAGAAAGTTGGCCGCCATTGTTATTAATTCGCTCCATTGCATTTAAAGCGATATTCAATAAATATGATTTTGCATTATCTGAAGATAATTTTTCATCAATTTTTGGGTCTGATTTTTTTACTTTGTTGTCGCATGGAATAATTACTACACGACGAGCAATCCCACCTGATTTGTCTTTAAACGTTGGCATTTCGTTTGCCGTAAAAATTAACGTTGCTTTATTCTTTAATTTGTATGGCTTGGAATAAATTGGCCGAACCATGATGGTATTTCCTGATGCCAACGTTTTGAAATTCATTGATTTTTCCATATAGCCGGCATCAATATCATCTCCAATGTTTACAAGCTTGCCCTCTAATTCCATCACGGAAGTTTGGTCGTTGAATTGTTCCAATGCCAGGTTTAAACCTAAATCACCAATAAATGAATTGAGCATTTCTAAAAAAGTGGATTTTCCGTTTGCTCCAGATGATCCAACCAAGAAAAATACTTTGTGCGGAAAACCTGCAGTCATTAAAATATGACCAAGCATTTCTTCTACGATTAAGCGTAAATCTTTCTTATCTGAAACAAGAAAGTTCAGAAATTCATCGACTATTTTATCATATGCATCTGGATCGTAATCAACATCTAAAAAGAAAGGCGTAAATTCTCTGGTTGACATTGGAATAATTTCTGCACCATCCAACATGAAATCATTACGAAATTGAATTGGAAAATCTGCAGCTTCAATCAACTCACCTTTGACTGGTAACAAGTCTAAAATTTGTTTCCATTTCGCTGGCAATAGTTTTATACGCTTATCAATTTTCCTTAGCAGCTTATTTCGGTCGTTAATCCAATAATTATCTTCCTTGTGGAAAATTGAACCATTGAAAAACTTTACTTGGAATTCTTGGGCCAATGCTTCACTCGTCATGATCATGTCTTTTGGATCGAGGTACAATTGTTCACGAATTTCTTTCTCACTAACTGAATTGACCAATACATGAATATCAGTTACTGGCAGTGATTCTTCATAAACATCGTCATTGATAAACTCGGCAATCTTTGTCAATGTATCATAATCGAGTTCATACATTTCGCGTACTGCCATTAAGTGAGAATAGAGTGAACTATTTCTTGCTCCTTCTTTCATGCCAGCAAGCACATTTTTAACTTTCACTGGCAATAATTCGAGTGGCAAAGCAGGTAAATCATCAAACATTTCAAATGTGCCATGCATTTTTCTAAGTTGGCCGTTTTGTTTAATGGTTGCTGTTGATTTATTACCTGTTTTGTAATCAACTTGCGCACCTGAAACCGTTAATTTCTTGGTCCAGTTTTTTAATAGAATTTTATGGCCATTAATTTGGACAGGTCGTTTATAGTAAAGGTGAATACCACGCTTGGTTTCAAAAGCCATGGTTGGATATTTTTCTAATAACTTACGGCCAATTTCTGGAAATTCATCAAAATCAACCACAACTGTTTCTTTGTTTAACAAAACAGCTGCATTATCAAGTTTTGATAAATCAGTATAGAAATCATCCAAACTTTTTTGATCTGGCTTTTTCTCCCCTGGGCTTAATTTTATAAAATTTAACACACTATTTTTTCACCTGCCTTAGAAAATATTTTTTTCAATTTGTTTAATGTACCACTGAACATCAATATCTTTTTTTGTGGCCACACTCGAAGATAAAAATTTATCTGGTGATCCAGGTAATTTCGAGTGTAGGTCTTTTTTTACTTGAAAAACACCACCGCATTTTTTGTTCGTGGTTGCAATTCCACACACTGTATTATTTATTCGTTTGTACGTTTGATTTACTCTTTGTTCGATGTGTTCAAAATCGCCTTGTAATTTACCAATATAATAAAAATCTTCAATATCGCCACTTTTGAATTGCTGGATAACAAAATCTTGTGGTTTGATGTTAGCAACTACATTTGCAAATACACCAGCACTGACAATTGGCATATTATTAGATAGATAAGTAGGTGGTGCAAATATTCCTTTACGAATAAAATCACCATCAGTTGTTTGAAACACATAATCATTAACCGCTTTTTGCCACACCTGTTTTATTGATGTGATAGATACATTCACATGCACTTGTTCACACCAACGATTTAATAAATCCCGAATCAGTGGCTCCATGATTGGATTTATCTTTACAAGAATGCCGTCAGTGTTAGTTTGAATTAATTCTTCAACAAAGTGTTCCAAAACTAAAATTAAATGCGTAATTATTAATTGCCCACTGACCGTTACTGAAAAAAACTTTTGTGGATCGTACATAGCTGAATAAGGATTATTCATTGATCCATTCACTGCGTTAATTAACGTCTTGTAAGTTAGTTTTTCTGTCTGAACTTTTTTATCGTACAAATCAGAAAAAGCACTAGGATTTTTTATACTTCTACTTAGAAAATTATTATTCAAAATAATAGTTGGAAAGAACTGCTTCACATCTATAAGTAGAAAACGTCCGTTTCCTTTGTATTTTTCTTTTGCTGCATGCAAGCCACCAAAACCGTAGATATGCGTTAATCCTGCTAATGTCATCTTGAACTTTTCCGTTTTGAGTTTTTCCTCTAGCGTATTCTTATAGCTATTTTTTATTGATTCATAGAAATTTAACACGCGGTCAGGTAGTTCATGCTTAGGTACATTTTTATCAATATCAAAAAATAAAATATTTGGCCGCTTCGGCATTTTCTTAGCTTGTAAAATTTCTGCAGCTAAATTCGCACGTGTTTTTGTCACAGATCGTGGTGATAAATTAAATTCTTTGACTATCTCGAATTTTGTTTCTAAATATTCTTCACGTTCTTCAAAAATCTTTTCGCATACGTCAATTCGTTTCTTACAAAATTCTTCTAACGTTTGCGCTGAAATATCCATACGTAGATTAAATGCTATTTCTTCGATAGTACAATTCCTAGCTTCTTGACTTAAATCAATACAAAGCTGTTTTTGTAAAAATGAACTTTTTCCATCAGTTAAAATTTTGGCCAAAAATTTGTCTGTTCCACGATGGTTTCCATAGCTAACAAGATAAGTGACAGATGAAAGAGCCTGTGTTAGGCTCTCTCTGTCATTTGCGGTCGTGTACGTGTTATCTGTTTTGAAAACTGCTAGCCAATCATTTTTATTTTGGTATAACCAGTAAAAAGTAAACATTGACCAGACCCCTTTCTAATTTTTAATATGGCAAATCTTCATCAGAAATATCAATAACATCAGTGGTTTCTGGTTCATCTTCATACGCAACAAAATCATAATTTTTATATGGTTTTGACTGGTCTTTTTTATTTGTTGATGAGGATACCACTAAAATATATTGGCTGCCAATTACATCTTGAAAGGCTCTTGCTAGTGTTTCTTCATCTTCCCAATCATCATCGGTTAATTGTAAACCAACAACACTCGCTAATTTCCCTACTAATTTAATGTTTTTGTTTAGCACAAAAGATGGCACTGCGCTTTCATCAAATCCTAAACTGATAAATTCTTTTCGTCCTGCAGCTTCTCCAACAGTTACTTCATTAGTGAAAGACAAAGCTTCCCAACCGCTGTTAAATACTTTGTGTTCTACTTTTTCCAACGTTACATCATATTCACCATCAGATAATCCTTCGAATCCACCTGCGTTTGGATCGTCTGTTTTTGGATCGAATCCTGCTAATACTTCATTTGCTAAATCTTTTAATCCCATGTTAAATTCCTCTTTTCAATATATTTTTAGTTTTATTTTTTTGTTGTTTTTTAGATTTTTGGTTTGATACGGCGTTGAACAATCGCTGTTTTTGCTGGTTCCACTTTAGATGCCGCTTGATTAACTGGTGCTGTCGCTTTTGCCTTTTGTTTAGTTGGCTTAGTTTCGCTAACTTCTTCAGTTGCTTTTTCACTGGGTGTATCTTCATCCGTTGGTTTCAGCACATCTTCATTTTGTTCCAATTGCTTCACAATTTCATTCTGCTGTTTCTTCGTTGTTTTCGGTGTTCGTCCAAAAACACCTGTGATTGTGTCTAAAATAGCTAAAATGGTTTTGTCATCTACTTGATCACGCATATAGTCTTTACGGCGTGCCTTTGCAACTCTAATATAGTTCTTCCCAACTTTTTTACATTGAATAGACAAATCACAGTTACCATTTACGATGTTTTGATGTTTTTCTTTCAATGAAGGAATTTCTATTTCCGTTGTCCCTTCAAGTTTTGTTGCATTTCTTGAAATATAAATCACATTCATTGGTAAAGATTTTAATTCAATCACTAGCTGTTGAAAAATGTTTGTAAAAGCTGCATACCCTTTTCCGTAAGGTATATCACCCAAAGTTTCAACGCCTTCTTTGTCACAAATGTATTGCTCAATCATTACTACAATGTCGTCAATTACATCAAGAACTACTGTTTCATAAGTGTGTTTTTCTGTTTGTAATGCAGTAATCAATTTGTCTAACTGATCAATCACTGAACGCTTGATCTTACCATTCGTGTCTTTAATATTTCTAAGCTGAACCGAAGGAACGGTGTTTGCTTCTGCATTTCCATCAGTGTTAAAAATGACTGGGTTTGGAAATTGTGAAGCTAGAAAAGATTTTCCGCCCATTGTAGGACCCCATATAAAATAATTACGTGGTGTATCTTTTGGTGTTTGTGGTTTATTTTCTGGTAGAATACTCATATTTATTTTTCCTCCTTAAAAATAGCAATTTCACTAGGATGGACTGCTTCAATTTCTTCACGCTCAAACCAATAGACATTCACTGAATATTCAGGATCAGTTGTAAGTTCCTTAATTTCACCAATATCTCCCACTTCAGCATCTAAGCCCTTATCAAGTTTTGAAATTAACTTTACTGTTTGACCAACTTTTAAAATACTCATGCTAAAAATCCTCCTTAAAAATAAAATCAACTATTTTTTTTATATTGTTTTCAACAAATTCCATGTTTCTATATACATCGCATCCGCTTCTAAATTTATCATAGCCATCTAAAAACATCGGGCATAAATCACCATAGTGTGCACAATCAAAACCAATCCAATAGCTATTATCAACTTCTGTACTGAAAGTTAACCCACCGTGTGCTGGTAATTCATAATTATAATGATCTTCGATCTCATCGTAAGTCATGCCATGAAGTTCATGACCTTTTGGGATTTCAATATATCCACATAAATGCCCCATGTAAGGAACACCTACACGTCTGATATGACATAGATAACCTTTGTACTCAAAATCCTTCTCATTTCCTTCTTTTTCAACTACTTCTTTTAATTCAGGATAAATCATTATCAAATCCTCCTTATGAAAGAAACCCGTTATCCAATATGTCTTTACTGCGGTTCAGCTCTTCAGTCACTTCAAATTCATAGTAAGTACCTGCTTCTTTATGTTCTTTTTGAATGACTTTTTGTCCAACAACAATCCCATCTGATTCCTTTATCATTTTTTCAATATGATCATCAGCTTCTTTTCTAGTTGATGCATAGAATTTGCTTGTTTTCTTCAATGGTCTAATCATGTTATTTTTCCCCTTTGCTTTCTGTAATTTTTATAAAACCTTTAACTGGTGATTTTTTTAAATACTTGTTGTAAATATCAGGCTTTTCTTTTTTTAACGTTGTACTATCAACTGATTCACGAATAGTTGGTAAAATACGAGTAATCACAACGTCACCAGTATCAATACTTTTAATATCTTGTTCTTCCATTTTTTTGTAAAGAAGTTCGCGGAACTCTTTTTGTTGTTCTTTTAATTGCTTAACTTTCTTGTTAAAGTCCAACATTTCAAGTTCAAATCGTTCTACACGTGCAACTAATTTATTTACATCATTCCCGACAGAATAATATTCAGTTTCAGTCATATCAGGTTTTTCTTTTAAATATTCCACACGGATCCAAAAAGTTTCAATTGCATCCAAAATCTTTTCAATTTGTCCTTCATCGCGTTCAATTTCTTTAATTTTCAATAATGAAGAATCAAATTCCAAATCAAAATCTGTTGGTCTTCGATACATTGCCAACCAGCCATAATCACAACCTGTTTGATGAAAATAAAGCTGCATTTGGGCTTCGTAAACGGCAACTGTTGGTTTTGTTCCATGAGTTTTAATCTCTAATAAAATTTTATTTTCGTTATCAATACCATCAACATTTGAACGAATATAGTCATCCTTATCTATAAATGTTTCTGGATGAAAATTTAAGCTATTCATGGTATTAATGTATTCACGTATAGTTGGTTCCATTTTGTTACCAAAGTTTATATACGGATTGCTAATTTGTTCTGGTACTACAATGCCAGCTTTTTCTTTGGCCAATTCAAATTGTGTTTTATATTTTGAAAGACCAAGAATGACTGGTACATCTGAACCACCGACATATTGTGTACGTTTTTCAGTTACATTTTTATCTTGTTTCTGCACACCAAACATGCTATTCCTCCTTTAATTTTCATACCAATCTTTTTTTGCACAACGCATATAGGGATATCCAATTACGCTTGAATCTAATGAAACATATGTGAACACTTCATTACCATCAATGCTTTCTATATATTCTTCTAAAAACTTTCTTCGATCATACAAAGATAATTTATTTGGAATAAACACTAATTCTTCCGAATAAAATTTTCCTGTAGACTTAAAAAAAGTTAATTTGATTTCTAACCAATTTGTTTTATCTTCCATATTACTCACTTCCCATTCTTGTAGTCATATACAATTCTTCTGAAAAATCTTCTTTGTTTTCTAATGCTTGGTAAACGGCTTGCTCAATTGTCTGCTGTGTTATAAAACGATAAACCGTTACTTTCTTAGTTTGGCCATTACGATAAGCTCGGCCCAGCGCTTGACTATAATCTTGATAAGAATAAGTTGGTGTGTAGAAAATAACTGTATTCGCATATTGCAGTTCAATTCCTGCGCTACCAGCCATATATTGAACAAAAGTGACACTATTCTTCAATGATTTCCAAGACTGCTTAGGCGGTAAATTAGAATGCTTTCCGTTCACTTCAAAAAATGTTTTATTTTTAATTTTTCCCTTCAATGCTTCAACTTCTTTTTGATAGTAATAAAAGATAATGATATTGTTTTCTGTACCTTCACAAAGCATTTGGGCATAGTCTAATTTGTCTTTTTGGTTCGCATAGTATCTCAACCCATGAGCCAATTTAGATGGTGTGTCGTATTCTTCATCACCTAGCACTCTGTCTTTGGCCACTGTCATATAGTCTTTACTCTTCTTAAATTTCACATCTTCAAAAATCAATGGTGGCAAGTCTAATGCTTCATCTTTTGATATTGAGATAGTGAAAGAATCATATTTTGAATACAATTTTTCTTCATGAAGCCATCCTTCAATTTTTGGTACTCGCCGTGTACCAAGATACATCGTCCCCCATTGCGCATGCTGATCATTCATTTCTTTTTTTGATTTGAAGTAACCAAACATAATGAAATAGTTGTAGGTATCTTCCCAACCATTACTGGCTGGCGTTGCTGTTAAAAGAAGAAAATGACTAGATTGTTTAGTTAACTTCGCAGCTGCTTTCCCACGTTGTGAAGTTGAATTCTTGATGTAATGTGCTTCATCAAAAATGACAAACCAACCTTTATACAGTTTGTAACTATCCGTTAATTTCCCATAACTTAATTCAGTAAATGAAATTTCAATCTTGTAGAAATCACACACGGCCTGTATATCTCTTCGCCAGCCGCCTTCTTTGATTTTCTGCGGAGGTGCAACAATTAAAATTGGTTCACCACGTCCATACTTCAAATATTGATGAATTGCAGTGATTGTTTTTCCTGTTCCTGTATCCATTGCTAATAGATAATTGGCATCGATGGAATCAATTATTTTCTTTTGAAAGTCATATAACATTTCTTTGTTTGAGCATTGTGGATACATCGTCCACACTTCTTGCGACAATACTTATCCCTCCTGCTTGTTCGATTCTTTTCAGCTTGCTTTTTTGTAATGCACTGACAACTCCACCGCTTGGCCGCTTTACTTCAATAGCAACAAAATAACCATTAACACAAGCCAATACATCAGGTGTTCCTGCTGGTTGATACATAGAACCATGTACTTTCAAATAATAGGCACCTAAAGAATCGAGATATTTTTTTATCTGGTTTTCAACTTTCTTTTCTGGTCCACTCATTTTTAGCCAACTTCCACCGCCTGTTCACGATAAAATTCAGGTACTTTTTCTTTCAGTTCTGATTCTGTGAAACGTTGTTTTAACCAAGTATTTTTTCTGCTAGCAAACCAACTTCCATTTTTAAAACTTAAATATTGCGCTGTGCCATCGGTTGTTTTTAAATCAGGTAATGGAATTACATACATCGTTTCTTTTTTCATAGCTTTTTCTAAAGCCTTATAAATTTCCTCAACGTTATCCTGTAATCTAGGAAGTATTTTCCACAGTTGACACATAGCAGAAAAAATGGCCTTACTTGTATATGCTACTAACTCTGGTGTCCATTCGATAACTTTTTTATCGCCTACCATTTGCTCGAAATAATCAGTAGTTTGAAACGCTAATTCCTTAAGTTCTTCATCAGCTCCAATAACAAGTTCTTCTTTATACACTTCAAAAACATCAATTCCAGTTGGCTTATTACCACTAGACCATCTATATCCTTGCACTTCTAAAAACACCATTAAACTGTCAAAATCTTCCTGCGTTTTTACGTGATAATATTTTGTCATTTGCGTTTCTCCTCCTAAACCTTTGACAACTTAATCGTTGTTTGTACTTCGTAAACTTGACCACCCAATTGTTCTGCTACAAAATTGGCGTACTCTAGTCCGTTAGAGCTAACAACTTGAACAGTTCTTCTGTCGTATCGTTCATTTTTTACAGTTGTAACAGGTTCATCTTCGTAAAAACGTTTTGCCTCGTTTACGTCGCTGGTAAACCCAAAGCCTAGATACTCACGGCTATTCCCTTGATAACTTCTTTTGATATAAAGTTTTCCAATTTTAATGACAAATTCTTTTTCCATGTGTTACACTTCCTTTATATAGAATATTTATTTAATGGCTTACTTCGTCTGCAAACGAGGTAGGCTCTTTTGTTTTGCTACATACAACTGATAAGATATATTTATCTGTTTCTTCATCGCATCATACCCATTTTTATTTACTTTACTTTTATCAGGCATTGTATTAATCATGCCTGCTTTTCTCATATCAAATATTTTTCTGGATATCTGATATTTTCTTCTATTCAAAATCCTAGCTAAATATTCCGTATTTAAAACATAACCATTTTCGTCAAACTTTATTTCTTTGAGCAATAAATTAATATCTTCTTTTGTGTAAGGTCGATGTCTACTTGGCTTCAATTTTCCCGATTTAAATAACCGATTAATTTTATTTGTAATTGCATATTCTGTTTGATCTAGCTCCTGTGCTATAGTTACTAGCGGACAACCTGCTGTATACAACGAAATAATGCGTTCTTTTTCTCTACTCGTAAGAGGATGAGCGGGTGGGTCTATTGGGTCATCCCAATAAATTTCAAAAAGTTGGCCTTTTCTTCGCATGCGTAAGACTTTTGAGTGTATAACCTTCACTTCGCAACCCAATAATTCTGCTAATTCACGACCATTACAAACAAATCCTCTATGGTCATACTTGATTTTCTTCAAAATTAGCTTCTCTTCCTCTTTAGTCCACCTTTTCATCAACTAACACCCCACTTCATTGAGCATTTTTTGATAAGCAATTTCGTAACGTTCTAATTCTGCTTGGAAATGCTTTAATGCATGCAGATCTTGTTTTGTGGGAGGTTTTGCACTTTCATGACGTACTATTTCCAGTAAGGTTTCAATTTTTTCTCGTACCGCCTCACGTACTAAAAAGGCTTCACTCGCTGTTAACATAGTTTTTTCCCCTTTCATTTGGTGTAATAAAGCACCTGTTCTACTATCTACTATTGGGTTTGGTAAAATATATTGTTTACCTGAATCAATTATTATCGATTCTAAATAGTTCAAATTCACACTAATTATATGAATCCATGTGCCTAAAATTACTGTTGGAATTGCGACTATTCCTATTACGTCGATTACATCCATTTACTTCACCTAGCGATTCTGTTTCCTCTTGTAAATTTCACCAGCGTTATCGTCAATCCAACTATTAAATGAACAAAATTCAATGACAAGGTTATAAGTCATCAGAACTAATGCATAAATCAATAAAATTTTTCCGTCAGCTTCTGCGCCGATCAATAACCCTACTCCAAAGATATATAAGCAGTAGGTTAACTTATTTAGGTTTTTGTACATTTTTTTCATCGTGTTTTTTATCGTCCTTTCCTTTAATAGTGTACGTATGCGTGATACCTGTTTTACGTGTCATAACGTTACAATATGCTTGACCTAATAAATCAATATTTACTTGATCTGCCATATTATTCACCTCACTTGATATTTAAGATTTTTTTGATTTTTTTGATTTGTTTTTCTGGACTTCTACGGCCTTTCAAAATATCTGTAAGATACGGTTTTGAAAGGTCTAATTCTTCTGCTAACCATGTTTGAGTTTTTTTTGCTTTTACTAATGCAGCTCTTACTTCAAGCTCTAAGTCTTGTGACATCTAATCACATCCTTTCTGGTATACTTTTCTTATCAGCAAGTGGTCTGCTGAAATAACTGATAAGGTGGTGAAAATTAATGGATGATCTATCAAAAGACGCTCAAGAATTGCTTTCTGTTATCTATAAAGAATACTTAGATAGAATAAATAACGGTATTTCAAAATCTGAAGCGAAAATATTAGGGAGCGGTGAAGAATTACACCAAAATTTTTTCGAAAATTGGTTATATGATGACTTTATAGATACAATGCGTTCCTTGGCTAACAGCGGTTATATATCCAATAAATGGGCTTCTAACAAAATTTTTCGTTCAATTCTACTAGACAAAAGTATCGTTACTATGGAAAATCGCTTTAGCAATGATCTAAATAAAGTAATTAACTTCATTTCCAAAATTAGAGGTATTTTCAAATAATCAAACCACTTTCCAATCATCGGCAGTTAAATCTTCTAAATCCGGATTCCATCTCTTCGCAGGAGCGATGGGGTCCGTTCTAGTATCAATTAACCAACAGCAATCCGCTGTATTAGTAGCCATCACTGATAATTTAAGTCCTATATCAATCCACTTTTCACGAACTACGTATTTCCCTTGACTATGCGCTAAAACTAGTACTTCCTTTATATTCAACTTCATTCCCCCTTTCATTTCTAATTTGTAAGCTAAAAAATTAGCTAATTTAATAAAATCTGTTGACACGTTTCCAACTATAGTGTACTATTTATCCATAGCTAAATAAGCCTTCTAAAGACTAGTAAATAAACCCTTTTACCGTTCCCCAACGATTTTTTTGTTTTATTTATTGGTTTTATTTAAGAACTTATTAGCTAATAAATTAGCTTACGATAAGAGTATATCCAACTTTAGTTAGACAGTCAATAGTTTTGTCAAACTTTTTTATACTTTTTTCTTTTTTAGCTATAAGAAAGCGTGGAAATACTGATATGACAACATTTGAAAGGATACAAGAACTTGCAAAAAAACGTGATAAAAACTTAAAAGAGATATCAATAGAACTTGGTTACAGCAAAAACTACTTATATACGTTAAAAACTAAAGAACCTGCAGCTGACAAGCTAAGAAACATTGCCAATTATTTTAATGTATCGATTGATTACTTATTAGGAAGAACTGACAATCCTAACCCAGCCAATTCAAAACAAACAGATGATTTGGATGAAGTTTTAGACAATGTGATGAGTTTTGACGGTGAACCACTTGATGATCATGATAGAGAAGTTATTAGAGCATATTTAAAAGGTAGATTCGGGAAATAAATATGTAAGGTTGTGTTTTATGGTAAATATTAAAAACTTGGTAGATAAGTATAAGATAGATATAGTTTTCATTAAATTAAACAAACGAGCATGCTTTGAACCGAAGTACGGGATAATATTCGTTAATCAAAGCCTGACAAAAAAAGAACAGGAGGAATCTATATATCATGAATTTAAACATGTCAAAGATCATGTAGACATAATGCCTTTATATAAAATCCCCATTTTTAGATCAAAAATGGAAGCAGAAGCTGAATGTTATATGTTTGAGTGTTTGATTGAAAATAATGATGGTCAGTTTAATTATTCCAATGTAATCACACATTATAATTTAAAAATGGGGCAAGAAACTTATTTAATATGAAAAAGCCCGTGCTGGGAACACGGACTTTAGATCTCATTTTGAGAGTGAGTGAACAGTATTGAAAATAAATAAAAAACTCTATAACTACTCTATTGTTATTTTGTCAGTATTATCAATTTTTTTAGTTATTTTGGATTTTTCAAATATCATTAATATTAACAATACTCCTTTTAGTTTTATTGATAATTTTATTCTAACCACGTTTACTATTGATTATGTAATTAGACTATCTATTTCAAAAAATAAAATCAAATTTTTTAAAACAAATATTTTTGATTTGATTGCGATAATTCCTTTTGATACTATTTTTTCTTTCTTTAGAATTGCTAGACTATTTCGTATAGCTAAAATAGCAAGGCTCGCCAAACTAACACGAGCAATAGGAGTAGTTGGCAAACTAACTAGGAACACTAAATCATTCTTAAATACTAATGGCTTTTTAAATATGATTTATTTAAGTTTAATACTCATTATTACTTCAGCAATGATATACTCTTATGCTGAAAACGTTCCATATTTAGATTCTTTTTGGTGGGCTTTAGTTACCACAACTACTGTTGGATATGGCGATATTTCACCAGCTACGCCATTAGGTAGAGTTGCGGCAATCATTCTAATGATTTTAGGAATTGGCTTTATTGGCATGCTTACCTCAACTATTACAGAATATTTTAATAAAAGTAATAATGAAGATGAAGAATCAAATGATAAAATTGAAATACTTATTAATAAAATTGATCAATTAGAAACAACGATTGAACAGCTAAAAGAGGAAATAAAAAAATAACGCACCCTCTCCGACCAAGAAGTTAGTGCGTTAAAAATAGAACCAAAATAGGCTTATTTTGTTACGCCTATTTTACCAAAAATAATGAGGTGAAACAATGGCAAATGAAATAAAACGAGTTGCGTTATACATACGTGTGTCTACAGATCAACAAGCCAAACACGGTGATAGTTTGGATGAACAACAACACACTTTAAATGAATACGTAAGACAGCAAGGAAATATGAGAGTATTCAAAACTTATATAGATGATGGCATTTCAGGCCAGAAACTATATCGTGATGAATTTCAAAAATTATTAGATGATGTTAAAAAAGGAAAAATCGATACGATCTTATTTACAAAATTAGATAGATGGTTTAGAAATTTACGTCATTATTTAAATATTCAAGAAATACTAGACAAAAACAATGTTACTTGGTTAGCCGTTACACAACCTTTCTTTAACACAGAAACAGCAATGGGCCGTTCATTTGTAAATCAATCAATGGGTTTTGCTGAGCTTGAAGCACAGATGACTTCTGAAAGAATTCGGGCCGTTTTCGATAATAAAATACGAAAAGGTGAAGTTGTTAGTGGGAAAGTACCGCTTGGCTACGATATCAAAGACAAACATCTTGTTCCGAATGAAAAAGCTGAAATATTAAAAGAAATTTTCCAGTACTATTTAGAAACTGGTAGCATGCGTGCAACAGTGAGACATTTAGAAAATCATTTCAGCATGACAAGAGATTATCAAAGTGTTCGGCAAATGCTTACTAATAGAAAATACATTGGTGAATTACGAGATAATAAAAATTTTTGTGAACCTATTATTGATCGTGACGTATTCGAAAGAGTACAATTACAACTTTCAAAAAATATTCGTATGAATAAAAAACGCGACTATATGTTTACTGGATTGTTAGTTTGTAATGAATGTGGTTGTAATTATTCCGCCACGGCGGTTATTAGCCGATATGTACGAAAAGACGGTACGACAAACCATAATGAAAGACATTTATATAGATGCACCAAAAATCGCAATAACGCTAAAAAATGTGCTAATAAAAAAGGTATATATGAAACTAGACTAGAAAATTTCCTTCTGGAAAATATTGAAAAACAAGCAGAAGAATTGTCTGTAAGAATGCAAAAAGAACCCGAAGTAAAAAAAACTAAGAATACTAATGATAAAATAAAAAAGAAAATAGATAGACTAAAAAAAGCTTATCTAAATGAGGTTATAACACTAGAGGAATATAAAAAAGACAGAGAAGAATTAGAAGCACTTTTAATTCCTGAAAGAGATAATAAAATTGCTAAAATTGATTTGAACTTACTGCATAACTACTCTACTGCTGAATTTAGAGATGGATATAAACAGCTAACTATTTCGGAAAAAAGTTCTTTATGGCGGCAAGTGATTAAAAATATTGTAGTTTATCCAGATGGAAATTTGAAAATAAATTTTTTAGGATATTGATTTCATTTGCACTAACAAATACTAACCAGATGGATGATTATGAGCTAATAGTATGCGAGCAGAAGAATATTTAACCGCTTCCCGAAAAATTTCGCGTGGATGAGCAATACTTTGATTCAGTGAACCTTTGAAAATCGTTTTCTGTTGGATAATGTCATTCTTGGTATTCAAGTAAATACAAATTAAATGTTCTTGTTGCAGCCCCTTCATCTCTTGGAGTAATCGTTGAGCGACTTGTTGACTGGACGTAACTTTGCCAAATTTGATTTGACTACTTTGATAAATTCGACACCCCAATTCAATGGCCGCACGTAATTCAATGGCTTTCACTTGGCCAATGCCTTTAATAGCCATTAACTCGTTCAACGTGGCTTGCTGCAAATAAGAAAGTTGCTTAAACTGTTTTAACAGCGTTGCGGCAACAGTCATCACGTCTGCTTCTTTTGAGCCAGTACGTAACAGAATCGCCAACAACTCTTGATTCGATAATGCTTTTTCTCCTATCGCTAAGAGCCGTTCTCGTGGTAAACAATCACTCGGCATCTCACGAATAAACAGATCCGATACTTGCATAAAAAAACCTCCTTTGCTAGTCATTAATAAACTACGCAAAGGAGTGTTGTTTTTATTATTTTAAATAATGTGGCGCTTGATGTAAACTCTCCAAAACATGTAATGTTTTCTCTTGGATAACTTCAGTTGGTTGCAATAAATCAGGTACCATGATCACTGGAATGCCCGCACTATGAGCCGCACTTACCCCATGAAATGAGTCTTCGAAAATCAAGGTTTTCGGGGCTTCTGTTCCTAAAAGTTGACGAGCTTTTTGAAAAATTTCTGGGTCTGGTTTTGCTCGTTTAACATCCTCTGCTGAAACAATCCCTACAAAACGATCCTGAATCCCAGCATGGCTTAATAACATTTCAATTGCTGGACGGACGTTACTTGAGGCAACTAATCGAGGAATTTTTTGATCATCTAAAAAGTCGAGAAATTCCACCACCCCTGGTTTTAAAGGGACGTTACCAGATCGAAACTCTTGCAGGGTATCATCATAAGAACGGCGGATAAATTCTTCCACTGTGTCATGACCATAGGATGCATAAATACGTCGGTAATTCTCTTGTACTTCTTCATCGGAAATCCCAACATAGTCTAAATAGACTTCTTTACTATATGGTAACCCCATTGCATCTGCTACTTTTTGAGTAGATGTATAGTAAATCAACTCCGTATCAAAAAGCAACCCATCCATATCAAAAATTACGCCATCAAATTTCTTCATCATTTCCTCCTATAGTTAAAAGTAATTCTCTTACTTGAGAAACAAAATATAATGAACCTGTTACTAATAATAAATCATCTGTCGACATTTTTTCTAAAATTTCGCCTAAGCCAAATTGCCATAAAGACACAATTTCTGTTAAATCGTCTTCATATTTTTCCATTTCTGTAAGTGCAATAGCTTTAGGGTAATCAAAGCTAGTTAAGTAAAGATGCGCATTCGGTACTTGTTTTAAGTCCTGAATCATCTCATCCACATCTTTAGTTGCTAAAGCTGAAAATAAAATATGAATCGTGTGTTGTGGAAACTCTTTGCGCAAGTTTTCAACTAAGCGTTTTACTGCATGATCATTGTGGGCACCATCTAAAACAATCAATGGTTCATCACTAAGTCGTTCCATTCGAGCTGGCCATTGCGCTTTAGCTAACCCTTGAGTAATGTCTCGTTCTTTAAACGGCAAATGTTGTAGTTGGCAATACTTGTCAAATAATTGAATAGCTACCGCCGCGTTTTCTACTTGGTGACGCCCCAACAAGGGAACTTTAATCTTTGTCAGTTTGCCCATTTCTCCATAGAAATTAAATACTTCCCCCCATTGTGTATCAGGATGTAGATATTCCACTTGATACTCTTTGCCAAAACGAAAAATTGGACTCTGTTTTTCTTGTGCGACTTTTTCAATGACTGCTAGCGCATCAGCACAAATGTTGCCTGTTACTACTGGGACTTTTTCTTTAATAATACCCGCTTTTTGATAGGCAATTTCAGCAATTGTTTCACCTAAAATTTCTGTGTGATCCTTCCCAATTGTCGTAATTCCCGTCAATAATGGCTTCACGACATTGGTGCTATCAAGTAATCCACCTAAGCCAACTTCAACAACGGCGATATCCACTTGTTCATTCACGAAATAGTCCAAGGCCATTCCTGTCAATGTTTCGAATTCTGTAATTCCAGTCACTTCAGTGATCTGGTCTAATTCTTGAATGATTGGTTGATACTTTTCCACATAGGTAATCAATTGTTCGTCTGAAATTGGTTGACCATTTATCGCAATTCTTTCATTAAATGATTCAATATAAGGAGAGGTAAAGGTTCCGACTTTCAAGCCCATTTCTTCTAATAGACAGCGTAAATATGTCACGGTTGAGCCTTTACCATTGGTTCCTGCGATATGAATCGTTGGCACTTTGTTTTCTGGATGATCAATTTTTTCTAATAACGCATTAATCCGATCCAAACCAGGTCTTGAACCAAAGGGTAACCGGCTATGAATCCATTCAATGGCTTCTTCTATTGTTAATTGCATCTTGTCCAACTCCTTGTCTTCTTCTACATTATAACTAAGTTAGGTGACTTTTTCACTAATAACCAATTGAAACTTTTTCTTGAAAACTTTTTGCATTTTTCATAATTTTGCGTTATTAGCGGATACATTAATGAACTTATGGTAAACTAACATTCTGGATGGTTCATTCTAGCCAGCCAATTAAAAACTATTTTTAGAGCGTTCAACACGCTTATTCATGATTTTTTTATAAAGGTGGACTTATTTTGATGAAAAACAAATCGAAGCTTTTATGGTTAGGAAGTTTTTTCTTGCCGTTTTTACTTCTATTGCTTGTATGGATGACATTACAACTTGCGCCTTTTGGTGACAACAACTTATTAGTTAGTGATTTAGGCACACAATACATGCCTTTCTTGAGTTTTTTAAAACGCTCTTTTCACGAGGGAATAACTACATTCTACTCTTTTTCCAATGAGATTGGTGAGTCGATTGTTCCTTTGGCAGCCTATTACTTACTGAGCCCTTTTAATGTGTTGGCTTTCTTTTTTCCTTATGAACAATTACCTATAGCAATTTTATGGATTATTACCTTAAAACTTGCCTTGATGGGCACGACGATGTTTAGCTATTTAAAATACACCTATCAAAAAGTTGATGGCACCACGTTACTTTTTTCAACGTCCTATAGTTTCTGTGGCTTTGTCACCGTCTATAGCCAAAACTTTATGTGGTTGGATGCACTGATTCTATTCCCGCTTATCTTATTGGGACTCCAACGTTTATGGGATCAACGCAAATGGGGCTTATACAGTATAACCCTGTTTTTAGCGATTGTGACGAATTACTACATGGGTTATATGATTTGTCTCTTTGCTGTTTTTTACAGTATCTATTGGTTCTTTAAAAAGAATACCCAAGCCCATGCTATTCGGCAATTTTTTAAACAAAGTCCGTTATTCATCCTCGTTTCTTTTTTAACAGGAACTGCAACTAGCTTTTTATTATTACCTGCAGCAGAAGGGATGCTCTATACAAAAAAAGCAGATTTTGATGTCTCGACGTTCTTTTTAACGCCTAAGTTCAACACTTCGTTCTTCTCGCAATTAGGCTTAGGTTCTATTAATTATGAGTTGCGTTTAGACCATTTACCAACCGTTTTTGCTGGATTATTTGTGACACTCCTCTGTGTTGCCTATTTTCAAACGAAACAAATTGCGTTAAAAGAAAGAATAGCTTCAGCAATTCTTTTATTCATTCTCTTTTTAAGCTTTTGGTTAGAAGCCTTTAACACTGTGTGGCACATGTTTCAAAGCCCAGCTGGGTTCCCTTACCGAAATGTCTTTATCTTTAGCTTTTTATTGATTGTCTTTGCCTATGAAGTTTGGCTTAAAAAAGTGACCATTCCTTGGACCGCACCTATTATTTTTAGTCTGCTGTTAGTCATTGGCTACGGATCTTTGTATTATGGTCCACAAAAGAATCTCTTAATTTCGATCAATTATTTATGGCTAAGTTTACTTTTTATTTGGTTGATTTTCTTTTGCTTGCGTTTAGCACACAAAAAGGCCTTAAGAAACTATGTAGTCGTTGCTTTATTCTTACTGGTCAGCACAGAATTAACAACGAATTTCTGGATTTCTTTTAAACACATGCCCTTTGGTAGCCAAGCAACATTTGCCCAAGATTACCGAAAACACAGCCAATTAATCGATGAAAAAATGGCCTCAGCACCAGAACTTTATCGCATGAAACAAGTCATTCCTTCCAAAGAAACAGGGTTCCGTGAAATCAATAACGGCTACAATAATCCTTTACTTTATGGCTATGCTGGCGTTTCTAGCTATACTTCGACTTTAACTGCCACTACCCAAGACACATTAAGTGCGCTAGGTTTATATCGAAAAAATGATCGCCGGATTGCCTATGTGGATAATTCACAATTAACCAATTTACTTTTAAATGTGAAATATGACTTTTTACCAATTGAAAAACCTACGAGTGAAAAATTGCTAAAAACAGTTGGTTCCACGAAAATCATGGAAAATGATGAAGCGATCGGTATGGGCTTTTTGGCGCCAACCGCATTAACCAAGTTAAAATTAGCAAAAAATAATCCTTTAGATGCCCAAGAAGAACTCCTGCAAACGCTCGTGCCGACGGATAAACCTTACTTTAAAACAGCTTCGTTGATAAATGAACCTCATCATACCAATGAAACAATTGAAGCAACCTTTAAAGTGAATAGCACTGGCGACTTGCATCTTTATATTCCGAATTTAAAATGGAAAAAAGTTACACAATTGAAGGTAAACCAACAAGTTATCTCGACGCCGATTTATATTGCAACCAATCAACTGTTCAATTTAGGGCATTTTGAAAAAGGAACTACCGTGACCCTGTCACTAACTGCTGAACAAGTGGTTGATTTAACTAATTGGCAACTTCAAACTTTAGACCAAACAGCCTTTAATCGTGCGGTTGACAAATTACGCCAACAAGCTCTTCACGTGAATGCAACTAAAAAAGGCCATTTAAATGGCGCACTGAATGTACCTGGAAATGACACTCAGTTACTGTATACGTCCATTCCTTATGACCAAGATTGGCAAGTCAAATCGTCGCTACAAAAAGAACCCTTAAAAACACAACGCATTCTAGGTGGCTTTTTAGCTGTTGAAGTCCCAGCTGGCAAACAGCAGTTAACCTTTGCCTATCATCCAAGAATGATTTATCTCGGCACTGCCGTCAGCGGAACGATTTTACTGGGAACGGCTGGTTATCTTGGCTTTAAAAAATACCGTCGAAAACGTCAGGAGGCCACTCATGACTAATCAGAAAAAATTTTTAAATGGACTCATTCGGTGGTTACCCCTAGTTGGACTGGTGCTTTTCTTCGGCTTAATTTTATGGGGATATTCCAGAGGAATTTTTCATTCTGTTGCTTCCTTGCAAGCTTTTATTAAACAGTTTGGTAACTATGCGGTTCTGTGTTTCGTTCTTTTACAAATCGTCCAAGTGATTATCCCTATTCTACCTGGAGGAATCTCTTCTGTTGCAGGAATGTTGATGTTTGGCAATTTGCAAGGACTTTTGTATAGCTATCTTGGATTGATTATTGGTGAGTTTATTGGCTTTTTACTGGTTCGTTACTATGGACGTAGCTTTGTAAAAATAATCCTTTCACCCAATAAATACAAAAAATTTGAAGAGATTTTAGACAAAAATGAACACAATGTCAAAAAGCTCTTAATCTTTACTATGTTAGTCCCCTTCGCTCCAGATGATATTGTTTGTTTAGTGGCGGGAATTACAGATATTTCTTTAAAAGAATTCATGAAAATTGTTCTTTTATTGAAATTCTGGTCTGTGGCTACTTACAGCTACTTAATGTTGTATTTGTTTCAATTATTTGGCAAATTATAACAAAAAGACAACAAAACCAACGTTTGGTTTTGTTGTCTTTTCTTTTTAATGACTTTAGTCAGTCGAAATCTCTAAAGAGATTTCGACAAAAAAACCACGCGTACTGCGCGTGGAGGTCAGAGCTTTAGCGATAAAAACTCCTTTCGATATAATAGATAAAGGCTACCAACCGTTATCAAATCGAAAGGAGTTTTTGAATGTCGAACGACGATAAAAGTTTAGCACATACTCGTTGGAATTGTAAGTATCATCTTGTGTTTACACCAAAATATAGAAGAAAAGTAATCTATGGTCAATTGAGGCGAGATATAGGGAAAATACTAAGAAAATTGTGTGAGATGAAAGAAGTCGAAATCATTGAAGCGCATGCAATGCCCGACCATATCCATATGTTGGTAAGAATTCCACCGAAGTTGAGTGTATCAGGTTTTATGGGTTTCTTAAAAGGAAGAAGTGCAGTAATCATTCATGAACGTCATGCGAATTTAAAATACAATTATGGAAATCTATCCTTTTGGTCAAAAGGCTATTATGTGAGCACTGTAGGACTGAACCAAAAAACGATAGCAAAGTATATACGAGAACAAGAAGCAGAAGATCGAGTAAGGGATAGTATAAACAAAAGAGAGTATAAAGATCCATTTAGGAAGTAATAGCTAGATAAGAATAGAAAGGTAGCGGTTGGCGGTCTCTAAAAAAAGCTCCCTTAAAGGGAGCAGCAGGTAGCGAGCCCTTCTAGGGCTATTAAAAAGCCACCCGCTATGCGGGTGGATATTTACTTAGATTGAACGTAATTGGGCAATCCGTTCTTTGACAGCCTCTTGTTTTTCAAGGTAGTCTTTTTCTTTTGCACGTTCTGCTTCCACGACCTCATCTGGTGCATTTGACACAAAACGTTCATTTGAAAGTTTGCCTTGCACACGTTTGACTTCTTTTGTCCATTTGTCTAATTCTTTTTCTAAGCGAGCAATTTCTTCCTCGATATTAATCAACCCAGCTAATGGTAGGAATAGTTCTGCGCCTGTTAATACAGCGGACATGGCTAATTCTGGCGCTTCTATTTCACGGCTGATGACTAATTCCTCTGGGTTACAGAAGCGTTCCAAGTAGCTAGTATTAGCTGTTAAAAATTCTTCTACTTCTGTATCGTTTGTTTTAATTAACAAGGTAATTGGTTTAGAAAGTGGTGTATTCACTTCTGCTCGAATATTCCGAACCGAACGAATAACTTCTTTCAGAACTTCCATTCCTCGAGCTGCTGCTTCATCGTTAAATTCTTCATGAACAACTGGGTACTCTGCCACAACCAATGACTCACCTTGATGCGGAATTTTTTCCCAAATTTCTTCTGTTACAAACGGCATAATTGGATGCAATAAGCGTAAGATTTGATCCAATGTGTACACCAAGATGCTCCGTGTTGTTTGTTTAGCTGCTTCATTGTCTCCGTAAAGAATTTCTTTACTCATTTCAATATACCAATCACAGAAATCATCCCAGATGAAGTTGTATAATTGGCGACCTGCTTCACCGAATTCAAAACGATCAAATAATTCTGTGACACGGGCGACTGTTTCGTTTAAGCGCGTTAAAATCCAACGATCAGCGACAGTCTTTTCACCACTAAAGTCAATATCTGCAGCAGTCATACCTTCTACATTCATGATAACGAAACGACTTGCATTCCAAATCTTATTGATAAAGTTCCAAGAAGCATCCATTTTTTCATAACTAAAACGAACATCTTGACCAGGTGCTGAACCATTTGATAAGAACCAACGTAACGCATCTGCGCCATATTTTTCGATGACATCCATTGGGTCAATCCCATTCCCCAATGATTTACTCATTTTGCGTCCTTGCTCATCACGAATTAAGCCGTGAATTAAGACATTTTGGAAGGGACGTTCGCCTGTAAACTCTAAGCTTTGGAAAATCATACGACTTACCCAAAAGGCAATAATATCATAGCCAGTAACTAATGTGCTTGTTGGGAAGTAACGTTGATAATCTTCGCTTGCTTCATCTGGCCAACCCATCGTTGAAAATGGCCATAAAGCAGAACTAAACCATGTATCTAAGACGTCACTATCTTGAACCCAGTTTTCACTGTCGGCTGGTGCTTCCATCCCAACATACATCTCGCCCGTTTCTTTGTGATACCAAGCAGGAATTTGATGGCCCCACCATAATTGTCGCGAAATAACCCAGTCATGAATATTTTCCATCCAACGTAAAAATGTTTGATTGAAGCGTGGTGGATAAAATTCAACAGCGTCTTCTGTTTCTTGATTTTTCATTGCTTTTTCAGCTAATGGTCCCATTTTTACAAACCATTGGGTCGATAAACGTGGTTCCACGACAACGCCTGTTCGTTCTGAATGGCCCACGCTGTGATTCATTGTTTCGATCTTAATTAAGCGACCTAGTTCTTTCAAGTCGGAGACAATCGCTTTACGTGCGGCAAAACGATCCATTCCTTCGTATTTTCCAGCCAGTTCATTCATCGTGCCGTCTTCGTTCATAACATTTACTCGAGGTAAGTCATGACGATTACCGACTTCAAAGTCATTTGGATCATGGGCAGGTGTGATTTTTACAACCCCTGTTCCAAATTCCATATCTACATAGTCATCTGCAATAATTGGAATTTCTTTATCTACTAATGGCAAGACAACTGTCTTACCAATAAGTTCCTGATACCGTTCATCTTCTGGATGGACCGCAATCGCCGTATCTCCCAACATTGTTTCAGGACGCGTTGTCGCAATTTCAACAACACCAGAACCATCTGATAATGGGTAGCTCATGTGGTAAAAAGCTCCTTCAATATCTTTATGGATTACTTCAATATCAGACAATGCTGTTTTCGCTTTCGGATCCCAGTTAATGATATACTCACCACGGTAAATCAAATCTTTCTCGTAAAGAGAGACAAACACTTTACGAACAGCCTCAGATAGCCCTTCATCTAAAGTGAAACGTTCACGGCTGTAATCTAAAGAAAGACCCATTTTTGCCCACTGTTCACGAATGTGAGAAGCATATTCTTCTTTCCATTCCCACACTTGATCAACAAATTTTTCACGACCTAAGTCGTAACGTGAAATTCCTTGTTGTGCTAGTTTCTCTTCTACTTTTGCTTGCGTGGCAATTCCGGCATGGTCCATTCCTGGCAGCCATAACGTATCAAAGCCTTGCATTCTTTTTTGGCGGATAATCATATCTTGTAATGTTGTATCCCAAGCATGCCCTAAGTGTAGCTTCCCTGTTACATTAGGTGGTGGAATAACAATTGAATAGGGCTTCGCTTTTTTGTCGCCACTTGGTTTAAATAAATCTTGATCTAGCCATTTTTGATAACGGCCAGCTTCGATTTCTGTCGGTTGATATTTCGTTGGTAAGTTTTTTTCTTCTGACATTTTTTCCCCTTCTTTCTTAAAATACGCGATTTGGAGCGGTAATTATTTTACAAATGAGTTTTTTGGGCTAAACACTAAAATACGCCCTAAAATACTTTCGTATTTTAGGGCGTAGATTCATCTTATTTACGCGGTACCACCTAAATTGCATTTGAATTGAATTCATTCAAATGCCACTCATTCGTGAGATAACGTTCACGAAACGAATCGTTCTACTAACGTACTGTGTTCAAACCATTGACTCACAAGCTACCTTCTCACTGGTTGTGTAAAAGTCTTGCACCTGAACGACTTTTTCTCTAAAACGACGCCAATGATACTCCTCTTGTTCGCTGTCTTTGCTTCATTCTACAATGAAGCGCAAGCAAAGTCAATTTGTAATCTAGAGGGATTACACTTTTTTTGCAGCTTCTAACGCTTGTTGATAATCGGGTTCCGACGAAACTTCTGAGACGATTTCTTCATAAACTAACGTTCCTTCTGGGTCAATCACAAAAATAGCACGTGCTAAACGGCCCATTTCTGGAATATACAAACCATAAGCTGCACCAAATGAGTCTTCAGTATCATGAAGCATTTCCATTTCGACACCCTCAGCGGCACACCAATTTGCTTGTTCTTCAACTGTGTTATTGGAAATCGTGATAATCTGAACACCGTCTAATTTCGCCGCTTCTTGATTGAAACGTTTCGTTTGCAGTGAACAAACACGTGTGTCGATATCAGGAACCACACTAATTAAAACCGTTTTACCTTTATAATCTGCCAAGTTGATTTCTTGGTTGTTTAAATTTTTCAAAGAAAAGACGGGGGCTTTTGTGCCAACTTCGGGCTGTTCACCTGTCAATTCTAATACGTGCCCTTTTCTTGTAACATTCATTCTGAAATCCTCCTTTTCCACTTTCAATAATAAGTATAGTAGAGGATTTTTATGAAGACAATTTTATTGCTTTGGGCTATTTGCTAGTGAAAAAGTTTCATTAAAATAAATCAGTGTTTGCAGTTCCGTTGTTAAATCAATATACTGCACACTAACGTTGGCTGGCACACTGACACGGTCTGGCGCAAAATTTAAAATCGCAGTCACACCCGCTTGTACAATTTTGTCGATGGCTTTTTGAGCATGGTGACTTGGTACTGTAGAAATGGCTACCGTGACCCCTTCTTGTCGAACGAATGCTTCTAACTCAGACATATCATGAACTAATAACCCATTAATCGTGGTGCCAACTAAAGCCGAATCATTATCAAAAGCACAGACAATATTCAAATTCTCGTTGCGTCTAAAATTATTTTTTAATAATGCCTTGCCTAAATTGCCACAACCAATCAGAGCAATTCTTTTTTCTTCTTGCGTATTTAAAATATTACTAAATACCTCAATTAAATACGGCACATCGTAACCATAACCGCTTCGGCCCAGTTCACCAACGTGGGAAAAATCACGCCGAATCGTTGCAGAAGGAATCTGGATCATTTCACTAAACTCTCGTGATTTAATGCGTTTAACACCAGAATCCCCTAACATTTTTAAATAACGTAAATAAACCGGCAAACGTTTTGCCGTTGCTTTAGGCATTTTTTTCTCCATCCTCTGTCCTCCTTGTTACCTACTTCACATATTCAGTTTATCACGGTTCCCCTCTCCGAGCAACTTGTTTGTGAAATAAGTACAAAATAAATACAGTGACGTCTAAGCGACCGTCACTGTATTTATTTCTTATAGGAAATCTGCAAATTCGTCTTCTTGTTTATCTTTCGCTGTTTCTGCTGAAATCTCTGTAATTTTGAGTCCTTCTAAGGCCCGAGCCATTAAACCTTCTAAGTCTAAGCGCGCTTCATAATCTTGCGCTTTATCCAAGCGAGGTCGTGTTTTCGGTTGCGGTGGCGCAAAAATTGTACAACAATCTTCGAAGGGTTGGATGGCTAATTCAAACGTGTCAATTTTTTCGGCAATTTCGATAATTTCTGTCTTATCCATTGAAACAACGGGTCGAATTATCGGTGTTGAAGTAACCTCATTAATTGCTACCATACTTTGAAGTGTTTGCGAAGCCACTTGTCCTAACGATTCACCATTAATAATGACTAAACCTTTCCGCATTTCACGAATTGCATCTGTTAAGCGTAACATTAAACGTCGTGTAATGGTCATTAAGTAGCCTTGGGGAACAACTCGTTTTATTTCTTCTTGAATTTCTGTAAAGGGCACTTCAATAAATTGAATAGTTCCTACATAAGGGACTAATTTTTCAGCTAAATCTTTAGCCTTTTGTAACACTTGTTCACTTGTATAAGGTGGACTAGCAAAATGGACAGCTTCCACTTCCACGCCACGTTTCATAGCTAAATAACCAGCAACTGGTGAATCAATGCCTCCTGACAACATCAACATACCACGACCACTGGTGCCCACTGGCAATCCACCCGCACCGCGAATCGTTTCATAAGATAAATACGCCGCATCTTTACGAATTTCAATTCTTAAGTTGATATCAGGCTTTTTCATTTGTACTTGAATTTCCGGAATGGCTTCAATAACGGCCCCACCTAATTCTTGATTCAAGCCATTTGAATCAAGTTCAAATGAATGATCCGAGCGTTTAGCAGTAATTTTAAACGTCTTACCTGGCGTATAAACTTCCCGAACAACCTCTTGAACCATTGCACGAATCGCTGGCATTTCTTTTTCAATACGAATACTTGGCGAAAAATTTTGAATTCCAAACACTTTACTTAGTTTTGGAATCACTTCTTCACTATCTTCCCCATTTAATAAAATATGCATTCTATCTCGATCTGCATGGATTTTCAATGCTGGAAAATCAGCTAACGCACGTTTCACATTTTGTGCTAACTGCATGATAAACGTTTTACGATTTTTTCCTTTAGTTGATAATTCGCCATAGCGAACCATAATTTCTGTATATTTCACTCAATTAATTCCTCTCTGTTCCTGTATCTTCACAGGTCAATGTCTTTGCAAATTATACATCAAATAAGGGGCGTTTTTCTAGTGCTTAGTCGAAAAAAAACAGTTGATTCATAAGTTCATTGTCTTATGAATCAACTATTTGATAACTTTCTCTCTTGCTTATTGCGCATTCAGGATCCACATGAATCCGACAAAAACAAAGAACAAGCCATACATAATTGGCGAAACTTCTTTCCCACGTTTTGCCGCAATCATTGTAATTGGATAGAAGATAAAGCCTAAGGCAATCCCATCTGAAATGCTGTATGTCAATGGCATTCCTAACAAGATTAAGAAGGAAGGAATCGCAATTTCCATCTCGTTCCATTTAATTTTGCTTAAGGATTGTGCCATCAAAACACCAACAATAATCAACGCTGGTGCTGTAACTTGCGAAGTGACAACTGCTAACAAAGGAGAAAATAGCAAACTGAAAATAAATAAAATCCCGGTTGTAATAGCTGTGATTCCTGAACGACCACCCACAGCAATCCCCGCAGATGATTCGACATATGCGCCAACTGGCGATGTCCCTAATAGAGAACCAGCTAACATCGCTGTTGAATCAGCGGCTAAAGCTTTCCCCACACGCGGCATTTTATTGTCCTTCATAAAACCTGCTTGATTGGCTAAGCCCACCAACGTACCAGCCGTATCAAAGAATGTTACTAATAGGAACGTTAAAACCACGACCCACATTTGAATCGTATTGATATCTTTCACATGTCCTAACGCCACTAAAAATGTTGGTTCTAAACTTGGCGCGCTTGAAATAATCTTATCAGGCATTGGAATAACGCCTGTCGCTAAACCAACAATCGTTGAAATCGCCATCCCAATAAAAATACCACCCGGTACTCGACGAACTAACAAAATTGCAGTTACGACTAAGCCGACAATGGTAACCCACGTTGAACCAACATTCAAAGGTCCTAAGCCAACGAGTGTCGCATCATTAGCCACAATTAAGCCACCTTGGCTTAAACCAAGAAAAGCAATAAACAACCCGATCCCACCTGAAATGGCAAATTTCAAGTCTGCAGGAATTGCATCAATAATTAGCTCGCGTAATTTAAAAATTGTAATTAAAATAAATATCAATGAAGCCACAAAAACGCCTGCTAATGTCGTTTGCCAAGGAATCCCCATACCAACAGAGACTGAATAAGCAAAGAATGCATTAATTCCTAAAGCTGGTGCTGTCGCAATCGGATATTTCGCCAACACACCCATTAAAATACAACCTAAGGCACTCGCTAAAGCGGTGGCAGTAAAAACAGCGCCTTCGTCCATGCCAGAAGCACCAAGTACGGTTGGATTAACGAACAAAATATACGCCATCGAGATAAACGTGGTGAAACCAGCTAACATTTCTCGTTTCATATTCGTATTCAATTGTTCAAGTTCAAAATATGAACTTATTTTTTCTTTCATGTTCCGTCCTCCTAAAATCTAAACATTTTACAATGTTCGTAAAATATTCAATTTATTAATGAAACAACGTGCTTCCTTGAACAGATATTATTAAGCACGAATAGTCTCATTTTACTTGATACAATAGGATTTTGCAAACTAGCCTATTCCATTAAATACACATAGCTTTGACTAAAGACACAGACCTTTGCACAGACAAATCCACCATGCCAATAGTCTTATAAAATCATGTTTTTTTAGTCTATTCAATTCCACACAAAAATAATCCCCGTTCTCAATGAGAACGGGGATTTCTAAATGGAAGTTTTACATGCATCTGTCTGATTAGAATATATCACAATGATAGTTATGTGTAAATAAAAAAAGCCATTCGAGATAGTGTAAAGTTTTTGGGATCTACTTATTTCCTTTTGCCCTATTATGTGTTTTACACAACATTTGACAATTTTCGATAGAAGTAGAACCACCCTTGCTCCAAGCAGAAACATGATCAGCATCCATCTCTTTAAATAACCAAATTTTATCCTTATTACTATTATTTCCAATTTCACATAAAGGACAATTAGAAACTGTTTGCTCTTTTGCTCTAGCAGTTTGTTCAATGTATACTTTTTTCTTCGTTGATTCATCAAAAATACGTACATTTAATAGCTCAGGGTGTTGACTCCCGCTTAAAATATACTCGTAAATACCTCGACGATTTTTTACATATTCATCTCCGTAAAGTAAACGAACTTCTTTCGTTATTTCTGAAATATTATATGGTTTCATATGATACTTTTCATAAAATTCACCCCAAGGCTGTCCCTTCATCTCTTTCTCTACTACTTCAAATAATGTTGATGCCCATTCTATAACTGTATCAAAATGTGATTTTAGTTCTGTAATATCATTATCTTCTCTATGAATCGCCATATAGTTATCAATTTTTCCATTAGATATCCAATTTAAAGCTTCTTCTAGAATCTCTTGACGTTTTACATCACCTTTAATAAAAGTTAGCCATTTATTAATGTTTGAATTATTAGAGTTAGAAAATTCTGCTTTAGCTTTAGTAACAAAAGAACCTGAATATACTGCGTTTAAAAGTTCTTGTCTATTTAAAGGAATACCTGCAATATTAATCGTTTTGAACCATTCTTTAATTTCACTCTCAGTACCTGTACATTCATATACCAAGAGTTCTGTATCCATTATTTTAATTTGCGTATCTTTGTTTAACCCAGAAAAATATTGTTCCATACCATTTTCATCTTTAACTGCAAATTTTGACTTAATAAATCGACCAATAGAAGTAATTCGTTGTTGCCCATCTAATACCTCTAAATAGCCATTAGCAGTTTTGTTAAAATAAATTAATCCCAGAGGGTAGCCTTTAAATATTGACTGAATTACAGCTACGTCTCTATTACCATCTGCATAAATATAATTCCTTTGATATTCAGGTTGTATTGTTAATTTTCCAGATAATCCAAAAAGAGCTTTACCCTCATATTCATTATAGGTAAAACCCTCTACAATATCCTTAACTTTATATTTTTTTAAGTCTGCTTTCATGTTTTCTTCCTTCTTATAGATATTCTTCTATACACTTCAATCCCGTTTATCTTAGCTCCGCCCCATGGGCGCATCATGATGTTTCCGCCTAATTGTAATTCTAGCATAGGTGATTCGGTTCCCAATTTGACCTTCTGCATTTTTAATAATTCCTGGGATTGATGTACTTGATAAGTATTCTGAAGTAAGGTTGAACTTGCTTGCTTGCTTGCTTGCTTGCTTGCTTGCTTGCTTGCTTGCTTGCTTGCTTGCTTGCTTGCTTGCTTGCTTGCTTATAATTATATCACAATCCTCGTTATTTGTCAAGCTATAGACCAAGTCTTTGCCATCATTTCCTTTTCTAAATGCAACAATTTCAAACTGTTCTGGATTATATTTATCTAAGAAACTGATAGGTACACCCATAACTCCGTCATAATCCGATGGAATTGCATCAGTAAATGGCACTTCAATTGCATCATAGTTATCATATTTAGGATATGTCACTTTCCCCTTATGATTATTGAACTTTAGATTATCAGACATTGTCATAAGAGATAGCGGTTGATGACGACGTCCGTGTTCAATATTAGCGAACCAACACGAGTTACCCAGCCTTGTATAATTACCCTTATAACCCATCTTTTCTGCTTTCAACCTATAAGCTTCTTTGATCTCTGTTCCTGGCGGGACTTCAAAAACCATATCATTACTATTACCTGTAGCGCCCAACCATAGTTTGTTACTTGCAATTAACGGAAATATTTCTTTGTAAGTTATTGCATTTGAATTACCAATCACTGCAAACTGTTTTTTTGATTCTAAAATCCATGCTACAAATTCTCTGAACAGAGAGAAAGGGGGATTAGTTATAATAAAGTCCGCCTCATCTCGTATTTTTTTTACTTCTTTACTTCGGAAGTCTCCGTCTCCTTTTAAGTAATCAAATTGCAACCCCTCAATATCAACTTTTCCATCTTTATTAACATCTTTAGGCTCTAGCGTAAAGATTTTCCCGTTCGTTCGTGCTTTTTTTTCATCGTACTTAGGGCTTTCTAATTCAAATAGTGTTAATTGTTGTGGTATTGATAGCTGCTTACTTGCATATGCATATGAGGTTGATACTAATTTTTTTAATCCAAAATTCATAAAATTTTGGGCAAAGTATTTCGTAAAATTACTCCATTCTGGATCGTCACAAGGCAATAAAATGGTTTTCCCGCGAAATACATTGGGATTGTATTCAAGATAAGCGTTCATTTCCTTTTCAATATCTGCCCATTGTGTATAAAATTCATCATTTTTTTGTTTTTTTGCATTTGACAGATTTTTATTGGCCAATGTTTTTTCCTCACTTATATTAGTCTATATTATACAACAAACCCACCTACAATCAACTACTAATAGTGAGCGGTGTTTCACTAGAGATACGAAATAGACCATGTCTGGTTGAAATATATCATAAAATTAACTAAATTCACAATAAAAATAGCTTTGCATGGACAAAGCTATTTTCTCGGGGTGAACACAAAACTATTAGTAGTTATTAAAGCAATTTTATTTTAAACTTATAAATAAAATATGTAAAGTTTTCCTCAATAGGTTAGACAAAAAAAGCCCTCCGAAGAGGGCAAGCTCATTCCTTTAGAAAAGGAGTTAAAATGAAAAATTTTTGTATGATATAGTTATACTAACCCCTTTTACATATTTTGTAAATATTTTCTCAATCTGTTGGACAAATACTTATGGACCCTGATGGATTCGAACCAGCGACCGGACGGTTATGAGCCGTCTGCTCTAACCTGCTGAGCTAAGGGTCCGATTAAAAAAAGCCCTCCAAAGAGGGCCAACCTATTCCTTTAGAAAAAGGAGTTAAAATGAAAAAGTCTTTTTCGTATTAGGGTACTTTAATACTAATCCTTTTTTAATAAATTGTAAAGCCTTTTTATGCTATAAACAACAAAAAAACTGCCTTATTGGGGCAAGACAGTTTTTAAGTAACGTGAAAAATTGTGGTTGAGCAATTACATTCTAATACTTACCGCCTAAATTGTAAAGCGTTTTCATGCTGATTTTACTGTATAAAAAATTTTAGAGCTCCTATTATTACACTTATAACGGCTATAGACGTGCCTATAAACCATTTTATATTTGCGCTTTTTTGTTTTCTTAGTTCTTCTTTAAAAGTAAATATACTGGTCTCAATTTTATGATCAATGTTTGATAGCTTTGTCTTTAAATTTGATTCAGTAGAATCAAGTTTTCTTTCAATATTTTTACCCATAAATCAATTTTTCAATACTTGGCGTATACAACCAAATAAACTCATCGGGAAATTGAACATGAGATAATGTTTTACCTGCTGTGTTTACTTGTTCGGTAATAATCCCTACCGAAGCTGGCTGAAAAGCGAAATAATCCCCCACGTTTAACGTTTGGTCGGGCGTATTTTCTCCGGTTCCTGGATCAATTTTATCGATATAAGCGACATTAATTCCGTTATCCGTCCAATCAAAGTCTGGTTGCCCTAATACATCATTTTTTACTTGCCAAATACCATTCAAAAACTGTAAATCGTCTACTCGGTAACCATAGCGACGTTTAGGTTTTGGTGCTGGTTTTTCTTGGGCTAATGCTTGTACTTGCGGTCCTGGTTGGCTATTATTCACAACACTTGCCCGATAAATATAATAATAGGGGTATCCGTTGGCTCGAGCGATTTCATCGACATTATTAATCGTTACACCATTATAGCCGTAATTACAGTGAATAATATTTTCTTGGTCATCATAAAAAATACCAGTGTGTCCAAAAGCACCTGAACTTTGACCTTTTTCTCCCCAAATAAAAATATCCCCTTTTTTAGGTTCATAGGTTGGTTGGTTTTCGAAAATTAATTGATACCCATTTTCAATAAGGTACGCATGCATACTATCAGTATTGTATAGCCAACCTGGCTTAGTTCCTCCTGCTAACTGAACAGCACGAACAACCGTTCCTGAACAGTCACCGGTACCGTCAGAACCATCCCGACTACCCGTCATAGAATAACAGATACCCTTACGCTTTAATTCCAACATGTAATCAATCGTTTTTTGTATGCTCACAGTCATTTCTACTTCTCCCCCTTATCATTGTTTTGTTTCTCCGGAAAATATTTATCTTTCTTCGCTTCAATTTCATCTTCTAACCATTTAAATAACCACATTGGAAAAAAATCACCCCAACCTAAGACCACGATATTAGCCATTAGGCTATAAAAATTATGATAGATAAACGCGCCGGTAAATACAGTGAAAATTAACGCCCCTGTACCTAGTAAATAATCAAAACCATACGCGATAAAACAACACAATAAAATGATAAAATCACGAATTGCAGAATCAATCATCGTCGTGCTATTTTTTCTTTTTTGCGTAGATTTTTTGGCCAGTCGACCACCAACTAACCACTCAATCACAAATAAAGTCATTAAAATACCTAATAAAATCACATGCTCTAAGCGCAGCTCTTTCCCTGTCACCCAACCAGGTATGGCGAAAGAAATTCCCCCGGTTGCTGCGCCTATCAGCCAACTTTTATCCGTTACCATTTTGGTCCATTGCTGAAGCAACATTACTAATACATTATTCATTGGTTTCCTCCAACTAAATAAGCGACCGGTAGGTTGTCCCACCAGTCGCTATTTTTTATTTCGTTAATTCTGATAAATCTAAGTCGATTAGAATATTGATCACTTGTTGACGAAGTACTTTAGGTACATTTTCGATTTTACGTTTCCCTTTAATGATCAACGTTGCGTAAATCATAGCCATTTCAGCCACCTCCTTCCGCAATAAATAAAAAACAATCTTAGTCTGCAGCTTTTGCATCCAAGATTACTTGTACTTGTGTTTGTAGTTTTTTCGGGACATCATCAAGTGTTTTCTCTCCTTTTTCAATTAAGGCGACATATATTTTTATCATTCTGTAGTACCTCCCGCTATCATTTCATAAATTTCAGCGATTGCTAACTGCGTATCCGTTGTTTCTTGCCTAGTCTCAGTGATCTCGGCTTTCAATGCTTTGTTTTCCGCTTCTAACAATTCTAATTTAGTTGGTGGTGCTGGTTCAGGTGCTGGCACATTATCCGGATCATGAATGAGTGTTTGACCGTCAAAACGCCAATTAGGAAAGTCCAGCGGTTCTTGTTCTACTTCTAATTCTACTTGGTCCGGCTGCTCCATTAATGAATAGCCATCTAAATAACCTATTTTGTTTTCAATCCATATTTTCATTCGCTTACCTCCTAAACTTCCCATATTTTAACTAAAACATATTTTTTAATTCCAACACCTGTCGCAATTGTAGCCGGCGCATTTACATCATTACCAGTAATGGTAGTGTCATTAATATAAAGATATTTTCCATAAATTTCTTTACTTCCATATCCGCCAACGTAACAGTTTGTTCCTCTACCTGCATTCTGGAGATGTTGCTTAGGAATATACGTAAAACTAAATTGTGTATCTTGTACTGTGCTTGTTGTGCTATATTCTTGCCACTGTAAAATAATCCCGTTGCGGCATTTTGATAACGCCTTAGATAAAGTGATGCTCATCGGACCACCATACCAGCCACCTACCCATAATGGCTTTTGTTGCGGCTCAAGCGCGACTGTTTGCCAAGCTTGCCAGTTTGTACCATCAAATCGTCGGCTGTTTAACTGTTCATTGCCTATGAAGAACTGGGCTAACGAGTTCATGTTTCCTGCTTGTTGAACCAGTAAATTGCCATTAACAGCTCCCGCTGGTCGATTAAGCCCCGTTGCGCTGTTAACGGCATACATTCCTGGCGCTTTAATTGTATTCCAATCCTGGGCGGTAATTCGCTCTTTTTTGGCCACTAATGCATCAGCAAACAAACTATCTGTTTCTGTCTTAGAATAAACGTTCTCTAATTTAGCCTTATCCGTTGAAGACATTAAGCCACTAGTAACTGCTGTAGCATTCCCTGGATTTTTTTGAGCGCCAGCCTGAATACCGTTTATTTTTAATTTATCTGCAGCAGACATTAGGCCATTTGATAACGTTGTTGCTAAATCCTTAGACGCTTTTTCATTCCACCCTATTTTTTCTGCATCTGTCACAAACCTATGTGTAACATCTTGTGTAATTATTGTGGCTGGGTGACTAATTGGGTGAACATATTTATTAGCTCCCATTGCTACCGAATCCAATTTTGCTTTATCTAACTTAGTCATTAAACCATCATTCAAATTAGTCGCCGGTGTAATTGTCACTTCTTCGATTCCGGCTTCTATATAATTTAACCTTTCAGCAGTGACTACTGCTCCTGCTTGAATATTTTCTTCTTCCGATTTTAATTCATCGTATGGTAGCCATGTTTGCTTTTCATAAGCCATTTATTCACCCTCTTTTTTTACGTTTTGTTGCTGTTCTAACACTGTTTTCAAAATAGCATTATCATATTCTAACTGGGAAATTCTTTTTAAGAGTTTAGGTACCACTGCTTCAAGCTCAATTTCAAAATTTTTCTCCATAAACTATCTCTCCAATAATTTTTCAATTTTATTAATTCTTGTTTCTTGCTCTTCAACTATTTCAATCAGCTGTTTATTCGTTAGGCTATTTAGCATAATTTGTTTATTCATATCTAAGCTTAAGTAACTTGAACTGCTTTCCAGCGCACTCAAAAAAGGTGAGTACTGAGCAATCAAGCCTAGTTCTCGCTTAGCATTTGGTTGTTTACCTGGATCTTTACTTCGATAGTTTTGTTTTCGATCAAATTCCACAAAGTTAAGTTTCTTTGTTTCTTCAATACCATTTATCGTAGTGTTCTCAATGTTTTCTTTCAGTCTGATATCTGATTGGTTTAAAATAGAATAACCATTCATGTTTAAATTAGAATAAAAATCTAACGGTACATTGTTATAAACTGTAAAAGCAGAAGTAACACCTGTGCTTTTTAGGTAGGCATTGACAATCTCTCCAGATCCCCCTACATAAGCACCTCCCATTATTAATTTTGAAATATGAGCACCGGCAGAAGACACAGCAAACTTTCTAATGTATTCAGTGGCTGAAGCACTTTCTTTTACTGAATATGAGCCAATATTCCCAAATTCTACATTGATAGCGATTTCTTCTTTACCAGAAACTTTATCATGTCCACGACCCAAATTACCCAACGGGACTGTTGAACCACTTTTATTAAGGTTTACACCCGATCTATCTAAATACATCACTTCTACGCCATTTCCGTCATTAACAGCAAATTGAAGCGCGTCCATTGAGGAACGTAATACATCGTTAAAATAGGTCTTTACTGTTCCGTTAGACATAACTACTTTGTTAAAGCTATCCGTGCTTAAACTTGTGATGGTACTACCAGAAATAGTTACACCATTTATTTTTATTGCCGTCAATATTCCTGTGCTTACAGCGCTAGCATCAAGATTAATCACACGAATTTTCCCAGCATCTAATGTCCCTGCATTGATCGTTCCAGCATTAACTGAGTAAATCATGGCGGCAGTAATTACTGCATTGTCAATCTTAGTCTCATTTGTTAACCATAGTTTAGCTCCTTTTATTTTGAGCCATTCTTTACCTTCCATTTCACTACTTAGGTTAATAGTTTTGACAATTTCATCTTTCGGGGTAGAGTTTTCAATTTTATTCTTAATGTCTACATCTAAAGCAGTCGATGTTTGCATTACCCATTGACGATCTTTATATACCCAAATTTCTTTATCTGGTCCATTCGGTTTAAACCAAATATCACCTTCTTTTGGATACATCGGTTCGTCTATGCCATCATATACATTATTTTCACCTGCGGCATCAACTCTATAATATAAGTCATCTATCTGTCGCTGAATAGGTCCCTTAAATTGAACAGCTTGTGAAGAAACTGCTTTAGTATCGGCTACGCTAGTTCCTTTTAGCCCTCCTCTATATTCCAAAGAGTAGCTGAGATTAGGACTTTTAAATTTATTCCCCTCTCTATCTACAAAAGTGATCCAGTCTCCAACTTCAAGTGCTGGATTACCCCGCCAAGAAAGATTAAAAGGATAAAAATTTAGGCTTCTTAATTTTACATATAAATCATCTAGTAATGCTTGAGTCATAGAGTTATTAGCTATTTTTATCTGCGCACCTTTATCAGATCCTGCTTTAAGAAATATTGATTCACTGCTATCTTCTTCATCAGAACGGACTTCACAAGAAATACCACCGATTCTATATAATAATTCATTTTTTCTTAGGCCTTTCATAAAATACTCACTAGGTGTTATTTCAACTATTGGATCTACTAATTTCCGTATGGTTAACAAACCATCTCTATTAAAATGAGCATACCCACATTCAAACTGAGCTATCATGCCAATTGCTTGTCTATACGTACAATTTTTAGGCGTTTTTATTTTAGTTGTACTTAATCCATTGAATGAAGATAAATCAACTCTGATGCCAGCTCTATTTGCGATATCAATTGCAATATTTCTAATTGTTTCCATTTTAGGCAATTCTGACTTATATATTCCTTCCATATAAACAAAACTATCTGAAGCTTTTATCATAGTCTTTTTTTCATTTCTATCTGGATCCGATTCGGTAATATAAAAAGTGCCCATATTAACATACTCGTATTCAGTTGGCCTATATCCAACTAATTTAGCGGTACCTACCTTAGCAATCCCTAACTTTGCTGGAGCAATCGAACCGATGTCACTTTTTGCATCATGAATAACAACCCCTAGTTCAACTATAATTTCATCCATTTCCTTAAATTCTGGAATTACTGAACAAAATTCTACCTCTAAAGAGTTGGAATACGTAGAACCAATTTGTAGACTCTCACCAACCATTGCACCATAATTGAGTTTTAAAGAATAGATATCATTGTCTGTATACACTCTATTTTTTGTAGTTATACGAGCAACAATTTTTCTATCGAGGCTTTTTATTTTCTCTAAGAACTTTTCTGATACTTTTATCATATTTGCTCCTTTCTGCCTACTGCTCAATAAAGTCCATGCTTAGCCCCTCCCATTTTAGTTCTTCAAATTTACTATTCCATGAGTAAGACGGAGCGGTTCTATCCCCAACATAGAAAACTTTAATCCTTTGTCTTCCAATAACTGGATCAGGGTATTCAACTTGAAAAAAACTGCTTTTTACAGATTGTAAAAGAGAAGAGACCTCTGAATCACTCAAAGGCCCCCACTTCATTGTTAATTTTGTTTTTTCTGCTATTACATCTCGTACCATTTCACCATTAGCATTTCTACCGCTGGAATCAGCATCAATTGTTTGCAAACCTACTGCAAATTCTTTAGGATATCGAACAGATATTCCGTTAATTTTTAATATTCCAGACATTTTTTCACCTCTATATTTCAAGCGCATTATACCCGAGTTTTCGGTTATACTCATTTATTTTAGAAATAGCAATTCTAGCAAATTCTTCGCCACCTATTTCGACAACAATATCTCCATTTGGTGCTTGCTGTGGTGTACCACCTATAGAACGAATCGCTAGCATAACACCATTTAGCATAGACTCCATATTTTGCTGCATCCCGCTTCCTTCATAACATGTTGTTTTATCATTGGCTAAATTAAGATTAGGTTTCGTAAATGCGGTTGGCTTAAAAACTTCCGGCATACTTAAACTCGTATCCGTCCAATCAATCCCTAAATAATCAATCGCTTCTTCTATTAATTTCTGAGCGATTGTTGGTTTTTCCATAGGAATTATTAATTCACGCTTATTTCCTTCACCGAGTCGATAAAGCCCTTCTTGATTAATCCAACCACCATTTTCATAACCAACAATTCTATGTCCACTCGGTCCCCAACCGCTATGTCCATAGGGTAAATCATATCGCCAATTGGAATTATTAAAAAATGCCATCAACTGATGAAACCCATTAAATATATCACCATATCCGGGCACTTTGTAAGCAGCAAATGTCTGTGGAATGTATTGCAATAAACCCTTAGCTGGGTTACCACTAGCTGTATTTACATCCCAAACAGCACTACTTTGTATAATGCGTTGGTTTCCACCAGATTCACGTTGAATTTGCGCTAAGATTCCATTTACTTCGGTGTTAGTTATTGATTGATGCATCAAGCTAGCAGCTCGTTTGATTTGTTTCGCCCAATCGCCACCATTAACGGATGAGAGGGTATCCATATGTTTCTGATAACTTTCATTGTACTTTTTAGCCACCCAATCCTCAGATCCATTAGCCGTAGTCGCGATTGATCCTTTTGACACGGCTAAGTTTGGTTGTCCTACATTATTCAGTTGAATATATTTTGAAATTGCAGCTGATAATAATTTAGATGGATCGGAATCATAGGACCAAATATCTGAAGAAATTGCTTTTACTCGATCCCATCGCTCATTAAACCAATGTCCAACACCATGACTATATGCTGGTATATCGCTTGTTAGTTTAGACGTTCGTTGGCCATCTAAGACAGAAGAACCTTTTGGTAAATAGACCAACATATTTCTTATTTTAGGAAATACACCTTTCTTACCATCTGGTGTTTGATACGCTTCTTGGTAATTGATTCCTGGGGCATCATTCACTAATGCAAGACCTCCAGGATGAGTACCAGTTCCTTTTGCATAACTAGGAATGCCCCAACCTGACAAAGCATAACTGCCAGCACCAACTGAGCGTAAAACCCAGTTAATTCCATTAACAACGCTATTCACTGCACTACCGACAATATTTACCATCCCTCGTGCAATGGAAGAAGCTGCGTTTCTAATAGCTTGAACACCATTACTCAAGCCCCTAGCAATTCTATAAGGTAATTGATTTGCCCAATGAGCAATAGAATTAAACGTAGAAGCAACGATTGACTTCAAGCCTCCTAGAGAATTTACTAGATTATTCTTGAGAATCCAAAAAGCATTAGAAGCCTTGTTTTTCACATTATATGCGTGATTAACAATCGTTGAATAAACTGCGCTCCAAGTTCGATTTGTACTACTTTTTATTGTATTCCAAGCATTTTCAATGGTTCTTGCTATTTCTCTAGTTTTATCTAAAATTGTACGATTAGTTCCATGCCACGCTTTTGTTGTACTTCCTGCCACTTTGTTCCAAGTGCTGGAAGTTTTATCCCCAACTGTTGACCATCCTTTAGATACAGCTGTTTTTGCTGTATCTACCGCTTCACTAACGCTCTTTTTAGTACCAGTCCATGCTTTAGAAGTCCAACTTTTAATGTTATCCCATGCTCCAGAAGTGGCTTTTTTCACATCAGACCATTTAGAAGAAACCCATTGCTTGGATTTGTCAACGGCTCCGCCAATTGTTGTACCAACATTAGACCAGGCATCAGCAGTCCATTTTTTAATATTTCCCCAGGCCTCTTTTGTTTTTTCTTTAGCACTGGTAAAAAAACCGCCTAAAGCTTCTAATGGTTTAGAAACTAGAGATTTAATACCATTGAATAACCCTTCCATTAAGAATCCACCAAAATCGGCAAAAACTGTAGATGGGGAATGAATACCAAATAATTTTTTGAAACAATCCGTAATCGGCTTCCAAACATAATCATGAAAGAATGTTTCTACGCCTTCAATGATACTGTTTAAACCTTTTTTTAATCCTTCCCAAATATCTTTGCCAAATTGTACGAAAGATTCAATAACATTACTAAAAGTACTACTTATATGCGCCCAAATATCAGCTACTAATTGTTTAATTGATTCCCATACTTCACCAGTTATTCTAGTTAAATCATTCCACTTTTCACCAACCCAAGCGCCTAATTCCCCAGCTTTTTCCATGATGGCATCCCAGTTTTTCCAAAGTACCACTCCTATTGCAATAGCCGCTCCTATCGCTAGCGTTATCGGTCCTCCTAAAATACCAACTACTGTCCCAATTGCTGTTCCTACCGCAGAAAGCACTCCACTAAGACCACCAATACCAGAAAGAAAAGTGAAGATTTCAGATATAACTTCAACAACTTTTGCAACAGCTCCTATTACTTTAATCGCTCCTACAAATGTTCCAAAAGCTATAACGAAATTTGAAAAACCTTCTCCGTGTTCAGAAATAAAGTCACCGATTCCGCTTAACGCATCACCGATTTTTTTCAACACTTCAACAATAACACCGCCGGTCCATTCAGCAGCTGGTTTTAGTATTTTTTCCCATAAAAATTTAAAAGCAGGTTTAGATCCTTCAATTACTCCGTTAACAAAAGTGATTACCCCTCCTAAAGCATCCAGAAACACCGGTATCAAATCTTCGATAGCATAACTTGCTAGCGGTAATAATACATTTTTGTAGAACCATTCCAATCCCGCACCTAGATTGTCAGTTAACGGTTGTAAGGATTCTAACAGTATTTTCACTGAATTCAATAACGGGGTGAAGTCTAATGTTTTAGCCCATTCTTCGGTGGCCTGCATTATCTTATTTATATGTTCGAGTAAAGTATTAATCACACCTAAGATAATAGAAAATATCTCTTTACCTGTATTTCCTTGAGCCCAAGCTTTTTTTAATTGCTCCGCAATATTCCCTACCGCTTTAAATATGTTTGTGAATATTTCTAACAAGTTGGCTGCGATAGATTCACCTGTTCCGTCATTCCACGCATCTCTAAATGCTTGAGCGACCAAATGCAACAGCTCTAGTATTCTATTCAACAGATCAAATATAGATTGTATAAGGGCTGTCCCTCTACCATCGTCTTCCCACGCTCTTCTAAATGCGCCTGCAATGTCACCAATAATAGATAATACATCTGCTAATAGAATCAGAAGGTTTTCAATAAAACGTTGCCCTGTACCATTGGTCCACACTTCCATGAATGACTTACCTATAGCCTGTACTAGGCCAACAACTTCTTTTAAGGCGTAGTTCCAAGCATCGATTACTTTTTTACCTTGGTTGTTCCAAGCAGCTTGAAATGGCTTGAAAAAATCCTGCAGCGTATTCATAAAGCTTTCCATCCATGCTGGTGGAGCATAATCACCTGTCGCTGCTCCAAAATCTATCCCAGGCCTTTTAGGTGTATCTAAGGAACTGTCATTATCATCGTTATTATTTAGAGTCAATTTATTGATCTCGTCAAAGCCCATAAGTGAACGTTGCATTTCTTTAATCTTTTTCTTGTTTTTATCTGCAGCTGTTCCTGTTTCATTCATTGCTTGGATATTTTGGTATAAACCAGTCGCCCCTTGTTTTGCGGCTGAATACGTTGTGCCAAACAAAGTAGCTATAAAACTAGCTATATAGCCAGTTACTTTTGCTAGAGCTGACATCAAAGCATTGATTGCAGGTAGAATAGCTGTATAAATAGGATAAAAAGCTGTTAACAAGTTTACTTTAATTTGATTTAATGATTGACTAAATTCTTCATTCGTTTGTAAAGCGGACATCAAACCTCTACCCATCATTCTTAATCCATGATAGATTAGTGAAAAAATAAACACCTGTTTCACTATCCGGCCAATTCTACGTCCCATATGACTAAATCCTTGAGACATTTTATTTGTTCTTCTCTGAATTTGCGAGGAACCTCTAGAAAAATGATTTTTAAACCTATTGAAAGAACGTGTTGCAAAACGAAATCCTTTACCTAATGCTAAACCAATTCCGCCGGCTATAAGTTTCATCCTTGAAAATGCGCCGCGTGATTGTTCGATATTACGGCCGAATTTACGCATTCCTGAACCTGCAGTCTCAGTTTGGCGAGTTTGTTTTTTTAGTTGTGTGTTGATTTTAGCGATAGCTGGTGCTAAGGATTTTGAACGATCTTCCACCATAGCATAAGCTCTTTGTAAAGCATCGTTGTCTTGTACTAACTTATTCATTTTAGCGGATTGTCGTAATATTTTTTCTTGGATTTTTAACGATACCCTATTATCTTCAGTACCTTTAAATCCGTTCTCAAAACTTCCTGATGGCGTTTTTGCTTCTAAATATTCTGTTTTCATAGATTTAATTCTTGAACGCATATGCTCAATTTGAGCTTCATTTTGCGCCATTTTATTCGCAATGCTATCCAGCTCTTGCGGTAAAGTGTCGAATTCTTCCTTCATTGATCGAGCTAATTTTTTTGCTGCTTCATGATATTTAGTTAATTGTGCCTGAGCAGTAGCAATTTGGTCATCATACTTAATTTGATTTTTAGTATTACCGCTTTCTACTGAGCCTTGTCTTTGCGCTTTTAAGAAAGCGATTTTCTCTTGTTGTGCTTTCGCTTGACCCATTTTAGCATTAATTTCATTAATCATTGCGTCAATATCTTTGCTAATATTTTTACGTCCTTTAGCAACTCCTTTAGATAAACCAACTCCAATATTACCTGACGAATTTTCGGCCTGTTTTTCCATGAAAGCTAATTGCTTTTTAAAAGTAGTGTTTAGTTGCTCCATTTGACGTTCAAGCTTACTTTCTGTTTTAGAAATATCCAAACCTTTTTCAATTTTTTCTGTCTCTTTTTCTACAGTTATTCCCATTCGTTTCATCATTTTTTCAATAGTTGGCATTACTTTTGCAAGATTTTTCTCAATCTTTTCTGCATTCGCCTCAATAATTACTTCAAGTTTTTCTAGTTCAATTGTCATCGTCTCCACCCCCATTCTTATTCAAGCGTTGTTGTAATCCTAATAAAGACTGCATAAAAATAGCGCGATCTGTTTCCATATCATATGGCTGCTCAGAAATTGGTAGTTTATCTTCTTCTGATTTTAAGAATGGATACATTTTTTCTGCCTTTGGCATTTTATCAGGCTTATTAAAAGCAAATGCATTTAATTGTGCTGCATTATAATCAAACATTGCTCGATTTTTCATTTCTAACTCATAGCGTTTTTTATTAGCCGTCACTTGCTTGATAATCTCATCGTAAGTCATTGTCCAAAATTCATTTGCGGGTATGCCCCATTCTATAGCGATAGGCTCCATATCCAGCAGCAACTCAGTAACTGTCTGATAATTCTTTACATTTCGAAGTCCGTGGTCGGTTCGTCGAAATTCACCGTTGTTTCTTTGTTCGATTTGTCTTCCTTCTCGTCTTTGTTTTTCCCGAAAAAACCACTTTCGTCTAATAATTCCTGCAAGATAGTAATAATATCCATAGTAGTATTCCCTTCTGCTAGGAATTTGTCTACTGCATCAAAGATATCTTGGTCTTTGACACCTGAAGTTTGATTCGCTCCTTGCAATACAATTAGTACTTTTTTAAGGCTTGGCATCCCTAACCCACCTTTACCGTTCATAAACAGCCCCATCAAAGATTCATCTAAGCGATTTTCGATAGTATAAATTTCTTTTGTACCTAATCGTAACTGTAAAGTTAAGTTTCCTAATGTTACTTGTTTTGTATTTGGCATTTTAATTACTTTATTCATGAACTATACTCTCCTCTATTGTTTATTAATAAAACAGGGCAGTTTCTAATATCTGCCCTGTTAACTTTAAAATTTATTAATTGCTGATTAAACGCTCGGCTTTGTGATAGCTGTAATAGAAGCTGGCGTCACAACTGGTGCTTTGTTTACTACCACCACTAATGAGAATCCTACTGCAGAGTTAACCTCTACTCCATCTAGTTTATAATCTGGTTCGCCGGTAAATTCTACTTTCATACCATCTGGATAAGTAATAGTAAAATCATAGGCTTTACCTGCTTTTACCATGGCATGAATATCTGAAAAATTCTTTCCTTGATAAACAATGGCGAATTCTAAATTTTCTGTATCTTGAATTCCTTTGATATATTCCTTGCGCTCTGAACTTAAATTTGTTACATCGACTTTTTCTGGATCAGATCCGATCGCTGGAATAGATTTTACTGCAGCAATCACTTTGGTTGTTGCTCCATCTTTATAAGACAATACAGTCCCCTTAGAAAGTAATCCGGCCATTTCGCCATCTGCAAATTTTTGTAAATTCATTGTTAACATTTTGTATCCTCCTATTTTTATTTTTGATAAACAAAACGGGTACCATTATCAATAACCGCTGAATATTCACAGATTTTTCTTATTAAACCCGCTGTATTCGCATCGGTAACTGTCCCAATAAATCCTATATTTTTAAATGCTTGATCAACCTGATTTATGATTGTACCTATTAAGTCAGTATAGCTATCCTCATATATTTCTATGGTTACAGTCCAATAAGACTGCACTTCTTCTTTATTTATATCTACTACATGAGGTGTTCGTTTCGTCTTAAAAACTGCCATCGGAAATATTTCCCATGACTCAGGATATTCCTTAACCACTTTTTCCAACTCTTTAATATCTGATAAAAGCTGAAAAGCTGCTATTTCCATATTAAAAATAGTCATTTAGCTAGCTCCTTTAATTTTAAATTGATCTTTTCTGTGAATATATCCGGAGCTTCTGCCATTCCTTCTTTAAGAGCTGGATATAACCATGGACGCGCTGGTTGCCCTCTTGTTAGAAAGAAATCCACCCCTTTGATGCTAATCCTTAACATGCCGTACAGAGCTTCTAAATCAGGGGCATCTTTAGCTGGAATAAACCAAGGTCCTTGTGAATAAACGGGGATAACCGCCGGTGGCAAATCTTTTTGGCTAGCTTCTCCAACCGGCCCCGTTCCTAATTCACGATACAATCCTTGTTTTTTATCCGTCCACACATGAGCTACGCTTTTGGAATCAGTCATAACAGCATCTTTTTTAATACTACTTGAAAGACTTCCACTACCATTTTTGATTGAACGTTGCACATTTTGAACTGCTCTGCCTTGAACGAGTTCTGCAGTTTCTTCTGTCGCATTAAATGCTGCCTCTGAAATTGCTTTAGGCATCGCTTTTATTTTTGTTCGTAAACGATCTAGTCCCTTTATAGTTACTCCCATCCAATCACAACCTCTCAATAAGAATATTCTTATGGCTGGAAAATGTAGTAATAGCAACTATTTTATAATCTGGTTGTTCATTTTTTGAAACGTTTAAACAAACTCCCCAAAGTTCATGTTCACCTTCATTAATTTTGTTTCCTTGATACTTACAACTTTTGACTGTATTTAGTTTATTTCCATAAATTTGTGCAAGAACAGTCCCTGTAGCTGGTTGAATATTCATTTCAATTTCTGTAGGTTTATCTGAATATATTGTCATTTCTTTTCCGGTGGAATTTTGCGTAAATAACACTTCTTTCAAATAAATTTTTTTGAGATTTTTTTGACTTAATTTCATAGAAACTTCCTAACTTTAGCTACGCGGTAACGATTTAATTGAGCTTTAATCGCTTGTGGAAGTCCTGTTTCAAACGTTTGAGAAATACCACCTTCACTACGAGCCGTTTCTCCTTCTGTTCCAGCACGATTGTATTTGACGATCAATAACTCTTTCACTGCATTAGCCATATTTCCTACTAAAACATTCCTATTACAATAATCAAGCACCATCGCCATACAATCGTTCAAATCATCAGTTAAAATTCGTTTGTCTTTTTCTTCCGTAATCGATAATTTGCGTTCTAATTGTTCTTGTAATTCTTCTAGTTTCGCTTCGTTAACAGGATTCATCTTGACCTCCTCCTAAACAGTTAGGTTATTTTCAATCATTAGTTTGATCAAATCGGCTCGTTCAATGGTTTCATCAAATTCAATCTTTTTTTCACTAAGAACTTTTTTCATTGAGTCACTCCTGACTCCTTTGAAAGGATCGCTTGTTTCATTTTCTCTTTCATTGTCTTGTTCCTCTGACTCAAGATTTTTGATGAAAGTAACTTTGCCGTTCAATTCATAGTCAGAAAGGTACTTCACTCTTTCTTGATCTACCTCATCAGAAAAAGGATAACCATCACCTTTTTTATAGTGATGGTTATCTTCAATAAATTCAGATAAAACTTGGTAATACATAGTCGTTCCCTCCTAAGGTTTAGCAACAGCATCTAAAATATACACTTTTTCCATATTCTCAAAAGTTGGCAGAGAAAGCATAGATACTTTTGTTTCAACAGTAACAGGATCTTCTTCCGTCATGGTCGTGATAGCTACACCTGTATCAACAATAGATACATTACTCTTTCCATTCGTCATCAAATCGGATTCTTCTGGCGTAGTCGCAAACGCCGTCGTCCCTAAAGGTGTTCCTGGTAACAAAACAAATTTATCATCAGGGATAAATTTAGTTGCTGCACCTTGTTCGTTTTCATATAGTTTGTCATACAATACAATATCAATTCCTAACTCATTGCGGAAGAAATCAATGACTTTTTGACGACCAAGAATAATATCTCCACCGCCAAAAACAGAGATTGTTTTATTTATTTTTTTGTTTGCTACAATCTTGTTCAACGTGGATAAATTAGTGACTGCACGCGTTGGTGTTTCACCTGTATCTAATTGAATTTTTTCAATTCCTTTTTGAATATCATAAAAAGGATCTGAGCTATTTACGTCAGACCAAGATACTTTTACATTCTCCATATGTTCTTGATTAAATTCGTAATCAAGCTCATATTTTTGACCATTCCCTGACAACTCAGCTTTACCAGTTATTAATAACTGCATACGTGCTACTTCGCGGGTAACCGCAGCGCCATAAGTCAAATCAGTGATATCATCAAAAATCTTTTTCAAAATAGTGTCAATCATCAATTGGTTTCCTGAAGCCATAACTAAGTTCAATTGTTGACGTAGATTTTCGTCAACAAATTTAGACTCTTTGAAGAAACCAAGTTCTGTTAATACTTTGTCAAACTCTTTACGTCCACGAGGGATTGCTCGTGCCCCAAATGCTGATGGTTTCAACATTTTAGGAGCTCCTGTTGAACCTTTTAACCATTTAATTTCTGTTCCTAGCTGTTTGACCGATGGAAAAAGTTCTTCCCCAAGAAATGGAGGTAATGTTTGTTGTTTCTCTGTCCAGTAAGCAGCAACTTCTGGTGCTGTAACCATCGTATAAATGGATTGTTCAGCAAAAAGTTGTAAATCCATTGATAATTTATTATTCATTTATCTATATCCTCCTAAGCATTTCGTTTTACGAATACGACTTTATTTTCTAAAGCTTTTTTCGCAGCATCATTAATTGTTAATTTAGCATCTAATCGATTCTCATTCACAAAACCAAACACTAACACTGTTCCGTTTTGAGTACCTGCAGTTACATCCACTTCATAAAGCAATACTCCCTGCGTTTGTGTGGCATCCGTATCCGTATTCGTTACTACTAATTCAGCCATCTCGTTATCCAAGAAACGAGTAGTTCCGCCAACTGGTGTTCCTGCTGGAATGATTTTACGACCGTTAGTATCAGCTGTTACGCCATCCGCTTTGATTTGAGCACCAAAGGCTTGGAATAACGTTGGATTTGCTAAAATCTGATGAATATTTTTTCCTTTTGTTACCACTGTCCCTAGTTTTGCCATATTCTTTGACCTCCTAATTAATTTTTAAAGAATTTACTTTTTGTATTTTTTAGCGAGCTCTCTTGTGCTAAGCGTTTACCTAAAGAACCCTTTTCTAAAGAATTATCTAAGTTATCCCCGATATTTGGTAATTCAGCAGAGTTTGCTAAACGCTCATTTACTGCCGATTCAACCGCTTCTCTAAACGATTCGGCTATTGCTTGATACGCTTCTTGTAACTGTTTCTCTTCACCACCATAGAGCGGCTTTAGAGCGCCTGACAATGAATCAGGTAACTTATCTTGTGCCAAGCGTTTAATCGTGGTAGCTTCGTCCTTTTCACGCTTCAAAGAGTGCCGCTCGGCTTCTAATTGATCCCGTTCTTGTTGCAATTCGTACTGCGCTTTTTCTTCAGCAGTCATTTGTCCTTTTTTTTCAGCTTCTTGAATACGTTTGTCGGTTTCTTCTTGCCATCGTGCTTGTGCAGTTTCTAGTGACTTACTTAGCTTCGTATCAAACCAGGAATCTAATTCCGATTGATTTTTAAAGGAAATAGATTCCTCGTCTTCTGTCCCATCACCGTCTCCCTCTTCAGCAAACAATTGTAAATTCATTTTGATTAACGATTCTTTGCAAAGAGATCGAACAAAGCGTTGCATCTTCTGATTACTTTTCATCATAACTAAAACTCTCCTTACCCATGCACACTCAAAACAGGCATAACAAAAAGCACCCCACCCACGCTTTCGCCCAGACACAGTGCCTTACCTTTGATATTCTATTTTGAATCCACACACGTTTATTTTGCTCACTTAATTTGTATTGCCCCAAGTAGCAATGGGCATAAAAATAGCACTTGATCGCGTGTTAACGATTAAATGCTATTAGTTAATTATTTCGATTTCTTTTATTTCACTTTCGTTGAATCCAACATATTTATGTTTATTAGTTTCAATTGTAATTTCATCATAAAGTTCATCATCAGTATCAAGCTTGCCAGTGAAACCATTACAGAATCCACTTAAAACTTGATTGTCAGTAAATGTGACTTTTATTTTCTCTCCAAGATATTGATGAAGATTCATTCTTGATTTCTCCCTTCATAAGGAACGATGTGTGTTCGTTTTTTTGAGTAATGTATCTTAAAGTAATTTGTTTTAATTTCATTACCTTGATTGACTGCTATTCCTTCAAAATCTTTAGCGTAAACTATTTCTTTGTTACTTCTCCCGGTTCTATTCCTTTCAACATTCCCAGTACCAGCATACTTATCAAATAAATCTTGAACGTCCACATCATCATTGAAATAACTCTTACCTTTGCCAACAGTTAATTTCATATGTGGTGCTTGTTTTTCAGGATTGATAACTGAACCGTATCGACCATCTTTCAAACGAGATTTAACAAAGTAGTTATCTTTGAGTTGTTCCCAACCTTCACTGTCATTATACTTTATTTCTTGGTACTCTTCCAATGATTTTGGACTGTAACCCTCACCTAATATATCTTTTAGTCGTTTCAAATCAGCAGTGTCTTTCTTTCGATTGATGATTTTTTTCTTTTGTAGCTCTATTTCTTCGGCAGAATACTTTTCTTTAAGTTTATCCATCCAATCATTGTATGTTACGCTTCGATTCATGGTAAACGTTTTGTCTGCTATGGGGTCTTTAACTGTAAGATTGCCACTTATGGTTCTTTCCCCATAATAAGCGATTGCCACTGTCCGGCACCATGGATGGAACGGTGGATACGTCCCCTCAGCCCCATTTACTACAGCCTCTGAAACCAGATAAACCTTCCCGTCTTTCTTTTGACATATACAAGAAGTCCGTAAATCTAGCACGGCTACTAACAGATACTGTTTTACGCCTCTATCGCGCCACGCCTTGAGCTTTGCTTGGTTGGCCATGTAATTGGCCTCAGTCCTTATTAAACGCTGAGCAACGCCAATTGAGCGGTCAAATTCGGTTGCTATCGCTTTAGCCATTTCAAACTCGGACATACCCGTCATTGACTCGACCGTTAAGAGTTCTTCTAAACGTTTCGCTAATACTTCGGTATCATTCCAAATACGCTTAGAGTAATTGGATCCATGCCAATGAGAATCAAGTATATTTTGGGTGTATTTAGTTGAAAGCTCCTTGAATTCATAGTCAGTAGTTCTATACTTAGGATCATTCCAAACTTCTATAGATATACCACGTTTTTGTGCTTGTTTGAACGTCTCTATTTGCGACTCATACTTTTGACCATTCCACACATGAATCATAGAATCCGATTTTGCTTGTTCAATTTGTTGAATTACCGCTTCAGCAGTAGCTTCATTATACGAATCATGAATGACATCAATATAAAAATCAGTCGCTTTATCTAACTGCACATCAGCAATTTGTTTGGAAACCAAAAAGGACTTGGCTTTCAAGTCTTCTGCTCGTGTTATTCGTTCTTTAAATGCTAATGCATTCAATCGTTTTCTAGCTGATGATTGCAGATTAGGATTAGAGACGTCATCAGCAAGCTTTTTAAGTTCTACTAGTTCATCTGCCTGAACAGTTTGATTAAGCAGAACTCTGATTTCATCCTCATTCATTCCAGATCGTTGTTTGGCACGATTAAATAATTTTCTTACTTGTCTGGTTAGATAACTTTGAGCATGTCGGTATGCCACAATAACTTTTTGTTCAACTTGTTGTGCAGTATCATTAATTTTTTTCTCTTGTTTGATACCACGATTAAGCCAATAAGAATTATCTTCCTTTTGTTTTTTTTGAGCCATTTAATCAGCTCCTTACTCCTCAACGATCTTTACTTTTACATTTTGCGGGTACTCTTTAGCGATTGCTGATAATCCATCATAGAGTAACCTTAAACAGAGTAATTCTTTAATACTTGCATCCAAAATAAAGAATCCTCCTTCACGTTGGAATGTACGGCCGAGCTTTTTCAATTCGTTTACAATAGTAATATACAAAGAAGATACCCCCGCACAAACAATATCTTGCCCAATATCCGCAAATTCTGCGTGGCCTTCTACTTTAAACCAATAAAGTTCATGATTTTTCTTTTTGAATGTCGCTTTAATCATCGCGGTCTGCTCCTTTCTTCCAAGTAAGAAAGCAAAACGGCGATATAAGCGGTTAAAGAAAACATCGCATATTCAAATCCTGCTAATTTATGAATAATGAGAGCTGATATAAACAAGCTTAATCGTCGAAACATTATTTTAACTTCTGAACTACTCCCTTTTGTCATTATTTTCCTCCTCTGGTGGATCGTCTAAGTCTGAATGACTATCTTTCGACTGTATACCTAATGCTTTTGCTTTCATTTTTATATTTTTTTCCTTTTGTTCCTCCAATAGATCAATCACTTCTTTTGGATCATCAATATCATCTAACCAACCTAAGCTGATAAGCAATGGGATAAATTCCTGAGAATCACTAATTTGTTTGATAATATCTGCTCGATTAATTGGTAGATTTGGCTTGAACTTAATTGTCACACCTTCAACATCAACATCTTTACCTTTAACTCTTAGGATGTTTTGCAAAAGTCGTAACCTTTCTACGATTCCATCTTCTAAATAGCCAATTTTGATTGATAAAACTAATAGTAATCCAAATAACTTATATTTCATGGCTTCCAATTTGTTATCGTAAAGGCTCTTTATCCCCTACTTCTTATAGTTTCCTATAAGTTCAGACTATCTCATCACCTGCAACGCCACTTGTTAAGGTGTCGGATTTCGTGGATATTTCTCCATACAAAAAACAACTGAAATTAACAGTTGTTCGCTTAGGATACTTTATCTAGTCGTTAAACCTGCTACGTCTTTCGAGCGTAGATTGGTAATTGATTAGCTTGTCGTTTTCTTTAACCATCGCTCATGATGAACTAAATTGTATTCAGAGGGTTCAAGACCTTCTTTTTTGATTGTGTAATACCTGTATCTTAAAGTAGGAAAACCTATATCATACTTTTCTCCTATAATATCTAAGTGCTCTCTCAAAGCTATTCCGTTAACCATTACATTTCTTCGAGTATTTCTTAGATTAGTCGTTGGAGTAACAAATCTACAATTATCAGGACCATAATTTTTATCATTATCTATCCTATCCAGTTGAAGTTCTGGTTTAAATCCATTCTCTTCACACCATTGTAAGAACTTGTTTATATCATGCCATTCATATTCTACTTTTATACCTCTACTACCGTAATGCTTGTATGCACTCTTTTTAGGATTGTAACATCTCGCCATCATTCCGTTATAAGTGTCATAGGCTGGATGAAATCTCATTCCGTGCTTAGTGTTACGTTTGACTATAATTTCCCTAGACAAACATCCACAAGATTTAGTATTACCAGTTTTCAGACTGTTCATCCTTACTTCTTTTTCATTTCCACAATCACATTTTACCCAAGCGCGCATAATTGCTTTCTTACCTGGTTCTTTAGTTGAATACGTTTCTAGTACAGTTAATCTACCGTATTTCATCATAAACACCTCCAACATCATTATAACATATAAGACGTTGAGTAGGTTATATAAATTAAGATTTAGCCTTCCAATTTTAACCCGATTTGCTCTAAGCTATTTCTAGCCTTAGGGGGCGAATTTCACCCGATATATTACCAGCGAAACTATCATCATTAAGATTAGGAACATACGTTGTTTTGTGGAAATCATCTAATAAAGAATTGGCTAGTGTCTGAACTTCTGACTCGGTAAAGGTATTCGTGGCATATTCTACGTCCCCACCTTCCTTTTTTGATGGTCCTTCTACAGCCAATGTTCCGTTGATTTCATTAGGCTTTTCATCTGGAAGACTAAAACCAAATAGAAACATGATCGCCTTGACAAAGTTTTCTTTATCTTTAATTCGGTCATTCTGCAAAAGGTTATACTTATCAATTTGAGAAAGCTGTTGTTCATAGTCACCTTGCTTTTCTTCATTGTTTCTAAACTCAACAACAGGTACTTCTTGATAAAAATGTTCTTTGAACTTAGGCTTATCTAATAAAGCATCCTCAGATAATTTTTTGTTTTTTGATTTATAGCTGATTGTTCCCTTTTTTGTAATGACTTGAATTTCCCAAAATTTTTTTCGTTTCAAGTCCTGTTTTTTAATCGGTCTAATAGCAAAAAGCTTTTGCCTTTCAACTGTATCATCCACAACAACGATCATCCCACGTGGGTCAATCCAAGCTATCTTAGGGATCGTCTCGTTTTCTGTCCCCGGTTTAATTGCCAAGTAGTGTAACTCAGTTCCAATTCCCATCGTCGACAAACCTTTTTCAAGTTCCTTATCGTGCTTTTTCACTTTCATGGTGTCAAGAGCATCAAGAATTGGTTGAATATTTTTCCCTTTTGCACCTGTATAGGAAATCGGTGCTCCTACAGTAAAGCCAACCATCAAATCTGTAACATACTTCGCATTATTAACGAAATACTTATCCAAATCATGAGGTGTTTTATCTGAATTTCCACCTAGCTTATGTGGTTTTCCTTCGTAGTAATCAAAAAGCATCTGAAGTCGTGGAATCTCTTTTTCATGTTCTTCAATACAATAATTAATTACGTCAAAGCTAGGATTGTTTATATCTCCTGCTAGTTCACGATCAATTGCAATTGCCAATCCATTCACCCCTTCCGTTTGTTATAATTTCCTTATCAGTAGTGGTCACTGAAATAATTGATAAGGAGGTGCCAAAATGAATAAATCTGAACTCGAAAACTTAATTATCAAAAATATCGACAAAGCCAACAAAGAAATTGCGGATGAAGGCTATTGGGATATAGTATTAAAAAAAACTTAAAAATACTAGGTAGTGATAATCCAAATGTTGCACATCAGACTTTTCAGTTAACTACATTAAAAATCATGTCTAAAGCATTAACAGAAACGCTCATAGACCTAAAAATTGTCGATGTTGACATTTAATCTCTTCGTTAAGAACTTTACCTAGTTCTTTGCCAGTAATTGTTACGTTTGCAGGGTTGTTCTTAGGGTATCGTTGCTGCCTACTGTCTTCAACGGTTTGGAACAACTCTGCTATTTCTTTGGGTGTTGCATCAATGTTAATTTTCAAACTTTCACCTTCTTTAATTCATCCATGATGGACGTTTTTTGATTTTAGCTACTCGACTAGGAGGCTCATAAAATGCTAGTGTTAACGCATCAGCAATATCAGGACTACCAACATTGCGCTTTTTCATATCTTCTTTACTTTCTAATCGTATTTTTCCATTGCTAGTCATCTTAAATTTACGTGTACTCAATTCTTTGATTAAATTTGCATCATCGGGTAGCTCTATCGCCGGTCCTTGACCATTAATCGAATTGGAAATGTTTTGTTCTAACAGTTCTTTAACATCTCCCCAAATTTGAGTACCTTTATTTGCATAATAATCATCTTCAGAAGATTCTCCATTATTTACAGGAATCACTTCATAGGGAAGTTTCTCGTCATTGATAACTTCTTTTAATCGGTCAGTAACACCACCGCCAACTCCAGTATCATCTACTTTAATGAGTACTTTTTTTAGCATCGGGTAATTAGCCATCATCTGTTTTGCGGCTTTTAAAACCCTGCCTGTTGTTTGCATGGTGTCCTGTTTATTGTATTTTTCAAAAGGTATGGCTTTAACACCTATTCTCGGAAATATAATAGTTGAATCATCACCAAAACGAGCTACATCGACACCTATATGCCCTTCTCTAACATGTTTTAATTCTGAATCAGAAATATTAATATCTTTGGCAAACTCAACAATTTCAAGACTGATAAACGAATCAAGTGCGCCTTTGGGAAATTCGCCATAAATACGAACACGAGCTACATCGCTATTCTCACCATACTTATCGATGATCATTTGAATATTTTCTTTATTAGTACGTTTGCTATCGTAGCTAGATACTTTGTGTGTTCTGTACTTGTCTCTATCTGTATTATGCGAATCATAAAAAACCCCTTCAATATTGTTGGGGTTTCCGCACATTAGTAATTTATTGTCAAATCCTGAAAGAGTACCTAATATTGCTTCCATAATGGAATCAGCAACACCTGATGCTTCATCAACCACTATTAACATGTGGTCTTCGTGAAATCCTTGCATATTTTCTGGTTTAGTTGCTGTTCGAGCTGTAGCAAACCATCGTTCTGAATCGCCAACCATATAAATTTTCGTCTTGGTCCATTTAAGCAAGTCTTTAATCAGACTATTATTCAGCCACTTTGCCACTTCTGCCCAAAGAACATCATATAATTGTTTCATTGTCGGAGCAGTTGCTATCACTTTTGCATATGGTCGGCATGTTAGAAACCAAAGAATAGCGCCAGCCTCCAACGCCGTTTTTCCAACCCCCTGCCCTGATCTAACTGAGACTTTTGGGAATTTAGCCAAATCATCCAAGACCTTATCCTGCCATTCATCTGGATCAAGATGCAAGATATCCTGACAAAAAGCAACTGGTTTATCGTAGTAATAATCAATTGCTGCACCAATATCCTCAAACGGAATAAACCCTTTATTCATTTTCTTCCACCGCCCGCTTATTGGCTGCATTTATAACTGCTTGTTTCCAAGAATCAGCTTCATCGTTAGATGATCCACCACTTAATTTGTCTGTCTCAAGTTTTATCTTCTCAATTTGAGCCTCCATTAAAAGAGATTTTTTATCCGTCGACAATAATTCTTTCTGTTGCTTAATTGCCTTTATTAATTGATTGCTAACACGAGTCAACGCATCTTCTATAGCTAAGATGTCATCTAACTTTCTAAAGGTCTTACGCGTTACTTGTACATCTTTTAAAACTTCTCTTTTGACAGTAACCACTTTTCCATCAATTACCGATGGCTCTTTGACTTTTCTCAACTGTTGCAAACGTTCAACTTCTTCATCATTTAAACCAGACTCGGCTTCTTTAATACGTTTAAGCATTCTATATTGGCGAACTTTTAGTATTCTTATTTCTTCATCCAAAATAAAAAAAGGATCATCGCTCATGTTAGAATAAATGTCCTTTTCTTCGTCTGATAGTAAGTCAGAAAATATAGTTTCGTATTCACCAGTTTTAATGGCGTTCTTATTTCTTTTTGGTGGTGAGGCACTTTCATTACCTTTATTGCCTATAGCATTTTTGTTACCTTGGGGTGCACCCCTATTTGTAGGTTGCACCCCTTTGGTTGCACCCCCTCTTTCCCATTTATCACGTTTTCTCCATGACTTTAATGTATTGAGAGGCACTGAAAGCTTCTCAGATATATCCTTGTACTTCAAGCCTTCTTCATAATATTTCTTTGCTTGTTCCTTTTTATCCATCAGACATAAAACACCACCTCACAATACTTCTTAATTGAGTTTCGTTTTTGTAATTAACCCTTTACATACTTTCTCAAATGCTTCTGTACGTGCCTATCCTTCCAACGACCATGCCCACAGTACACCAACTTGTAACGGTCAATTTCAGCTGGTGTGGCTTCAGTGCCAAACTCGACAATCGTTACGTTCGTTAAGCGTTGAATACTCTTGATCCGCGCACTATCAAGATGAATTTCATCTAAAGCTATGTACCAATAATTCCCCTGTTCAATGCGCTTTTCTGCTTCAAACTGTGTCGGGCTAGGATAGTGTTTTTCGTTGTAATAATCCGGCATGTTGTCCCTCCTATCTAAAAATTCTGTCCATGGCACACGTCCTTTTAAAGACAATCAATAGTTTATTTGGTATATTTTTATCGGGTAGCAATTCCTAATGCTTTAAGTATCCCTACTTATGATCCTTCCCCAGAAGTAACATAAGTATCTCTACCCAGCCACTAGCTCCCATAGTCTAGTGGTTTTTTTGCATAAAAATAGATCACTCAAACGAGTGACCCTATCTAAAATATATTTTCAAAAGTATTTCAAAAGAATAAGACCCTACAAGTCAACGTTTATCACCTTTTTCAAAAGTAAGTCAAAAATAAAACAGCCTTACAAAGAGACTGTTAAAAATTATTATTTGTTTGATATAGCTCCAGCCACCGCTCGTGCCTTTTCATTAATTTTACTCTACACATTAGTTGAAACCCTTCATGCTGAATGCCAATTCCTGACTTCTTATTAACAACGATTTCAGCTACTTTCAGTTCAAATAATTCTGAAAACAAATCTTTATTTGAATTATAGTCATAATCGGACATTGAAAAACTATATACCCCACCTTTTCCGCCCTCTAAGAATAAATTTTTTATATCCGGCATTTTTGAGAATAATCTATCCACTTGCATTAGTATATTGTCATCTATACTGTTTCTTTGTTCAAATCTATTAATAGCTAGTAGTAGACTATCATTATCTTTTAATATCGGATTGTCTTTATCTCCCCCAAGACAATTAGCTAGAACTTCGAATATTTTATCCAATCCATACTTATTACTTATCGAAACCGCTTGTAAGGAATTAATTGGCGAAGGTAGCTTAGATACTGTCATATTTGTATGACACGCCGGAATAACACTTATACCTTTTTTCCAACCAGCCCCCATTTCGAAATTAACCCATGGACGTTTTACGGATTCTTCGCTACAAAGCGCAATCATCGCGTCAGCATTATTAAGAGCGTTTGTAATTTGTTCTAGCCACATTTTTCCCGTTTCTATGCTACTACCATCAGAGGAAACAAATACTTCTACAAATCCCATGAACTTCTTTTCGATTTCATCTTTTAACATTTTGGCAAGCGTTGCTTCTTCTGATATGTGACTGATGAATACTGTTTTTTTCATACGTTGACCTCCTTGTTCAGATTTATCGTATGTTTTTAAAAAGTATTTGTCAATCTTATCTTGGATAGTGTTACCTTTTTTTATTTCTTCTAGCTTTAAAGTTCCACTTGTAATCATATATGATTCTCCTTTTATTATACAACGTTTCATGAATTTGATGTTTTTATTTCCAAATAATCTACCCTACATTAAATAAAAAGACCGCCTAAGCGATCCTGATTGAATTTATTTTGTTTCGTGTTATAATGAACATAGAAAAAGGACGTGCTACGAACACGCCCCATGTAGAACCGTTAAAAAGACGGTGGCAGTTTAATAGTTCTTACTTAAACCATCTTGCTGGCCAAAGCGAAAGATGGTTTATTTTTTGTTATTGTCATCTTTAATAGCTAAGACTAACATTGCAAATGCAATCATTAGCGTCAATGCTTCAAATACAGACATGCCTACTCCCTTCTAGGGATAAAGCTATGAACCATAGGCATCACCCCTTTATTCAAGAGATTAGCCACCATCTTTTCACTTTTCTACAAAAGCTATTATACATAATTTTTCATTCTTCTACCAGATAAAAAAGAGACACTTGCAAGCTAGTGCCTCCTCGTGAAGGATAGAAACATCTATTGACGTTTCCTATATCATTATTCGATCGCCCTTAACGGTGGCGAATCACCGGGTCAGAATATAGCCCTCGAAAAGCCCAACTGAATGTCTCTCTCGGAATCTTCCGATGATACCATAATAACACGGATTTCCGATTAAAAACCCTAAATAAACCCTAAAAAAACCCTATTTTTTTTGAACAATCAAATTTTCGTAATGATACGCCTCTGCAAATTCGATTAATGCATTGTTCTTTAACTTTTCAATATTCTTTATACTATAAGTGATTTCTTCTACTTGGCCAAACTCGTTTTCGCGGTATACTTTTATAATTGTACTTAACTTAGCCATACTGTAGGGATCAGCCACACAATAAGAATAATACAAAATTTTTCTAGAAACCTCTGATAATGACTTTAACGCGGTATCGATCGCTTGCAGTATTTCTCTAAACTTTTTATTTTCGTTAATATAAAACTTGTTAACGTTGCCAAGCCACTTGATCATTGAATGTTCTACATTATTTCTATTGCTACGATAACGCGGCATATTTGATAACAACGGTGATTCAAGGCTCACAACTATACCGCTTCTACGTTGTAAAGTACGACAGCTTTTTAAAACTCTTCTAGCGTTGTCTCTCGTCTGCTTAACGTCAATTTCTGGAACTAAATTCATTTGCCTCGATCCCTCCGCTGTAGTATAATATCACTAGTCAATAATATTATCCCGTTAGCTGGAGCAATCCAGCTTTTTTTATGCCGTTTGTTGAGGTGCATCATTTTTTATGTTATTATAAAGATAACTCAATTCATCCTGAATGATGTCATCTGAAAAAACTCGACTAGAAAAAACTGGTTGAGTTTTTTTGTTTGCTGCTAATTTGTTGAAACAAAACATTTTACATGGCATAATTATGTTAGTTGTCATTTGTATAGTGATCAACTCCTTTAATTAGCCAGCTGAGCGGTTCAGTTGGCTATTTTTGTTTTGAGCAACTTTTTTGAGAAGGATTTTTTTTCATGATATTATGTTTTAAGGTAAAGGTCTTATCCACGGATTAATTAGCGGAAACTAGTTGATCTTTTCTGGTGAATATTCGCTTTCAATCATGTTGTAGTCAGCCAGTGGTCGGCTGGCTTTTTTATTGGTTGCAAAAATCAGCTAATTGTTGTAAAAAAGTTGCAATTAATTAAAAACGTTTATTTTTTAGTATCGCTTCATTACAAAATATAAACAATCAAGCCATCCTTTTTGATAGTCACTTGTAGGTAATTCTCGTTCATAGTAAAACGCAGCGCTTATTTTTCTATGATATTTACGTTCACCAACAATGTAGCCTAACAAAAAGTAAAGTACTAATGCCAGTATAATTAAGATATCTTCCATTTATTCGTCCTCAAACAATTCAATACCTAAAACGACATAACCATCTTGTTGGGCATAATCTGTAATATAAGTTATTTCTGCAATATTGACATTACCTGTATATTGTCCATATTGGTATTCATTCAAGCGTAAGATATCGCCTTTTTGATAGTTACGGTCATTCTTACGGATTTCAAAACGTTTATTACCTGAAACAACCGCTTCAAAGTATTCTGGTAAAATTTTAAGCTCGTGAATGGTTTGCTCTTCCTCTACTTCGTAGCCATGAATCCAAGCATCTAAAAACTCTTCTAAATTATTTACAATCCAAGCTAAAGCTTTGCTATCCATGGTGCCTTTATCAACTTTGTTATGCCAGCCTTTAAAATATCTCATTAAATATGCTAAACTGATTTCTTTTTCTCGGTAGGTTTCAATCATTTCAGCCACTGATCGAGGCAATACGACTTTTTTCGGTTCGTCTAGTTGTTCAACTAACTTTCTTGACTTAGAAAAGCCAACATACATTCCTTTGTAGTATTCACGCTTTAAAATATCTGTACTTTCTAACTTTACCACACCAGCACTAGTTGTCTTTGCTGCTAAATTTATTAATAAACTTTCTTTATCCATTACTTTCCACCTTCCAATACCTTAAATGTACTTTTGCGCTCATCTATTAACGCTTTATTTATCTCATGCTGATTCCAAGGAGCAATCATTTTAACTGTGTATTCGACAACTAACTCAACAAATTCATAATGAATATCATTAATTGAAATCACTTCATAAGCTAATTTCTTATCCACAATTATAATATCGCCGACTTTTGCCATTCTTTTACTGTCTTTGCTTTGGTCATAACGATCAATTATCTTGGCTTGTTTTTTGTATTCATTGCAATTAATTGTTACTCCTACTTTTTGGACCAAGATTCTTACTTCTAACCTTATAGATTTGCTAAAATACAGTTTTTTTATTTCAAGTATGCGAATAATAATATACTTATCGCCCGCATACTCAATAGAATCACCAATTCGAATCTTTTCATTGAATCCTTCTTTGTATACTTTCAGGGTAGTTAGCAATGATAATGCCTCCTATTCCCATGTATTAAAAACAGCTTGAATATATCCTGCTAAAATTTCTTCATGACCAGGTATTACGACCCATGAATCAATCAGTGGATCATGACAGCTTGTTAAGTAAAAATCAACTTCTGCTGTTTCACTATCAAGCCTTTCTTTACATTCAAAAACGACTTCTTCCGCAATTTGTTGAGCAGTTGTAGTTCCATCTGCCTTATTTGGCAAGATTATTCCATCAATCCACTCACTGACTAATTCTGGGCAATAATGAACACATACTAATTTATCCATTCGCTTCCTCCTACGCCAAATTTATATCAATAACTCTCTTAATAATTTCCCACTCATTTTTAGGAATGTTAAAATCGTGTTGACTTTCATCTGCTGAATTAGTTGTACATATCGCTAACTCTCCATCTAAAACACTGAAAAAAATGCTTGCTTCACCACCTGAGTGAACTTCAGAGAACTCAATTTCTCCGATTTTGAGACCACTTTTTTTCATTATCCTTCCTCCTGTTCCTGCGCCCACTTAGCGAATACTTCTAGGACTTGACTGGCTTCTTTTCTGTATAAGTTTAAATACGCATCAGACATACCGTTCTTTATAAAAATGTAAATTGCTTGAAGAGACGACTTGTAAATTTGCTTAGTGTAAATTAAACAAAGCTGTTCAAGTACAATCTGCTGATTTTCGTTGAGCTGCAGTTGCTTCATTGATTTTAGATATTCAATATATGTTATAATTTCCTGATTATGCCTAGTATAATCAGGTGTTGGTTCGCTTACTGTTAATTGTTCTTCAAGAAAACTAATTAATTGATTCAATTCACTCATTCCGCTTCCCCTTTACCAAATGTCTGTAATATATAGAATTTTTGCAATCATGAACATGACTAAAATCGCGGTAACAGCTAATGCTATTAAAATTAACAGCTTAGTCCACCATCTATATTTTTGATTTTTCAATATTTTGTGCTCAAAGATACTCATTGCTGCTTGCATAGGAAGATAGCCTACTGCGAACGGAAAAACATACTTAATAAAGTATTCAATCATTTGCTTCCTCCATTCTGATAAATTTTGCACATTCAGAAATTGTAATAACTCTGTTTTCATATAAGTGCCAGCAAAAATCTCTAAAGGTTCTATTTTCAAAATTAAAGACTTCATACAAACGCTTAACCCTTGAATAACTCATTCCGCTTCCTCCTCATCCAAATCTATATACTCACCCTTACTCAAAAGATTAAAAGCCATATCACCATCATCATTTTCCGTTTCTCCTAAGCAGTCCTCATAAAGGAAAGCGCAATAGCCGGTTGGGTATAACGTTACACAGTCTTTATGGTAATAATCATTGTCTACTTGAATAACATCGTCATCCCATTTGAAATAGTCAGAACATGCTTTGCATTTTTCAAGACTCATTCTGCGACCTCCAATAGCTCTGGATTTTCGTATATATTGCCGATTACTTCAATTTCGTCACAATCCGTTCCCAACCATTTTGAGAAACCTTCATTGTCCTGAATCCAATATGCAAAATCCTGAAACTTAATAATGCCTGTGTATTCCCAATCGTCATCCAATGTCATATTTTCATCAGAGTAAGGTTCTTCGCCACGTTGAATGCAAATATCACCCTCAAAAATTTCAACGCCGTTCTTGTCTTTTAATCCTGTCGATTGCATGAGGACAACGTCATCTAGAGGAAAATAAATAGAATCTCCATACTCCCAATGACTGACTTTAATTTCTTTTTCTCTGAAATCAATGTTTATAACTTCAACCAACCCTACTGTTTTATTCTCCCACGCTCTAAACTTTGGAATCATCTTCTTCACTCGCTTTCATAAATACTAACCAGTGTGTTTTTGCTCTTTTATTGCCGTACAATGGCTCATAATCAATTATGCTTAATATTTCAGATAGCTTAATTTGATCCTCATTCCATTTAAAAACTAACGTCCCATTAGGCTTTAAAACTCTCATACACTCAGAAAAACCTTTTTGTATATCCTCTTTCCAAGTTTTCTCGTTTAGCTTGCCATACTTTTTAGCTAACCAGCTGTTACTACCAACCCTCAATAAATGCGGAGGATCAAATACAACATGATAAAACAAATTATCTTCAAAAGGCATCTTTCTAAAATCTGCAACAAGGTTAGGATTAACCTCGATGACGTGTCCGCTCTCTAATTTTTCGTAATGTTCTCTGTTGTCCATAAACAAAACTTGTTCGTTTTTCTTATCAAACCAAAACATCCTGCTACCACAGCATGCATCAAGTATTTTTTTCATAATTTAAAGGAGCAAAAAGCTTTTTATGCGGCCGCAAATCTCCCGCTCCTTTCTATTTATTTTCTAAAATAATGCCAGCTGTTCTGGTTCAGTAAATGAACTACTTGTTTTATTTTCCAGAAGTTCCATTACTTCTTTTAGTATTTCTAATGTATTTTGCGTTTCTTTTTCTTTTGCTCTATTCAAAGCGTAAAACGGTGTAAACCATACATCTGTTGCAGGTTCATTACTCAGTGCATTTTTTCTTTCAATTATCGCATCTATTCCTAACAAGGAACACTGTACATACGCCATTGAAAGTACATTTCCGTCGATGTCACCACACAACGCTCTCAAATTTCTTTGGTAGTTATAGCCTTTTTCTCGCATAATATTTGCTAAAGCAATGAGAGTAACACCGCCACCAATGCAAGGCTCATAAAAAACAACTGGCTTTCCATTTTTCAATTGTTCATCATTTTCGCTAAAATTCATTTCTGCCATTAAACGAGCTACATTGTATGGTGTAAAGAATTGCCCTGCATCTTTATTAGCGATTTCCAAAGTCATATACAATTCACCTAGTATATCAGTCGTAGTCTCTTCTAAAGCTTCAACTAGCAAAGCGAATAATTCATGGAACTTTTCTTGTTCTTCTTCGGTGTATTTCTCTTGAATAGACAGATACAACTTCTCTCTTTCTTCAAAATGCACTTTGTCAAAAACATTAGAAATGCTGCATGCTGACATTTTAGTAAAGTCGAAAAACACTTCGTACATATTTCTTTTTCCGCAAAGGCCTTTCATAACTTTAACCATTTTCTTTTGATAACTATTCATAATTTCAAAGGAGTAAAGAATTCTTTACTGTGGCCACAAACTCCACTCCCTTCTGATTAATTAAATATTTTGAATAATAATCCAACCAATAAACAACATAATCAAAGTTTTAGCCAAAGCTCCAACTATTGCTTCGATTGTAGAACGTCCATCTTTGCCGCCGTCTGAGATCATATAACTTATAAACACGTCTAAACCTGCTGCCTGCCAAAAATTTAATGTTATTAACCCAAAAGTAGAACTGATAAGCCCATTCCATAAATACATTGTTGTCCAACCGCTTATAGCTACTGCTATCGGTATAAATAATACTTGAGCGATACAACCAAGCGTCGTAGTTTCTTCTTTAGTCAAAGTTTTATACCTCTTTCTTAAATTTAATTATTTGATTAATACATAAAATCCATTTTTCTTTGCAACGTCTCCTCGAATTCCCAAATGGCCTTCCAACTCTTCAAAGGTCCTTTTTGTAATTTTAGAAAGTTGCGTGTCATACCCCAAATTTCTAAGTGTCACGTACTCATTGGGTGTTAATTGGTCTAAATCTATTGCCACAATTGGCGGAAACCGTTCAGCCGACGGCTTAAAGGTCACACTAGTTAATTTCATCTTTTTTTACCTCACAATTTTACCGCTTTATTTTTCGATTTAAGGCGTTTTAAATCATTTATGATTAATTACCCTAAACTAGTTTTTAAATATAGCTACGGTTAAATCACGCTACAAAAAACAACAAATTATTTCTTATTCATCCAAGACTGATTGCTCTTGGTTTTCTTCTTTGTTTTTTCTTGAAATGATTCTTCTTTCACTTTTGCAAGTAATTGTTTTGGCTTTTCTGGTGGAATTACAACGTTTACGACCTTTCCACCTGCCATTTCTGCAGCAAGATTCGCCAATTCGTCATCTGTAAAGTGGTACGCCTGCTTAATTTGATTAGTGAGATTCCCATTCTTATCCAGGTACCCACTGCATTTCACAACTTTTACTTTTTCCACGAGATCACCTGCTCTGTTTTTGATGTACTGCTTCATTTTGCGTATGCTTTTTCCTCGATCTTGTCCTTTGCGAACAACCCAAGTGCCATTTATCCCGAAGTAATCAATGACACCTATAGGCGTTTCAATCGCAAATTGACAACTGGCTTTGAAGTATCCAAAAGGATAGCCTAGCTCATAAATATTTTTCATTGCTTCATGACGCATATTTGCCACATGTTTTTGGCGCCTGATTTTTGATTCTTGTGTCGGGTACTTTGTCATTCACTACTTCCCCTTATCCAGAACTAACACACTTTTCAGTAAAACTTTTTCGTTTGTTAAATTTTTATTGTTACATACTGGGCAAGGACGACAAATGAAAATCCCAGTTTGTTCAGCCCCATGCCAGATCGTTTTTTTCCCATTACATATTGGACAGCCCATCATTCCGCCTCCTCACTGATAGCATCAGATAATTGAACCGCTTTTCCGATAATTTGGATTAATTCTTGTTGAACCATTTCAGTTTTTTCAATTCCAGATTCGATTTGCTCTTTTACGAACTGAACAGAAAGTTCTAGTTCCTCCGCTAAACTTTTTGTATTTGACATAAAAATTCCTCCGCGTTCTAAAATTCGACTTTGCTTCTCTTATCATTCGTTGCGCTCGTAAATTTAATGATCCGACCTTCAACACCTTTGTACAGGCGAGAAACAATTTTTGCATTGTAAACATCTTCAAGATCGTCACTGTTTAAATTCGTCGTTATGATCGTTCGCTGCCGCGCGTTTAGGATCCCAAAAAGAACATTTTGCGTATAATTTCCAGCTTCTTTATCTTTCTCTCCGCGTCGAAATGACGCTTCTGAACCTAAATCATCAATAACCAGTAGATCCACACTAGAAAGCAACCTGGTCATGTTCAACTCTGAGTATTTACTATCCGGCTTTCCAAAACTTGATTTGATTAGCCGGAAAAGGTCATTTACTGATACAAACAGACAACTCATCATTGGATTAGCAGTCTCATTGATTGCTCTCAACATTCCCATAGCAAGATGTGATTTTCCAACACCAGGCACGCCAGTGAAGATCGTATTGAATTTTGGAACCTCTAGGAGTTTCTTTTTTAACGCTGCTTTTTCTTCCTTGTCTTCACTTACGGCTATCTTTTTTTCTAACTGTTTCTCAATTTGTATAGCTTTCAGATATTCGGCCGCAATCTGTCTGGCTTTTAGCAAAGCGTTTTTTGTTTCTTCGTTGTCCGTTTGATAATTATTAAAACTCGCTTGCCATAATTTAGGATCACCGACAATTGAATCAGTTTCCAAAACCTCAATCGTTCGTCGGCGTTCGTGTTTTTCAAAAGCACGATTTACTGTTTCTTGCTCAATATTACGAAGGTATTTTTTTTTACACTCCATACAAAAAGGTTCGTGATCTTTAAACTGATTTAAAGGGATATTGTGTATCGGGCATCTTTCATTCGTTTTCCGTAACTCATCTAGAAGCGGAAAGTCCATTAAAATTCCACCTCCGAATTCGATTTCTGTTTTTGTTTTACGCAAGTTTCCTGTCTATTTTTTGATTGTTTATACTGACGATTAGCTTGCGCTGCCATCGTGTCGTACTTTTCACGTAGCTTTCTTGCAGATAAAATATTGGCTGACCAAAAGTTATCTGCTTGACTCCAATCAATCATCCGGCCTACTTGGTCTTCGGTCCGCTTGTCGATCTCGATCATTTTCCGAATATCATCCGCCCAGGATTGTAAATTCGGTTCTTTGATTTCCTGATTCTGACAAATCTGTTTGAATAGCCGTTCTGCGAGTTGATAATAATTAGAGTCGAGGTCGTAAACACGTTTTTTACGTGGTTGCGACGATAATGTTTTATTATTTATATTCTTTTCATTCTTATCATTCTTTTCATTCTTGTATGTTGTCAATGGCTTGTCACTCGATTGTCTTTGGCTTGTCAACGGCTTGTCACCTGATTGATAATCAGACCAATTTTTTATTGTTATAACGCTGTATCTAGCGTTTGATTGGATTGTCAATAATTCTTCATTTTCAAATTTCTTAAGCCATCTCCATAGCGTTCTCCATGCAATCGCTTTGTCACTCGACACTCCTTCGTTGTACTCTTTTGCTATCGCATGGGCTCCCGTGACGAATTGTCCGCTTGTCAAGCGTACTTCTTGACCATTAAACAAAAACTTACTGTCTTCATGACTTGCTTTCATTAAACATAGTATCCAAAGCTTGAACATATCGGAATTAGTCCAAACAAATGAATTAGTCACTTTTCGATACAATTTTATATATCCAGTATTCATTCGTTATGCACCTCCTATAAATCGTCCATACTGGTAAAATTGGTAATTTTGTTGTGTCCTCTACAATATTCACAAGTTCCACAACTAACTGGTTCTTCCTCATCGTTTTTTAACGTTCGATCATTCAGTTACTCTAAAACGATTATTGTAGACACTACCTATAGTCTTTGATATATGGTATAATCTGTTGTGAGCATTATTTTCAATCTTATTTGATGGTTTTGTTGCCTCCTGTAGCGGAAACTGCAGGAGGTATTTTTTGTTTTATTTGATTAGTTCTCGGTTTATCACCAGTAGCCCATCTATACCCTTGTGCTTCTAAAACACTATTAAACTGTCATAATCTTCCTGTGTTTTTAAGCGATAATATTTAGGTATTTAAAATTAATGCTTTCCATGTTATTATTTAATTAACTTATTTTTGATTAATGCCTTACTTCGTTGGTGGACGAGGTAGGCTCTTTTTTTACATATTCCTCTAATTCACTTATTTTTTTGTAGAGCATGCCGCTTAAAATACTCATATGACCAGAACAACGTGCAGTTTCATGAGCCAACTCAAAAGTGGCACCCGCTTCATTTTTTTCATAACCTACAGAAAGGTTCGCTAACATATTGAGGTAATCATCAATACAAAAGTGTAAGGCTTGAATTTCAATTATTGTGTTTTTTACATCCATTTGTATCCTCTCCTTCCACAAAATCTAAAAGTTTATTTACCTGTTGATTTAAGCTGGCTTCGATATTTTCTAAAGTGAGGGAATTACTTTACCTACATAAATCATTTCACCTTCACCGCCTTAAACCATTCTGGATATTTCACTAGTAATTCTAAAAAGTTCACAATATCATTCCGCTTCTCTTCTGGGAGGTTCTTCGTTATTTGAGATAACGAGTTTACCTGTTCATTGATTTTTTGCTCTTTTACTGATTGGAAATGGATAATCATTTGCTCACTACCTCCTTTATTTGCAATTTCTCAAGCTCGTATTTAAGGCCATCACGGACAAATACAGCGCCTTTTAATTGATTCTGATATTTTAACCCAAGTATTAAATGTCCTTACTCTAGCATCTCTTATATTCGTTATACACAACCATTCTGCTAAAAGCTGCTCCTTTAAAGTGTGAACTTCTCTACACACTTGTTTATTTTCAGCGTGACTTTTTAAAATATATAGAATGGCCAACTTTTCTTTAAAGTGTTTGCCTATATATGTTTTATCAATATTCTTTTCTAATTCATCAATGCCTTGGTTAATTTCTGATAAGTCGAAGTTATCTGGCGTGTTTAATATCTCAGATTTATAGTACATCTATTTACGTCCCACAGTTCTCACTTGATAAGCATGCTCATCGTAGGCAGTATAGAGATACACTGCTAAACCTGTGAAAATACTTAATTTTGCGATTAATGGTAATAAGCCGAAAATTCCGCCGATTAATAGCCCTAAAATCATTAAATTTCGTTTCATTTTGTGTTTTCCTCCAATTTTTGTTATAATTGAAGACAAAAGATGGCTATATTAAGCCTTTTTACTGCCTTTTACTCTGTCCGCCAAGACTATTCGAGTAAAGGCTTTTTCTTTTGCCTTCATTCATTGTATTTGCTCCTATCAATTTCCTACAACACGTAGGTTCTTTTTTGTAATAATACCTGTTGTACGATCGTTAAACTGCACCAGGAACATGTCTTTTTGTACTTCAGTTAACACTTTCCCTAGATAATCCTTGAATTGACCGCTAGTCACTCTAACTTTCATGTGAGAATCCCTCCATTTCTTTCAAACTAGGGAACTGACTTTCTAGCCACGGAATCAATACTGACAAGTTGTGTCTTGCTTCTTCCTCCGTAAGATTAGCTATACTATTTTGAAGAATCATTAAATCTGCGTAAAGCTTGGCATTTCGTTTTTCGGATTCTTTACACTCTTTTAAAATTGTTTCTGCTTCTTCCACGATTTCACTGATAGAAAAATTTTTGTACTTTTTAGGTACCCATACTAATTTAAGCATTTCTTTCCTCCTAGATTTCAAATAAATTTATTTGACCGACTAATTCTTGTAGTACCCTAAAATTCGTATTGAACATGATAATCCATATTTGACCCTTTAATCTTCGTAGGATAATCATGCTCTTCTAACCAAACTTTTACTTTGTCGATAACTGACTCAGCGTATTTGGTGACCGATCCACCCCAGTGATTCGTTGCTCCCGGTACGATTTCTGATTCACCTTCTTCAACTAAAATTTCCCGCTTGATGAGTTGGCTTACTGCTGTTCCGTGTGGTTTGCCGTTTTTGGAATATACACCAACTTTTTTAGCAATTTGATCACTATCGAATAGATGCTGGCGTAACGTTGGCATTTCAAGAATTTTTTCGCCGGTTAGTATTTCGGCTGCTTTATCTTGTAAAAGCGCTTTGTTCACTTCAGTTGTTGCATTCTCAGATAATTCTGCAAGCAATTTCGCTTTACGAACTAGCGCATTTTCTAGTCGTGCTGTAGCATTCACTCGTCGTACGTCTAAATCTGACATATCAGAACCGATTGATTGGACTGTCTTGCGATAAGTAAAATAGTTATCAACCAATTGATCGTAAATTTCCCACGCCGTGTCGTCTTCTAAGATTTTTAATAGTTTTGCGTATCCTCGTTCGGATAAGATGTAGATGTTCTTGGACGCATTAAACGCATTCTGAGTAAATCCAAACTTCGAAATTTCGTTATCGTTCTGAACGATAGCGGATTTCAGATCGATAATATCCACACCGTCGATAAACCTTTTTCTGTTACGATTGATTACCTCGTTGATTCGCCTAACCTCTGTTTCATGAATCCCAGCAATGTCTTTCACCGTCATCGCTTTCTTACCTTCACCGAAACCTCCTTCGATTGCGATAAATTCAAAATTTCCAATTTTTTGTTTTCCTATTACATGTAATTGCTTCATTTTCTTTCTCCTCCTATAATTTAAAACCATTTGCAACTGACATTTGACTATGTGCTTATCTTGGATTCTCTATTGGCGGGTGGATTTTATTATTCATTCTCGAGAAGCCAAGATCGCAGTTGACGTTTGCTCCAGCAAGTTTTTCTGTCAGATAATCGCCGGCCTGTTGGCATCCCTTTCGCTATCAATTCATCTAAATAAGCTTCTGAACAGTTATTTAAAAAACGTCTTACTCCAACTCTTGTGTAGATGAGGTCATTGTCTAGCTCGCTATCTTTTCTAGCTCGCTCAATCGCTTCTAAGGTAGTCTCGTACACTTGCTTACTAATTGCATTCAATTGTTTCTTATCAAGTGTATGGGATACCTGAACGACTACTGGCGGTGTTTCGACTTGTTCCATCGGTTAACCCTCCTTATAAATTTTTTCATTTACCAGCCAGTCAACTAATTTTTTGTAGACTGTTTTACGCACAGACAAGATTTTCTCATTTTCAATCTGTCCTAGCGTTTTAGATGAAATACCAATTTCTTGAGACGCCTCATCTAAAGTAATGTTTTTTCTTGCTCGGCGCTCACGTAATTTAGCAATCATTTCTAAATCTAGTTCAAACATTTTCTCGCCTCCTTTATTTCCCATTTTTTGGGATTTGATACTTTGATTATAATTCCCAATAAATGGGAAGTCAAACTTTTTTCTCATTTATTAGGAATTAAATTTGATTTTACACAAAAAGTGATGTACTCTATCCATAAGAATACTAACAAGAAAGGAGTCTTCCTTAATGAACAGGCTAAAAGAATTAAGGAAAGAAAAAAATATTACTTTAGTTGAGTTAAGCGAAGAATTGGATATTCCCCGTTCCACTCTTAATAGATATGAAAACGAGGACAGTGAACCAAAACAAGAAACTTGGGAAAAAATTGCTAATTATTTTAAAGTTTCAGTTGGCTATCTAATGGGAGTTAGTGAGCAAAGAGTTAGTGATGAGTATGCCTTGAAAGTAGCTAAAAAAGCTTACTATGATTGTCTTTCTTCTGACAAACTCAGTGATACCAAAAAAAAAGCTTTGGAATATTTTAATAATGAAAATCTAGATTCAATTCTTACACAAGCGATGCGAGAATATCTTACATCATTATGTGTAGGAACTGATCCAGAGTGGGAAATTTTAGAAAAAACAGATTTTCTTTATCCGTGGTTGAGAGGTTACTTAATAAATATTTATTCTAAAAAAGTTAAAACAAATCAAAATTTAATCATAAATACTTATTTTAATATCCCTTCTTTTGATGATATTGATGAATACGGACGTTTAAAAGACGACATACAAATACCAATAGAAAAAGACTTCTATAGTTTTTTTAAAAACGATAGTTTTCACAAAGAAATAGAAAAACTAATTGAAACTGATACCACACTTATTGCATATGATTATGAAACTTCCATAGATAATGAACTAAAAGATGATATCAATAAAATTTTGGGTAATGCTCGTTCTGAGATTTATAGTTTAAAAGAAAAATATCCTGATAAACCTAGTAAGATAGAACAAGTAACTATACTAATAGACGATGATTTTTCACCGTTATGGTCACGTGTTGGCTCTAGCGATCTTAAAGATGAATTAAATCTATCCGAAACTACAAAGCAGATATTTATTCAAATCGCTTCAGAATTTATCAAATCACTTCAAAATCAATCAAAAGAATAAATAAACTCTCTTCCCTGTGTGGCTTATTTCGACCTGTAATTTTTGTTGTGCTTCCATACGATAACCCGCCTAACGAGCCTTTTCTGGCATTTTAAGCGTTGTTTGATAGATAACTACCCCAACATTCAGAATCAGCTTGATATCATCGTATGAGCGCCCTAATAAGATGAGACCTGTTGTCAGTTCTTCAATCTGATTGACTGCCGCCTGCTCTTTAGTAGTGAGAAAATCTAACGGTGTGGCTTTTGGCTTAGCCCCTCTAGCCTCACATAGCTGTTTAGCATTGAAGCCCAATGCTTTTTTATAGACAAGATCAGTGAAATGCTTATAAAAATGAGCACTGAACCCCGCTTGTTTGATTGCGTCAGTCATAGTTACACGGATCGCTTTTCCTTGAAGACGTTTTTCTTTCCATTCAAGCTGACCATACATAAAAGCAGTAAGTATTTTTCTAGCCCACGCTCTGAACTCACGAGCTTTTGGTTTAGGTGATAAGAACCCAATTTCCATTATTCCGTCTTTGGTGAAAACTAAAGTTTCACGCTTAACAATTCTCTCACCTTCAAGTACCCTCAATTTGTGGGTACTTGAAAATTCCTTACTCCGTAAATATGGATTCCTCATAATTATATTTTCAATACCTGATTTACTTCTGTATTCCAACGCATTCGCTAATTGTTGAATGGTCATGTAAGGATTCCTTTTGTTATCCACCCATAGGTCGCAAGAAATCCCCTGAAACAATTCTTCTTGTGCTAAAACTAAATTCTGCATCGCTTAGTCCCCTTCTTGTCTTTTTTTAGGATGCAACCTTCATTAATATGAACGAGGTCGAAATTTTCGACCTGCCTCTCATTTCGCTTATACAGCGTTACATTTTGTATCTTTGTTCTATGTTTTGAAGGTCTGCATAATTTTGTGCTATCCCTTTTTTATGCAACCCCCCATTAGCTTTCTTTCCGTGCTGCTAATAATTCATCAATCGCTTTTTTAACACGTTCTTCGCGATCTTTACGCATTGGTGTGCGTAGCCATACTGATAAGTTGCTTTGTGCAATACCGACTTTATCGGCTACTTCCCAATACAAGATACGATTTGATTCAATCTTGTTTCGAATTTCTGTGTTTGCTTTCATTTTCTCACCTCTTTTTCGTATCAATAGATCACTTAATTTGCAACCTATTGATAACAATAAAGCATTTTGTTTTAATTGTCAATAATAAATAACATTATCGTCATCTATAGGTTACAATTTTTCTTATTTTATAATTGTTAATAAAAATTGCTATTATTGTAACGTTTGTGTAAACTATTATTGGAGGTGTTTCGATATGTTAATATTTACGTTAGATAAGATCTTAGCGGAGAAAGGTCTGTCCATAAACAAATTATCCGAACAAACCGGTATTTCTAGACAAGCTTTAACTAAAATAGCTAACAACCAAAGCAGAATGGTCAAGCTAGAAACGATTGAAACTTTAGCTCGTCATCTTGATATATACTACGGTGAACTTTTTTATGAGATTAACGACCCAGGGAACATAACTATTTTCCACATTGAAAAAAATGGTTTTAATGGATCTTACTTATTTGAAATTTCTATTGATAATGGTGTTGACTATACTTATAAGGAGAACATTGTAATAGATTATGTTCTGAAAGTTGCAAACGATACTACTGCAGGACTTCATTTTATCCCGAGAAATATTGAAGATAATTCTTACTACTATAAGTTTGAAAATCTTCATTATACTGAAGAAAAAAGGATCATAAAACTATGCGCTCATCAATTTATTGAGTCTCTCACTGAACAAGAACTTCATGAGTTAAAAAAATTTACTTATCTTTATATTGATTTTGAATCACTTTTTTCTTTTTCAAGAAGATTAGTTAGCGGTTTTGAATATTACGATGAACCACTTGGTGATTATGAATTAAATGACCGTTATTACTCTATAGTTCCTGATTTTTCCGATACTGAGCGTTTAAGCAATGAACCTTCATTCACAATAAAAGCTGTTTTTTCTTAAAAATCATATCTACATACTATTCACGTAGTGGTAGATAGGAGAAAACAATGATACTCATCTATTAATTCTTGCAATAATCTTTGAATTTTTTTGTTTTCCATGATATACTTTCCTCCTAGTGTATTTTATTTTTTATCGCATTCAATCTCACTATTCTATGATTCATTTTTCAACGATTGCCTCCTGTAGCGGAAACTGCAGGAGGTATTTTTTGTTTTATTTGATTAGTTCTCGGTTTATCACCAGTAGCCCATCTATACCCTTGTGCTTCTAAAACACTATTAAACTGTCATAATCTTCCTGTGTTTTTAAGCGATAATATTTAGGTATTTAAAATTAATGCTTTCCATGTTATTATTTAATTAACTTATTTTTGATTAATGCCTTACTTCGTTGGTGGACGAGGTAGGCTCTTTTTTTACATATTCCTCTAATTCACTTATTTTTTTGTAGAGCATGCCGCTTAAAATACTCATATGACCAGAACAACGTGCAGTTTCATGAGCCAACTCAAAAGTGGCACCCGCTTCATTTTTTTCATAACCCACTGAAAGGTTCGCTAACATATTGAGGTAATCATCAATACAAAAGTGTAAGGCTTGAATTTCAATTATTGTGTTTTTTACATCCATTTGTATCCTCTCCTTCCACAAAATCTAAAAGTTTATTTACCTGTTGAATTAAGCCGGCTTCGATATTTTCTAAAGTGAGGGAATTACTTTACCTACATAAATCATTTCACCTTCACCGCCTTAAACCATTCTGGATATTTCACTAGTAATTCTAAAAAGTTCACAATATCATTCCGCTTCTCTTCTGGGAGGTTCTTCATTATTTGAGATAACGAGTTTACCTGTTCATTGATTTTTTGCTCTTTTACTGATTGGAAATGGATAATCATTTGTAGACCTCCAAATCATCAAACAGGTCCCTTTGACCATTTACTGTGTCTATTTTAGACTGTAATTCTAAATCTGGTTGCCACTTCGGAATCAAATGTAAAGCTTCTTCAAAATGTACTTTAGGAATATCTACATACGAACTAACATCAAACACTCGCTTTAACTGACTGTAGCAATTACTGAATGCTGACTTATTAATACTGCTATTTTTATAAGCATTTGCTTTTTTTCCGCCTAATACCTTGATAACCGTCGATTGAACCATGCCTTGGATTTTTCTACGCTGGCTAGCGTTTAAAGCAGTTTCTGTTTCTAACTTGTCTAAGCGTTCGTTTACCACGCCAATAGCTCGCTCGTGCTTCAGCGCCGTTTCTAGCAATAGTTCTGTGTTGCTCATTGGTAAAGCTTTAGCTTGCTTTTCTACTTCAATAAAATATTGTCGAGCTTGTTTTCCTTTATCTGTACGTTGAATCATAGATAACTCTTTTGCCATGTCTAATGTTAAAGCATGATTAATAATGCTCCGTTTAACGACTCTTGAACCTTCATTTTTTTCTGAAAGTTCATTTAGCTTGATAAAATCAACAGATTCAGAAAATCCATATCTACACATATCTTCGAACCATTGTGTGTACGGCGTTTTCACTTCTAAAAATTCATGTAATTCTCGGCCACTTGTCACTTGTTGTCCGTTCTCGTTTGTTGTTACTTTAATTAGCTCATTCATTTTGTTGCCTCCTCTTCGAGCTCGTCTAGTTCAGTTTGGATCGCTCGCAATTCATCAACTTTCTTAGCTAAACAGTTTAATATATTTGCAGAGCCTTTCATTTCGGGATCAAGCACTAGAAATTGTTGACTAATGATTTTTCCGTCCTTCATATAAGTATGAATCTTTTTATCATCAGAAAAGAACTGTGCAAAAACGATCTCATTATCTTCTCCGTGCATGATGTAGCCAGCATTTCCTTCTGATGTTTCTAATACAGAGTTCCCGATAAATCCTTCAATGGCTGGATAATCGTCTGTCACTATGTTGTAAATAGGTGTTTCTTCTTGAAATGCTCTCAAAATGAAATCGATCTCTCCGATAAGTTTGTCCTGTTGTTCCCATAATTGATCTTGCTTGTTCATAGTTATTTCCTCCTATTTGATTAATTCAATTACTGATTTTTTCCAACGAATTTGGTAGCCGTTGTGTCCGTTGTTTTTAGAGAACGGGAGTAATTCTGCATAAAACTCCCCAGCATCGGTTATTTCGTATTTACTTCCTTCTATACGGGTTTGAAGCCCCGCTTCTATCAAACGGTTGTTTACATCTTGAGCATTGCACTTAATCATTTTTCCGATTTGAGTTGGGTTAAATGTCTCTTCTTTGCCTTCTTTATATGGAAGTAAAGCTTTCCAAGGGGATAAATCAGAGCCGGTTTCTTGTTCTGTTAACTCAATCGCTTTTGCTGAAGCTATTCCTTTGCTCACCCCAAGTTCTTGCATATATTTTGCTGTTGTAACGTTTTTACGTAGCACAGTGTTTAGTGACTTCGGTCTGTTTGCTGACTTCTTAGTCGGATTAAAATAGCTATTCACCAATTCGCGTTGGACTGCCCAAGATAATGGATCGTTCATTGACTTAGTTAACATTGGATACCCTGTTTGAGTGATTAACACTAACTGACTATCATAGGGTCCGACGAAATTCGTACGAGCCTTTAATTCTTTTAACTCTTCACCTTTCAAGTAAAAGTAATCAACACCTTCAACAAAGTATTCTTTGTTCTCATTAAAGTTTCTTCTCGCAGTCCCCTCTGGTCGTTGATGTAATTCATCCACGTCTTTAAAAGTCACAACTCGTTGTTTCTGATATTCTTTGATTAATAAATCTGTCGTTATATCATTTGCTGTGATTTGCATTGTATTCATTTTGTCGCCTCCTTCAATCTAATTATTTTATAGCTTCCTATGTTTGCGGCTATGTGCTTACCTTTGCTTCTCTATTGGCGGGTGGATTTTATTATTCATTTTCGAGAAGCCAAGATCGTAGTTGACGTTTGCTCCAGCAAGTTTTTCTGTCAGATAATCGGCGGCCTGTTGGTAGCCCTTTCGCTATCAATTCATCTAAATAAGCTTCAGAACAATTATTTAAGAATCTTCTTGCTCCAACTCTTGTATAGATGAGGTCATTATCAAGCTCGCTGTCTCTACGAGCTCTCTCAATCGCCTCTAGCATCGTTTCATACACTTCCTTACTAATTGCATTCAATTGCTTTTTATCAAGTGTATGGGATACCTGAACGACTACTGGCGGTGTTTCGACTTGTTCCATCGGTTAACCCTCCTTATAAATTTTTTCATTTACCAGCCAGTCAACTAATTTTTTGTAGACTGTTTTACGCACAGACAAGATTTTCTCATTTTCAATCTGTCCTAGCGTTTTAGATGAAATACCAATTTCTTGAGACGCCTCATCTAAAGTAATGTTTTTTCTTGCTCGGCGCTCACGTAATTTAGCAATCATTTCTAAATCTAGTTCAAACATGATTTCCCCTCCCTCACGTTTTGTGAGTAAAATATAACATTCTCATATTGTGAGTGTCAAGTGTTAAATTCACAAATTGTGATTTTTTTGTAGAAAAAAATTATTTTTTTAGTATAATAGTTTTATAACAATAGATAGGAAGGTGAGTTTTATGAAGAATAGAATTGGTGATTTACGCAGAGAAAGAGGATATACTCTCAAACAAATGGGAGAAATTCTAAACATACGAGATAATACTCTAAGCCAATACGAAACAGGTAAAAGAGAACCCCAGTTAGGAATGATGATGTCCCTTGCTGATTTTTTCGATGTTTCTTTGGAATACCTTATGGGGGAAACAGACAGACGCGACTATCCATTAGCTACTGACGACGATGCTATAGATCTTTTAAAAAGATTACAAACAAAGGAAATAAATTACTATAATGTATCCAAAGAAACTTCATTCGAACTAGCTCTATGGGCGACAAAAAATCAAGAGTTATTGAATAAGGATTATCCAGAACTATTAACCGAAGCTCATTTTTTTATAAAACAGTTGGAAAGTGATCATAAGTCTTTAAAATGGTATCTTGATTTCAGAAAAAAAGAAACTGAGCAATTAGATCGTATTATAGAATTACTAGAGCTAAGCCTTGATAATGAATTTGACGGTGCTTCTGTATCCCAAGTATTAGAGTTTTTAGAAGAATCTACTCGTATTTCCTATGATGATTTAGAGAAAACTTTACAATTTATGAAAAATTGCCAAGATGATTCTAGTGATGATTAATTTTTTGTAATATACAAAATAATCCCCTCTTTTCTACATACTATTGGCGTGGTGGTAGATAGGAGAAAAAGAAAATGACACAAATTAACAAATATACAAAAAAAGACGGGTCAACCGCCTATATGTTTAATGCTTATGTGGGACGTCATCCGAAAACTGGTAAAAACGTTTATCGTAAGCGACAAGGATTTAAAACAAAAAAACAAGCACAGATTGCTCTTGCTGACATTCTGAAAGATATAGACGAAAATGGATTGGACAATAAGCCCTCTGTTTTGACATTTAAGCAACTTTACGAGAAATGGTTAGCACAACAGCGGTTGACGATTAAACCCTCATCAGTCGCTGTAAATAAGCGTTTTGCTGAAAAACACATACTGCCATATCTTGGTGAATACAAGCTTGATGAGATAACAGTTTTACAGTGCCAGGACTTAGTTAATAAATGGTTTAATCAGGGACATAAGCAATACTCATTCTATAGAAAACTCACAGCTCAAATTATGCGATATGGCGAATCTATGGAGCTAATGAATAGCAATCCTATGTGTAAAACAATCCTTCCTAAGTGGAAAGAGGAAGAAACAAAACTGGAGTATTATACTAAAGATGAATTGAATCATTTTTTTGAATGTCTAAAACAATATGGTAATTTCAAACAGTTAGCGTTTTTTAGGCTGTTAGCCTTTACTGGCTGTCGTAAGAGTGAAGTTCTAGCCTTACAGTGGAAAGACCTAGACACTGCAAATAAGAGCTTGTATATAGGTAAGACCGTAGCACAAGACGAATTCTATAATATACTCATTCAAACGCCCAAAACGGCTTCTAGCACACGTTCTATCAGCTTAGACAATGAAACACTTCAAATCATGGCTAAATGGCGTACAATCCAAAGGAGCGACTATTTCCAAATGGGCTTTAATACATCAAGTGAAGAACAATATATTTTCACGAATAACCATAATAAATTACTTTCACCAAACGTGGTTAACATATGGCTAAACTGTTTAATAAAAAAGTATGATTTACCTAGAATCACACCACATCATTTTAGGCATACACACGCAAGTTTGCTTCTTCAATCAGGCATACCAATTAAAGAAGTTGCAGAACGATTAGGACACACTAGCACCACTATTACAGATCGTATATACTCCCATGTTATGCCCGAAGAAAAAGAAAAAACAGCAGAAAAATTCGCCCACTTTGTTGGGTTCTAGGAGGTTCTTATTATGAAAATAACACAAGACTATATGAGTGACGTTCTTATTCGTATGGCATACCATTCAAGCGCTATAGAGGGTAACACCATTTCATTGGCTGAAACTGTCTCAATTATCTTAGAAAGTGTTATATCAACGAATGAACAAGGTTATAGTATTCGTGAGTTTTATGAAGTAGAAAACCATAAGCAGGCATTTAACTATATTATTGAATTGTTAGAAGAAAAGAAAGAGTTAACTATTGAGATTGTCAAAAATATTCATTCATTGCTATTAGATCGTATTCAAGAGGATAAAGGACAGTTCAAAAAAACACAGAATGCGATTTTAGGATCAACTTTTCAAACAGCCACCCCACAAGACACTCCTTTTCTCATGCTTCAATGGGTAGATAATACAATTTACCGTATGAGTGTTAGCACAACAATAGACGAAGTGGCAGAAACCTTAGCGGATAGCCATATTCAATTTGAAAGAATCCACCCTTTTAGTGACGGTAACGGGCGAACTGGTAGACTTCTGAATATATTTTTAGCCTTATCATATGGTTATCCACCTATCATCATTGAAAAAGAACAAAGAGGGCAATATATTAGATTACTTTCAGAAGAGAACTCTAATGACTTAGCAAATCTTTTTAAGAAATCAATGTTATTTGAACAAGAAAGAATGACGCAATTTGAATAATGCACAGACAAAAGCACAGACCTTTACTATTTTAAGTACAAAAAAAGAGCTAGAAACCTTATATATAAAGGTTTCTAGCTAGAATCAGTAACATTATTAATGAAACAACGTGTTTAATCATATAATAAACCAACAAATAAGTAAATATCAAATTCTAAATTCTGTAAAAAACGAACAATCACGATTAAAAAAAGTATTCCTTTCTAGGAATACTTTTTAAATTAAATCGTTTGTGTGGTCGGGCGAACAACCATTTCACTGATTGACATACGATCTGGCGTGTCTATGGCAAAGACCACTGCTTGCGCAATGTCTTCCGCCTTTAAGCCCCAACTTAACTGTTCTAGATGTAACGTTTCAGCTACTACTCGATTAGAAATTGTTTGATAAAGTTCTGTTTGTACAGCACCTGGTGAAATAATCGTTGATTTAATGTTATTCTCTCTTTGTTCTTGTCGCAATCCTTCCATAATTGCTCGAACAGCAAACTTTGTTCCACAGTAGACAGCCGAATCTGGATAAACGACATGTCCTGCCACAGAATCAGTAGCAATAATCTGCCCTGATTTTTGTTCAACCATAATTGGAAGAACTGCCGCAATGCCATTTAAAACACCCATAATATTAATATCTAGCATTTGACGCCATTCTCCTTTTGGTGCTTCAATAAGAGGCGCCGTTGACATAACTCCTGCATTGTTAAAAAGAACATCAATTCGTCCATATTTTTCCATTGTAAGCTTGATTACACGCTGAACTTCCTCTTCTTTCGTTACATCTGCTTGTTGCACGAGAATCGTTGCTTCAGGAAGTTCTTTTTTTATAGCAATTAAACGTTCTTGTCGACGTGCTGCAATGACTAACTTCGCTCCTTTTCTGGCAAGTAAACGGGCTGTTGCCTCACCGATTCCACTGGAAGCGCCCATGATAACAATAACTTTTTCTGATAATGATTTCATTATATTTCCTCCTTATCTTCCTGAATCCAACGAATAATTTTAGCTGGTGTTCCTGCAACAATAGCGTTAGCTGGCACATCTTTAGTTACAGTCGCATTAGCTGCTACGATAGCATTTTCACCAATCGTAATACCTGGTAAAACAGTAACACCCGCGCCTAACCACGCAAATTTTTTAATGGTAATTGGTGCTAGCAATACGCCTCGCCGTTTCATTGGCAGTTCCGGATGATTGACACTTAAGAGATTAACGCGCGGACCAATTAAAACATTGTCTTCAATTATAATGCCCCCTAAATCAACAAACATAGCTGCCCGATTAATAAAAATATTTTTACCAAAATGTATATTGCGTCCAAAATCTGTATAAAAAGGCAATAAAATCGTAACGGTTTCGTCAATTTTGTCTTGGATAATCGTGGCAAGAAGATTCCTTACTTCATTATGTGTATAGGCTTGTTGATTTAATTCTATTAAATAGCGACTATTTTCCTCTTGAATCTGATGAATAAGTTGAAATAGTGGTTCATCTTTATCAATGCTACCTGTTGCAATTAGTTCTTGGAGATTTTTTGTAAGCATTCCTAATCGCCTCCTTTTGCTAAATTTATCGTAATACGTGACAACTCCTCTGTCTAATACTTATAATAAATAGATAAGTATGCGTTTTAGTTATAGGAGGGAAAGTAATGGAATTACGAGTGATTCACTATTTCTTAGCAGTGGTCCAAGAAAAAACGATTAGTGGCGCAGCCAAACAATTGCATGTATCACAACCAACATTATCTAAGCAATTAAAAGAATTAGAGGAAGAATTAGGCGTGACATTATTTATACGCGGAAATCGACAAATACAATTAACACCTGAAGGAGAATATTTAGCTAAACAAGGGCAAGATATTTTAAGCTTAGCGAATAAAACAGTCACCAACTTGTCGCAAAATGAATTCATTAATGGCGAAATCACGATTGGTGGCGGCGAAACAAAAGCTATGTCTTTTTTAGCGAATGCACTACAACAAATAACAAGCCAGCACTCAGCTGATATTCACCTTCATTTATACAGCGGGAATGCAGATGATGTAATAGAACGGCTAGACAAAGGATTATTAGATTTTGGTTTAATTATTGAGCCTGCACCTAAACAAAAATATAGCTATTTAACATTACCAGTTGTAGATACATGGGGCTTAATCACTGTAAAGGACCATCCCTTAGCCACTAAAAATGTTATTACTGCAGCCGATTTAAAAGAAGAACCTTTATTTATTTCTCGACAAGCACAAGTTCCGAGCCAACTCTCTGATTGGCTCGAAGCAAGTCTAGATCAGTTCCGAATCGTTGGGACCTACAACTTACTTTACAACGCTTCACTGATGGTAGAAGCTGGGCTAGGTAGCGCCCTAAGCATTGATGGTATTCTAGAAACAAAGCAAACAAATTTACGTTTTATCCCGCTATATCCTGCTTTAACAGCCAAAATTAGTTTAATTTGGCGCAAAAATACGGTTCTTTCCACAGCTGCTGCATTATTTTTAGAACAAATAAAAAAAAGTATTCAACGCCCTGAATAATAGGTCGTTGAATACTTTTTTAAATCATCACTGTGATCGTAGCTGCAGCCAAAATCAAAACCAAGCCGATAATCGTTACGGTCATTTCCTTGGCTGTTTTCTTTTGACCTAAGAACCAAATACCTGTCAACGTTGCAAGCACAACTGATGTTTGGGATAGAATAAAGCCAGTTGCCAAGCCGTTCATATCTGGCTGCGCTGAAATTAAATAAGTTAACGCTGCAAAGGCGAAGAAAAAGCCTGAAAAAATTTGTTTGTAAGAAACAGCTTCTATAAATGGGGATGTTTCCCCACCCTTAATAGTGACAACTGCTGAGTAAATAACTGCCACAATTACCATGCCTATTGCTTGTGGTAAAAAGGCATGCATGCCATCAATTGCCGTTGCTTGGGGTGCTGCAGAGTACGCCCAATAGCCGATTTCACCAACGGCTAATAGAAGAACTGCTTTTTTCATAATCCCAGCACTCTCAGCGGACTCCGTTTCCGACCAGACCGTCATTTTGGCACCAATCATGATTAACACTAAGGCAAATGCGCCTAACAATTTGGCTGTCGCACCTGGCCAGTTTCCTAAGAAAAAGACACCCCAGAGAGAAGCACCTAAAAGTTGGAACGCGGTCGTTACTGGCATGGCACGTGATGAACCAATCATCGTGAAGCATTTAAACGTAATGATTTGCGCACAGGCCCAACCGACACCAGATAAAATTGAAAAGAATAAATCCATGCCCGTTGGAAAAGCTAAACCATTAATCATTGAAAAAATAGCGGCAAAAATTAATGTTCCTAAACTGGTACCAAGAATTTGATTCACTGGACGACCACCAATTTTGGAAGCGATTGTCGGGAAAAGCCCCCAACCTAGAAGCGGTCCTAAACCGATTAATAATGCAGTCGCATTCATCTCTATTTCCCCTCTCTCGTTTAAAAGACAACGTTACTTTCTAATAAAATATTTGCGTAAGGAGTCATTTCCCCTGTCCGAATAAATGCATGGCAGTTGTTTAATTCTTGTTTCATTTCTGTATGAGGAATAAAACTGATGGGAGTTTCTGGTAAACGAGTTTCAATTGCTGCCAACATGTCAGGATTTTCTGTTTTAATTTCTTCTGCTAAATAAATTCGTTGAACTGCCAATTCCTCAAGGACATTGTTTAAAACTTCCATAAAACTAGGGACGCCATTGGTAACTGCTAAATCAATTTTTTCTGTAGTCCGAGGCACTGGCATGCCTGCATCACCAATACTTAATTTATCAAAATGACCCATTTGTGCGATAACGCGGGAAATATCTGAATTAATAACTTTTGTTTTTTTCATGTCGCTCGCTCCTTTTTATTTGTCTGCCAATTCGTGTTGATAAGGAATCGAAGGTTGGGCTCCAAAACGTTGAACAGTCAACGAGGACGCCTTGTTTCCATAGCGAATAGCTTCTTCCAAATTGCTAAAATCTTTTTCTAATATACTACTTAATGCGCCAATAAAAGTATCGCCAGCAGCCGTTGTATCAACCGCTTTCACTTTAAAAGCAGGCACAATACCACTTCGTCCATTGACGTCATAAAAGGCGCCTTTACTACCTACTGTAATAATTACTGCTTCAATCCCTAATTGATGAAGTGCTTCTGCGGCTTTACGCATACTCTCTTCATCTGTGATTTTAATGCCTGTTAAAATTTCTGTTTCTGTTTCATTTGGTACAATCATATCTGTCACGTTTAGTAATTCTTCAGGAACTTGTTCTAACGCAGGTGCGGGATTTAAAATCGTTTTGACGCCTGCTTTTTTAGCAATTTTAAACGCTGCAATCGTACTATCAATCGCACTTTCAAATTGGGCAATCACAAAATCACTTTTTTCAATAATTTCTTGATGTTCCTGGACTTGTTTTGGCGTAAAGGCGTTATTGGCTCCTGCGTAAATCATAATGCTATTTTCACCAGCGTTATCTACCATAATAAAGGCTTGGCCAGTAGCTGTTTTTTCTAAAGTGGTGACCCCAGTTAAATTAATTTCATCTTGACTCATTAAATCAGTCATCATAGCTCCAGCGCCATCATTTCCCACAGCACCAATAAAATATGTTTCTGCGCCTGAACGTTTCGCTGCAACTGCTTGGTTTGCTCCTTTACCACCACCCGCTGTAAAATGTTCAATGGCGTGAATTGTTTCGCCTGGTTTTGGCATTTCTTTGACTCTTAATGTTGTGTCTAAATTGATACTTCCGATAATTGTAACCGCGTTCATTTTCATCCACCTCAATAAAATTTATTTTTTCATTCTAATTAAAACGTTTTAGTAAAACGTTTTAATTCCACAACAAAAATATAGCACACCTTGAAAGCTATTTCAAGGGTGCTGTCGAAAATCGTTCAATCAGTTGGACAGGCAAGGTTTGCTCCTCCCAATCTTTTGCAGGCTGATGGATTCTTTCCAATAATAGAGTCGCCGTAGTTTGCCCCAATTGAAAAACAGGTTGAGCAATTGTTGTTAGCGGCGGCGAAACATACTCGCACATATCAACATTGTCATAACCAATAATACTATAATCCTCAGGAATTTTTTTGCCCGCTTCTGCTAATCCTCGATATAAACCAAAAGCAATTTCATCATTGATAGCAAAAATTCCGGTGCTCTCTGTTTTTAAAATTTCGGGGACAGCTTGGTAGCCGCCAGTTTTTGATAATTCTGTTTCGATTAACTGGACCTTTTCCGTATAAACAGAACAAAAACCTTTTAACCGTTGCTGAATATTGACTGGCGCATGTGGTGGCATTACCACGACGACCTGTTCATGTCGTTGCTCTTGTAAATGTTTTGCTGCTAGTTGCCCACCTCTATAATCGTCTGTCAAAACAGCGTCGCTAAAGCCTTCTGCTTTTTTTTGGTCAAGTACAATAAATGGAATCTTTTTCGCACGTAGCGTTTCATTAATCGTTTGATTGGAAATTTCAGAACTTGCAATCACAAAGCCATCGACACTACGACGAATCAACTCTGTTAAATATTCATGTTCTCTTGTAACATCTTGTTCCGCATTACATAACATCAGTATAAAATTTTCTTTGTATAAAACACTTTCAATTCCTCGAATCAATTGCGCGAAAAATGGATTAGTAATATCAGGTACGATTACGCCAATCGTCTTACTTTTTTTCATCACCATACGTTGCGCAAAATAGTCGGGCTGATAGTTTAATCGCTCTTTTGCAGCCAATACTTTTTCGACCGTTTTCCCACTAAACCGTGCCCCATTCCCGTTTAAAATTTGTGAAACGGTAGTAATGGAGACACCTGAGTCATTGGCAACATCTTTAATTGTAACCTTTTTATTTGTCATCCTACTTCTCTCCTTGCCGTGAACGCGCCCATTCACCGGACCTCTTAATCTCATTTAATTTACTACAATCATTTACTTTACGCAACCACAAATAAATACGTACATTCGTTTAAACCGTCCTTTCATCCCTTCAACAAATTTCGTTGTTCTACTTTTAAAATGTTATACTGTAGAAAAAATGATTTACTTTTTGCTGAATGGAGGGCCTTAATTGAAAAAGAAATCGATTGGTTTGTTGTTAGCTAGCGCATATTTGTTTCACGCACGTTCTCGTCAAAAATCCTTAAAAGCCTGTCTTTTTGAAGATTCTTTACGTCTTTCCCAAATTGCTCGTCTTGAACGAAATCCGAAAGTCACCAAGGCTTTTTATCATTGGCAACGATCATTAAATGAACAAGTAACTTTGCCAAAACATTTACGTCATCTTTTTTCTCTTCAAGAAATGACTCAATTTCCTACGATGTATCGCATGTCAAACTCCGTTATTGCGCCTACCAAGAAAGCTGTACTGTACCTGCATGGTGGGGGCTTTACATTGAATCTCGCCTATAGCCAATTAGACTTTAGTTATAAACTAATTGAAGATCTCTCTTTTGCAACAGATTATTTTATCCCTGTATATCCATTAGCACCAAATAAGTCTTTTGCTGATATTTATAATCATTGCTATGCTGCTTACCAAGAAATTTTACAGCATTATGATCCCGAAGATGTTATTTTATTAGGTGATTCTGCTGGTGGTACATTGGTTTTAAACGTATTGCAGAATTTAGCCATCGATTTCCCTGAACGCTTACCCAAAGCTGCTGTTTTAATTTCTCCTTGGTTAGATGGACATTTAGACATTCCCGTTGCCAAAAGTTATCAAAAAAAGGACAAAATGATTGGCATGAACTATTTACAATTAATTGCCCAAGAGATTGACGACACGGCCAATCACTCCACGCTTTCTTTAAATTGCTTGTCCTTTGATTATCAAAAATTTCCGCCACTTTTTTTCGTGGGCGGCACACATGAAGTTTTTTGCCCTTCCTATCACCAATTTTTAAAACAATTAGGGCCACGACCACAAGATACTTGCCGATTGGTGCCTGGCATGCAACACGTTTTCGCAATGAAACAGTACTTGCCAGAAGGACGACAAGCGCGGAAACAAATTGCACAATTTATCCAAGAACAATGGTAAAAGGCAAATGGGACAGAAGTCAAAACGACTTCTGTCCCACTTGCCTTTTTAGAACAAAACACTTAGTTTTCTTCGGCGACTTTTTTCTCCCGCATAGTCAAAACAGCGCTAGCCAAAAGAACAACCACTACAAAAGCAATGATTCCTCCTACTAAAAGACTCGGACCTGCCTCACCTAATTTGCCTAAAAATAGGCCTGGGATTAAATAATCCGTATCCGCAAACGTTGAGGATGCTAACTGTAGATCACCCAAGACTGGTAAAATGAATAACGGTAACCAACTAATTAATAAGCCATTAAACGCAGCCCCTAAAATCGCTCCCCGACGTCCCCCTGTGGAATTTCCAAAAACGCCTGCCGCGGCACCACAGAAAAAGTGCCCGACAACGCCTGGTATAATCACGGTGGTATTCAGACCAACCATCGCTAACATTGAAATAGTTCCCACAATAAAGCTCACAAAGAACCCAATCAAGACAGCATTTGGCGCATAAGGAAAGATAATGGGAACATCAAGTGCTGGTTTAGAATTAGGCACTAATTTTTTAGCAATTCCTTGGAAAGCTGGCACAATTTCTCCTAAAACCATCCGCACACCCTGTAAAACCACTACGAAACCAGCCGTAAAGGTTCCTGCTTGAATTAATGAAAAGATGATCGCATTTTCGCCATTGCTTAACTCATGCTCGACATAGCCTGTCCCAGCCAGCAAAGCCAAAATCACATAGACAATCGACATCAAAATCATAATTGAGATGGTTGAGTCTCTTAAAAAACCAAAACTTTTAGGAATTTTAATATCTTCCGTTGACTTTTCTTTATTCCCAAAGACTTTTCCAATAAAGCCACTTGCCGCATAACCAATATTCCCTGTATGCCCCATTGCTACTTTATCATTTCCAGTAATTTGTTTCATAAAGGGCTGACAAAGAGCAGGTGTCACTGTTAATAAAGTTCCTTCAAATAAACCACCTAAAAGAATCATTGGCAAACTAACGCTAAAACCGGCCCCCACTAAAATAACGGCTGTCAAACACGAAACGTACATCATCGCTTGACCTGTCAAAAAGATATATTTAAAACGTGTAAAACGCGCCAACAGAATATTAACAACCATGCCCACCAACATAATCAGAGCAGTTGGTGTCCCATATTGTTGCAAGGCAATCGCTACAACTGCTTCATTACTAGGCACCACGCCTTGTGTATTTAACGCGGTTTGGAACATCTCCGCAAAGGGCGTTAATGAGTTCGCCAATAGCCCTGCGCCACCAATTAAAACTAAGAAGCCGACGAATGTTTTCAACGTTCCTTGAACAACATCAGAAAATTTCTTTTTCTGTAAAACTAATCCCAACAAAGCAATTAATGAAACCAGAATCGCTGGCTGGCTAACAATTGAAACAAATAAATTCAATAAAGTTTCCATGTTTTCCTCCTTCTTATTGATGTGCAATGCCATTGTCATCTAAAACTTTCAAGACTTTCTCCTTCGTTTCATCGTAATCAATAATCGCATTTAAAGGAATGATTTTTTCAGCAGGAATTGACCCTAAAGCATCTTGCAATGTTTTTTCGACAAAGAAGTAATCAGCCATATCGCCACTGGCACTCCCGACATCTGTGTGATCAATTTGAAAATTATCTGTATCAACACCGACTTCCTCTAAAATTTGTTGGATATTCATTTGCACCATAAAACTTGTTCCTAAACCACTTTGACAAACTGTAAAAATCTTCATCTTATTTCTCTCCTTCTTGGATAATTGATAGTATTTCTGGGACGGTTTCAGCCGCCACTAAGCGATGTAATGATTCTTTTTTTGATAGAATTTTTGTCAGACTAGATAAGGCCCGTAAATGTGTTTCGTTATCTGAAGCAGCTAAACAAATAAAAAGGTGAATTTCATGCTTAGGATCTTCTAATAAATCGACACTTTTTTGGATTTTTAGTAATGACATGCCTAACTGATTAACGCCATCTTCTGGTCGCGCATGAGGCAATGCTACGTCTGGACAGATATGGATAAATGGCCCAAACGATTCGACTTTTTGAATCATTGCATCAATGTACTTTTCCGTAATACTGCCATTTTTTAATAACGGCTTGGCAGCTTCTGTAATTCCCGCTCGCCAGTCTGCAACTTCAGGCAGGACTTGGACTGTTTCTGTTGTTAATAATTCCGATAACATTGGACGCAGATCCTCCTCTTTTTCTAAAATTTTGTTCATTTTACGATGCAAGACACGATATAACTGCGCTTCTGTGACTCCTTTTTTTAAGGAAATATAAGGTTTTAACGCATCTAAAATATCTTTAACATCTGGCATGGAAATACCTGGCAATAGCCAATCTGATTGAACTTGGTGCATCAATTGATTTTTCTCCAAAGAGCTCATAATGGGTTTGGTAAGATAAACTTTTTTGGCTGTTTCAATAGGGACCGTTGAGAAAATGATGTCATAGCTTTTTTCAGATACATTCTCTATTTCCCTCACCGCATTCGTTTCTTTAAATTCAATCATTGGAAATAGCCGACGCAATTCCGATTGCAAAATCAACGAAGAACTGATGCCACTGGGACAAACAATTAGCGCTTTTAGCTTTTCTTGCCGCTGTTCATTTTTTTGCCCGAAAATTTCTCCACCAAATAATATGGTAAAAAAACCGATTTCCTCTGACGGGATTGACCGTTTCGTTAATTTTTCTAAAGGAGCTAACGCTTGTTCACAAAGATGATAAAGCGACCGATACGATTGTCGAATATCCTTGATTAAAACATTCGGCAAGTAAAAGCCATAGTTAATCCGAAAATAGGCAGGAACCAGATGATAATACACATTCATGAGCAATTCACGAGGCTGCTCAAATTGAACGACGGCCAATAATTCCATTTTCCGAATAATTTCACCAGAAATATCTAATAAAAACTCTAACTTCATATCTCGCAATTCTCCTTGCAAAGCTGTCATTAAACAAATCGTGAAAAAAAGACTCTCAGTTTCTATATTCGCCACAGGCCCAACTAAATCACTTAAAATACGACGACTGACGGGATAAGCGCGTAAGGACTGAATTAACTGGTTCTCAGGCCAGACGACTGTTCCATATTTGCCTAATCTTTTTTGAGAAAAAGCAAGAAAGTAACTAATTTCATCCAATCTGCTGGGTACCAGTTGAAGCTGCGCTTCCTGGACGGCTAATTGAATGCCGTCACGCATTTTTGCGTATTGGCTCATTTGATGCTGACTGAGCCAGCAAAATAAAGCGAAGGTGCCCGACTTTTGTTGTAAGAGGCGGGCAAGCCAATTTTTCCCGAAACGACGAATCCGAAATTCATCTCCTTCTAGGTAAAACCCTCGTTTTCGTTCGTAGGATAAAGCAATGTTTTCAGTTGCTAGTTGGTGTCGTACTTTTTTGATGTCCGCTAAAATAGTGCCTTTCGAAACGTCTAAAAAATTTTGATAATGATACACCGATAGTTCTTCGATTTCTGAATAAGTGAGCAAAAAAATAAGTGCTTGTCTTTCTGTTTCGCTATAGATCACTTGACGTTGTTGAAAAAGTTGTTTTCCCCATTCATTTGCGGAAAGGTTTGGAATGCTGACGGTATTCTGTTGAACTTCTCCGCCTATTGTCGAAAGTTGCGTCACTAATTCTCGTTGCGAAAGATCGGTTATTTGTTGAGCCAAAGAGAGCGCAATTTTTTGCCCTGCATACTCGTCAAGGAGATAACTTATTTTATAATTCACAGCTGTGTCCTCCTCCTGTAATCATCATATAATGATAGCGCTTTATTTTCTATCTAAGTTGGGTACAAATGTCTACTGTACTTTTTTGATAAATTGTACCGTTCTTTATTTTAAAGTTAACAAAAACCCGTTGCAAGTTTCTTAAAAACTTACAACGGGTTTTCTTTATGTTAATTGTGTTTGTAATGCGATATTCAGCAAGATAGCCACCGCTACCCAGCCGCCACACATCACCAGAAGCAGCCAACTAAACATTGATTGTTTTACTAAAGACTGCTTAGGCTTTGCCAGATGTACAAAATTCATGCTATTTACTAAGAACAGTAAAAACAAAGCAAAACAAAGGACGGCCAAGCCAGCACAAATCCAAATCCACATCGTAATCTCCATCTATATTCCTCCTTCTACATTAACTCTATTTATAAAAACAGCACATTATTTTTCCTTTTTCCTTTTTTTATTCAAATAATAGAAACTTGTTAGTACTACGAGTAAACATGCAATACCAAGGCTGTAAAGCCACGTGCTATTTCGTTCACCTGTCCTTGGTAATGACGTCTGTGCATTAGTCGGATTCGTTTTAGCAGTGGTTTTTCTGCTCACTTTGTCTTGTTGTTGTGACTTTTTTTTATCTTTATCAGTGACTGGTTGCTCTGTTGGCTTAATGACACCTTCCGTTTTTAGTGCTCTTTCCCTCCATAGAACGTTACACCGATATTCGTTTGCCCTACTTCTTCTGCAAAACTCTCAGAAGAAACAATTAGACTCGCAATGCCAACGGTTAAAAGTATTCCCAACGTCACCAGAAGTGACCCTTTACTTTTCATTGTCATCATAGCGTGCTCCTTGTCTATTTTTCAAGGCTGCCTGTTTTTCTTGTTGTAAATAGGCTTGTTGTTTCAGTGTTGCTTTCTGTTGCGTAAAACGCCAAATAGCTAGAATTAGACTCACAATTGTTGCAGCTAACAAGCCATAAAAAGCTTGATTCCACCAAGTCGGTAGGACCAATTTCACTACTGCTTCTTTATTTAATTTTTTGGCTTCTTGACTACTGATGGTAAATTCTTGCTTAAACGGCCACACTTGTTGTTCATCTTCTTTCAAGACCGCTTTTCCTTCAAAAATATAGGTTCCTGGACGAACATCTTCTTTCCCGAAATCTAAATGGAAGTTCATCGTCGAATTTGGCGCAAAACGAACACTTGGTAAAATCCGTTTGGCATATTCTTTCGTTTCGCCTTTTTTCGTTACTTTTCCTTCTAAACGTACTTCAGGAAAAATAGCGGATGTCGGATTCTGAATAACCGCTTGGACCGATTTATTTCCTAAAGCAATGGTCGGAACTAATTTAACTAATTGAAGAGTCTCTGCTAGATACATCGGTGTATCTTCTGACATTCGTAAAGCAATTGCTACATTAAATCCATATCGACTGGTTAAACCCGTTGATTTTCCTTTTTCTTCCTTTTCATCTTCTGCAAGCGAAGCATAAACACCACCCAAAACTAATCCTTGGAAACCATTCGCTGGAATTTCGACAGTCATTTTGGCTGTTACGGTTTTCTTAGCGGGAACTTTTACATGTTCCTCAGGTAATTTAATTAATGTTGTCAAGGGTACTTTTAAACTTGAATCTGGTTTTTTCTCGAAATCATTGTACACAATTAAACCATTGTCATTCGTCACAGCATTCGCCAAATTTAAATCAATCGTCAATTCTTCATCTGTTTTATTAATTAATGATAATTCGACTTCTTGTTTCTGTCCTGGTTTTACAATGAGATCGTAGTAGGATTGCGTATTTTTCGCTTGATTCTCAGGAATATTGGGTTTAACTGTAAATTTTGTATTCATGTTGTCATCCGCTTCTTCTGCTTGTACAGCAGAAGGGATGCTTAATGCCATCACACAAATAAAAACTGTGACGATTAGCCAGCGCATTGTCTTCATTATTTGTTCCTCCTATGTATCGAAAAGGAGCCGTGCACCACTGCGCAGCTCCTTTTCTAGTAATGCAGTATTCTCGTTAGTAACTTTTTATGGCGCAGCCACTAATGTCCAAGTTACGTTACCTGTATACGCACCATTTGTAATTTGTGAACTAGGTGTTGTAATGTTTAATTTTACATTTGATAATTCAGAATCCCATGTACCTTGACCTTTACCAACTGCTGCTGTAGCAATTGATACAGCTGCTCCACCTACTGGAATAGTTGTTCCAGCAAATTCAGGACTTCCTGGATCTGCTGCAAAGGCAGCCACATCACGTGAGTATGTTTTTGCTGTTTCATCGTATTTAGCTACTGCTCCTGTTTGCGCAAAGGTAATTGAACCTTCTAAAGTAGCAGTACCATTTTTCATTTCAGCAACGCCTGCAGTAACTGACCAACCCGCTTGTGTTCCACGAACATCCCCGACCGCATAACGTTTTGTTTGTGTACCATTTGCATCTAATGAAATCGCTGATAAATCAGAACTAACTTCTGTCGAAGCAAATTTGAATTCTGTTGGAACATATAACAAATCAAAGTTAGTATTCGTACCTGGTTCTGGTTCTTGGGTACTTCCATCTTCTCCATCACCATTACCACCTGGTAATGAACCACTCGTCATTTCTACGTTTGCTGGTGTTGTACCAGTCGTTGTTGCATGTGCTGCTGCAGGAGCGATGCTTGCCCCTAAAATTGCCGTTCCTGCAAATAAAGTTACCAATGTTTTTTTCTTCATTTTACTCTCTCCTTTATATCTTGGTTAATTAATGAATAAAAAAGTGAAAAACTTTTCTATCTCAGTAGAACGTAAACTAAGTATAGCGAAAAAAAGACTGCTTGTGATTTCAAATTTTAAACACCTCATGCAAAAAAAATGAATTTACTATAACAGCAAGGTTCCAACGACTTTTTGTGTCTTTGAAAACGTAATTTTCAAAAAATATATTGTTTTTTTTCACATATAAAGTAGTAATTTTATAAAAAAACAGCGAGAAAACGTCAAAACATTAGTAACAAACACTAACATTTTGACGTTTTCTCGCATTTATTAAATCGAAATTTCCTCAATATTTTTAAAAAAAATAGTGAAAACTAAAATTATATCGTTTTCATAGACAAAACGTACATTTTTTCTTACGAAAATTGATAATCACTCGCTGACTATTCTCTAATCAAAGCTTGCGTTGTACAGCGGAAGGAACCACCTAACATTCTAGAAACATGGTAATCAATTGCCTCAACTTTGATACCTTTTGCTTCTATTTGAGGAATTAAAGTTGTAAACGATTGGTCCGTTATATACGTTTCTTCGTTAAGCGGTAGACCATTTGTCACTAAATACGCTGCTTCTTGCAAAGTAACGTGAATTTTTTCCCAGTTTGCTAATTGCGCAGGAAGTCCATCCAAAAAGGCCTCTTCACAAACAATCATCAAGCCTTCTCTCAACAAGCTCAACGCACAATCTAAGTGGAGAATATGCGGATGTAACCGAACCGGCACCACTTCATAACCAAAATGACCAATCATATTGGCTAACCACTGAATTCCTGCTAGGTTACTTGCCAAGCCAGAGTAGCCCACAAAAATTGTTGTTCCTAGAACTAAAACATCGCCGCCTTCAATAAAGGGACCTGCTTCACTTAAAGCCCCTTCAGAAATGTCAGGTTGTGGCGCAGCAAAATAATAGCCTTCTGCTTCTTGTGTCCACTGCTGAATAATCGGACGAATTGGTAAAATTTCTTGTCGACGGTGTTGAAATCTTAAGTTTCCTTCTATTAAGAGATTGCCAATTGTAAAAAAAGGGTCTCGTGAAAAGAAGTTACTATATCCTACGCCCAATTCCTTGCCATGTTCTTTTTCATAGGTTGTCAATAAACGTGGACGAAATACTTCTACGCCATAAGATTCTAATACTCCTTGCATGACTTCTTTTTCTTTTTCCCAACGCACTTGTTGTTCTGGTGCAAAGTCTGCTAAATCACGCCCTTCATTATTCTGTGTTAAACGGGCATTTTCCTCTGTTAAAAAAGTCGTATCCGCTTCATCAAATTTATCTGGTAAACAAAATTGCGATTGTGCTAAAACAACTGAACGCAACGGTGCAAATTCACTTTCAACATGCATTTTTTTCATTATTTGACCTCACTTTTATCTGGTTACCTTCATTATAACAGAGATAAAATTTTTATGCCTTCAATGAAGAAAAAGCAGAACTTCTATACGTTCTGCTTTTTCTTCATTTTGTTATTTACCAATACCTTTATCTTTAATCTCAGCTTTTTGCCCGGTGCCATCTACTAAGCCAAAAATAATCTTCGCTTGGTCTGTATTATCAATTTGTCCTGAAAAAGCTTCTGCTTGTGGGCCATAAGCATAGACATTTACATCTTCTCCTGTGTGTCCGCCAGTAGTCCAACCAGTATTCGAACGTTCATCAAAAATCTTTCTTAATGCCTGAGCGATTTTTTCAACATCTTTTGACTCCGCCGCTGTTTTCACTGCTTTCAATTCAGCCTCACTTAATTGAAAATCAATATACTCAGTCACTGTTTTTTCCACATTACCATTTTTAATAATTTCTTCTGCCATGAAATCAGGCGTGCGTTTTGCCGCATGTAAAGGCTCCGTCAACCAGTTGTATTGATCTCCTTTGCCTAAAGACAAGCCACCTGTTGAATGATCTGCAGTTGTAACCACCAATGTTTCACCATCTTTTTTGGCAAAATCGATGGCCTTTTCAAACGCCGCTTCGAAGTCTTGCATTTCGCTCATCGCGCCAACAATATCATTGCTATGCCCGGCCCAATCAATTTGACTACCTTCAACCATTAAAAAGAAACCTTTTTCATTTTTATCTAACCGTTGAAGAGCCGCTTCTGTCATATCAGCTAATGAAGGGACTTCTTCCGTTCGGTCAATCATTTTAGGTAGCCCGCCTGGTGCAAACAAGCCTAAAATTTTGTCGTCTTGGTTCTCATTTAACGACTTTTTGTCTGTGACATGACCATAACCCGCTTGGGAAAATTCTTTGACTAAATCACGATCTTTCCGGGCAAATAATTCGGAGCCGCCGCCAAGTAACACATCGACTTTGTGTTGTCCGTCGATTTGATCATCAAAATAGTCATCGGCGATTTCTGCCATATTTTTGCGTGAAACATTATGTGCGCCATATGCAGCAGGGGTTGCATGTGTTATTTCAGATGTTGCTACAAGACCCGTTGATTTCCCCACTTTTTTCGCACGTTCGAGCACTGTTTCTGTTTTGGACTTGTCATTATCGAGTGCAATAGCATTATTATAGGTTTTCACTCCGGCAGCCATCGCTGTCGCTGCGGAAGCTGAATCGGTGACATTCTCTTCTTCATCTTCTGGATAAGTGGCTTGCTGTCCGACCAAATAGGTATCAAAAGCTGTTTGGGGAACACGCTTGTCTGAGTGATTGGCTTTGAAATAGCGATAGCCCGTTGTATACGGATTCCCCATGCCATCTCCAATCATAAAAATAACATTTTTTACTGATGCTTTTTCAGATTCAGTTGCCTTCGCTTCAGCAACCTCTGTTTGTTTTTCGCCGCTTTTCTGTTCAGATAAATTTGTACAACCCGCTAATGTTGTGAATGTTAATAAGGTAACCCCTAGCAAAGCTCTTTTCTTCATTTCCTTGTTTCCTCCTTCATATCTACCCATACATTGACTATAACAAGTCTTAGTTGATTTCTGATAAATAACAAGTAAACAAAGTGTTAAGTTGTTGTATTGCTTCTGTTAAGTTCCTTATTTATCGCGTCTTGCTGCTCTTTTTTCGGCCTCTTTGCGTAATTGTTTCTGCGCTTTTTTTGAGCCGCGTTCAATATCTTTGAGTTTCTTTCGTTCATGGAAATCTGTAAATAAACTTTCTAAATCATAGTCTTGCGGATATAGATCTTGTGCTTTCGCTTGTAATTTCAACCGTCTTCGTGGTACATTTTCAATTTTATCATTCACAAATACTTGGATTTCTTGTTCACCCTCATCTGTAAAAACCAACCCAATTTGTTGTGTTTCTGTCAATAGGACACGATCACCTTTTTGATAACGGTGTGTTTCTTCTACAAACGTGGCAAAGGTCGTTTCTTTTGCTTTCAGGGGTTTAAATAGACTTCGATTAGTAGGGTATTCTTTCCGCTGAATATAATGAGCCGCCTTTTCAATGAGCTGTGGCTCCATCTTCATTTTACGTGCAATCCAAAGCGCCTGACTATCGCCAACTTCACCAATTTTCAATTGATATTTGGGCGTTAATGTTTCACGATCGAAGGCCATTGCGGCGGGCACAAAATCGTCATGCTCTTGGGCAAAACGTTTAATTTCACCATAATGGGTCGTTGCAACTACCAAGGCTCCCTTTTGATACATCGTTTCCATGATAGCAATCGCTAAGCCAGCTCCTTCGTTCGGCTCGGTACCACTGCCAATTTCATCTAATAAAACAAGCGTGTGTCGCTTAACATTACGCAACATTTCCGCAATATTTTTCATGTGCCCAGAAAAAGTGCTTAACGCATTTTCCAGATTTTGCTGATCACCAATATCGACAAAAATTTCATCTAATACTGGAATCTCTGTGCCTGCTTGTGCTGGAATTTGCAACCCAAATTGTGTCATGACAGTCAATAAGCCAACTGTTTTCAAGACAACCGTTTTACCACCAGCATTGGCACCTGTAATGACAAGTCCTCGATACTCTGCTCCTAAAGAAAACGTCAATGGTACTGCGTGTTCTAATAAAAGAGGGTGTTTTCCTTGAACAATGCGCAAGCGTTCTTCTTTGTTTACTTTTGGCGTAATCCCACCAATTTCGCGACTATACTTTCCTCGTGCAAAAATAATATCTAAGGTGGTCATTGTATCGACGGCTTGATCGACTAGTCGTTCTTGCTCATTGATTAACCCTGTTAGTTCTGCCAAAATTTGATATTCTTCCGCTGTTTCTTCCGCTTTTAAAAGTGTCAATTGTTCATTTAATTTACTAATTGCTACAGGTTCAATAAAGACCGTTTGTCCTTTATTGGATTGCTCAATGATTGTGCCTGAAACCTTATTTTTATAGCTAGCTTTGATTGGTACCGTGTAATGTTCCCCTTTTTTCACCATCATATTTTCTTGAATATACAGTTGATTATTTTTATTGCGTAAAAATTTGGTAACTTTTGTTTCAATTTCTTGTTGGCATTCATTGATTTGACGCCGGATTTTCCGAAGTTGTCGAGAAGCATCGGTGGCAACTTTTTGGTTATGGATTTTCGTATAAATTTGTTCTTCGATTGCTCTGAAATCAGCTAAGTGCTGACTGTAACTAAATAGGCGTGGTGTTTGGTATTGATTTTTTTCAAAAAACTTCTGGATTCGCTGACTACTTCTTAAAAAGTCAGCCACCTCAATCAATTCGTTTGGTGTAAGGATTAAGCCTTTTTTCACTTGTTGAAGCAAGCGGGTAATTTGGCTCAAGCCCATGAAAGGGACGTGTTGTCCGCTATCAATAATTAAGCGGGCCTCGGTTGTTTCCGTTAAGCGGGACTGCACTGTTTCTAAACGTGTTGCAGGGACCATTTTCGCCAACCGTTCTTTACTATACTCGCCAATCGCACGTGTTTGAACTTCTTTAAGAATTGTTGTAAATTGTAATTTTTGAATGGTTTCATGATTCATTTGTTTTTTCTTCCTTTCTATCATGAAAAGAATACCTGGCGCCTTTAAATAAAAACCAGTTTCTATAGAAAAAAGAGGACAGCGTTCTACCGCTGTCCTCTTTATCATTGGATAAAGGTTACTAAAGAAACCTCTTTTAAAGGAGGTATTTAGTAAATGAGATGACTGACAGGTATCACTTTCTAAGCACACCAAATAAACCTTGCTTGGTTCACTGGTTATTCAACTTATCAATTAGATACCTACGACACTCACCAAAATACCCCACATTCATTTGTTGGTTTTTATTTATTCTCCACTTGAGAGTAGCAAATCTGGCGAAGAAAGTCAAATAAAGATTGGCCCTTTACTTATTCAATGTGTTTTTCATCATGGTTAGTAACGTTTTCACGTCTTCTGTTCTAGTGTCCCCTGTTTCTTGATCGATAATTGAGCTGTAGACATGAGGAATGATTTTTTTAACGCCGGCATCCACCGCAATTTGAACAATTTCTTCAAAGTTTTCTAAATCAATGCCCCCTGTTGGTTCTAAATAAAAGTCATACTTGGCACAAGCTGCTGCTACTGCTTGGTATTCTTCTTTGTGAGCCAAGCCTTTCATCGGGAAATATTTAATGGAACTGCCCCCCATGTCTTTCAACAATTTGATGGCGGTTTCGATAGGCACTTCCGCCGCTGGCGCACCAGAGCTTAACGGACCTGTCGCAATGTTGACATAGCCAACTTTGCCTGTGGGTGAAACCAAGCCATTAATCACTGTTTCGTCTTGACGAAGTAAGGCCCGCGAAGCGCCGACACCTGTGAAGACTTGGTTCACGTGTTGCGGTTGTAAAACTTCTGATAAGCGAGCCACCATTTGACTTTGATTTGGATCACCAGCTCCTAAACCGACAGATAAAGCGTTGTTGGTTGCTGCTTGGTATTTTTTCATATCGTCAATGGCTGCTTCATCGGTTTCATAGTTTTTTGAAAGGACGCCTAACACAACATGCCCTTCTGCTGCTTCATAACAGGCTTGGGCATTTTCTACTGAATTGGCTAAAACGTTTAAACAAATGCGTTCTTCTAAATAATTAGGTTTTAATGACATGGCTTATTTCTCCTTTGTGTCCATAATTTCTTGTAATCGTTGCACGATTTTGTTCATTTCTTCTTGATTGACAGAACGAATGTCAAACTCAATGATGCCATTGTTTGCTTGATATTCTCGCGTATAAATGGCTGGACTTTCTGCTTTTAACGCTTGGATGACTTCCTTGGCGGTTTTTCTGCCGTCCACTTTGACACTGGCGCGATAAATGTCTCGTCCGGCGCCATCTTGGACGATTTTAGCGGTTAAATCTGACAGGTTGTTGATGGCTTCAACAAACGGTTTTAAGCGTTCTTGCATCAAAGCCCCTGATTCACTGCCATGCGCCAAGTATTCTTCCACTGCTTGCGTAAAGCCTAGGATATTGTCTTTGCCAATTTTCATTGCTCGACCAATGCCTTTGCCTTGTAGGCGCACCCAGTCAATGTATTCTTTTTTCCCGACCACTAAACCGGCACTTGGCCCTTCGATGGCTTTGGCGCCGCTGTAAATCACCAAATCAGCGCCTGCTTCAGTGTATTTGAAAAGATCTTCTTCTGCTGCCGCGTCAACAATTAGCGGCACCTTGTGGCGTTGCGCCACTTTGGCCGCTTCGGCCACCGTCAGCATACTTTTTTGCACGGTATGATGGCTTTTGATGTATAGAATGGCCGCTGTTTTTTCGGAAATCATCATTTCCACGTGTTCTGGACTGCACATGTTGGCGTAGCCAGCTTCCACCACTTGGCCGCCGCCTTGCGCTACCATGACTTCTACAGGCGTACCGTAGTCCACGTTGTGCCCTTTAGGTAAAATAATCTCTCGCTGTTCGATTTTTTCTGTATAGGGATGATACGCGTGGTACAAGCTGCCTTTTCCAATCAAGGCAGCCACCGATTGGGCAATCCCCGCCGAAGCCGAGGAAACGATTTGGGCATCTTCTGCCTTCAACAAGTTGGCTAAAAAGGCCCCTGTTTGCACACTAAGTTCACTCATTTCAAAGAAATGTTCGCCGCCGAATCGTTGAGCCGCTAGGACTGCCTCCGAAACTTTGGAGACACCTAGAATGGTCATTTTGCCAGAAGCATTGATGACTTCTTTCAAGTGGAATTTTTCGTAACTATTCATTATTTTCTCCTTTATAACAAACCAAAGAATGAAGTGACCAAACTAACTAAGACAATCGTGCCGATAATGATACCGTAACGTGGGCCTTTTTTTACCATGAAGAAATAAATAGCCATGACTGCTGCTAAAGGAAGTAACCCTTTCATAATTTGATCTAGGATATCTTGTAAAACAATCGTGGCACCGCCAGTAACTTTAAACGTCATCGGGCTAGCAATTTTAACATAACTCGCACTTAAAGCGCCCATCATCATCATTCCTAAAACATTTGCTGAATAAATGACTTGCTTAATTTTGCCGTCTTTTAACAAACTTAAGATTGAATTACGCCCTAATGTATAGGACTTATTTACTAACGTCCAACTGATGTATAACGTAATGGCTGTGTACAGAACCAACGGACCGATACTTCCAATCACGTTACCTCCTTTAGCCATTGGAATAAAAATGGAAATGATTAACGGCATTAATGCTGCCCAAATAATCGAATCGCCAATCCCAGCCAGCGGACCCATCAGCCCAGTTTTAATCGATGTGATCGCCGTATCAGAGATCGCTGCGCCATTGGATTTTTCTTCCTCCATAGCAATTGCAATCCCTTGAATGGAAGCCCCTACTGTTCCTTCAGTATTAAAAAAATTCAAATGACGTTTCAGAGCTTCTTTTTGTTGTTCTTCATCGTCTGCGTAAAGTTTTTTAATTGCAGGAATCATCGATGCACAAAAAACTAAACTTTGAAGACGTTCATAAGAATTTGATAATTCACAGCCTAGTTGATAAATCCAAAAGGCTTTGGATAATTCTTTTTTAGTAATTTTTTTCTGTTCCAATTGTTGTTCATTTGCTTGTGTCATTTGTTCCATTATGCTGCCTCCTCACTCAATGCCTTGTTTCTAACTAAAAAGGCAATACAGATTCCTAAAATAGCGACGGCCATAACTTCTGCGCCAAAATATACTACTGCAACAAAACCAATTAAAAAATAAGGAATCAAATTTTTCTTGCCAATTACCATAATTGTTAAGGCGAATCCTAACGCTGGTAAAATACCACCCATTACTTCAAAGCCGTGCATCAACCATGCTGGGATAACTTCTAAGACTTTATTCACCACAGATTGACCAAAAAAGTTCGCCGCAAAAACCAACGGAAAGCGAATTAAAAATACCGCTAAAGCTGGATAAACAAACGCAGCTCGGTAAATCCCCCCATAATTTAACTCTTCCGCATATTTATCAGCCATATGCACCCACGTCGCATTGATGGTGCGCCGTAATTGATCCATAAAGACGCCTAACACACCAAAAGGAACAGCTAGTGCAACAGCCGCCTCGGCATTCATTCCCACACCTAAAGCAATCGGAATCGCGATTGCTGAAGCTAAAGCCGGATCACTAGGCACATTGCCACCCGGTGTGGAGGTGACTCCGAGATAAACAAGTTGAATCCCCGCCCCCACAACCATTGCTTCACTAAGTTTTCCTGTTGCTAAACCAGCCACCAACGCTGCGCCTAATGGCTGAGACAGCATGCCTGAAAATGTGTACCCAAAACGCAAACGTGCAAACCAATAATAAAGTCCCATAATAATTGAAACACCTAAAACGCCCATATGATTCTCTCCTTTTTCTCTGATTATAGTGATTGATATTTTTCAATTAATTTTTGAATTGGTAGGGGATTTTCTTCGGGAATCGCTTGGAAGAAAACATGGATGCCCTTCGTTAAAAGTTCAGTCAAAATTGCAACATCTTCTTCAGATAAATTGATATTTTTTAAAACATTTTTCCGATTTGGTCCGCCACCTAAGCCACCAACTTGAATCTCCTCTTTAATAATTTCTTGGTCCACCATCGCTTTTAAGGTCGTTAAATCTGGCACTAAAAATAACACCTTTTTCTCTTCCTTTTCTTGCGATCCCCAATATTCTTTGGCACTTTCAATCCCTTTAATTACTACAGAAACCCCTGGAGGCGCCGCCATTAAATAAATACTTTGTAAAAATTCATCTTGCTCTAGTTCATCACTCACTACCAAAATTTCATTTGCACCTGATTGTTGTAACCATTTAGTCACTACTTGTCCATGGATTAAACGGCTATCGACTCTTGTTAATACGATTTTTGACATTCTGTTCACCTGTACTTTCTTATTTTGGAATTTCTAAAATTTGACAACTGTCTACTGCTGCTTGTTGAATCATCTCTGCATCTTGTAAACGAAATCCAGGACCACTTTGTTTCATGACGGATTCTAATAATAACGATGTGCATAATCCTGACACAATCAGGAGGTCATAATCTTTTGATAAACGTAATGCAACGTTACTAGGTGTGCCGCCTTTAACATCTGTTAAAATTAGCAACTGGTTGTGCCACGTTAATTGGTCAATTTTTTCTGTGACTCGTTCTAAATAATCCCCCAGTGAATCCTCTGCTTGTAATGCAACTTCATGTACATTTGTGACTTCTCCAACAATCATCTGGACGCTTTTGACTAATTCCAAGCCCCAACCATTGTGTGTTAAAAGTAAAATTGGTTCATTTTCCATAAACAAACTCCTTTGCTAATTAATCATTTTATTAAAAGCAATAAGTGTGCCAACTTTCATTTCCGTTTGAATTAAGCCTTTTCAAAGAGCAATTCATAAATATAGCGCACTTCCAAAGGTGGAATCAACAGATTATAGGACACTTCAAGCGGTCGAAACGCCATTTTTATGACAGATACAGCTTCTGGCAACTCTCGATATGACACTTCATAAGCTGTCGGGTCATATTCTGGATTCAACAATTGCCGTTCTAACATACAAGCACAATGAATGATAAAACGAAGTAAAATCTTTTCGTCACTTTTTATTTTAGTTTGCAAGCAAATGTCTGAATAAATCTTAGCTAATTCGATTGAAATGGTTGTAGGATTCAAAACCGTTAGTAAGTCTGTAATAGCTTCGATTGATAATCCTTGAATATATTTAGCTGAAACTTTTTTTAGTAACTCTTGGTTTTGTTTTTCTTCTAAATGATGGCCTAATAATTCGAAAACTAGCTGAATGCCCCGCTTCGATAGTAAATCTTGTAAAGAAATAAACGGAATATCTGGCACTTCTGTCTTTACGGTGCCAATGATACCAACGATTTTCTCTTCTTTCCGAACAAAAGAATGCAAGCGATCAATGTCTTCCACTTCTCTTTTCTCTAAAGTAATGATGCGTACATTCGTTAGTAATTCATTGGGAAAAGTTTTTAGTAACAACTGTTCAATTTTAATAGCAGTCCCCATGCCAGTTAGACAGGAAATAATGAGAACTTTTGCCTCGTTGAAGCGACCTTTACTGCAAATCAAGGCGCGATGATTTTTTTCTTTTAAGACTGGTAATAGATACTCAAACGCCGTCGATTCATAAATGACTTCTCGGGCCACTTCTAGCAATGTTAATAGATTGATATTGCTAATTAGCAGCACTTCCATTTGAAACGTTTGACTGATAGCATTACCAAAGTAAACCAGGGAACCGATGTCCACCATTAAAATAATTTTTTTATACTGATTTTGCTTTACAATTGTACGGACTTTTTCTAATGTTTCTTCCACTGATTGATTAATCGGCATATCAACTGCACGCATGACCGTTGTTGAAAACAGAAGGTTGGTGTACTCAACCATGCTACTGGCCGTCGCGGCACCATGTGCAACGACGATAACGCCACAGTTTTCTTCATCTGAGTGCGCTCTTTTTTTAGCTGTGACTTTACGAATAAATAGATCGAAAAAGAGGATTTCCGTATCAGCAAAAGAAATCCCAAACAATGTTTGTAGAAAGTCCACCATGGTCTTAGCAGCTTGATACTGGGTTACTTTGCCAGAATAGATATTTTTGGTATCTGAATAAAATGTTTCATTCATTTGTGCAGAATAAAAAACAGCAGAATAAAGGTGGACAATTAAAATATTCTGGAAATCCTCTGTCAATTTTTCTTGGATTAATTGTTCAAAAAAGACAATGGCTTCTTGAATTTTTGGCTGCAATGTTTCGTCAATGGCCTCTATGGCTAGCGGTTCTTGAGCAAAAATATCCATATCATAAAGTTGCTCGACTTTGTTTTGCATGATTGCTAGCGCATCCTCTGTCGAAAGAGTTAATTTTTTCAAATCCGCATATTCTTTCAATAGAAAATTATAAAAACGATCATTTTTCAGACTTTCTGATTTAAGTAACTCTTGACTGCTTAAATAAAAATGGTTGTATTGAATCGTGAGGCCATCGTTAGGTATCCACTCATTAAAAGCCAGCAGACTTTCTACATCAGGTTGCTCTTTGACTGTCCCCTCGTTTGCTTCAATGCAAATAGTTTCCGTTAATTGATCGAACACCTCTAAATAGGCTTGTGCGCTCATAAATTGAATCGCCGCTTTCAATTCGCCTACGTTGGCTTCAAAATGAGTAAATGTTAATTGTTTCAACGCCTCATAACGAATATGGATATTCTTTTGAATCCGTTGACTTTCTTCTAAGAAAAAGGACAAAATCAATTGAATTTTTTCTTTCAAAGAGCGCTCGGCTAAAGCTGGAATGGCTAATGTCACAGGGATCCTTCTTAAAAACGTTTTCAAAAAATGTTGATTGACTGCTTCGGTTGTTGCAAAAATAAATTTTATCGATACATTTCTTTGTTTTTCGGCTTCGCCCATCCGTGTAAAATACCCTTTATCCAAAACTGTAAACAATTTTTCTTGGCCTTCGCTCGTTAATCGATGGACTTCATCTAAAAATAAAAAACCGCCATCTGCCAACTCCACTAAACCTTTTTGGTCATTGACGGCACCAGTGAAACTGCCTTTTTTATAGCCAAACAGATGCGAAGTTAATAATTCTGGATTGTTGAAATATTCTGCACAATTAAAATAAATAAACGGAACTTCTTGGTTCATTTTAACTTGATAAAATTGGTGTAATTGTTCTGCAATTAAGGTTTTCCCCACCCCAGATTCTCCAGTAAGTAAAATATTCAAGCCATTAGGCGGATATAAAATAGCGGCTTTCAACTTCTTGATGGCGTCTGCTAAGCTCCCATCAAAACCAATTACGTTCGCAAATGGATTCATTTTCAGTAGCTGCTTTTTCTTATGTATCTGTTCTGTCTGTTGATAAATGTCCTCTTGCAGCGAAGCGAGGGAATCGTAGCACGTGCTACTTTTAAAAAAAGGAAACTGTTCCTCTAAGTAGTCTTTATCAAAAAATAACACCGGTCTTGATTTAACTTTAACGACTTGGTCTTTTCTCACTAATTCTGAAAGCTCTTCACTAACAGCGGTTCGGGTATAGCCAGAGGTCTGACTTAATTGCGAAGCCGTTGCGGGCAACAAGGTTTCTTTGCTACTTGGATTTTGTACGTGAAACTGTTTTAACGCTTGATGAATATTATCAATTCTCATAGTCTTTTCCCCATTTCTTTTTTGATCCAAAAGTTAATTTATTATACATTAAAACGGAAGCGGTTTCTTATTTACCATAAAAAAAATCAAGTCTTTAACCAAAAGATTAAAGACTTGATTTTTATTCTCCGTATTGTACAAGTTGTGTATTTTCACAATGAAAGTCCAAGAAATCTTGGATTTTTTTACCATTGAAGTAGTTATCAATGACTCGCATAACCGCATTGTGGCAAACAAATAGGTAAGTTTCCTCTGAAGCCAAGGCTTCCTCAATCAGGGGATAAATTCGACCCGCGACATCTAGGACTGATTCCCCTTCTGGAAACGGCAAGGAAATCTCAGAACGATTTTCTTGGAAAGCCGTTGTTTCAATCGGTTCACCATCATAAATGCCAAAATTCATCTCAATTAAACGAGGTTCTGTTTCAATCGTCAATTGATTTCGTTCTGCAATTTTACGGGCTGTTTCTTGCGCCCTTTTTAAAGGCGACGCCAGTAAACGGTCGATTTGAATTCCTTGTTTGGCAATTTTTTCAGCTACCAATTCTGCTTGTTGATAGCCTTTTTCGGTCAATTGCGCTTCCGCATGACCACAAATTCTACGGGCCACATTATAATCTGTTTCACCATGTCTCACTACGTACAGCATTTTTCCACCTCAGTTTTTTGTCTTGTGTCTATTTTATCTGAAATTTGGTCACAATAACACCCTATTTAGCGGTAACTTTCTGGTAATTTAAATTTGCCTTCTTGCTCAAACTGTTCGCCTACTTGGAATAAGAGATCTTCACGTCCACGAGCAGCCAGCAATTGAATGCCTAAGGGTAACCCCGTTGCCGTAACATGTGTGGGCAAGCTGATGGCTGGTTGTCCTGTCAAGTTAGCTAGTTGAGTATACGGTGTTAGCTGTAAACTTTTATCAAAATAATCATAGATTAATTCAGCTAATTCTGCTTCTGTTAATTCTGCTGCTTGCGCCATTCGTTGACGAATGTGCTCACTTTGCAAATCTTCGTTAATTTTTGGTGCTGAAAAAGCCGTTGTTGGTGATAAAAACAGATCAAATTTTTGAAAAAGTTCTTCCATCGTTACTGCTGCTTGATCCCACAACTGTAATGAATGAACATAGGTGGCTGCTGGAATCTTTTGGCCGAATTGATGCATGGTCCATGAAAAAGGTTCGATTTCTTCTTTACGAATTGGGCGCCCGAGCCCCTGTTGAATGCTGTTCATCATCGCTGTAGTTTCTGCGCCGTTCATTTGATAATAGGAGCGAATCAGCGCTGCACCATCGACTGGATAAGGAATTTCAATGATTTCATGGCCAGCGGCTGCCAGAAAATCAGCCGCTTGTTTCGCCGCTAGTGTTGCTTCTGGCGAAATCATTGAGCCGATAGGCGAAGCGGTACACAGAGCAATTTTTAGCCGTTGTTTTTTAGGGTGTGTTTGCCATTCTGCCAAGGGCGCTTGGTAGGGGGCGCCACTGTGGCTACCACGTAGGCCATAGAATAACGCTTTGGTGTCTCTCATAGAAATAGTCAACGCAAAGTCAATCGAGGCACCTTGCCAGCCTCGCCAGCCTTCAGGGCCGACAGGCATGGAGCCACGGCTAGGTTTTAAGCCAATTAAGCCACTAAAAGAGGCGGGAATTCGGATGGAGCCACCGCCATCGCTAGCGCCGGCTATAGGAACAATCCCGCTAGCGACAACTGCGGCAGCGCCGCCACTGGAACCGCCTGGCGAATGTTCCAGGTTCCAAGGATTGCGGGCTGGCCCGTAAAGCGCAGGGTCCGTAATATTTTTAAAGCCAAACTCTGGAGCGTTGGTTTGTCCTAAAGGCATCAAACCAATCGTTTCTGCTTGTTTGACAAAGTTAGAGGTCGTTGTTGCAGTACTATTTTTAAAAAATTGCGAGCCGGCCGTTGCTGACCACCCCGCTTTTTCTTGGCCTAACATTTTCAATGGAAATGGCAAACCAGCAAATAGTGTGTCCTGCTGTTTATTTTTTTGATAAGTTGCTTCTGCTTCTTGGCTATCAAAGGTTACAAAGCCATTGATCTTTGGATTTAACTTTTGGACTTTTTTCTCAATATCCTTTAAGAGTTCTGTGCGACTTACTTTCTGTTCTTTTAATTGTTGTACCCAATATAGTCCGTCTTTCATACAGACCCACCTCCTATACTATTCCTTATTAGTATAGCATGGTTTTTAGGGGTCATCCTGTGATGGTGATTTTCATTCGTCAAGTGCTTCTCTAATTTAAGTAAATAATTCGCCAATGTAAGGAAGCAACTGCGGATGCAGTTTGTAGCCTTTATAACGTGTATTTTGGATACCTTGTTTTTTAAAGCCCCCTACTTGAATTTTTTTATTTAATTTTGTCAGCTGTTTGGTCATTTTTTTTCGATTATTGGCTGTTTCTTCTGTGTCATATATTAATTTACACAGGCGCTCCATTGGTAAGTGTTCTTTTGGCGTACTATACAAGACAGCCAGTAGTGCACGTTCTGCGGCTGTTAGCTTTATCCCCTCTACATCTAACTTTTCATCTTCTCGTTGGATGGGTTTATTTAATTCTGCCAAAAGGAGATTTTCTCTTAACGTATCCAAAGTCGCATCCAATCGTAACCAATTGAGAATGCCATATTGATAGCTAATGCTCAATTCTTCCGAGGTAGGAATATCTTCCGAGCGAAGAAACAACGGCGTTTTAACTCTGGCTAATTCCTTTAGATATAAATATTGTTCTTTGCGAGGAATCGTTTCGCTGAGAATGATGGCATCAAATTTTCGATAAAACAAATGACTTTCCTTAATTTCACCAATCAGACACGTCGTACAAAAAACTTGGTGATCTAAATGCTGTAAGCGGTTTTGAAAAGCAGTTTCTGATAAAATATTTTTTGTGATGACCATTATTTTCATTCTTGATTCCTCCTTAATTCTTTTTTGGTTCAAAATTTTCTCAATTTTCGTGTTTTGTTTTGATATATTTAGTATACTGGAATTTTTTCGAATTAAAATTTAGAAATTTACAAGCAAATCAGTCATTAACAGTCATTCCTGTAATCCCCGATTTATAAAGGATTTCCAATAGTCTTATTTAAAAAATGTTTGTTATTTAATCCTCAACGTGCTATTTTTTTAATTTTTTTCTTTTTTATTTAGCTGACAAACGTCAAAAGGTTGGTAGCTAATATCAACCTTTTGACGTTTGTTAGCTACTTTCTCTTGAAATCTTTGGATTTTTTTCTACTTTCACTAAAAAAAACAGCCAAAAATGGCTGTTTCTTTGCTATTTATATTTATTTCATAATATCGATTAAGTCTTTTTTTGAAGCTGCCGAGGCAGGGAAATAGCTAAATACAACCCCGATAAAGACAGAAATCCCAATGGCTAATGAAACGGTCATTAAATCTGGTCGAACAGAAAACGGTAGTGCCATTGAGGCTAAGTAGGCAATAATCATTCCTAAAAGATAACCAGTAATTCCGCCGATTAAGGTCAAGGCAATCCCTTCTGTTAAGAATTGCTTTTTAATATCACTGGCTGTCCCGCCCAATGCACATCGGATACCAATTTCCTTAATCCGTTCTGAGACCGAAATGTACATCATATTCATAACGCCGACCCCAGCAATTACCAGTGAAATAGCCGCAATTGCGGAAATAAACAAGGTTAAATTATTTAATAAAGAGCCCATTTCTTTGATGGTATCTTTAACATTATATTCTTGATACGTCCCGCTGTTTTTCATGGTTCCTTGTTGAGAGAGAGTTTTTATTGTTTCTTTCAATACTTGATCTGGTTGGTAGCCAGGTGCCACTGTTAGCTTCAACGTAGATGTATCTTTTAGCTTGCCGAAATAATGTTCATAGGTCTTTTTTGGAAAATAAAGTAATGAGTCATCATTACCTGGACCAATGGCACCGCTGGTATTGGTTGTCACGCCAACAATGGTAAAAAGTTGCTCTTTATATGGAAAAGTTCGATTAACTGCTGCAGTCGGGTCTTGGTAGAGTTCTTTGGCAACCAGTTCATCCACCACCACTGTTTTATCCATTTTTGCATTGTCTCCATCATTCAGTTGGCGTCCCGCCAACAATTCTTTGGTGGTTTTGTTGGCAAGTTCATAGGTTACGGAAAGATTTTTCGGTCCTGCTTGAAAATTCAGTGTGCCTTTTTGGGCGCCATCAACTTCTCTTTGATCAAAATCAATTTTTTCTACGCCAGGAACCATGCGCACGACCCCTAAATCATTGTCGGTAAACATCGCTTGGTCACTAAACATATCCGAAGTGTTGTAGGCCGAAAAAGAAATCTTTTTCACATTTTCTTTTTGTTTTTCAGCAGATAATTTATCGACCATGTCTTCTTTAAATCCGTTACCGATAGCCACGATGGTAATCACCGAAGCGATCCCGATGACAATCCCTAGCATCGTTAACAAGCTGCGTCGCTTATTTTTCAAAATGGAACGGAAGGCGGTTTTCCAAATAATTGAACGTTTCATGTCAGCACCTCCTCTAAAATCTTTCCATCACGAACTTTAATCAAACGATTGCAGTATTCAATTGTTTCTTCATCATGTGTCACTAAAATAATGGTGACACCTTCATTGTTTAATTGCTGAAAGAGCGTTAAAATTTCTTCCGATGTTTTACTATCTAAAGCCCCAGTTGGTTCATCTGCAATAATAAAACTTGGCCGATTGACAATCGCACGCGCAATGGCCACACGTTGTTGTTGTCCGCCCGAAAGTTGTTTTGGATGCTTCTTGCCTTTATCTGGCAAGCCGACTTTTGTCAGAACTTCGTGGACACGATCTTTGGCTTCTTTTGGGGTTAACCCACTATATAAAAGAGGTAATTCAATGTTTTCTTCAACTGTTAGTGTTTCAATTAAACTAAAATTCTGAAAGACAAAGCCGACTGCTTCATTTCTAATTCGGGATAGTTCCTTATCAGAAAAGTCGCCAATTTCACGGTCTTCAAATAAATACGTTCCTTCAAACTTTTTATCAATAAAGCCTAGCAAATTAATCAAAGTCGATTTCCCAGAACCAGAAGGACCCATAATCGCTAAAAATTCTCCAGCGTCTACTTGGAGGTTAATATCATCTAACACATGCAGTGTTTCTTCTTCGGAATAATAATATTTATGAATATGGGCTAGCTTAATCATTGGCAGCTACCTGAACATCTTGATTATCTTTTAATTCTTTATTGGGATTGGCAATCACTTGGTCTTTCCAATTCAAGCCACTTTTGACAACTTTACGACCTAAATTTGTTTCTGTTTCAATCGGTGTTTTTTTCGCTTTGCCCGCTTTGTAAACATAGACAAATTCTTTTTGGCCTTCTTTTTGGATTGCTGCTGTCGGTATAATCATTTGCTTTTGTGGCACAGCGATGCTAGTAGACAAGCCTTCTGCCCAAGGAAAATCACCTTCTACTGTAAATTGATAACTCACTACTGGATTGCCTTCATTTTTAGCTATTGGGGTTTGCGCAATGGAAACAATTTTGCCTGGTGCTGATTTACCTGAACCAACGGTCGTCACTGTTACTTCTTCCCCTGTCTGTAATTTATCGTAATCATACTCGGTTACTTTTCCTTGAATATTTTTCTTTTGTGTTGCAATTTTAATGACTGGTTTGTCGGTACTACTCATGGCACTAGCATCAACAGTGACTTGGCCATCAATTGGTGCTGTAACGACTGTGTTGACTTTGCCACGTGTTTGTTCAAGCGTGTTTGCTGCTCCGACAGCATCACTGTTGGCTAATTGAAGGGCTTGGTTAGCTTGGGCGACTTCACTATTCGCAGCACTAACAGCTTCATTCAATTGCTGAATTTCCGCATTTAGTGTTTCTTTCTCTTCAGCCTCTTTTGCGGTGTTTAATTTTTGCTTGGCTGCAGCAACTTTGTTTAAGGCTTCATTGTATTTTTGAGTGGCTAAGTTAACGTTCTCTTGTGCTTGTTGGACTTGAAGATTGTTTCGATTAACAGCATTCGCTTGTTCTGTTTCTGTGGCTTGGATGTCTGAGTTATTGTACGTTAACAATGGACTATCTTTCTTGACTTCTTTACCATTTTCAACATTTATTTCGGCAATTTTTCCTAAAGAAGGATCAAAGAAAATATCCCGAGTATCTAGAAAACTCACTTGACCATCTAATTTTAATGAGGCCATTTCTGTAATGGTATACGTTGTGTATTCAGGTTCAACTTCTTTTGAAGAAAAAACTGTTTTTGCTCCGATAAATCCGACGACGACCACTGCGGCACCAATACCGAACCACACTTTTTTATTTCGCTTCTTCTGGCCTGACTTTTTCATTTATTTGTTCCTCCTTGATTTCTGTTGACGAGTTTGTCATTTTATTTAGTATATAATGAATAAAAAAACTGGTCCCTTCATCTTCCTATCATTCCTCTTACAGTTTTGACACATCTTTATCTAACAAAAAAACGTTTATCCTGTGTAAAAGGATAAACGTTTTTTGTTATTTTATTGTTCTAATTGACCCAACCAGCCAGATGTACCACCTAGAACATTGGTTACTTGATACCCTTGTTGACTGAGAAACGCACACGCTTGTGCGGAGCGCGATCCCATTTGACAAATCAGATAATAGGGTTGGTTTTTATCTAATTGCTGATAATTTTCGGTTAAAGTACTTAAAGGTAAGTTGATGGCCTGGGGGACATGCCCCAGTTGGTATTCCATTTCTTTTCGTACATCAATAATCGGTAATTTTTTTCGTTTTGCTTCCTGATAAAATTCAGGCATGCCAATCGTGTTATACATTTTCTAGTTCCTCCGGTTTTACCATTCGATATAGCGCAAAAGCACCATCTAAATTTTTGGCTGAGATGCCCGCTTGTTTTAGCATCCGTTCTGCAATATAACTACGCAAACCGCTGTGACAACTAACAATGTACTCCGTTGACTTGTCTAATTCCTCCAAACGTTCTCTTAACTCATTTAAAGGAATAGAGACAGCATTTTTAAATTGACCATTGGCTTGTTCAGCGGGATTACGGACATCTAATAAAACAGCCCCATTAGCTAATTCGTTGGATAACTCATACCATTGAACGTTTTCACTCAATCCTTCTGCAAGGTTCATCGCTGCATAGCCTAACATGTTCACAGGATCTTTCGCTGAACCAAACGGCGGCGCATAGGTAAACTCTAATTCAGGCAAATCAAAAATAGTTAACTGTCCTTTAATAGCGGTCGCAAGAATATCAATCCGCTTATCTACGCCCTTTGCCCCAATTCCTTGTGCGCCATAAATTTCCCCTGTCGTAGGATGGAAAACTAATTTTAACTGAAGATCTGTTGCGCCAGGATAATACCCCGCATGGTCTTTTCCACTGATATGCACAACAGCTGTTGTTAGTCCAGCAGCTTTAGCAGCCCGTTCGCTTAAACCAGTTGAAGCAGCGGTTAAATCAAAGACTCGCACAATGGCGGTCCCAATGCTTCCTTGATTTTTTCTCTCTAACCCAGCAATCACATCCGCTACTTGACGTCCTTGGCGATTGGCGGGAGAAGCTAAAGAAATCAGCGCATCTTCTTGAGTGATTTGTTGTTTCACTACAATAGCATCCCCAACCGCATAAATATCGGGTTGATTCGTTTGATAGTGTTCATCAACAACAATACCGCCACGTAAACCAGTTGCTACACCTGCTTCAACTGCTAAGGTATTTTCTGGTTGGACCCCCACCGACAAAATGGTTAAATCAGAAGCTAATGTTTGACCGTCTTCTAAGCGAATCACTTGCCCTTCTTCTTCAAAAGCAACCGCAGATTGTCCCGTAATTACTTGAACATTGTTTTTGCTTAATTCAGCTTTGACAAAAGCGGCCATTTCTTCGTCTAATGGCGGTAAAACATGAGGCGCTTTTTCCACGAGAGTGACTTCTAATCCGCGTTTTTGCAAGTTTTCTGCCATTTCCAAGCCAATGAAGCCTGCGCCAATCACGACGGCTCGTTTTGTTTCTGGTGTCAAGGCTGTCATAATTTGATCTAAATCAGGAACATTTCTTAATGAAAAAACATTTTTGGCTTCTGCCAATCCTGTAATTGGTGGCACAAAAGGTTTCGCCCCTGGTGATAAAATTAATTTGTCATAGTGTTCTGTTAAAATTTCTGTTTCATGTTTCACTGTGATCACTTTTTCTATTGGATCAATCGCCACGACTTCATGGTGAGGACGAACATCTAAATTAAACCGTGCCTTTAACGCTTCGGGTGTTTGAACAAGCAGTTGCTCTCTTTCTGCGATTTCGCCAGAAACGTAGTAAGGCAAACCACAGTTTGCAAATGAAACAAAAGGGCCTTTTTCCATGACAACAATTTCAGCATCTTCCATTAAGCGACGTAAACGTGTCGCTGCTGACATGCCACCAGCCACGCCTCCGATAATTACAATTTTCATTTATTTTCCTCCTTTAATTTGACCAAACCATTGGGACATCCCGCCACGAACGTTAATCACGTGATAGTTTTTTCTCGCTAAAATTTTGGCCGCATTTTTACTGCGCATGCCGGACTGGCAAATCACATAGACCTCGTTAGCGGATTTGTTGTAGGCGGGAATTTTGTTAAGTGGGACATTAATCGCTTGTGGAATATGCCCTGCGCGGTATTCGCTAGGTGTTCGGACATCTAATAACGTTATCTCTTTAGATAAACGTGACTGCAATTCCTTTGTTGAAATACTTGGCGTTTTTTTAAACAATTGAAATAACATCTTTTTCTCCTTCTCTTATATACCTTACGGGGTATATTTAACATGAAAAAGTTAGACTTGTCAACTGAAGAGATTTCTGCCATTTTTAGATTCAAAGAAAAGATAGTTGACAAAAATACCTCGTGTAGGTATATTTTAAACCAATCACTACTCTTAAGGAGGGGCAAAATGACTGAAGAAAAAAAGAAAGTGCTGAATCGTTTACGCCGCACAGAAGGTCAAATTCGCGGGATTCAAAAAATGATTGATGAAGAAAAAGAATGTATCGATGTTATCACTCAGTTGAGTGCGGTCCGTTCTAGTATTGATCGCGTAATGGGGATGATAGTTGCGGAGAATTTAAAGCATTGCTTTGAAAATCCTGAAAAAGATCCTAAAGAACAAGAAGAGCGATTAGCACAAGCGATTAATATGATTGTCAAAAAGTAAAACAACGCAAACTTATTCAGCGAAAGATAAGTTTGCGTTGTTTTTTTATTTATTAGACGAATCTGCCCCGCGTTTTTTTAAATTGACAAGCATAAAAAGAATCGTGCCAATTAGTAAAATCACGACGGCAATATAAAAGCCCATGACTTTCGAACCCGTTGTGTCAGAAATTTTCCCAGTCAAAGCTGGGGCGATCACAGATGACATCATGCCGAAAAAGTTAAACACGCCCAAAGTAGTGCCAATTCCAATTTTTGGTGCATTTTCACCTAGCCAAGAAATAATAATCGGTTCTACAGCTAATTTTCCTAAGAACCCATACATAATTAAAGCAATTAATAACAACGTCGCATTACTTACTTGTACAGTTAACAAGAGCATGGCTGTTGCTAAAAATTCTAAAACAACGATGAATTGAACTTTTTTATGCATGTACTTATCCGCCAACCGACTAAAAAATAACGCTCCTGGAATAGAGGCAAATGCGACCAGCGAAGAGGACAATCCAATTGCCGCTCCTTGGAAACCACGTTCGGTACTTAAAAAATTAGGTAACCAAGTCACAATCATATAATATGCATAACAAGTGCCAAAATATAAAATATACGCAAATAGCATATGTGGCGCAAACAGTTTTTTAAAGGGCACTTTTTCTTTTACCGCTCCGTTATCTTTTTCATCAACAACGGTTGGCTGAATCAAGGCCATGTCTTCTTTATGATTGCGAATAATCACTTGAAAAGCCACTAACATACAAATAATCATAAAGGCGGAAATGTACATCATCACTTGCCAAGGCAATCCTTTTTGGGCAACTAAATAACTAGATAAAATCATCCCTAAACCTGAACCAACGGCTGAACCACTGTTGACAATAGCTGTTGCAAAACTTTTTTTGGCTTGAGGAATGTTTTGCGACGTCAACGAGTAAGCCGAGCCATAGAAAGAACCACATCCTAAACCTGCCAATAAGCTACCTAAGTAAATTGTTCCAATCGTTTGGGCTTGGGCAATCAGTAATGCTGCCAGCGCAAACAAGATAAAGCCTGGAATTAATACACGTTTTTTCCCAATTTTGTCTACTAAGAAGCCTGCAGGAATCTGCATGACTACGTAACCGAGAAAATAAAAGCTAGAAATGGACCCTAGGGCCGTATCGGAAGCGTTACCATTTAGAGACGCGCGAATTTGTGGATAAACGGGAGAAAGCGCGGAACGATAAATCCAGATTGTTACCCAGCCCATACATAGTAAAATAACGATTTTTTTCCAATAAGCCAACGAACTTTTTGTCTTGTCTGTCATTTTCTTTTCCTCCACCAATCATTTTTTTGGTTAACGTTTCACAAGGAACAAAAGCACTACGCTTTTTTACGTAGTGACCTTTGTCCTACCTTCTTTTTTAGTTTAAATACTCAGCCAATGCATGAGTACTACCGCTACCGCCTTCAAATTGATAACCTTGGTGTTTCAATACAGTCTCAAAGGCACTTAAGAAATGCAACACATTGTCTTCGCGACTGCTGTAACCCATATTACCGACCCGCCAAATTTTTCCTTTTAAATCACCGAAGGAAGAGGCAATTTCAACTTTAAAATGATCCAATAATAAGCTCCGCACTTTTTCACCATCAATTCCTTCTGGAATGACCACAGGAATGACTGTTGGTGTTTTTGTGTCTAACTTCCCGAAAATTTCTAAGCCCATTTTTTGCAGACTTTCAACTAAAATACGATCGTTTTTCCGATGGCGTGCGTAGACATTTTCCATGCCTTCTTGAAGTAACAAGCGCAGCCCTTCATGTAGCCCATAAATCATTGTAGTCGCTTCTGTATGGTGATTTAAGCGCTCTGGTCCCCAATATTTTTCTAATTGCGATAAATCCAAGTAGTTACTTTGAATGAACCGTTCATTCCGCGCATCCGCGCCAAGCCCTAACTCTTTTTGGTAACGGCCAGCCAGATAGTCGGCCACACGTTGGTTGTAAGTAATCAAAGAAAGGCCTGAAGGTACACTGACACATTTTTGAGTGCCTGCTACCGCAATATCAATCTTCCAATCATCGACCTTTGTTTCGACACCGCCGTAAGTCGCCACCATATCTACTACGAAGAAAATTTCATTTTCCCGACAAAAGGCGCCAATTTGATCCAGCGGTTGCATTTGTGCATTCGCCGTTTCGCCGTGGACCATCGCAACAATTTTTGGTTGATGTTCTTTAATCGCTTCAATCACCGTTGTTTGTTCAAACGGTGCGAGCCAGTCCTTTTCTAAATAAATGACTTCGGCCCGGGCGCGTTCGCAAATTTCACCTAATAAATAAGCAAACCGGCCATACGCAGGCACAAGCACTTTGTCACCTGGCTCAATCAATGCAAATAACCCCGCTTCTAAGCCTGAACGTGACGTGCCATCAATGGCAAAGGCTTGTTGATTCTTTGTGGCAAAAGGTACTTTAATCATTTCCCGAACTTCGTCCATAATCTGTAGAAATTCTGGATCAAATTGCCCTAAAATTGGTTGACCCATTTGACGAAGTACCGATGGATGGGCTTCGACTGGTCCCGGCGTCATGATTGTTCGCCGTACAAAATTTAGTTGTTGATACATAGTAATCCCTCACTTCATTTTTAATTCTTCTCTTTTATTATCTTTGGAAAAACCCAGAAATTCATTGTTCAATTTGCACTATTTTGACTTTGTTTTTTAGACATATTCAATAACTATCTTTTGTACTCCTTTTTATTCTTCGATATACTATAAAAAAAGGAGGTTGTTGTGATGAAAATATTAGCTGAGGTCTTGGCTTTACCAAGATTTTCTGACTTACAATTATTATCGTCTCACTCAAACTTAACACAGCCCTTGGAAAGTGTAGAAATCACGGAAACACCTGATGTGGCTGATTTTATCCCTAAAAATGTCATGATTTTAACAACGGCAATGATTTATAAAGATGATCAAGAAAAATTGAAACCTTTTATTGACTCGCTAAAACAAGCAGAGTGTACGGCTTTAGGAATCAAAGTTGGGCGGTTCCTTGACGAAATTTCACCAGAAATTGTTGCCTATGCCAGTGCCGTTGATTTGCCCCTGATTAAAATTCCTAGCACACAGCCACTAGGCGGGTTGTTGCATGAAATTGTAGGCTATCTTCGTGATAGCAAAACCGAACAGATGTCTGTAGCATTTGACATCCAAAAGCGTTTTTCAACATTATTAATGCAAGATGTTGATGCTACGCGTTTCATCGCTGAATTTGCGAAAATTTTAAATGCGCCAATTATTTTATTAAGTCCTTGGCAACAGGTGATTGCCCACTCGAATTATTTTTATGGCAATCAAAAATCGGCGGAGTTTTTCATCGAACAATTATCAAAAGACCACTTTCAACAATTGGCACAAGAAAAGAAAATCTTTCGTTTACAGGATGAGCGACAAGAAAACATTCAAGTAGCTGGCTTTCCAATTCGTGTGAACGATTATTTTCCCTATTATCTATTGGTCTTATTTCCTGAACAGATTCCTTATCCTATTTCTGAATTTGCCATTGATCAGGCCATTTTAGTTTTGACTTTTATGTTATTTAAAAACCAGAAAATTGCTGAATCTTTTGAACATCTCAAAACAGACTTTTTGGACCGCTTGCTTGATACACATCAAGAAGCGCTGAGTAAACATCAAAATTGGTTGGAACTTTGGAAAAATTATCGTTTAATCAACAGTGATTATTATCAATTAGCGATTGTCTACGGCGTGACTAAACCAGAAAATGAAACCCATATTCGTTATCAGCAAGCGGAAGGGCAACTAATTTTCCAATGGCTCAAAGAACAATTGCCGGAAATCCTGCCAGATGTCGCCTTGTTTAAATTAAAAAATCAAAATAAAAGTATCTTGATTTTTCAATCTAAAAAAAATGACCATTTGATGATTTTGCAAAACCTCGCTGAACGTTTGCAACAGGCTTTGCCTATTACCATTCGCTTTGCTTTAGGCAATGCTTATGAAAACCTAGAAGATTTGCCTAATTCTTATATTGAAGCTTCCTCGACATTAGAGGCTTCTTTACACGCTCAAAAACCAGCAACTGTGCAATTGTTCCATCCAAAAGGCCTAGCTGGACTTTTTGAAAAGATTGGCACTGAAGATGTTGAATACTTTTGCCAGCAACAATTGAAAGAGTTGGCCTATCCGACGGAACCGACGTTACAAGAATTACGAAAAACCTTGAAAGTTTTTTTAGATTTCAATTGCGAAATTACTAAAACGGCCAACGCTCTTTACCTTCATAGAAACACCATTAAATATCGCATGAATCAATGTGAAAAATTATTAGGCACCTCTATTCAAGAGCCTGAGACGAGTTTACTCTTACGGGTAGCGCTAGAACTTTCAGAAAAATAATTAACAGGAAAATAGCCGAATAAAAGTAACGTCTACCAAGAAAAAGGACTCTACCGTTCACCACTGCGTGTTCAAATCCTATTGTTCCGAGGTCATTACTTTACATTCGGCTTTTCGTTATAATTCTGGTTCACGATTGGCATCTTTGGAATAAACGTACATTAGCGGTTCTTCACGGCCAACCGCATAGGCCGCTTGTGGCACATAGGCACTCATGAAAATATAGTCCCCTTTTTCCACTGGATACCATTCATTGTCCAAATTGTACATCCCTTGGCCACTAATTAAATACGCACCATGCTCTTGGACATGCGTTTCAATATAGGCATGACTAGCACCTGGTTCAAAAGATAAGATATGCATATTCATATCAAAGTCAAACTCTTTCGGCAATAAACTCCATAGTAAAACGTCTGTCATTCCTTCATATTCTTCGGGTTGTTGGTCATGAATTGACCCAACCACTTTATAAGGTTGATGGCCTGCCAACGGCTGATAGCGTTTTTTATATAAGAAAACTTCTGTATCCGCTTCCTGTGCGTTTGCTAAATACATTTTCATTTCAGGCGTAAAGTAGGCATAGCCCCCTGCTTCAAGTTCATGAGTTTCTTGACCATCTGAAACGCGCAAACGACCGTCAATGACATAAACCAACGTTTGAATCCCGTCGCCACCAAAACCAGTTGTTTGTTGACCATTTTTATGAAACGTAGCAATGTAATCCACAAATGTCGCACCTAATTTAGGCGATCCCAAAATGGAAATATCGACATTTTCAAAACCAGGTACTGCATTTTGCACCAAACCATCATGGGGAATAATGGCGTAATTGTCTTTTTTTATCACAGCTCTTGATGTTAACAATTCTTTTTGGTAACCAACTCGATTATTTTTATAACCCATCACAATTCTTCCTTTTCTATCTTATTTATACGCTAATTCATATAAGGTATCTGCTAAAAGCTTGACACCTTCAACCAAATCTGGAAATGCCGTTGCTTCTGCTGGATTATGACTAATCCCACCAATACTTGGCACAAATATCATCGCTGTCGGGTAATGGGGCGCAATAATTTGCGAATCATGCCCAGCGCCACTATGCATCATACGATACTGATACTTGCCTTCTTTGGCTTTTTGTTCAATAACTTCTACAATTGCTTGATTCATCGGTACAGGGGCTTCATCCATCCAACGGTCAATTGCAATCGTCAAGCCTAATTCTTGAGCAATTGTTTTCATCCGTTCTTCTAATTCACCGGTAAAATGTCGTAAAAAAGCAGCGTCGGTATGACGGCAGTCAATTGTAAATTCCACTTCTCCAGGCACCACGTTGACTGTATTGGGTTTCGGAATGACTTTGCCGAATGTTAAAACTAACGGATCCCCAATTTCGTTCGCACGATCAATGGCTTCTGCACAAATTTTAGCAAAGCCATATACCGCATCATGACGGTAACTCATTGGCGTAGTGCCTGCATGATTGGCTTGCCCTTTTAAGTTAACCGTGTAGCGACGTTGCCCTACAATACTATGAACAACACCGACTTGGAGCTTTTCGTTCTCTAAAATATTGCCTTGTTCAATATGAATTTCGACAAATGCTTCAATGTCCTCACGTCTAGTTTGCTCTTGCCGAAAATCAAAGCCTTGGCGATGCATCTCATCAACAAACTTTTTGCCTTCGTTGTCAGAGATATCGACTACTTCTTCACGTTTGGCTTCACCAACGACATTTTTGCTTCCCCAGAAAACCGTTGGAAAACGACTCCCTTCTTCTTCAGCCATGGAAAGCACTTCTAAAGAACGCCGTGGTTTCCCATATTTGTCTAATAAATATTGAACAGCCGTCATGGAAGCAATGACACCATATTGACCATCTAATGTCCCACCATTAACTACTGTGTCGATATGTGACCCAGTTAAAATCGTTTCCTGAGGAAATTCCGTTCCTGCCACTCGACAAAACAGATTCCCGACTTCGTCAAATTGCGTTTCCAGTCCAAACGCCTCAGTTTGGCTTTGCACATACTTTTGTGCTGCCAACCACGAATCTGTATAAAGTAAGCGTGTCATCCCTCCAGCAGGATCACTCCCAATTGCTGACAACTCTTCGATTCTTTGTTTTAAAACTTTTTCCAAGTCCATCACAAAACCCCCTGACTGATTACACTCTGATTGTAAACGTTTCCCTAATTATCTTCATTGTACTTATCGAACAAAATTAAGCCTTTTTTTGTGCAAAACAACCAATAAACATCCTCTAACTCGTGGACAGAGGCGCTAATTCAATCACGCTTCTGTCCCTTTTCATTTCTAAAATAAATGTTTAATTTTTGATAAATACGCCGTTAAACGCCTCGGTTACCCCAGTTTCTTGTGCGTAAATTGTTTCGCCTCTTAAAATTGTTTGAATCACTTGGGCCCCAATTTCACGACCAATGTAAGGACTAATTTTATTTCGATATTCTAAATCTTCTGCTTTTAAGATATACGGCGCATTAGGTTTAATTAGTACAAAATCGGCATCCTTACCAATGCTGATGCGGCCCTTTTGTGCTAAGTGATAACGGTCAGCTGGGTTTGCTGCAATCATATCCGCGAATTGTTTCAAGGATAAACCACGTTTTTGGACGGCTTCATCGAATAACACATCGACGTTATTTTGAACACCAGAAATGCCGCCCCAAGCTTCAAAAGCATTGGTTGTATCTTTTAAGTCTAGCGTACAAGGAGAATGGTCAGAGGTTACAAACGCGATTCCGCCTGTTTGCACGTGGTTCCATAAGGCGGCTTGTTGGTCCGCGTCACGAATCGGCGGCGAACATTTGACAACTGGACCAATGGCATCAAGTTCATCCGTGGTAAAATATAAATAATGCGTACATGTTTCACAAGTCACATCTACCCCTTCTGCTTGGGCTTTCAAAACTTCTTTCACGCCTTCTTGACAAGCCACATGGCAAATATGAATCCGACAACCTGTTTCTTTGGCAAATAAAATGGCTTTTTGAATCGCTTCAACTTCGGTAAACACAGGACGTGTAGCTACATATGCTGCTAAAGTCGTTTCGCCATTTTGATAAGCTAACGCGCCTAATTTATCCGTAATTGGCGCATTTTCTGCATGGATTGCTAGCACTTTGCCAGTCTTGGCGACTTGTTTCATTCCTTCATATAGCGAATAATCGTCGACATTTTGAAAATCTCCTTCAATTGAACGATCGCCGCACGTTCCTAAAAAGCATTTATAGCCGGAAACGCCTCCTTCATCAAGTTCCTGAATCCCGCCAGCCAAGTTGGTCGGGACCACGCCGCCAAATGACCCTACATCTACTTTTAGTTTATTTTCTCCTGCCTTGTATTTGATCTCAAGAGAGGTCTTATCCACAGTTGCTGGAATCTGATTTAAAGGCATTTCCATAAAGGTCGTCACGCCCCCTTTGGCACAAGCGGCCGTTCCTGTGACATACCCTTCCCATTCATCGCGGTAACCACCACCAGGATCGGTAATATGAACATGGGCATCCACCATCCCAGGACTAACGACTAAACCCGTCGCATCAATCACACGTTCTCCTGACAAGTCTTGCCCAATCGCTACGATTTTTCCTCCTTGAACGGCGACATCCGTAATGACTTCTCCAGTTTCTAAAATAACTAACCCGTTTTTAATCACTAACTCTGCTTGCATTTATTTTCCCTCCTGATAAGCTGTTTCTTTCACTTTTTTTGAATCCCAAGTCCATTTTTTTAACACTAAGTACAGCACAAAACCTGTGGCAAAGCCCACAAACCACGAAATATCAGCAATGATTTTAACCTGTGGAATAAATTGACCACTTAAGGAAAGAGCCAACGCTAGAATAGTAGCGACATATGCCGGCTTGTTTAATCCGTAAAAAGGATTGGCTTCCTCTTTTTTGTGTTTATCTACGTATAAAGCATTTAAATCAATTTGTTGCTTTTGAACAAAATAATAATTCGCAATCATCACACCAGCGACTGGTCCTAAAACAGCCCCAATTGCGTTCAGAAAAATAAAAATACTATCGGCGTTTTCCATCAGTTTCCAAGGCATAATAAGAAAGCTAATAACACTGGCAATCATGACGCCTTTTTTATACGTCATTTTTTTAGGAAACAGCGCCGCCAATTGATAACCTGCCGGAATGATGTTCCCCGTTGCATTCGTTGAAATAGTCGTTAATAAGAAAACCGACATGGCTAAGACCACCACTGCCACATTATCTAAACGATCAATAATATTTAAAATATTCCATTCTTGAATCCCAAAATACAGCGAACCACCTAACAGAATCACCACACTGGAAAAAGCGAAAATCCCATAACCAACAACTAAACCTGTTGTTTGCCCCACAACCTGAGCACGTGTCGAGCGCGCATTCTTAGTAAAATCCGCCACACTCGCACCAGGCGCTGACCAAACGGCCACAACCGAGTTAAAAATAATCAGATACGCCACCAGTGGATTGACTGAACGAATCGCACCAGAAACTTGATAGGACAAAATTGGTGTTAAACCGCCCCCAGCTCGAATGGCCCAAATCGTTAATCCAATAATAACGACATAAATCAACGGACTTAAAATGGCGGTAAAACGGTTCAAAATTTTGCTACCACCGAAACCTATTGCCACATTTAAGAGCCAGAAAAGAGTAAACGCCATTAATTCAGGTAGCCTGAGACCAAAAAACTGGAATGATCCACCAATTTCTAAAAAGTTCGGCCAAAATTTCCCGAGAATAATTAATAAAGCCAGCGATCCTGTAAATGTTTGCAGACCAAACCAAGCAATCGCGGCCACACAACCTCTTAAGAACCCTGGCAGTTTTGCCCCGAGACTGCCGTAAGTAGACTGTAAGTGCATCGCAAAAGGAATGCCATATTTAGAGCCAGCCACGCCATTCAAATTCATGAAAGTTGCTACAATGAATGAGCTTAACACAACTGCCAGCATAACTTGCAGCGGCGATAAACCTAAGAAAATAAAGCCGCCCACTGCTGCATAATTCGGGATATTATGAATCGAACCCATCCATAATGTAAAAAAATTGCGCGCGCTCATTGTCCGTTGTTTCGGGCTACTTGGCAACAAATCCTCATTGTAGCCACGTGCTTTCAGCGCTGTTTCTTCTTGAGCTGTTACTTGAGACACATTTTTCTCCACGACAAACTCTCCTTTTTATTAAAAATTTTTTTCTATTAAAACACCCTGCCTTCTCTTTTTTGTCACTTTTGCACAAACATGCGTACTACTCTCATCACACAAATTGTAAGCGCTTTTTATAACAAGAATCATTAGTTACCCCAACTAAATAACAAACGATTCTTTGTTCACTTTGAACGAAAAAATAGCAACCTTTTTTATATCGCCCTATCACTCTAGAAAATAAGAAACAAATCTTTTTATTCACATATTATGTACAACTTCTCTTTTTCAATGCTAAAATACGCTTATTATTAAAAATGACATAAATAAATTATACAATTAAATGAAATCCAACACAACATTTTTTAATCAAACACACACAAAACAGATAAACTGAAGTGGATTTTCAGGAAGAGACCCATCCTGAAAAAAGACACTGACAAAAGAGTTTTCTCACAAGATCGACAATTTTTCACAGATTCAAAATCTTCTTTTTCAATTTTTACGTTTTAAAAAATAACATTTTGAAAATAAAAAAAATGCTTAATTTTAGTCAAAAAAATAAACAAAGATTTCTGATAAAATCAGAAATCTTTGTTTCTAAATTTTCTTGCTACAATTCCTTTAACAAAATAAAATCCGTCTGTTCATCGTCTCCCATAAAAAACGAATGTTGACTATAATAACGGTAGCCAATCGTTTTATAAAATGCCCGCGCCGCATCATTGTGTTCCCAGACACCTAGCCACAGTGCTTTTTTACCAAATTCACGAGCTTTTTCTTCCGCCAGTTCTAACAATTGTGTTCCCAGCTTCTTTCCTTTAAACGCAGGCAAAATATACAATCGCTCAACCTCGAGCTTTTCTGGCCCCATCGGTTCCGTTTGTGCCTTCTCACGATTTAATTTCATGTAGCCAGCTAATTGATTATCGACAAAGATAAAATAAAAGTCAGAGTGGGGATTAGCCAATTCCTTTTGTAATTTTTCTAAATTGTAGGCTTCTACTAAATAGGCTTGCATATTTTCTGGGGTATTATATGGTCCGAAAGTATCTGTATAAGTTTCAATGCTGATTTCTTGTAACGCTGGTGCATCTTCTATTGTTAATTTTTTTATTTCTCCCATCAATCAGTCGTCCTTTCCTTAATAATTTCGAGTGTTCCCTTTTTTGACAAATTCCCAATCTTCGCTGACATTTTTACGCATCCGGACTAAGTAATCTGCCAATTGTGAAATTTCCACTTCTGACAAGCCTTGCAAAGCAACTTGATTCGAGTGTTGATTTTCGCGCACAATGATTGGATAAACGTTTTTCCCTTTTTCTGTGGCATAAATCCGCTTAATTTTTTTGTTGCTTGCATCTTCTTGACGATAAATAAAGCCTTGTTCTTCCAAACGCTTAATCGCCCGCGCCGCTGTGGTTCGATCAACTTTAATCAGTTCGGCGATCTTTTCTTGGATAATTCCAGGATTTTCACAGACCCTGACCAAATAAAGATATTGTCCTCGTGTTAAAGATAATTCCTTAAATTCAATATTACTGATTGAATCTAAGGCCCGCGCAATCATGCCAATTTCTCTTAAAATATCTGTCACTAGGACACTTCCTTTCGCTAATATTTTATGATTGTCATTACTTTAACTTATTTTTGTTGCAAATGCAACAAAAATAAGTATAAAAACTACAGATTTAAACAATTTGAGCATTTGTGAAAATAAAATAATTATTCCTTTTGTTATATTAACAAGTAAGATAAAATTAGTTATAGCGTCTATAGGAGGAATAGTATGAAAAAATTATTTTGTGTTATTTTAGTTATTTTTTTAACAGGTTGTAGTTCTCAAAAAGCGAATGAACCTAAAAAACAAGAAAATTCTACCAATCATACAACATCAATGAAAAGCAGTACTAATCATTACAGTTCTAGCACAGAAACAAGCTCTAATAATAAACTAAAAAAAACTTCAGAAAGTGCCAGTACCGCTCAGGCTTCGGCAAAGTCTAAAAATGAAGTATCCACAAATGTCGAAGAAGCAAATTCTTTAGAAGCAACACCTTATGCTGTCGATCTTAGTAGCTTAAACAATCCACTAGTATTTAATTTTAAAGGAATGAATGTGCCAACTTCAATTACGTTAGAGAACTTAAATTCAACACCAACTGCTACCTTCCGAACTAAATTGTTTGGGGCTGAAAATGGTCAAGTGAAAGAAGCCATTAATAAATATGAGCTAGCTATAAATACAATTCCTACAAAAGAGATTAGAATATTTTCAGCGGCCGATAACAGTATTCGCACCGTTAAAGTAAATACAGAGTTAATTTTAGGAACTAATATTTCTTCAAACGATGAACAAAATAGACCGGACACTTTATACTTATTCAACAATAAAAATGGTTCGATATCTTTAATCACTCCTAACTACGCAGGCAATGTTACGGATGATCAAAAAGACGTTATGTTAGAAGTAATTCAATAAATAACCAAAAAAAAATAATAAAGAGAAAACTTCATACTGAGAAGTTTTCTCTTTATTATTTTTTAGGAACTCCTCTAGAAACTCGTTTTAGTCCCCACTTATTTTTCTTATTTCTTCACCCATTAAGCCCGCGATAGAAAATAGAACATTTCATTTGAAAATGAATTATTGTTCTGCAACATGCACCGTTTGTAAAAATTCTGCGACTGAGAAATGGTATTCTTTCTCTTGATTTCCTTGAATGGTTCGAATCATTTTTTCAACTTCTGGTTGCAGAGCGGCAAATTGAACTTGTTGTCCGCGACCTTCTGCTGCGAGACAAAATTCTTCTAAAATATCTAACGCCGTACTATCAATGCTAGGAACTCCTCGCATTGAAAATACTACACCACTTTTTGTTTCCAATTGCAGTAACGTTTGTTTCAATCGTTCAGAAGACATGAAAAATAACGGGCCACTCAAATAAACCACCACCCAATTTTCCGTACAATCGGTCGGTACTAGCCCCATTCTTGACCAATCAACTTCCTCGACATTAATCGTAATCACGGCACTTTTCGCAATGAAAAACAGGCAACCCGCTAAGACCCCTAAAACAATCGCTAAACTCAAGTCAAAAATAACGGTCGCTACCATCGTTAAAAAGAATAAACATAAGGCTGTGTGGAAACGTTTCTGGAAGAATTCTTTAATCACCGACCATTCATTCATTCGCCACGCTGTCACCACTAAAACACCAGCTAACGCAGGCATGGGAATTTTAGACATGACTGGCGATAAAAGCAACATCGATAACAATAAAAAGACTGCATGAAAAATACCCGCTAAACGTGTTTGCGCACCAGATTTAATCACTACGCTCGTGCGGGCAATCGCTGCTGTCGCAGGAACGCCACCGAAAAATGGCAAAATTAAGTTACCAATTCCTTGTGCCACTAGTTCCTGATTACTGTCTAATGGTTTCCCTGTCATGCGACCAGCCGAAGCGCCACAAAGCAAACTTTCAATCATACCTAACATAGCAATGCTAATCGAAGGCACCAAAATATCCTGAAACGCACTTAATTGAAGCGAACCAAGTTCCAAACGTGTATCACTAAAAATACTTGTCGGAATTTTCCCTACAGTGGCCACTGGCAGTTGAAAAACCACTGTTGCTAAAGTAGCTAAAATAATCATCACCAATGAAGCTGGTATCATCGCATTCCACTTTTTCGGAAAGAACACTAATCCAAGCACCACTAAAATCGACATAACCGTCGTTGGTATACTTAAATCAAAGCCCAATGAACGATAACTGCTGATTTTCTCAATTAAATTGTGGCCTTCTGAACGAACCCCAAAGAAATTATCAAGCTGCCCCAACGCAATAATAATAGCAATTCCTGAAGTAAACCCGGTAATGACCGGTGACGGAATAAAAGAAGTCAAGCTCCCTAAACGCAAAATCCCTGCCAAAAGCAAGAAAATTCCCGCCAAAAAGGTGGCCAACAAAATCCCTTGCATGCCATGCACTGCCGCAATTGACATTAAAATAGCTGCCATCGCACCTGTTGGTCCTGAAATTTGATAAAACCCACCCGAAAGGCTCCCAATCACAATTCCAGCGATAATCGCCGTGATCATGCCAGCTGCTGCAGTAGCACCGCTAGAGACCCCAAACGCTAACGCTAATGGCAACGCGACGGCTGCGACAGTCAAACCTGCCAAGAAATCTTTTTTCAATTTTTTTTGATTATACCCTTTAAATTCATCCCTTATCATTTGTGTGTACTTTTTAAACATTCGCATCCTCTTTTCATGAAATTTCCATTCTAAAGATATCATATTTTCGGAAAGATAATAAGGTGTTTTGTGAAGGAAATCGCTAAAAAATTTTTTTCACCTCATTTAGACAAAATTGTCTAATATTTTAGGAATTTAGCCACCGCTGTTTCCTAGAGTATGATATGCTTAACTAGTAAACAGGCTTCACAAACTTACATTAATTGGGGGAAACTATTATGTGTACAGGCATCAAGATTATTTCCAAAACAAATGATATTTTTTATGGACGTACGATGGATTTTACGTTTGACTTTTTTGGCAACGAAGATCCAATTGCACCAAAAATCCCTACTCTAATTGCTCAATTTCCAAAAGGTACAGTTCTAAACAGCCAACTAAATCCTTGGACGGCAAAATATGCCTTTATGGGACTAGCAATGTCAGGCACAGATCAACCAGCAAACGATGGTAAAACCGTCAGCCTTGCTATCACAGATGGTATCAACGAAGCCGGCTTATCTGGTGATATTCAATATTTAATGGAATCTTCAACAGCACCTGCTGAAAGTTTAGCAGATCGTGGTTTAACACCTCATATTGCAGAAGAAGTACTTGCTTATATTTTGAGTAATTTTGAAAGCGTTGACGAAGTAAAAGTAGCTTTTGAAAAAATCGGCCTGTTAGATCAAAAATTCCAACTTGATTCATTGGGGGAAGTTCATTTCACCTTACACTGGACCATTAATGATAAAAATAATAATAGTATCGTTTTGCAACCAACAGATAACGGAGCGTTCGTCATTTATGATTCGATTGGCGTAGTCACAAACAGCCCAGAATACAATTATCATTTAACCAATGCACGAAACTATATCGGAATGCGCAACTACGCTATTAAAGAACCTTACACTTTAAAATCAGGCGCAATACTTGACCCAATTGAAGGTGGGACTTCTTACGGACTATTAGGAATCCCAGGAGACTTCACTTCGCCGTCACGCTTCATTCGTGCGTTATACTATTCTGACAATCTCCAAGAATTTGATAGCTCTGAAGGGATTATGCAACTCTATCGCGCCTTCCAAACAGTGATGATTCCTCGGGGAATTGGCCATTTAGGTCAAAGTAATTCTCTGTCTGATTTCACACATTATTGGTCAGGATATGATGTGACTAATCTAACCATGTATGTCCAACCAGAAAGTACTACCTCATTTACAAAATACACTTTGGATCCAGCTTTAACAGAAGTTACTACTTTTGCTGTTTCTAACGAGCTACTACTAACAGATTTAAATCAATAAAAACACAAACAACGTCTCTGACCAGGTAATTGGTCAGAGACGTTGTTTCGTTCATGCGTTTAGTTGTTCAGTTATTTTATCATACCACTCCGGAAAATAGAGCTTACAACTCTGCACCATTGGACTCAATGATCTTTTGATACCAATAAAAAGAGGCTTTCTTTTTTCGAGCCAGCGTCCCCTGACCTTCATCATCTAAATCTACATAAATCAAACCATACCTTTTACCAATTTCTCCAGTTGAAGCACTAATTGAGTCGATGGCACTCCAGACGGTAAAACCAATTACTGGCACACCATCTAAGACAATCGCTTGTTTCACTGCCAGCAAATGTTGTTGTAAATAATCAATGCGATAATCGTCATAAATTTCACCATTTTCTGAACAATGATCAACTGCTCCTAAGCCATTTTCAACAATCATAATTTCTTTCTCATATCGTTGATACAAACGATTTAAACTAATCCGCAGTCCTAGTGGATCCACTTGCCAGCCCCATTCAGATTGCTCTAAAAAGGGATTTTTCCCTCCTGTTGCCATATTTCCTGCTGCTGTTTCTGGTGCAGTAGTCCAACTCATATAATAACTTATACTAACAAAGTCCACTACACCTTCTCGTAAGTCTTGTTCATCTTCTTCTGTAATAGCTAGTTGGACACCCAGTTGCTCCAACATTTTTTTAGCCCACGGAGAATAATATCCTCGAATCTGAATATCACCAAAATAATAGGTTTCCTCATCATCCATCATTGCTTGAAAAACAGATTCAGGGTGACAATTGTGCGGATAAGTCGGGCCATACATAAGCATTGTTGCAAAACGATAGTTACTTGAATATTTCCGACCTAATTGAACCGCTTTTGCACTTGCTACTAACTGATGATGCGCCATTTGGAAAATTTCTTGATAATTTTCTGTATGAATCCCAGTAGAAAAATAAGGCATATACGTAATAACATTAATCTCATTAAACGGAATCCAATAGCGGACACGATCACTGAATCGTTGAAATAGCGCTTCACAAAAGCGTAAATAGAGCGTAATGACTTGGCGATTTTTCCACGAACCATATTTTGTCACTAAATTTTCTGGTAAATCAAAATGTGAAATCGTTATAATTGGTTCGATTTGATGACGCTCTAGCTCGTCCAAAATTTTTTCATAAAATAATAAACCTGCTTCATTAGGCCGTTCCTCTTCTCCAGTTGGAAAAATGCGTGACCATTGGATTGAAAATCGAAGACTTTTAAATCCCATATCAGCGAACAGTTGGATATCTTTTTGATAACTTTCATAAAAGCCAATCGCTCGATGAGAAGGATAGTATTGATTTACATCCACTTGTTGAGTTATTTGACGTTTCTCCCCTTTTTTACAACGCAAAGCTAAATCTAAATTACTCAAGCCTTTTCCGTCACGGTTATAGGCACCTTCTACTTGAGTAGCAGAAATTGCACCACCCCACAAAAAATCATTTGGCATACTGCTCAATTGTTTTTTTTCGCTGCTACTCATTTTCTTGTTCTCCTGTCGCTAAGGTCTGCTCTTCTTTCACTGCTCGTTCATCAGCCATACGGAAAAACGGATAATATAACAACGTCAGAGCAATTACCACAGCAATCATTGCCAACCCAAAGCGAATGCCGCCATAGAAAGTTTCTGCAACAACTGGTGGTGTCACCCAAGGTAATTCAACCGTTGGATTATAGTAATTTAAGAAACCAACTTTATAGAATAAATGTAACACCAAACCACCGACAGCTGTTGAACTTACCAACGGAATAAAGAAAATAGGGTTCAGCATAATCGGAACACCGAAAATCAATGGCTCATTAATATTGAAAATACTTGGTACAACACCTAATTTACCAAGGGATTTGTATCGTTCTGATTTTGCTCTTAACATACAAAAGGCTAAACCAATCGTATTCCCAGTTCCGCCAACCATAATAATACTAGAGAAAAACATAATTTCTGGATAAGGCAACGCTTGACCAGCAATAAATGCATTAATATTAGCTAGAAAAACTGGCGCCATCACAGCAAAGAAAATATTAATAATTGGACTTGGATGAATACCAAAAAACCATAATAGATTTGCTAGTGTAAAGACTACAATAACCGTCATTGGTGATTGACCTAATGATGCAATTGGTTTACTCACTAGCTCGGTTAAAAAGCTCATCGCATCCCCCGAACCAGTATATGTGAAAATAGCTTTGACTAATAAAGCTACCACAAAAATTATCATGGCTACAAAGGTTGGACTTAACGAATCTGTCACCATCGTAGGAACGGAATCAGGTAATTTAATTCGTAAAAATTCTTTTTTCATTAAATAACTATATAACATAGTTACACCTAAACCGACTAGAATAGCTACAAAAATCCCGTCAGTCCCAATTGATGCTGTTTTAATGACAATTGTTTCTTCTCCACCTAATTTAACGGCAAACTGTGGTACCAAGATCAAGAAAAATGCCAAAGATAAAATAACACTAGTGATGGGATTTTGTTTTTCCATCTTCGCAGTTTCATACGCAATGGTACAAACAATGTAAACAGCGTACAAGCCGCTGGTCATAGCAATGACTTCTTGAATGATTGGAGCTAACCCAATGGATGTTAAAAATTCTTGCCAAATTGGAATAGGAAAATTCCCTACAATTGCGATAAAAGCAACCCCTAAAGAAACGGGTAAAACAGCCATCATCCCATTAGTTGGTGCTTGAATGACCTTACTTTTTTGCATTCTTTCAGCGATTGGACCAATAAACTTTTCTAAAAAACATTGAAACTTATCAAACATACAATTCTCTCCTCTTTCTAATTTACGTTGAGTATACACCTTAAAGTTACTTCAAGGTAAAGCGGTTTTATAAACTAATTTTGTGTTATACTAAAATTGAGGTGAATGCTGATGAACCAAGACCATCTTTACTCGCTAGAAACGATTGCTTCCTTGTTGAAAATTCCTAAGTCCACATTGCGCTATTGGGAAAAAGAACGGTTGATTCATTCTGTTCGAGGCGATACAAATGATTATCGACAATACACAACAGAACAGCTGATTGCTATCTGTGAAATCAAGTTTTATCGCGACTTAAATTTTTCCATTAAAGAAATTAAAAACTTATATACCAACCCATTATCAGATACCCAGAAATTACTAGAAAATGCACGTCAAGATTTAGAAGAACGCATTACACAGTTAAAGCAAATCCACAGAAACTTAATCACTTATCAACAAAAATATGAAGAAGTCAGCCAACTACAAGAGGAAGTCTTGAAAGAAGAAATACCGCCGTTTAAAACTCTTTACTATTTCCACCCTGCTAAAGCAGAAAATCTTTTGCTTTACTTAAATGATCCAAGTATTTTAGGCTTTGTTTTATCACCAGATGAACAAACTATTGAACATTTTTCAACGACTAATAAAGACAGCGCCGCTTTCCCTTTAGTCTTACACTGGGAATTCGATGCTTCTAAAAGCTACTATAGTCAACTGATTCGTATAGAAGAAAGTAGCAATCAGTTGCAGCCACAACAAATTCAGAAAAATCTGATTTACTTACAAGAACAAGGCTATCAAGTCCATCAACTATTGGGCCGCTATCTGCTTTCAAAAAAACATCAAGATTACTATCAACTATGGTTTGAGTGTTCTAATTAGAAAAACGTCAAATCGGCTTAATCCCCTAAGTCGATTTGACGTTTTTCTAGTTACTCTTAATAATTTTATTTTTCAATAGCCATTGTAAAAATAACACAAGGACTACAACTGGCCAAAGCGTGATTGGGAAAAAGAGCCCCACAAAAATGCCTGGTACAAGAATCGTTCCTAAGATTTGGGTTGTTAAACTCGTAGCAAAAATTGCGACAACAAAAAGCGAGTCAATTGTTGGGAAAAATTGTGCGACCGCAAACCCGATTAAAATAGCTGAAAAAACGACGGGAAAAATATCGCCACCTATCCAACCTGTCTGTAAACAAACTTGTAAAAATACTAGTTTCATTATCGCAGCGACCACCAAGATATACCAGGCTTGTTGACTACCAAAACTAGGAACTAAATGCATAAAAGATTGTCCTGAAAATAGTAATCTTGGCATTAAAATAACAAAAAGAAAAATACAGGCTGCACCAAAGCTTACCAGTATGCTTTGCTTTTCTTCAAAAGGTTGGCATAGTTTAGCCAGAGCAGCTTGCAACCATCGATAGGCGTTACCAATTACAAAAGCAGTTAATAAAGCGGGTAAAATCAGCCATAACGAAGCCATTTCAATTTTTCCAGTTCCTAACTTCGTAATAAACGATGGGTGTCCCACCAATTTCATTAAAAAGGTAAACACCACCAACCCGTTCACAATAAATAACCCGTTCATCACTTGTTTGAGTTTCTTTTTATCCGCAGGAGCGAGCATCGTATCGTAGCGCTGAACAAACTGTTGCGGATGTAGCAAGCGCTGAATTTTTGTCCAAAATACTTGCTGTTCTTGCTCGTCATAATGAAAATAAAGGTACCGTAACTTATCAGATTGCCAGACTGACAACGAAATAATCGCTCCCAGCAATGCGGCTTCAGGACCGACACCAGCCCCGAAAATTAAAATTACCAAGGCGGCCAATAAATTTCTAAACACACCTGAATAATCGACCGATTGTTTCGCCTTCAATTCTGTCAGCGCCTCATGCGCCGTTTGTGGTACTTGTCCGAAGCGTTTCTTCAGATAACTCAATACCAACGCTCCTAGCACACACAAGACAAAATAATAGAGGATTGGCCACTTCATTTGCGCTGGCAACACCTCCCAGAGCAGAGTCGTTAGCTCTCCTTCAATGATTAAAAACGCTCCTGAAATTCCCGCGATGATACTACTTAAAAATAACCCACTGACGATAATTGTCCACATTTTTCTGTTACGCATACTTCCTCCAAATGATAGTTGTTTCTTTTATAGTAGCAGATAGTTAGTGGTTTGTGTTTGAAGATTTTGGGAAGGATTATTTGAGATATTAATTTTCTAAATAATCAACAGGTCGCATATACTACTTTCAAACATATTTATGATTTAATTGGAATCCTATCCAATATTATATATATCAAAACGGAGAGAAGAACTTCTCTCCGCTAAAACTTAAACTTCTCTAATATTTCTTATTTCCTTTGATTTTTGATTATTATTTTACATATTAATTGTAGAAAGCACATCAATAAAAAATTTCTTTAACTACTATTAAGTAAATTATTCAACTCCAAGTGCTTTAAAGACAGCATCTTCTGGTGAATTATAGAAAACAATATTAAAAGTCGACATTAGCTCTGGAGGGACTGTAGCTAAGTCAGCTGCATTAGCCATCGGAACCAGCGCTTTCTTAGCACCCGCATCACGAGCCACTTGCATCATATCTGCTAAGTTGGTAACTCTAACTAAAGTGCCACCAATCGTTATATCACCAAATACGGCTATACTGGAGATTACTGGCTTGTTCAACGCCACTGAACAAAGTGCAATCATTGTTGGTAAAGTCAGAGACTCTGGATTTCCGACACCATTCAGATCTTGGGTATTGAATACAAAGTCATGACTGGCAATGGATATGGATGCACTAATCGAAGCAGCATTAGCACTAAGATATTTATAAGCTGAATAAGTTTTTTCTTTGGCTGCAGAATCACTACCTAATCCAGTCGCTTTAAATTTACCATTTCCAGAAATCATTTGAGTTTCAAATTTAAATACGCCCACTCGTCCACTAGCCCCACCTGAAACAGCATGTACATGTCCTGGTTTCCCAATACCTTCAGGAATTAGTGTGCCACTTCCTTGTTCTGGGACAGAAACATATTCTTCTCTATTTTCTTCTAAATCAATATAAGATAAGTTAACATCAAAGAATTCCATTCCACCAATTTTTTTAAGCTGTTCTTTCACTCTTCGTCTCATTTCAATAGAAAATTTAAGTACTTTTTCTACCTCTTCTTTTCCAAATTCCCCATGAGGATATACTAGTTTGATAAGTCCAGAAAACATCTTTTTAACAGCAATAGTATCACGTTGATTTAGTTGTGAACCTAGCTTAAAATAGTTATCAATTGCATCACTATAAGTTGTCTTACGTAATTCTCGCATCACTTCTGAATAGTAATCTGTTATAAAACCATAATCATTCGTAAAAAAATCTGGCCGGTATTTAGGAATTTCCCATCCTGGTAAGTAACAATGCATACGATCTAAAAATGCTGAATCAGATCGCATTTTTTCTGGGAAAGGTTCAAATAAATTTGAAGTTTTTAAGATAACATCTACACTTTGATTGATATTTCCTACAAATACCATCGATGCAGATGCATTTTTTTCTTCTTTACCACGAGCAAATGAGCCTGAAGCCATGTAATCCTTCATTATTTGAACTAAATCTCCATCTTTCACGTTAATACCTGCTACCTCGTCAAAAGCCACCGTATCCCACATACCAACTAATCCCATAGATCTTTGAGCCATATTATAAAATAAATTCGCAACAGTAGTTTGTCCACCAGAAACTAAAATAGAGTTAGGCGAGATTTCTTTATAAACATGCGATTTTCCTGTACCGCGTGGCCCTAATTCACATAAGTTAAAATTATTTTCTATCAACGGGACAAGGCGAGCCAAATGTAACCATTTTACACGTTCAGTAAATTGTGTAGGCTCCATTCCAACCGATCGAAGAACAACATCAATCCATTCCTTCTCTGTAAATGCAGCACGACCACGCCTAACTTCTTCAATATCCAAACCAGGCATTTGAATAGGATCAACTTTTTTTGCAATAAATGGTGAATTTCTTTGATCCGTTTCATCATACCAATATTCCATCTGAACGATGCACCAAATCCCACCACCAAGAAGTCGATCATATTTTTTGGGATATTCATCACCAATACGTACGCCAGAAAGTCCTAAATTAGAAAATTCAGCTTCATACTGATCTCGCCGTTCATTTAATGATACCGATACTTTATCAATGACTGTATAGCCACCATTCTCTCGAATTTTTGCTTTTACTTTTTCGGCTTCATCTGGACGAACATAATTTCGAACCAAAATATTTTTTACATTTTCAACACCTTTTATAACTAAATTTTCATCTAAAGAAGATGCATACATACCAAGCAAATATTCAAGCACATATACTGGAACATTTGCTCCTTCTTTTATTTTTTTAGTTAAATCTTTACGGACAATCTTTCCAGGAAAGTTTGCCACCAATTTATCTAATATAACTTGATCCACTAACTTTCCTCCTAAATATCAAAACCAAAACCGCCAGCAAATGGATTATCAATTACAAAGTCAATTCTTTCCACTTGAATCTTCGTCTCTGTATTTTTCACTACTAAATAAATTTTTTCATTTGTATCATAATTACGATTTATAAAGTCAAAAGTGAAATTTGTAAATCTTTCACTAGCTTGCTCTGAGGTAGAATCGGCATAATAGGTATGTTGATTCGTAATTAAGTTTCCCTTACTATCTTCAAAATATAACGTATATTTTGCTTTAGTGATTGAGTCACTTAACGCTTCCGTTTGATAAAACTCTAAAGATATAGAAAGTCCTATAACTTTTCTTTTTGCTGTCATTAACTGAACGCTCACTGGTTCTTTTTGAGACGATCCTCGAGAAACGTTTACTTCTAAAACAGGGACAAGCATTTCTTGTGGAGAAGAACCACCATGTACATAACTTTGACCCCCGCCTACTTTTTTAAAAATAGCAGATGTTTCAGGATAATGTACATAGCGTTTGTCATCATTGCGCAATATTTCTCCTAATTTCATTGAAGTAATTCCAATTTCATCATAATGATTTTCACTAATTATAAACCGACGTTCTACTCTATCTTCAGAAAATTCAGATGGATTTTCAATCTTTTCATGTTCTTCAACTTTGGATCTTGTATAGATAAAGCCATGGTCACTGGTGATCAAAAATCGATAAACATTCGCTCCGTTTGAAATAAATGGTATTAAAGCTTTGATTTCATCAACTGTTTTTTGTGCAGCATCAAAAACTTGTGATTCCTGACCATGATCCCCTGTCCTATCAATTTGATCATGATAAAGATAAATCACTTCTTTGCCATTAAATATCTCACGAAGTTCTTTTGCATTCGTTTTAGTCATCACTTCTTCATACGTAATAGCCAAAGAGTTGGAATTTTTTGCTTTTAATATTTTATCTCGTGCAGGAGTCCCCTGTGTTTTCATTCCATTTACCCGAATATCGGTTCCTTCAACATATTCATACGTTTCGTGTCCACTTCTTAACAAAGCCGCTTTTCCAAATTCCGTTACTGATGGAAGAACAGAAAAAAGTGTATTCATCTTTGTTGTAAATTTCTTTTCATACTGCAGTACTTCTTGAATTTCTTTCCCAATTTCATAACGAAGTGCATCAGAAATAATCACAACTGTTTTTGTTTTATTATTTGCAAAGTCGTCATAAAAATCAAGGAGTGACGAACGTTCTTCTAAAGACAATAGATCATTCCACAAACGGGCACTCTCATTTAAAAATATTTTGTATTGTTTTTCTATGCGTAATTTAAGTTCTGTAAATAAATCTGGAGATAAAACTTTATCAAAATGCCAAATAAATTTACGATAAGATTGATCAATATTAAACGAGATATTTTCATAATTTTTAACAACTTCTGAAAATTGGTTAATATTAGAAGAAAAAGTATTATTCAACAATTTTTGTGCATTCAATATTACTTCATATTCATGAATATACTTTGCACCAAAGTGCGCTCGCTGCTTCAATGTAATAACTTCAGAAAGTGTCATCCCATTAATTATCGGTGTTAAATCCCCACTCAATAGCTGGCCAATATAATACTTGATTATGTTATTATGAACAGATTCAAAAATATCAGCTGCAATAAGTTCATCAATGGGCACCAGTGAAATCAACTTCTCTCCGCTAATTAACCGATATGTATTTCCACTCAATTTATCGAAAGCTTGCGTATAGCGAGAGTCATTCATTACCCCATCCATAAAGGAAATAATTGCTGTAGTTTGTTCTAAAACTTCGTACTCTTTTAACTGTATAGGTAATTCTTGATGTCCTAATTGCCCATAAAAAGCATTAACAAAAAAAGAAACTGTCAACTTTTGGATAGTTGGTGTCTCTGAAATAAAGCCATAATAAAGAGATACATATTTCCAAAAAGCATTCTGTAAATCAAAAGTCACTAATTGTTCATACATGCTACTTGATTCATACGCATATTCGACCAGTAAAGATTGAATGATACTATAAAATTGCGCAGTGTTAGCTTTGGTTAGGACGGCCATCATTGCTATTTCAAGTTCTTGCTTTGATTTAATTTCAGTAGTTATTAGTTTGTTAAAAGCAGTAATTCGTGATCTTGCACCAAAGAATTTAGCATAATGTACCATAGCATCATGTAACTCATTTGGAATATTTAATTGTGTCATCACCAATGAAATACGATCTGCACTAAACTCGCTAGAATATTTCAAAATACTTAGTAAATGATTATCCTGGTCGTCATCACTTATCTTTTCAAATGGCGCATAGATTAAATAGTTATTATCAGTATCTTCAATTTCAAAGAAACGTTTTGTCATAAATTGAGTATTTGGTTCAAGGATAAAAACTTTCGCATCTTTTAATTCAATTTTCCCATTAATAATATCCTCTTCAAATTCTTTTTTTGGATCGAACCAAAAAATAAGCTTACGCTCTCCATATGTTACAAAAAGTTCATTTAGTCTGTTCTGAATCTGATTTAAATTCAAATCTGACATAATCACATCTCCTTAAGGTTCTTTAACTCCTTTGGTTAAAATCAAGAATTTTTCACCTGTATCTGGATCACGTTGTAACTTATCATAATTTACAATCACTCCATCATCTAAATCAAGAGAAACTTTCTTTAGCGCTAAATGCCCTAATTTTTCATCAAACTCTTGAAGTTCTTTTAACTGTTTCTTGATTTTTTGAATTTCTTTTTCATAACGAGTGACTTCTCCAGCATTCGTAGTCGACATCTTTTGACTTTCACGTAGTTCAATACGAGAATTATAAGCTTGACTTAATTTTGTAACATATTCTGTGCGAAGCTGTCCTAATAAATTTTCATCAAACCGATGTAAATACATTAGCGCTTTAAAACCATTCGCTTTTCCTGAATCAAATTGCCAATAAATCGGGCGCTTTTTATAAGTTGCCATATGATCTGTAAAAAATTTTGACATAAAGTATTTACGTATCTTATCTCGACTTTTTCCACTTCCTGGCAACACATCGGCAATATAATCAAGATTTTCTTCAAGTGTTTCTTTTCCATAAACAACCGTAATAAACTCTACAAATCTTGTCATAATGTCGCTTTCATCAGATTGGAAATATTCATTATCTGTAATCAGTAGAATATTATCTTCATCAGGTTTAAATTTTTTATAACGTGACATATCAAATTCTCCACCTGCAAATATCAATCCTTCTTCATCCAATGAATAGCGTCCGAACATACAGCCAACTGCATAGCTAATAAGTGACTTGATATCGCGTTCTCTATCTGCTAAGGATACTGAAACTTCTTTATCATCAACGTGGTAATCTAGTTCATCTTGTAATCCATAAAGTTCAATAAAAATTTTATTTAATTCTTCTTCATTTGCTTTCAACTGATCAAAACGATCCTGGGCTTCCTTTTGCCAAGCTTCAAATTTATCTTTAATTAATATAGCCAAGTTGCAACCCTCCAGTGTACTTTTAAGCTATATTATACCGTTTTTTCTCAATATTTGCATTACTAATCAAAATTCTTTCCTTTAATAAAGTAATATAAGTAGTAAGTACAAAAAATAGAAAATATGAAAGGAAAGAATTTATGACTACAACTTTAACACTGGCTGATTACTTTCAACAATGGATGGAAACCTTTAAAAAACCTGCTGTTACTTCAGTCACTTATGTGAAATATAGAAATTCACATAAACATATCTACACATACTTTGGAAATATTAAACTTAAAGAGATAACTCGCCATCGGTATCAAAAAGGGTTAAATGATTTTGCTAAAAATCATGCCAAAAGAACAACTTCAGGATTCCATAAACAAATTCGAGCAGCTATTTTAGATGCTGTGGAAGAAGGAATTATTGACACTGATTTCACAAGAAAAGCGATTATAACAGGACGTGAAAAAAAGAAAGCAAAAGTAATGTATCACTCCTACTCTGAATGGCAAAAATTAATTCACTACACCAGAAGTCAACCACTGAATCCAAATAACTTTATTATTTATTTATCAGCGATGACTGGATTGCGTTTTGCTGAAGTTTTGGGGATCACTGTTGCAGATATTGATTTCAAACATAAGTTGATCTCTGTTAACAAAACTTGGGACTACAAATATCGTACAGGATTTAAAGAAACAAAGAATGCTAGTTCCGTACGAACTGTGGATGTTGATACAAAAACTTTAAAGGTGATTAAAGAAGTTATCCGCTTTAGAAGGTTTAGAGGAGATGACAAAATTTGTGCAGATGATAATGAGAAGTTACCTGTCAGTGCTACTATTAATAGACACCTTGAAAAAGCCTGTCAAAAACTTAAACTTTCTTCTATTTCTTTTCATGGATTAAGACATACCCATGCATCGATTCTCCTTTTTAAAGGTGTTAATATCCTAAGTGTAAGTCGACGACTTGGACACAAAGATGTGACAACCACACAAAGTGTATACTTACATGTCATTAAAGAAATGGAAGAAAGAGAAACAAGGTTAATCATGAAAATCATGAATCAGGCACTTAGTATCTAGTTTCGCTCTACAAGAAGATAAAACTTTTAGACAACGCTATGGGTTCGGGCCACGTATTAGTTTATGCTTTTGATGTGTTTATGCAGTTATATGTTGCAGAAGGATTCCGTGAACGTGATGCAGCAGAGAGTATTTTAATTAATAACTTATTCGGACTTGAAATTGATAAGCGTTCATATCAGTTAGCTTACTTTGCCATTATGATGAAAGGGCGCGAATATAGCCGTCGTATTTTAACTAAGAATGTAAAATTACATTTACATCAATTTATTGATTCAGATGACATTCCTAACGAATACTTTGAGCGATTAGAAGAAATTTCAAGCCTTCCTAGTGATGAGTTTATTGAAAAAAGTAATCTCTTAAAATTAATTTTAGATATGTTTTTACATGCAACTGAAATAGGTTCTGTCTTAAACATTCAGAATATAAGCCAATCTGAAATCAATGAACTTAGACAACTTACTGGTGCATTTGAAGACTTTTCAAATATGGATATTCTTTATCAGCTTCCAGAAGCACACGAAAAAGTAAATCATATTTTAAATATTTTAGAAGTTCTTTCTTTTAGATATACAGCGGTTGTAACTAACCCACCCTATTTGAATAAAATGAGTGCTATTCTTAGTAAATATGTTAAAGATAATTATCCTGAAGTAAAAACAGACTTGTTCTCAGTCTTCATAAAGATGAATAGTCAAATGCTTACGGATGGTGGCTATGCTGGATTTATGACCCCATTTGTCTGGATGTTTATAAAGTCTTATGAAGAACTGCGTAATTTCTTAATTGCTAATAAAAATATTTCTAGTTTAGTGCAAATGGAATACTCCGCATTCGAAGAGGCAACCGTTCCAGTTTGTTGTTTTACTATCAAAAATGCAAAATCAGAACCTATAGGAAACTACTTCAAGCTATCTGATTTTCGAGGTGGTATGAATGTACAAAAAGAAAAAGTTCTTGAAGGTATCAGAAATCCAAATGTAAATTATTTATTTCAAACAAACCAAAATAATTTCACCAAAATCCCTGGTAGTCCTATATCGTTTTGGGTAAGCGAAAATCTTATTCATGATTTTGTTGTAGGGAAACGAATGGATGAAATTGTTGAACCTAAAGTTGGTTTGCAAACTGGAGACAATAATCAATTTCTCAGGGAATGGTGGGAAGTTGATATTAATCGCATAAAATTTGATGCAACTTCCGTCAGTGATTCTGTAAATTCTGGTAAAAAATGGTTTCCTTACAATAAAGGTGGCGCATTCCGTCGATGGTATGGCAATTACGATTACGTTGTAAATTGGGAAAATGACGGGCAAGAAATTAGAAATTTCGTTGATGATAAGGGGAAACTTCGATCTCGACCACAAAATACCGAATATTACTTCAAAGAAGCGATAACATGGTCTGATATCACGAGCGGTATATTTTCCATGAGGTTTCGTGATTCTGGAAGTATATTTGATTCGACAGGTCATTGCGCTTTTGCCAATTCATTGGAGGATAAATTATATTTATTAGGATTACTTAACACACCCGTAGGAAATTATATCTTCAAAATATTAAACCCAACAATTCATATGCATATAGGCTATGTTTCATTATTTCCTACACTTACAAATATACACAATGGTAAACAGATAAATGATATAGTCAAATGCAACATTGAAATTTGTAAAAAAGATTGGTTAAATGAGGAAACAGGTTGGAAAGATTTCTATAAACATCCTCTAGTATAAGGAAAGTAGTGTATCTGAAATAAATATTTTTCAGATACATTTAGCCAGAAAAGAACTCTTCGTAAAACTCAAGATAAAAGAAAATAATTCATCCTTCTCTAGTTTAATTTATGAAATATTTAATTCTTAACACTAGATAGAAATTTTTATTTAATAAAGTCGTAATCGAATTTAACTTTCAAAATAGGCATATTAATAATTAAAAGATACAGTATTCCGTGAATCATACATCATTTTCAAAAATATATATTCATACTATAGATAAATAAGACTTTAATGAATTATTAAAAATATGAATAGTTTTTTAATTACAAAACCTAGAAAACCACGTATAGATAGAAGATGCATAAATGTTTGACAGAATCATGATTATGAAAAAGAATTTGGGACATAACCCTAAACCAAAAACAGAAACCAAAATTCAAGAAAAATGAATTTTGGTTTCTGTTTTTTATTATTTCTAGCCAGATCTGTCTGTTTTCTTAGCCTATTCAACTGATATTTTCTTAAATTTACTGCTGGTAAGGCAAAACCCATCTCATTCGTCACCTGTTCGTGTTTTTGGCGTAAGGTATATTTCAATGGCTTGTACTTATATCAAAGGGCTATATTTAAAATTCCACGAAGTTTCAAAAGAATCCCAATCTTTTTTCGAAAAAGCGATATTTTTAAGAGCAATATCCTCTGTTAACTCTTTGTGATCAATTAGAACTGGAAAAGATTGAAAGTTTCCAATCTGTAAGCTTATAGTTGGATTCAATACTTTAAATATATGATTTCCAACAGGGGTATTTAAGACACCTAAAACATAAAATAAATGTTCATTAACATTTTCGAATGCCTCCATTCCTTTGACATCGTGAATACTACCATGCTCTCTATACCGAAGAGAAAACTTTGAGCTCGTGATATCAGACCATGTTATCGCTTCTTTGAAGTAATAATTAGGATTTCGCACAACGCTTCTCTGTTTCCCCTTATCATCCACGAAATTTCTAATTTCTTGCCCGTCATTTTCCCAATTTACTACGTAATCGTAATTGCCATACCATCGACGGAATGCGCCACCTTTATTGTAAGGAAACCATTTTTTACCAGAATTTACAGAATCACTGACGGAAGTTGCATCAAATTTTATGCGATTAATATCAACTTCCCACCATTCCCTGAGAAATTGATTATTGTCTCCAGTTTGCAAACCAACTTTAGGTTCAACAATTTCATCCATTCGTTTCCCTACAACAAAATCATGAATAAGATTTTCGCTTACCCAAAACGATATAGGACTACCAGGGATTTTGGTGAAATTATTTTGGTTTGTTTGAAATAAATAATTTACATTTGGATTTCTGATACCTTCAAGAACTTTTTCTTTTTGTACATTCATACCACCTCGAAAATCAGATAGCTTGAAGTAGTTTCCTATAGGTTCTGATTTTGCATTTTTGATAGTAAAACAACAAACTGGAACGGTTGCCTCTTCGAATGCGGAGTATTCCATTTGCACTAAACTAGAAATATTTTTATTAGCAATTAAGAAATTACGCAGTTCTTCATAAGACTTTATAAACATCCAGACAAATGGGGTCATAAATCCAGCATAGCCACCATCCGTAAGCATTTGACTATTCATCTTTATGAAGACTGAGAACAAGTCTGTTTTTACTTCAGGATAATTATCTTTAACATATTTACTAAGAATAGCACTCATTTTATTCAAATAGGGTGGGTTAGTTACAACCGCTGTATATCTAAAAGAAAGAACTTCTAAAATATTTAAAATATGATTTACTTTTTCGTGTGCTTCTGGAAGCTGATAAAGAATATCCATATTTGAAAAGTCTTCAAATGCACCAGTAAGTTGTCTAAGTTCATTGATTTCAGATTGGCTTATATTCTGAATGTTTAAGACAGAACCTATTTCAGTTGCATGTAAAAACATATCTAAAATTAATTTTAAGAGATTACTTTTTTCAATAAACTCATCACTAGGAAGGCTTGAAATTTCTTCTAATCGCTCAAAGTATTCGTTAGGAATGTCATCTGAATCAATAAATTGATGTAAATGTAATTTTACATTCTTAGTTAAAATACGACGGCTATATTCGCGCCCTTTCATCATAATGGCAAAGTAAGCTAACTGATATGAACGCTTATCAATTTCAAGTCCGAATAAGTTATTAATTAAAATACTCTCTGCTGCATCACGTTCACGGAATCCTTCTGCAACATATAACTGCATAAACACATCAAAAGCATAAACTAATACGTGGCCCGAACCCATAGCGTTGTCTAAAAGTTTTATCTCTTGTAGAGCGATAACATTTTTATCTTTACGTTCATCTTGAATTTGTAATTGTACATTCTCGGGTTGTTCTGCTGTCGGTAAATAGTATTTCCAACCAAATTCGTCTGCAATTTCTTTTTCTGTACGTGTTTCAGTAGGCATTGCTAGTTTTTGATTAATATAATAACGTCCAAGTGAATTTTCAACCATATACCTCACAATCCAATCGGGCGTAAACAATTGAGTTAGCGCAGGAATTTCATCTGCACGGCTTTTCCGTTTCTTCTGCGCTTTCATTGCCTCAGCTTTCGGCTCAGTATTGTAGTATTGATACATCCAACCAATAATTTCGACTTGTCCTTCTTTACTGACGTCAAAGTCTTCTTCTGGGATTGATAGTAAGCTTGCAATAACACCATTTTCATCAATATAAGAAATCGTAAACAAAAGCTCAGTATAGTCGTCAATTTTTTCAAAAAGGTCTGGCAGTAACTGATTCAAACTATTGCATTGTTTAATAAATACTAATTGATAAAGTTCGTCTACAGCAGCTGCTGAGTTATCTGACATTAAACCCACTACTCGACTTTTTGTAGCAGGATCCATTTCTGCATATAAGTTTGAACTTAAAAGATTCGTAATGATATCTGGTTCACGAATACCAGATTCGCTTGATAAGATACGTTGTCGTTCTGGCAAATAATTGTTTACTTCCATGAAACGAATCGCAATTAAACGGTTAAACCATGTATACGCTACCTCTTCAACCAAATTATCAAACGCAATCTCTTTACTTTTCTTTTCGCCTAAATCAAGTTGTTTCTCTCTTGCCTTTAACGCTTCTACTAACTTTGTACGATTTAGTACATCTTTTCCTGTGTAACGTTGTTTACTTGAAGAGATTGTAATTGTGTCATTCCCTAATTCTGTAACAGGTTCGATATTACTTTCAGTTATGCCTAGCTTAGCCAGCTTATTGATAACTCCCTCACGAAGTTTTACACGAGATTCCATGGCGAATTTTTTAATTGCTTTTTTGTCCATTTATAAGGCTCCTATCGCTTACAATAAAATGTCTAGTTCATTATCATCATTTAATTTTGCTAATAATTCTTGTTTTAGTTTATTCACGAAGAGATCAATGTCTTCTTCCGATTTAATCCGTTGACGAGAACTGATTAATTCTTTTACATAAACATTTTCAACTTTCTTAACCGGTGTTACAGCTATTACGTCAGGTATTTTATCTGCCATAGAGTTGGTATCCTCATCACAGTTATTGCTGATGGCTATACTGATTTTTTTGGCCTCTTCTTCACGACGATAATTTTCCTCAGTTGTAAATTTAGCTGTGAATTTTCGCTGTAAAGGTTCAGCTTGCGCTTGAATTAATATGATCTCATCAAACGTTTTTGCAGTTGACAATTCATCATTTAATTTATCAAATTCTTTGTTTACGTCATTTCTAAAGTCATCTCCAAAATTACGACGGAGCAAATCTTCTAATACTGATTCTTTAATGACATTTATCTGGCTAGTTGCCTTATCTGACTTAGCTTCCATAAATTTCATGTACTCTATTTCAAATTTACCATTCAGTTCACTTAATCTTGGAATATCTTTATAGGGTACCGACTGTTTTCTAATAGATTTCATCTCAGAAATAATTGTATTCATTTCTTCTGTAGATTCTTTGATTTTACTATCTTCTATGCGACCGATGTAATCTCTCGTTTTATCCCAGATGCTTTTCTGAGAACTTGTATGAAAACTATGGATGTCTTCGTAATCCTCAGCCCAGTCCAATAACTCCTCTTCTCTATTTTGTAATACTTCAAAAAATGATTTTGTATCTCTTGCATTTATTACCTGATCCAATACTTTAATGGCTTCCACAATTTCATCAGATTGAGGATAATGATGCCCTGAAGTATCTTTAAAACGTTGTAACTCACGAACCATGTGTTGTGCTTTTTCATTAAAGCGTATACGTGTTGTATCATCATTTGTTTCATCAACAATATTCCGACTATTAAACAGTTCTTCTCCCAAATTGCGCACCATTTTTTTCTGGAGATCATTTGATTTTTGACGTAGTTCAACACGAATTTTTTCTGGAGATTTACGATCAAATATTGCTTTTGAAATCTCATTTATATCAGAGTTAGTATCTAATGGAATGCCATTTTTAAATAAACTAATACTTCCTTCTTTAAACAATCTGGCAATAGCCCATTCTAAATCTTCATTTATGAAACCATATGGTTCACGATTAACATAATTATCTCGCAACGTTTTCATTGTAACTGTGAGATTTTGGTTGTGTTGTAATTGAATGAATCGTTTTACATCATCGACAACATTTTGATTTTCTGTATATGCTACAAGAGTCGTACCATTATCTTTCAACAAACTATTAATGTCTGATTCGGAAACAGCAGCATCCACCAAATCATTTTTATGATAGACTAGCTTTGCCATTTGCTGCAACGCATCATTCAGTCTCACTTTGAAATCGGATCCAGAAACCTCTAACTTACTGTTATTAAAATAGAAGGTCGCTTGTTTCAAAAAATCGTTTAATTGAGAATTAATTGATTCCACTAGTTCTTGATTTTCAGCTGTTTTTTCGGCTTTTACCGCCGCGAAATTCTTAATTGCACTTGAAACATTCGCCGTTGTAATATATTTTTCTACCTTAAGATAAGTTTGAACATGATTCATAAATTCTGTATCTACTGGAAGATTTATCAGCATTTGATTCTTCGTACTTGTTAAAATTAATTGTGGCTCATTATTCCACAATTCATTATAATATGGTGTGATAATTTTTACTTCTAAATTCGGATTATTATTTTTGCGATAAGCATAATCATCAACGTAAAAGTTATACATAAAATTATAGCGATTTTCAAATGCACGTCCTGAAGCATTTGCATTTTTATAAGAAAATGAATTACGACCAACTTTATCATCTAAAATATCTCGAGCTAACCTATCCTCAACGTCTGTAGCACTTAAATCAATATGATTGATTAAACGGGTTACCTCTTGCTCTTCATCTGTTTGAAATACATAATTTTGTAAATTTTGACGAATTAAATTTTCTTTTATCAATATTTTCAAGGCTAATTCTACTCTCTTGCGAAGAGCTAATTTATCTTCGTTTACATGTCGAACCATTAAGTTTGTAATGTTATTCAATGTTGGTTTAATATTTTGATCTACGTATTTAATCATAAATAACACTTTTAGTACTTCTACATTAAATAAGTCTTTTCCGTCTGAGACAATGTTTGTATTTTCTTCTGCTTGTTTAATAACTTTAGCATTTTCTGTTTCATTTAGCCATTTTTCTAAAGAAGGATAAAATTGATCTAAAGATACTAACACACCGCTGTCATTATCCGCATTTCGCTCCGCTGTTTCTTTAAAGAACGCAAGTAATGATCTTTCCCCACGAGATAGATTAGCTCCTTGGATTGAATGTTTTGAAACCTGTGTCAGGATATTCGCTAACAAATTGAATTGATATGGAACAAATGGATAAACATCTGCATAATTTTTAGCAGAGTTGTATAATTTTAGTTCAGGACTATCTTCAAATATCAGCATCGATTTGATGTTACTTTCGTGATTAGGATAATCCGCTTCTAAGTATTGTTGTCCTGAAATGTTTTTTGCGAGAATACGTTTTTGGATCACTTCATCGGCATTAGCAGAAGATAATGATAAGGTTGTTTCGAAACGACCTTTAATTTTTGAAAAATCTAAAGCTGCTGAGCCAGCAATATCTGTAATTGCATCAATAGCTTGTTGACTTGTTACAATCACCCATGCCTTACCACGTGATTTATTGCCCAGCTCTTCAACTATTGTTTGCAATTGCAATGTTAAATCACTGTTTCCACCTATATACTGCCCAATTTCATCAACTAAAAAAACAATATGCTCATTGTTCCCTTTTGATTGTAAGTACTCCTCAATCATCACTGCAAATTCTTCGATACTAATAATATATTCAGATTCTAGCTTATTAAACCATGTTTTTGCTGCATCTTCAGTCATATAACCGATACTTGACAGAGCATTCACCATAGAATCTTGGATGAAGTCCACTTCATGACGTTCATTAATCCAATCAAGTCCATGTTCAGCTTTAAAAGCTTCTTTAAATTCATTATATTTTCCATCTTTATCTAAACGACGTTCCAAATCAGCAACTTTTGGATTAGTGGAATAACCTAGACTATTATTAAAAACTTTCAAGAATACATTTACTAGACTATTTTTTCCCTCTATCCCTGTTTGATGCTTAGATTCAACGTTGAAAAGTATAACGTTTGTTGGCGTTTTAACCGCTAGTTCCATATCGGCAATTGTCATTGGATCTTTAATCTTGCGAGTTAATTCGTCCCCCTCTGTAAAAAAATCAAATGCTGTTTTCCCATTTATTTCTTTATTTTCAAGAATATAAGAAAGAATTTTTAAGAAGTGTGATTTACCTGAACCAAAAAAACCTTGTATCCAAACACCCATTTTACTAGTATGACCATTAATGCCTTGTTTATAGGCATCAAAAAACGTTCTAAACTGACCTTGTAACTCTTTAGTAACTACATACTCATCCAACTCTTGATAAACTTGCTCTTCACTAGCTTGTGAAGCTGTGATAACTCCTTCAATATTTCGATGGATATCTTTTTGGAACATATCATTAATTTTCATCTTCAACTCTCCTAATCAATTCTGAAAGCTCTATAATAATTAGCATCACGATTTGTATCTAGTATTGTTAAGCGTAATCGATCATACTCGCCAGGGTACATCATGATAACTGGACGTTTTGTATAAACAAGGTGCATTTTGTTTAAAACAGAATGGGCCCTTACTAGTGGATAAATTTCACCAATTCCAGTTAAAATAACTACTGAATTATCTTTCACTCGTTGTCTAATATAATCAGTAAAATACATTTCAGCATCATCAAATTCTTCCATTTTCAATAGACGGTTAATACGTGTTGCTACAAACATAATTCCATGTTTTTTCTCCCATTGAGCGATAATATCGATATATCTTTTCGATTCCAGTAATTCCATCATAATTTCATAGAGATTGAATACTTGAAGTGTGTAGCCATCATTCGCTGGATAATTTTTTGCTTCTAAATGATTAATATATTCTCGAACTAGTAACTCATTTTTGGGGCTATAATCGAAAATGTAGTAGCCAATCTCGTTACCTAGGCCTCTGTTAGCTAGGAAATCATCCGACTTTAGCAACCGCTCCAGGACATCAAAGCGCTCTTCTATTGTTTTCTTTTTCATTTGTCAAATTCCTCCCGTTATCGCTTTAGCAATATCTAATCGATTGATAGCTTTTAACCACGATAACACTCTTGAATCCACCATTTTTGGCGTAATAATTTCTATCCCTTTATCTTCACGAATTAATCCTGATTCAAGAAGATAGTTCCTATAAGCACTACCTAAACGACTATACGTATAAGGTTGCCAACTAGCAACTATTTCATTCGTTCTTTGCTTCTCCGAGAAAAACTGTTTATAATCCGTTGTTGTTAATTTTAAGATGCCTTTTTGTATTTGAGCTTGATAAACTTCTAACATAAATTCCAGAATCAAATCATTCAATAATAAAACTGAAATTAGTACAACAATCTTTTGGTTATCTATATTTAAATTAGGAAATAATTCTTGCATTTCTTTTCCTAATACATTTATACGTCGCTTAGCAGCATTGTATGTTTCGTTTGATCGACTGCTACTAGCAGCGCCAAAAATATTGATTTCTTCACTTAATTTTTTTATTTCTTGATGTGTTTTACCTTCATTGAGCATTTCTATATATTCTTTAGTCTCATAAAACCAGAATCGCTGTGAGACTAATCCTGCACTATATATTTTTTTCGACATCTTGTTCTACTCCTTTAGTAACGTTTACAGATATCTCTATTGTCTGAGATTATCTGTAGAGCTAAATATCTTTACTTCACTTCTGATTTCAAGATGTTGTCCTCTTTCAAAACTAACTATTACTTTTATGGAGTCTAACTCCCAAAGATAGAAATTTTGAACTTACACAGTACCTCAGTGTAAGTGTAATGAATTACCCCAACTTTTTCAATAAAAAATGGAATCTTTATTGAAAAGATTCCATTTTTTATTGATTAAATTATCCTTCTTGTATAATCGTTTCTTTTAGCTTTATATATTCGGCTTCTGTCAAAATCTTTTTCTCAAATAAGGCATGTGCTCGCTCTAGTTTACTAAAAATATCGTCCGCATGTTTGGCTGTTTCTGTTTCAGGTTGTTCTGAAATAACTTCAAAATCGGCTTCTAAAATTTCTAGATCTTTTTCTGCATCTTCTTGAGTATAGCCTATGTTTTTACTTAATTCATCTTTTAACCTCATAGCCATTGGTTTCATAGAGGCATAATTAATGCCACCAGAAACAACGCCGCCTAAAACGGGAATTGCTTTAGAAACACCTTTCGCAAAAGTTGATTTTGTTAATTTTGCCCCAAAAATAGCTAATATTTTTTTCAATATTGGATAATAGAAAGTTTTCATTAGCGCCTTCTGTGGGATTTTCTTTACAGCTTGGATAGATAAACGTTTAGACAAAATCCGAACGACCGAACCAGCTGACGTTACCCCTAACATGATTCCTAAGTATAAAATCAGTGTATTTTTGGCTTCTTCTGTCAATTCATCTTGATTGTTCCATAAATCATGGTAGCCATAAATATAAGAAATTTCTTGCGCTAATTTCAAAGAATAGCCATAGAATTGCGCAATATCTGCGGGAATGGTAGCTGCCATAGCCAGACCACCTGGAATTCCTGTCGCAAATGAAATTGCGCTCGACTGCATAACTGCTTGGTTAATACATTTTTGGGCAGCTCGGTCTAGTTCTTTTTTTGATAAGACTTTTTCTGGTCCGTCATCAAATAATTCTTGTACATTGTCCACTTTATCTTGAAACATTTTTGTCAAAAAAGCATTTCGATTCACTTTGACACCAGGTAATTTTAACGACTCATTCACTACTTTCAACGCTAATACTTCTTCTTCCAACTGTAGGCCTCCTATTTTTACGCATAAATTCTCTTACAGTGTACTCCTTTTATCTTTCAAAAACAACGCCACTTCCAGCGCCAACAAGTCCACTTCCTTATCAAAATCCAACAGCACTAGCTGTTCAATTTTCTCCAATCGCTGTAATAAAGTATTACGATGAATAAAGAGTTTTTTGGCTGTTTGAGACAAGTTTCGTTTTGATTGAAAATAGACATTCAGTGTATGGACAAAGTCGGTATGTTGCTGTTGATCACTTTTCTGCAATGGTTGAAGATATTTTTTTCTGAGGGTTGCTTGTCCTTCTGCTAAAAAATAACGTTGCAATGTCTGTCTAAGATGAAAATTCGCGTAGGAAGCAATCCTCATTTCAGGTTTTTCTGCAACGAATTGGCGTTGAAAGGCTAAAACGTCAATCGCTTGTTGATAAGATTCATGAATCTGGGTCAGACCTTGAATCTTAGGTCCTATTGTTAGGAAAAGTTCCACATCTTCTTGTACTTTCATTAACTGATTTATGCTACTTTTTGCTAGGCGTTGCATCATTTTCAGATAATCGCCTTCTTTTTCAGGTGGATCTTCAACTAATAAAATAAAGGAACTGTCAATTTCAATACAAACAATTTTTTGTTTGTCCCCTAAGATAACTTGGTTTAACTGGTTACCTAAAATAGACATTCTTTCTTGCCTTTGGCGTTCATTTAAGGTTAATGAAATTAGCAAAATCGCATAGGGCTTATCTATTGCCAAGCGATAATATTGTTGAAATTGTTGGAAAACAGCTTGGTCCCTTTTTTCATGCGCAATCAGCTTAAAAAATAATTCGTTTCGTTGTTGGTATTCTTCAAATTTCCGTGAGTATTCCAATTGCAATTGTAAAAGTAAGTAATGAGCTGTGATTTTAAAATGAGCCACGTCGACTGGTCGTAATGGGGCCAAGGTGTTCCAGACGAGTAAATAATATAAAATAACATTTTTCTTTTTAATTGGATAAATTTCAATTGGCACCACTTGGTTCTGGAGTTTCAACTGTAAATGAATCGGTTCTTGATAAAAGCGTAATAATGGATGACTTTGTTCCAGCAATTGTTTTTGGAACTCTGAGGTTTCTTGTCTATCTTCTAAAATGCTAGAAATACGAATTGGATTTTTAGGCAAGTCAAAAAAATTAACTCCTTCAAAGTGGTCATTCAATAACAAGACAGGATTTTGAATGGTTTCTGCTAGATCCTGCAGCAAATGAAAACTGCTACTTCCCGTTTCTAAGATTTGATAAATTTTATTATGCAATGCGGTTTCTTGCGCATTCATGTCAAATTGTTCTAACGTGACACGACTTTTCAACACGTCAGCAATTTGCGAAAAGGTGTAATTGTAAGGAATTGCTAAAATAGGAACGTTCATTTCATCTGCTAATTTGATTAGGCCTGGTGGAACTTCTTCAAAATAACGTTGGGTTTTAAATCCCAAGGCAGCACAATGGTGTTTGGCTAGTTCTTTCAAAAAATTTTTCTGTAATTTCCGATCATCTTTAAATATGTACCCTGTCGTTAACAGCAGCTCACCTGCTGTTAGCCAATCTAAAATATCAGGATTTTCTAAAATATTGACTTTTAAAATCGGTTGGTCCTGATTTTTATGTCCTGCCACTAAGGTAATGCCAGGCAATTCTTCTAACGTTAATAAATCACTCACTTTTAACATCATTTATCCTCCCAATGTACAAATTGTCCATTCAAACTTGTAAATCAATGTCATTTTTAGCAATTGTTTAGCGTGCTGGATTCTTTTATTATGAAGTCGTGAAAGCGCTATTAAAAAGGAGGTCGTTGGAATGACAAAAATTTTAGCTTATGACCAAACGATTTTATCGAAACTCCCTCATCAAACATTGACTAGTTTGCAATGTTTTACGCACGCTATTAATTATGGTCATGTAGACACCCAAGAAATTCTCTTGACCATTTCAACGCATCCCGAACATATAGCACCTAACACGATTATACTCGATGAAAAAAAACTTAGCCATTTCGCTGATTTACCTGTCCAAATTGAGCCCCTGTTTATCCGGTTAGGCCGACGACAATTAACACTAGCCGATGCCCAAATTTGGCAACCAACGCCACTTTATTTAACACCCAGTAAAACAAAAATAGCTATTTTTTTAACGTATATTCAGCAAACTCGTTTCAATCCTTGGCAAGCGCTTTTTCCTGCTTCGTCGTCAACCTTTCTTTTTGATTCTTATAGTCGGACCCAGATTCAAAAAGAAATGATTCATTTTCAACAGGCTTGGGAGCAAAAATCTTTTAAAATAGCTCTTGATTGTTTAACGAAGATTTTGGGATTGGGGATTGGTTTAACCCCCACTGGCGATGATTTTATCACAGGATTACTTGCTAGTTTTTCTGCATTACAGCAACTTCCCTCGAATTTCCAACAGCTGGCTGTGCTAGCCAAGGAACGAACGAATGCGGTCAGTTATGCGGAAATCCATGAAGCAGTGAACGAGCGGTTTTCTCAACTAGTTCAGCGTGTTTTTTTATCAATTGAAAGTGGAAATACAAACGAAATGGCTCAAGCGGTTTCAGCTTTAGAGGAGGTGGGCTCAACTTCAGGAAGCGACATACTTTGCGGCATTATTTTTGGTTTAAAACTATTTTGTGAGGAGAATAATCATGACAATTCAAACAGTAATTAAAGAGAACGCCTATTTTGATTCAGTTACTTTAATGACCATTTCAACACGAGCCAATGAACTGGCTGGAGTTAAAACTGCAATGATTGGGATGGGAACCGACATGAATCTTGAAGTGATTCGGAATGTTGGTTTATATACACCCGCCTTGGATCATGTTACAACGGGCGATTTATTAATTGTTTTAGATCTTGATGACCAAGCGGACTCAGAAGAAATTTTACAGCAAGTCGACGAGTTATTTACGAAGAAAAAGAAAACCGCTTCTTCTGAAGTAACCTATAAGACGTTAGATTCAGCCCTTCATGAAGAGCCTGATGCCAACTTAGTTGTAATTTCTGTCAATGGAAAATTTGCTGCACGAGAAGCGCATAAAGCTTTAGATCAGCAAAAACACGTCATGCTCTTTAGTGATAATGTGACGGTTGACGAGGAATTAGCGTTAAAACAAAAAGCACACGAAAAAGAACTGTTTGTGATGGGCCCTGATTGTGGAACAGCGATTATTAATGGCGTCGGGTTATGTTTTGCTAACGAGGTACGTTCAGGAGATATTGGAATTGTCGGCGCTTCTGGTACAGGCAGCCAAGAAGTTAGTGTCCAAATCCATAAATATGGTTATGGGATTTCACAATTAATTGGTACTGGTGGCCGTGATTTGTCTGCTGAAATTGGTGGGCTGATGATGCTTGACGGGCTGGATGCTTTAATGGTTGACGAACAAACTAAGGCAATTTTGCTTATTTCTAAACCGCCTGCTCCAGAAGTAACAGAGAAAATTTTAAAAAAATTAGCTGTTTCAACTAAACCAGTTGTTATTTATTTTATCGGCAGTGAACAAACGGAACGAAAAATAGACAACGTCACTTTTGCTACTTCTTCTCTGGATGCAGTTCAAAAGGTGATTCAATTTAGTCAAACACAGGAAGCGGAAACCAGCCTCTATCAAAATCCGACAGGCGCAACGTTAACAGCTATCCAACAGCAACAAGCCCCTTCTCAAAAATTTGTTCGTGGGTTGTTCTGTGGTGGCACTCTTTGTGATGAACTTTTGTATGCTTTAACAGAAGTCTCTGATGATGTTTATAGTAATATTCATAAAATTCCTGAACGACAATTAGCAAATCCTGACCACAGCCAAGCACATACATTGATTGATTTCGGTGATGATCGTTTCACAGAAGGCCGCCCACATCCAATGATCGATCCGACTTCTCGGATTACTCGCATTCTTCAAGAAGCCAAAGATCCTGAAGTGGCAGTTTTAGCGTTAGATTTTGAATTAGGTTATGGTTCTCACGAAAATCCTGTTGGCGTGTTAGCGGAGGCGTTAAAGGAAGCCAAAGCAATAGCAAAAGCAGATGGGCGTGAGTTAGCCATTATTAGCTATGTTTTAGGGACCGAAGAAGATCCACAAGATATTCATGAACAGCGGAAAATTTTAGAAGATTTAGAGGTTCTCGTTGTCGACAGCAGTCATCAACTTTGCGAAGCCACCAAAACTTTTGTAAAAGGAGCGAACGAACATGAGCAGAAATGATCTTTTTAAACAGCCTTTAGATACGATCAATGTAGGCATTGACTTTATTCATGAAGATATGAAAAAACAAGGGATTCCTTCACATCAAGTAAATTGGGCACCGCCAGCCAATGGTGACCCAGAGCTATTGAAATTATTGGATCAATTAAAAAATCCAACACTTTATGAAAAAATCCAACAAGCCAACGAAGAAGCGGTTACCCGCATTATTCAATCAAAACCTATTTTAGTAGGATTTGATAAAGCAATTAATGTCATGCCCAATATGACTGAAACGACCATTTTACATGCTGGACCACCCATTACTTATGAAAATATGTGCGGACCGATGAAAGGTGCCGTTCAAGGAGCGCTTGTTTTTGAAGGATTAGCAAAAGATCTAGCTGATGCCGATCGGGTTGCTCGTTCTGGCGCGATTACGTTTTCTCCTTGTCATGAACATGATGCCGTTGGTTCTATGGCTGGCGTGACTTCTCCGAATATGTACGTTCATATTATCAAAAATGAAACGTACGGCAACACAGCTTTTACTAATTTAAGTGAACAATTGGCGAAAGTTTTACGATTTGGTGCAAATGATCAATCCGTCGTGGATCGCCTGATTTGGATGCGCGATGTTTTAGGTCCATTACTTCATGATACCATGACTTTTTGTCCAGAAGGCATTGATTTACGCTTAATGCTTTCGCAAGCCTTGCATATGGGCGATGAGTGCCATAATCGCAATGTAGCCGGAAGTACGTTGTTAGTCCAAGCATTAACACCTTACATGGTTCAAACTGATTTTTCTCGTGAACAATTAAAAGAAGTATTTGAATTTCTTGGCAGTTCTGACTATTTTTCTGGTCCGACTTGGATGGGCGCCGCTAAATGTGCGTTAGATGCTGGGCATAATGTGGAGAATAGTACAATTGTCACCACCATGTGTCGAAACGGGGTCGAATTTGGAATTCGTGTCAGTGGGATTGGTGGAAATCACTGGTTTACGGGGCCTGCCCAACGGGTGATTGGTCCGATGTTTGCTGGTTACACACAAGAAGATGCTGGTTTGGATATGGGCGATAGTGCTATTACAGAAACGTATGGTGTTGGCGGATTTGCCATGGCAGCTGCACCAGCAATTGTCCCATTAGTTGGCGGAACAGTGGCAGAAGCATTGAATTATTCAAAAGAAATGCTGGAAATTACTACGAAAGAAAATCCCAATGTCACGATTCCTGTTTTAGATTTTATGGGGATTCCTTCAGGCATCGATGTCTTAAAAGTCTTAGAAACAGGGATGCTGCCTGTCATTAATACTGCTATTGCTCATAAAGAACCGGGGATTGGTATGATTGGCGCTGGATTGACTAATCCGCCAGCGAATGTCTTTAAAGAGGCATTAAAAGCTTTAGTAGCTACAATAAACTAATTTCAAAAACTTAGTAAAATGTCATTTTTTTGGAGCGATCATATGAAAAATAAATCGATCAATTACGAAGCCGTTTTAGCTCTTGTTGTAAAAATTTTTTTGGGAATGTTCCTGTATTGGATCATGAATGGCTTTCGACATGTGTCTAACTTTTTTCCTTACAATGACGTAGTTACCAAAGTGAATCAGCAGGGATTTTACAAATTTATCTATTTTGTTATGAACTTCACGGAAGGGGAATTTTACGGTGGACTTTTTACAACGCTTTTCTTACTAATCGGCGGTCTGATTGCTTGGCAACTTTATCGGAAAAATTCAAAATGGCAGGGATTTGCAATTGCTGGTGGTTCTGGTGCTTGGCCTTGGGTACTTGCTTCTCAGCTACTTTCCCTCTTTTTAACTATTTATGTTTTTGATTTTACACGCTTTTTTACAAAAGAAGTGTTGTGGTTACCAACGTTTATTGTGGTGGTCGGCACGCCGCCAGCTTTAACGCTCGTTTATGGTCCTGGCTGGAAAAAATTAGGAACGATTTCTCTGTTGAGTGCGCTTTTCACCTTTCCGTTTGCCAATTGGCTGAATGCGCAATTGATGCCCCTTTTAAATGTACCTGGGACAGTTTCCAACGTTACCACAATGGCTTTTGTTGGCTGGATTGTTTCAGCCATCTGTCATCAACTTCCTTGGATGGTTCCTTCTGTTGCACCAATCGCTCAGAAGCGGCAAAAACAACCTAAAATTGAAAATACGCAAACCTTTCAATGGTCAATACGACGCACTTTTGCTGACTTCTCCGAAGCTTGGTTTTATGGAAATGAGTTAGTTGGAGGTTTGGTAATTCTAGGCGTTTTAACAGATTGGTTTGTCAACATTAATCATATTACAAATGGTTCTGGCTTGGTTCCTGACATTTTAATGGGACAAATGATTGCTTCGGCTGTTGGTGTTTTTCTTTATCGAAAACATTTCGCTGAAGAAGGTTGGTATCCAACGTTTATGCCACTGGTCAGCATTGTTCCTGGTGTGATTTTAATGATGGGTGGTGGCTTTTGGCTTTCCCTGACCATCGCCGTTTTAGCAGGAATTAGTGCGGCCCCTGTCGGTAGCTATATTGCTAAACGATTACCTCCGTTTGTTCCTGGCGCTGTCGGCTTTGTATCAGGAATGGCTGTTGTAACCATTTTATTGTCAGCCGTTTTGCATACATTTGATATTTTTGTATAGTGAATAAAAAGAAGCGAATGACGATTCGCTTCTTTTTTTAATTGACCAATCCCCTTTTTATCCGTATTCTTAAGCAAAAGGAGGTTTTGCCATGTACTCCATGTTAAAACGTGTGATAACGGAAAAAGATTTGCTTCGGCAAATTCGTTTGTTGGAACAGTTGTTAAATGTTCCCCAGCTGACAGCCAAGCGTTTAGCCACGCAAATCCAAACGACAGAGCGAACCGTTTTTTCGGATTTACAGTATATTCGCAGTCAATTACCCGCCGACTGGTCCATTGAAACCGATAGCAGTGGTATTCGGTTACGTAATCAGGGGAATGCGCAAACCAATGAGCTTTGGTCATTATTTTTACCTCAATCCATTAGTATTCAGCTATTAAAAGAGCTACTATTTACGAAAGAGTTAGTGACAACTTCTTTTTTGAGCACTAGTGGTGTTTCTTATGAAACTTTGAAGCGACATATCAAAAAAATGAATCTGGCCTTACGTGATTTTCATTTAACGATTCAACTAACCACGACGACTATTCAGCTAATCGGGGCAGAAAGCAATATTCGGATTTTTTATCATCGTTTGTTGGTGCCTTTTACTCATAATAATTATTTTTTTGACGATTATTCTATTCATGAGGAGCATTATTTCCAATTTTTGAAACAAGTTTACAGTAGTGAGTTTACGGTGGAAACGGAAGAAATTTTTGGCGCTTGTTGGTTTTTTATTAACACGATTCGCAACAAAGCCAATTGCCGAGTGAGTCAATTTTCTTTTGATTCAAAAGATGTCTTGTTTCAACTTTATCAACCGTCCTTGGCAAAACTTTATGCTTCTGAAGGCATCTATTTGCAAGGGGAAGAAAGTTTTTTCGCCTTCTTTTGTTTCTTAGAAAGTTGGAATTACGATAATGTCTATGGCGAAACGTTGGCTTCTGCGCTCCACACTCATTACAGTCAGCTGCGAAAGTCGTTACAACAGTTTGTCACTAATTTGTCCAATGAAGAAGCCCGGCCTGATTTAATCCAAACAAATTTATTGGATAATCTGTTATTGTTATTCATTAAATATACCGAGTCCCCAACACTTTCTGAGCAATTTCAATTGGAATATCAAGAATTAATGACCGAACAAGCCGCAGAGGACCTTGCGTTATCAAAGAGCAACCAAGAACTTTTGGAGATTTTATCTCGCTACACCACGATTGAAGAACCGACTTATTTTCTTAGTTTGGCTTCTTTGTTAGAAAAACAAGCCAGTTATTCTATTCAGGCGCAAACGATGACCGCCTATTTCCTCTTTCAAGGGGAACCTGCTTGGAAAGCTTTTTTGCAACAAGAATTAGCTGCTTATTTAGGTACTCGTGTGAAATTACAAGCTATTGAATATGTGGAACTAAGCCAGTTGACGTTAAATGAAGCCGACATAATTATTTCCAATTTCCCCTTGGATCATCTTGATCTTCCTGTCTTTTATCTCTCTTTAATTCCAACAAAAAATGAACTCCGCCGACTAGCAGAGCTCACTCTTCATTCTTATTTTTAAAGGAACTAGCGAGGACATTCGCTAGTTTTTTGGCTTTCTTTCGTCATGAATCGTTTGGTTATATATTTTTCCCCTTCAACAAGGAAAAACAGACTCACAACATGGACGAAAATCATTGCTAATTGAAGGCCATTTAAAGAAGTTGTGCCAATTAATTGCTGCGCTACTGGCCAGTAAACTACTAGCGCTTGTAGTAAAAAGAGGATTCCTAATGAAGCAAACAACACTTTATTTTGGAAAAAGCCTGTGCTTAACGACGGATCAACCAACTTACGACAGTTGATCATATACGCTGCTTGTGCTAAGACGATACTTTGTAAGAGGAACGTTTGCTGTAAGGCTTGGCCCTCAAATTGTAACGCCATGAGGTAACCTGGCACCATAATGAGTACCGACACATAGACGATTCTAAAAATACTGTACTTTGTTAAAATGCCTTCGTTGACATCTCTTGGTGGTCGTTTCATGGTATCAGCACTCGCTTTTTCAAAACCTAATGCATAAGACAAAGTAATCGTAGTTACCATGTTTACCCATAATATCTGGACAGGTGTCAACGGTAGAGGATGATTCATTAAAAGCGCCCAGACAACAATTAAACCTTGTGCTAAAGAAGTTGGCAAGAAGAAAGTAATCGTCTTTTTCAAGTTATCAAAAATGCGGCGTCCTTCTTTCACGGCTTTAGCAATCGTATGGAAATTATCATCTGCCAAAACCATATCTGCGGCTTGTTTGGTTACTTCACTTCCTTTAATTCCCATGGCAATTCCGACATCAGCTTTCTTTAGTGCTGGCGCATCGTTTACACCATCGCCGGTCATTCCGACAATTTCACCATTGTTTTGTAAAGCCGTGACAATTCGTAATTTATGTTCTGGCGTCGTTCGTGCAAATACATCGACTTTTTGAACGTGCTGAGCTAATTCTTCATCTGACATAGCATCAATTTCTAATCCTTCAAGGACTTTTTTCGTATGCTTTAAACCAACCTGCTCGCCAATGGCTTGCGCTGTATCTTTATGGTCTCCGGTAATCATTTTGACGGAAATACCTGCTTCTTGAGATTCTTTGACGGCTTGAATGGCACTTTCTTTTGGCGGATCGATGATGCCTGCCAGTCCAGCAAACGTCAATCCTGACAATGTTTCATGTGTCAGTTCCTGTTGTGACGTAACTGTCTTATAAGCGAAACCTAATACCCGTTGTCCTTTTTGCGCTAATTGCGCAGCTTGTGCTTGCCAAGCACCTTTTTGATTATCAGATAACGTAGAAAGTTGTAACAATACTTCTGGCGCACCTTTGACATAAATAATTGAACCTTCTGCTTGCGGATGGCGAGTGGCCATGTATTTATAACTTGAACTAAACGGAATTTTCTTTTCTACAGGGCGTAAAGACAGTTGATCCTGATCGACATATTGTAGTAAAGCTAACTCGGTAGGATTCCCCTGCAAGTCGGCGATTTTTTGTTGGTCTTGTAATTTCAATTCTTGACAGTTGGCCATAATCTCTTTGACAATGGTCATTTCTTCAGTCACTACATCCATTACCGTCATTTCATTTTTAGTTAGCGTTCCTGTTTTGTCTGAACAGATAACTGTCATTGAGCCTAATGTTTCAACGGAAGGCATGCCTTTAATAATCGCATTTTCTCTAGCCATCTCATGAACACCCATCGATAAAATCATCGTTAACACAGCAGGTAAGCCTTCTGGAATCATTGCTACAATTAATGCAATCATCGCAGAAAATAAGAGGCTCCATTCCATGCCATGACGAAAAGTGGTAAAGAAAATCAGGAACAAGATCAAGAGCATAATCCCTTGGAAAATTTGCTTGTTTAATTGGTGCATTTTCCGTACGAGCGGCGTTGTTTTTTGATCTACTGACTGCAACGCGTGATTAATTTTTCCAACTTCAGTGGAATCTCCTGTTTCTACTACAACACCTAAGGCCGAACCTGCTTGGACAAGTGTTCCTGAAAAAGCCAAATTCTTTTGATCGCCTGTTGGCAATTCCTCATTCAAGGAACCGGTAATTTTCTCCACGGCTTCTGATTCGCCTGTCAAAATTGATTCTTCAATCATCAGATTATGAACATCAAATAAGCGCAAATCTGCTGGGACTACATCGCCAGCTTGTAACGTGACTACATCTCCCAGAACCAATGTTTCAGAAGAAACGGTTGTTTTTTGTCCATCAATTAGAACGACTGCCTCTTGGCCCATCATCTGTTTCAGGCCGTCTAATGATTCTTCTGCTTTACGCTCTTGCCAATAACCGACAAAGCCATTGACAAGTACCACTAGAAAAATGATACTTCCTTCGACCACTTCGCCTGTGGCAAATTTTAGAATTGCGGCAGCGAGTAAGACCACCATTAGTAAATCTGTAAAATGTTTGGCTAGCTTTTGCCACGTTTTCAGTTGTTGTTTTTCTTCAATTTTATTTGGACCATTCGTTTGTAAACGTTGCTGACGTTCTTCGCTAGAAAGACCCGTTTGCTTCGTCTTAGTCTGCTCGATTACTTTTGTTGAGGAAAGTTGATACCATTTCATTTCGTGTACCTCCTATTTACTTGATACCTTTATTATAGAGAGGATTTTCTTCACAAAATGGTCGATAATTTCAGTGGCCCCTGAAAAAAATGGGGCCGAGATTATTAAAGAAAGGAACAACCCGCATTTTAGCGTTGTTCCTTTCTTTTAAATATTTTCTTGTTCGACCACCAATTGACTTTTGCCAATTAACGCTTTGACATCAATAATTTCACCATTTTTACGTCGGTCTGCTAACTCAACTGAGGTGGTAAACAACAAGTCACTAGAAGAGTTCAACGCTGTTTCAATGGAATCTTGGACTACGCCGACGATAAAGCCAACGCCGACGACTTGCATGGCAATGTCATTGGAAATGCCAAACAAACTACATGCAAGCGGAATTAACAACAAGGAACCACCAGCAATTCCTGAAGCCCCACAAGCAGAAACAGCGGCGATGATACTCAACAATAATGCTAAATAGATTGGCACGGACATGCCTAATGTGTGGACTGCCGCCAATGTCATAATGGTAATCGTAATGGCTGCGCCGCCCATATTAATCGTTGCGCCTAGCGGAATAGAGACCGCATAAGATTCTTCATTTAAATCCATTGCTTTCGCCAATTCCATATTAATGGGAATATTGGCCGCAGAACTGCGTGTAAAGAATGCGGGAATCGCACTTTCCTTTAATACAAAAAAGACTAACGGATACGGATTTTGCCGAATATTCCAAAAAACAATCGCTGGATAAACGACTAAAGCAACCACGGCCATCGTACCAATTAACAATAATAGTAACTGACCATACTTGGCTAACCCTGCAATGCCTGTTGTTGCCACCGAATGAAACACCAAACCTAGAATTCCAATTGGTGCAATGCCGATAATCATTTGAACGACCGTGGTAATCCCTGTTGAAAGATTGGCAATCACATCCTTGGTAGCGACCGAACTTTGACGTAGCCCAATACCGATTAATGAGGACCAAAATAAAACAGATAAATAATTGCCTTCAATCATCGCTTGAATCGGATTTTGGACAACGCTTGTTAACACATTGCTTAAAACATCACTAAGTTGCGTTGGGGCTGCTTGCGCTTCCTGCGCCGCCTCCAAGACAATCTTAACGGGAAACAGATAGCTTGCCGTCACGGCAACAACAGCTGCCAAAAATGTCGCTAACAGATACACAACTAAAATTGATCCAACATATGTTTTCGCCCCAGCCTTTTGTTGGGCTAGCGACGCAATAATTAAGACAAAAACTAAAATCGGCGCAATTGCTTTTAAGGCGCCCACAAACAATTCACCAAGAACGCTGATGAAGGTCCATTCTGGCACCAAGAAACCCAAGGTGGTTCCAATCACAATCCCTATCATGATTTTTTGAATTAACGATAATTTCCGAATCGCTTTGACCATTCACTTCACGCTCCTTTAAAATAAAATACAGTTTGGGACATACTACCATAATTATTATGCAAAAAAAAGAGTGTTTCTCAAAAAACTTTCATTTTTCGAGAAACACTTGGTCAACTCATCAATTTCGTCTATTTTTCTGAAGACTTTTCCGCTGAATGTTCTTTGTTTTTATGGTGATGGTGGTGATGACTTTGTTTAGAATACAAGTAGGATTTTGCTACGACCGAAATAAACATAGCCATAATCCCCAAGCCTACTGTAGCATAAACCATGGTGAAAATTTTTCCCAAGTCAGTAACTGGATGCACATCTCCATAACCAATCGTGGTTAACGTCATGAAACTTAAATATAAAGAATCTAATGGCGACAATTTTTCCACTGTTGAATAAAAAATGGTCCCACTCAACAACGTGGTTGCCAGTAAAAAGAACAAGGCACGAGTGTCTTCTTTTTTTAAGATACCTAAAAAAGATGAAAATAATTTTTTGACAGAAATAAGTAAAGATAGCAAAAAAATGACCTCTTTCTATTGTTAATCTCTTCTTAACGTTAGTACTTTTTAGATGAAGTTCAACTTTTTAATTGGTGTGGTTAAAGAAAATTTATTTTTTTGTTATTTATAATAAGCTAAAGCTCATCTTCAAAGTAATCATTATCAATTCTAAATAGCTTGTACGTCTTGGCTATTTCTACACCAACACCAAACTCTAACATGAGCTCTGTTAATTTAATACCATCTATTAAAACTATCCCTTGATTTTTGGCAAATTCGTGCGCATTAGCACTAAAACTAGAAGTTGTTATAAAAACTCCTCTATCTGCATTTACAGCAGCTAAAGCGCCATAAAATCCTTGTATAGCAGGGCGACCAATGGTATTAGTTTCATGATATCGCTTTGCTTGAACATAAACAGTACTAGTTCCTAATGGATCCTGATTGATGATGCCATCTATTCCACCATCATTTGATTTGGATGTAACAACTGCCGTTCCGTGTTTTCCACTATATCCCATTGTCTCCAATAAATGTATAACTAACTTTTCAAAAAATACTGGCTCCACTTGTCGAACTTTGTTTAATAGTTCAATCGCAATTTGATTATTTTGATTGTTGATCATATCCTCAATGTCTATTTTAGCACTTTCAATTGGTGCGCTTGCTTCGATAGTAGTCGTTCCAACACGATTATTCCGTTCGACTAATTCTTGCATATATTTTTGATATGCAGGTTGTTGTTCCAAAAGTTTTCTATTGATTTTTTCACCATAATTATTTAATAAATCCAAACCTAGTTCTGTTATTTGATACATACCTCGTTTAATCCGTTCAACAGCTCTAGCTTTATACAAATCGCTGATAGCAAAGCTGAAACGATTTGCTAAAATCCCATCTCCTTGAGGGTAGTTTGGATACATCATTGAGGCAATTTCATCCGGAATATCTAAGAACTGAATAATACGCTTTAAAATGATCTTTCTGTTCAGTACATCTCCATCTTTCAAAACTTCTAAAGTATATGGCATTAATGATTCAAATGTTGGAATACCTTCATTAGACGCTTTTAGTTTTTTCCAATCTTTATTCACTTTTCCCCCACCTCTAAAGTTGTTTATTTATAATACACTTCATCTAAAAACAATCCTTGTGCAGGAGCCGTTTCACCTGCGCCTTCTCGGACTTTTGTTGCGAATAATTCGTCAATTATCGCTAATTCTTTGGTGCCTGCACCAATTTCTAAAAGTGTCCCAACGAGGATGCGGACCATTTTATGCAAGAACCCATTGCCCACAAAAGTGAACTGTAACATTTCGCCGTTTCTTTCAATCGTAATCTTTTCAATCGTTCGAGTAGTCGATTTTTTGTTTTTTTTCAATGCTGAAAAGCCAATAAAATCATGGGTCCCTATTAATTTTTGGCAAGCTTGTTCCATTTTTTCTTGATCCAACGCTTTGGGAAAGTGAAAACTATGATACCGTTCAAAGGCATTAGGAATTGGGCTATTCCAAACATAGTAGCTGTATTGTTTGCCTGTGGCGTTATACCGTGCATGAAAACGTTCAGGCATTTCTGTAACTTCTTTAACAACAATATCGCCAGGTAAATATCGATTTAAAAAGGATAACATTTCGGTTGTTGTTAGTGAACTAGTCGTTTTAAAATTCGCTACTTGACCACGTGCATGTGTGCCGGCATCCGTTCTGCCTGAGCCAATAATTTCAATCGGTTCACCTGTCATTTGTGTTAAAATACTTTCAATTTTCCCTTGAATCGTTTTCTCTGAATTACCTAGTCGTTGCCAACCTGAGTATCTTTTACCATCATATTCAATGGTTAATTTTATGTTGCGCATGGGCGAAGCTCCTTCGTATTCTTTTTCTCTCTTATCATAGCAGAAATAGGTGGATTTTTCTTCTTTTCCAAGAATAAAACACCTCTTTTCTATAGAAAAGAGGTGTTTTATTTAGTTTAATCCTGCAATTTTCAATTCTTCAACATTTGCTGCTTTAGCATTTTCAGTCACTACGGCTTTAAATGTCACTTGGTCGCCCTCTTTTAAGAATAGCGCCAGCGGACTGTTATTAGTCGTTACGCTAAAAATGGTTTTTTCATCTTCTAGTAAAAATGAAACTACCGTTTGCGCTTCCCCAGCTACTACTGAGACACGAGCTACTTTACCTTGCATCGTTTTCAAGTTGGCTTTGTCTGTATTTTCATTGTTACTTCCTTTGGTTACTAACTCAATTCGATAAGCGTCTAGTGCGCCTTGTGCCGTGTCTGCATCAATTACAATATCATTATCTACAGCATTTATATAGACATATTTTTTGAAAATCCCTTTACTGTCCATTAACGAAACAATCCACGTTGGCACGCCATCAATGTTATAAAGGACTGGCATACTAGCTTTCCATTTCTTTTCTGGATAAATTTTTGAAGCGATAGAAATGGCGCCATCACTATCCATAATGCCGACTTTAGTATCACGATAATACGTAACTTGACCTGTTCGGGCATTGATTAAGGAGTAACCTAAAGCGGAATCTTGGTCTTTTTCACTACTTGTAAAGTCCGTAAAATAAAGCAACTGGTTCCCTTCCTTGTTCATCATCGGCGTAATTTGTCCTGATGCATAAATACCATTTTCAGTTGGAATTTTGACATCTTTTTTGGCACCAAACATTGTCTGGTTCCACCAGCCTTGACTGTAACGACCAAAGAATTCATTTAAGCTATTCGCCGCTGAGCTAGTAATCGGCGCATCAACGAAACTTGGGGCTTTTTGACTGTCATAAACGTTAACTTCTCCTGTTGTAGCATTTAATACTGCCGTTTTAAATTCATTATAGTGCATGCGACCAGAAACCCCATACTCTTTGTAAAGCGTTTGAATATAGTAAGGATTCCCTTGGTCGTCCAACTCTAAATTGATTGTGCCAGTTGCTGCATAACCTGGATAAGCGGAATAAATTTTTCGTGCGGCATCTTTGCCAAAGTAAGCTGAAGGAGTATAAACAATTGGTTTTTCTACAAATTCTGGCTGTGCGTTGATATCTGTCGCACTAATGATGAAATAGCCAGGTACCTCCCCCAGTTTTAGCCATTTAAAGAAGCCATTAAATTCGACTGTTGCTACATAAACATACTCGCCATTGACAACTTGTGCCGTTATACCATCCAAAGTAAACATATTGGAATTGGGAATGACAGAAAATTTCTGTAACATTTTTCGTTTCGCCGTTTGTGGTGCAATCGCAATGGGTGTTTCTTTCGCCGAAGTTAAAACTTCAGCTTTTTCTTCCGTTTTTAAAGGAATCGTTTGATAAATTTCATCAATAGAAGAGATTCTGGTAATACTACTGACAATAGTCAACAAAATCATTGCCAAAACGGCAACACCCAAAATTTTGCCAGACCAGTCTTTGTTAGCCGTTTTGTTGGTATTCTTCCCTACTTCTTTGCGGCCCTTTGGGATACCAGGAACTTCGACTTTACTAGCTAAGCGTGTACTTAATAACACCCCACTAGCAATCACTGCGCCAATCAGATTAATCCATAACACGGTTGAAAGATTTTTACTTGGCAAAGTCACAAATAAAAAGATACCTAACAAGAGCAATTCAATCGCCATTAATAGAATAGTCCCCTTACTCTTTTTCCCTTTATTCGCTACAATTTTGGCGCCATTCGCAACTAAGATCCCGATACCAAAAAATAACGTTAACCCAATAAAATTAAAAAACATTCACTTGCCCTCCTCATAGATAAGTAAAAAAAGTGCTCCCACGCATTGTAGAAGCACTTCCTGTGATCCATTCTATTATAACGTTTTCTATTTTTACTGACAATATCGTTGAAGCAAAATCAGTCGGAAGGCTTAGAGTTTTGAAGAACGTTTATTTCTCTGGCTGAATATAAGGAACGATAGGTGCGGTCACGCCAATTGAAGCCCCACGAACAAAAGGTTCATTTTGTAAGGCTTTGAAATTTTTGGTTTGTCCGGTGAGCATGACTCCCCAAATAGGTAATTTTTCGACTTTTTTATTTTTATTTTGTTGGATAAACTTTTGGCCTTCTTGGTTGTCAGCAAACATGGGGGATTTTTCTAAGGTTTCAAAAAAGTGTTGCTTGTCGTTTTCAGGATCAAATATTTCGTTTTGATCGTCCATGCTTAATTGAAAACCATAAGGCAGCGTACCAGAAGGACCCTCTTTTTCATTAACCGTTTCGGAGTAAACATAGAGCCAAACTAAGTTGACATTGCTCGGTAACATTTTGCGGACTTCTTCATATGGATAAGGTTTATCAAAAGAAATCGCCACTTCCGCTACTTGGTTTTCCATTTTATCTAATTCACTTAATTCGTTTTTGATACCACCATAGTAATTGGTAATCGCTGGGTTATAAAAAGATGCTACTTTCTGCTTGGTTTGTCGGTTGTATTCATAAAAATTCTTAGAAGAATAATAGCTACCAGGATAGACTTCATTCCAGTCAATCGAATTTCTGAAAAAGCTATATCTGCTACGTAAATTACTCCACTCCACCGTGTAACCATCAATATTTTTTGAACGATTAGTTACAACTTCGCCCCCAAAAGGCGAACTATTAGCAATTACTTGGGAATCTAATTGAGTGTTTGGTGAAGCAATCATTTCTTGATCATTAATTACTTCTAGTAGGGTATGATAGTTTTTCGTCGAAAGTTTATCCATTCCCACAAAAAAACCGACAAACAATACGGCAAAACTAACAACGGTTATGGCACCAATCACGATAAATTGTTTTCTTTTCGCTTTACGAATACTTTTTTTTAAATCCACTTCTATACCTCCAGTTCTTTTTTTAATTTTTGACGTGTGCGATACAATTTTTTGCGAACATTTTCAACAGATAATTCTAAAATCAACGCAATCTCGGCATACGATAATTGATAATAATATTTCAAAAGTACTAGTTCTTGTTCCTCATCTTTTAAGGAATCGATCAATAATAATAACTCTTGCCCTTCCATTTTTTCTATTGATTGCACAGGATGGCTGTTTGCCACAAAAGTGCGTTCTCGTTTCTTTTTTCGATACATCGTAATGTAGTAATTAAATGTTACTCGGAAAAACCACGGGCGTAGATTTTCTGATGTAATTTCAGGTAATATTGAAAAAATCGTTGTATACGTTTGCGACACTGCATCTTGTGCATCTTCAAGACTTGCTCCTCGGCGAATCAAGACTTGGATGACTTCTTGCCCCAAAGAAAATAGTACTTCGTCAAAATTTGCCTCCTTTTTCATCTGATTTCTCCTTTCACTTATACAACGTTTCAACTAGGGAAAAAGTGGACAGTTCTTCGTTCATTATTTTTATGTATTTTTCTCTCAATAAAAAATGCTCCTGCTTAAGCAGAAGCATTTTTGTTTTTGCTTATTTATCATTTTCCAATGACTAATCTTCGTGTATAAACGGCTTGCCCAGAATGCATCACTGCATCATCAATCGCTGAAACTAAACGGACTTGTCTAGTCACCGGCGGGGTCCAATTTTTATCAATCACGTCTGACAATTGTTCTTCTTTGATTTGGTCTAAATAGCTTTTGGTAAGTGCCACACTAGCAGCCAAATAGTCACTAAGCAATTGCTTTTCTGCCACCACGACTTTCGCCGCTTCTTCTGGTGTGTGATGCCAGTCTTCTGTCTCATCTGGCAAATCCAAGGCAAATTTTTCTGTCCAGTGTTGGCTAAGCCATAACGGCTCACTATGATTAAGTGCGGAAATTTGTAGGTCTAATTCTCTGGCTGTGTGCCACATCAGCCAAGTAACAGACTTGATTAATGGAGCGGGCATCGTGTTTGCTTCGGCAACGGTCATTTGCGCAAGTGTTTCTTCAAAACGTTCATGCGCTCGGTCAAGGGTTTCACTAGAAAGTTGAGTGACTTTCATAAAAATACCTCCTTTGTGTTGGTGCCTGTTCTTTCGTTTCTATTTTCTATTATACTGCAAAAGAATCCGTTGTAGTTCTTTTTTGGCTGCGGTATCTGCGGAAATGGTAAAGATCACTTTCTTTCTTCAAAAATAACACCCCCCTAAGTAAAAAAGAATTGACAATTCTCGTAGTTTCCCTTAGTATGTGGAAAAGTACCTTTAAGATAGTCCGAGAGGCTAACAAGGCAAAGTTCTGTAAAATTCTGTATTTTTGTATAGTGAATGATACGAGATGTCTTGCCCTTTTTTTGTGTGCAAGGCTTTTTTTGCGCGGTGCTTAATCAATTTATTTGGGAGGCAACAAAGTGGAAAAGAAAAAACGTGAAGTGAAAGGTATCTCATTTACCAAAAAAATGGTGATTTCATTGGTGGGAGGGTTAATCGTTGGGCTCGGCTTTTTATTTTTAAGAGAGCACCTTATTCGCAGCAATCAAGGCGCTGTGTGGCAGACAATCAATCAGATTCTTTTCCAAGATATTTCAGATCTTGAAAAAGGACAATCTGCGATTGGGCTTTTCTATATTATTGGTCAACTATTTATCAACGGCCTACAATTAGTGATTGTGCCGATGGTCTTTACTTCAATTACTTTAGCCATTTGTCATATTACCGATACGCAAAAATTAGGACGAATTTCTTATAAAACAATTTTTGGCTTTTTATCGATGTCACTGATTGCGCTATTAACGGCTGGAATTGTGGGCTATAGCGTATATTTAACTGGTGCTTTTAATGTGTCGTTATCTGAAACGCTAGCTCCTATCGAAGTAAGTACGAGCGGCAACCCATTAATGGTGATTGTCAATGCTGTCACGAAAAATATCGGTTCTGCATTTAGCGACAATGGTGCGATTTTAGCCGTTGTTGTGTTGGCAGTGATTACTGGTTTATGTATTAATGCATTAGGAGATAAAATTCGTATTTTCAAAAAATTAATTGAAGAAGTCAATGCGATGGTCACGTTATTTTTAACCTTTGTAATTACTAAATTTGCTCCTATCGCCGTCTTTATGTTGTTAGTTCGGACGTTTGCTTCTTACGGGATTGATTATTTAAAACCAGCGTTAGTCTACGTCGTAACAACGACAGCGACGCTCTTAGCCTTTTTGATGATCGGTTACCCATTATTTATCTTATTTGCGACAAAATTAAATCCTGTTCCTTTTATTAAAAAGATTATGAAAGTTGTGGTCTTTGGATTTTCTACTTCTTCTTCGGCAGCCACTTTACCGTTAAATACAAAAACAACGGTTGAAGAGTTAGGTGTCGACAGCGATGTTGCCGCCTTTGTCTTGCCGTTAGGAATGACTATTAATATGAACGGCACAGCGATTATGCAAGTAATTGCGGCTATTTTTGTGGCGGGCGTAGCTGGTTATGAAGTGACACCAGCTAATATTGCCTTGATTGCCATTTTAGCTTTAATGTCATCTATTGGTACACCGGCGGCACCTGGCGCTGGCGGAATTATCCTTTTCACTATTTTAACTGGTTTAAACTATAACAATGAGATTGCGATTGCGACGTATTCATTGATTTTAGCCATTAATCGTCCAATCGAAATGCTCGTTACTAGCCTAAACGTGGTTGGTGATAGCGCCACTGCGATTTATGTCGCACATTCGGAAGATTTGTTGGATGAAGTCACTTATCTGACTGATGTCGCTGACTTGCAAAATGCGGAAGCGGAGTGATTAATGAAAAAGCAGACTTCTTGTATGGAAGTCTGCTTTTTTATTATGTTTTTAGTGAATCCGTAATTTTTTACTTCTTCGATTTACTTTTACGAAAAACTAAAAGACACCCACTGGCGATAACTAGAAGACCAATAATCACAAGCGCGATCGATTTCTTTTCTCCTGTGCTCGGTAAAAATTGGCTAGCTTTTCTGAAACCACCTTGGCTTGATGGCTTAACTTGTTTCGTACCAGTTTGATCAACTCCTGTACTAGTATTTAAGTGTCCATTATTCCCCCCATTTTTTTGCTCCTTTTTATTTTCCCCACTATTTTTCAATGTTAATTGCTTCACTGCCGAACGTAGTTTTGCTTCTGCTTGGTCTACTTCTGCTTGTGTCGCTGTTGTTTGATCTACCACAGTTTGTGCTTGTTTCAACGCTTCACTGTAGACTTTCCAGCTGCTTGCGGTGTAGTCTTTTTCTTGGTTTTTCTCGTTTTCTTTGATGATTTTCAACAAGTTGGTTTTATCTACTTCTTTAGTTGGTACTTTTTCTAATTGCTTCACTGCCGAACGTAGCTCTGCTTCTGCTTGGTCTACTTCTGCTTGTATCGCTGTTGTTTGATCTACCACAGTTTGTGCTTGTTTCAATGCTTCGCTGTAGACTTTCCAGCTGCTTGCGGTGTAATCTTTTTCTTGGTGTTTCTCGTTTTCTTTGATGATTTTCAACAAGTTGGTTTTATCTACTTCTTTGGTTGGTACTTTTACCAATTGCTTCACTGCCGAGCGTAGTTTTGCTTCTGCTTGGTCTACTTCTGCTTGCGTTGCTGTTGCTTGATCTACCACAGTTTGTGCTTGTTTCAATGCTTCGCTGTAGACTTTCCAGCTGCTTGCGGTGTAATCTTTTTCTTGGTGTTCTTTTTGTTCCTGAATTAATTTTTCTAACGCTTCTTTCGTTACTTCAGGAGTTGTTTTAACTGTGATTGAACGCGAGCTGCCATTTAACCCCGCACTATTTAAAGTGATAATATTTTGGTCAACAGAAATTTCTGGGTCCGCTGCGACTACTTCAAGAATGCCCTTATCAAATTCAATAGAAACGGATGCATTATTTTGTAAAGGATTCGCAAGAGTTAAGCGATAAACACCGTTATCAATTTTTTCTGAAATAACCGACATTGGATCATACGCATACAGTCCTGCAATTTCTTGGTCATTATTCCATGTATTCATCATGACATAATTACCTGCTTCAATGGCTTGTAAGTTTGCTGTATTTTCTAGAACAGTATAGCCTTTGTTTTTAGAAAGAGCTGCGATTTCTTCATTCGTTTTCCCAACCACTGTTAAATATTCGTAAGTACCATTTTCAACAGTCTTGCCATAATTTTTACTAATTTTAGCAAATGTATTTGTATAGGTTTTATCATTAACAAAGTATTCGTTAATATCTCCGTAGCGACCAGAGCGTTCTTCTATTTGAACATCAAGCGTATTCATTGAATTAGGAAAAACATAGCCAATGTTATTCAATGGATTCGCTGCGCTTAAACTAATCCAAGAATTATCTTTGTCTGAACCTTGGTTAAGCTTCACTTCCTGTGGATGAATCATCCGATTATCGAGGATTGTTTCAATCGAAGCATCTGTCGTACCAGTAATGCCACTTCCCAAATTAATGATTTGACCATCTAATAAGAACCAAGATTTTTTAGCAACTAAGTTCATTCCTTCATTACTTTTATCTAAAAACATTCCTATAGAGGCAACCTGTCCATTATTTGAGCCACCTACCCATGACTGGGGACTGCGTTTCCCTGTATAAGCACCATTTGCCAATTCTCTTGTGTCAACTGTCGTTCCTGGTAATCGATATGGATCGATCGTTGCCCAGTATCCTTCATCAAACTGAGCAAAGTCTTGATTGTATAAATAAAGCATGCCGTCTGCTGTATGCCAGCCTTTTTTATTTTCCGTATTCCCAAATTCATAGTTTCCGACACGTTGTGAATACATACTGATACCCACCGCATATTCGTTATTTTTCTGTAGGACTCGATCCATCGAACCATATACATTTAAAGATTGCAGTGGTGTCGCTTGGGCAGGTGACGCACTATTCACCACATTTTTCAAGTCAATTAACGCTTCAAAATCTCTTGGTTTTTTAAAGAAATGATAGTATGACCCACTTTGTTGAAGCCATGTTTGGATAGATGTATAAATGTCATTTCTTAAATTTTCTGGTGCAAATTTTGCAATTAAGGTTAAATTAGCTATTGTTTCTTTACCCGATTCAAACTCTGTAGTAAAAGGATTCGTTTCTGGCGCTCTGGAAATACTTCTACCAGAAACCATCGATGGCATTTTTCCATTTACCATCAATTGTAAGTAACCTTTATCAACAACATTAAATAAATTACTAATGTTAGGGTCATTCATCTCCCAGTCGGAACCTTGTAAAATAGTCTGAATTCGTCCAAACCCCTTTAGCAACTCATTCCCGTAACTGCCGTTGTACGGAAAATAACCATGTTGAATCAAGGAACCATCAGGATATAAGCCATCACCAGAGGAAACACTTTTTAAAACGGACGGAACAGCTTCTTGTACTTGTACTAGGCGTTGATTATCTTCTAACAAAAGTCCAGTACCTAAAACGGTGATTGAAATATCTGTTAAGTTAGCTCCTGTTGCACGATAAATTGGCCATTGTATGTTTGGATCTTTTGCATACAGCATCAGCGGAGCAGTAAATTTATTTAATTTTTCTGCATCTGTATTCAATAGGTCATCATGTAATAAAATCAATGTATCTGTTAGCGGCTGCGCGGAACCAATTTGCCAATCCCACCAGTTACCTGTGTAATACGTTCCATTGTATTTTTTTGTATCAATCATAAATTCAATGTCTTTAACAATCGCATCATAAACTTCTGGTTTTTCAAAAAGCTCACTTGATGGTTCATAGTAGCCTAACGCTAATTTTTTAATATTGGTAAATTGAGTCGTGTAATCAGCAGACACTGTATCCGATGGTTTTCGTTCCCACAGATACCCACGATCTGCTGCTTGATTAAGCGTTTGCCATAATGCTAAACTCTCCGTAGCAATCTGGGCACGATACTGTTGCACATCTGCATCGTTATCATACTGCGTTGTACCTAACAATCGCATTTTCCATTTTGCTCGCATTTCCGCATATTGTTTATTTTCTGCTACAACAGTCACAGGAATTGTATCACTAATTTCTGTTCCTTTAATTTTGACTGTTACCTTCGCTTCACCACTCTTAACTGCTGTTAAATTACCCGTTTGGTCAACCGTCACAATGGTAGGATCACTACTCGACCACTCAATTTGATCCTCTGTGATATCTACTCCATCTGGTGACACTTCAAAGGCTAGCTGTTGCTTTCTTTTTTCACTAATAGTCAGGTTCTCTGTTAAAAGTTTAATCGCTTCTGGCAGTCGTTTTTTTTCATATGCTTCAAACGAAATAATACTTGAACTGTAAAATTGCTTATTTGTGTGTTGCCACATTTTCATCTGCTGATATTTTACAAAACGTGCTTGTACATTATTGCCATCAATATATTTTTTAGTAGGTTGGCCACCTTGCCCATTCTCTTCTTTAAAGATAGATTGATAGCTTTCACCATCTGTTGAAACTAAGATTTCATACACAGGACTTTCTGCATGCAACTGTAAAACGAGTTCGCCAATGTTTTTTACTTCACCCAAATCAACAATTAACCATTGTTCATCTTGCTTATCAGCGGACCAGCGTGTTGTTTCATCGCCATCGACAGCTTTTTCGCCAACAAATTGAGGGTATTTCCAATTCTCTCCAATTTTTCCTCCTTCCACACCAGAATATGTCACTTCTTTTTGTAAAAATAAATCAGTTATTTCTTCTGCAGAGGCACTCATCGCAGTTAGCGAGAAGCCTGTAAGCATGAAAGCAACAACGACTATTATTTTTTTAATCATATTTTTCCCCATATCTTTCTATTTTTAAGCAACCAATCCGACTTTTCCAAACACTTTTTTCTGATAATTTAATCAACTTCCTCCTCTACTAAGTATTCTATATAAAAATTAGGCATGAAAAGACAACCTAAAGTAATTACTTCAGACAGACTTTTCATGCCTAGTTTTCCCTAGTCACATGAAATATTATACATGTTTACGCTTTCACTTTAAGGTAATTTTTGGTTACTGTCAATAGCGTTTTCTTCATTAAAGAGCTTATTCAACTTTTCACGTTAAAAATATTGATTTTTATGATAATCCCTTAATTTTTTCTCATTTTAAAATAATAATTATGAGTGCTGAACCTGTTTCTGAGGCACAACAATCGGACAATTTTAAAAAAAACGAGAGGAATGACCATTGTTTTTTGCCATTCCTCTCATTTTTATTTATTGTTTGAACGGTAACGTTTCTCTCAATCCAGTTTGATTGAATTTTTTTATTTTCTATCAAACAAACAGACTAAAGATATTTTACTTCATATATTTTTCAAGCAATGACTTGATTCATAGAACTTACTGAGCAACCAGCCTATTTCCTATTTATGATACGGTTCCCCCTTCATAATCCGAAAACCGCGATAAATTTGTTCAACTAATACCAAACGCATTAACTGATGTGGATAAGTTAAGCGGCCAAAAGAAATTTGTTGGTTACTTCGCTGAAGGACTGAATCACTGAGACCTAAGGAGCCACCAATGACAAAGGTTAGATTACTTTTGCCACTAATCCCTAATTGTTCAATTTCTTTTGAAAATTCTTCACTAGATAATTGTTTGCCATTAATGGCTAAAACAAAGACGTATTCGTTGTCATTAATTTTCCCCAAAATACGTTGGCCTTCTTTTTCTTTGACTTGAAGCATTTCAGCGTCACTGAGTTTTTCCGGGGCTTTTTCATCTGGTACTTCAATGATTTCCATCTTGGCATAGCTATTTAAACGTTTCAGATATTCATTAATGCCTTGAATCAGGTATTTTTCTTTCAGTTTTCCGACTGTTACTAGTTTAATTTTCACCTATTCCACTACTTTCTCGTTTTCTCTTCTTTCTTATTTTAGCACGAAGTTTGGCTACTTTCCACAACGTTTCCACATACTTATACACATATACACAGAGTTATCCACAGAACAAACTAAAAAATTACTTTATTTAACAGCTTTTTCAATACAAACACATATTCGCCACTGATTTGTCCACATTATCCACATTCTGTGGATAACTTTCTTAAAAACTATACACAGAGTTATTCCCGATTTGTTCACATTTTTCTGTGTATAACTTTTTCATTCGTATTTTTTCTGTAATTTTTCCCTAAGTTGTTCATAAAAAATTCAAAGCTATTCGATAGACTAAAGGAGTAGGAAACAGATATACTTAATATAGAAAATTCAGATGCACTTATTGGGAGGTTATTTTATGCAACGAAAAGATGTTACACCTAATTCAGATAAAAAAAGTTTATTGCAAAAATTTGGGATTGGTTTAGCTGGCGGCTTACTTGGTGGCGCCCTTATTCTAGGAGGCGCTTATTCTGGGATTATTCCCACACCCAACGGCGGAAATAATGCGGCGACGACGACATCCACTAATCACGGCGACACAAAAGTCAGCAATGTAAGTTACAATGTGTCTAGCGATGTCACAAAAGCCGTGAAAAAAGTTCAAAATTCTGTGGTTTCTGTCATTAATATGCAAAGTGCTAGCAACAATTCTTCGGCAGATGATCCTTTTGGGGGATTGTTCGGTGGGAATGAAGGTACTCAAGACTCTTCCGGCAACAATGGTAACGATTTAGAAGCAGCCAGTGAAGGTAGTGGGGTTATTTATAAGAAAGATGGTAAAACGGCTTATGTCGTGACAAATAACCACGTCGTAGATAAAGCGCAAGGATTGGAAGTTGTTTTATCTGATGGTACCAAAGTGAAAGGCGAATTAGTCGGAACCGATGCTTACACGGATTTAGCCGTGATTAAAATTTCTTCCGACAAAGTTGATCAAGTCGCTGAGTTTGGAAATTCTAGTAAAATCACAGTCGGTGAGCCTGCTATTGCAATTGGTTCCCCTCTAGGCTCTGATTATGCTAACTCTGTCACACAAGGAATCATCTCTTCTGTGAATAGAAATATTACCAATAAAAACGAGTCTGGTGAAACCATCAATATTAATGCCATTCAAACCGATGCTGCCATCAATCCAGGAAACTCTGGTGGTCCACTAATCAATATTGAAGGACAAGTCATTGGAATTAACTCAGTAAAAATTGTGCAATCAACTAGTCAAGTGAGCGTTGAAGGGATGGGCTTTGCCATTCCAAGTAATGACGTAGTCAACATTATCAACCAATTAGAAAAAGATGGTAAAGTGACGCGGCCAGCTCTCGGGATTACGATGTCTGATTTAACAGGTATCTCTTCACAACAACAAGAACAAATTTTAAAAATTCCAGCTTCTGTAAAAACTGGCGTAGTGGTTCGTGGTGTTGAAGCAGCGACCCCTGCTGAAAAGGCTGGATTGGAAAAATACGATGTTATCACGAAAGTTGACGGCCAAGACGTAAGCTCTACTACAGATTTACAAAGCGCGCTTTACAAGAAAAAAGTTGGCGACAAAATGGAAGTGACTTATTATCGTGGTTCTAAAGAAATGAAAGCAACCATCGATTTAACCATTGATAAATCAGCTTTAACACAACAAAATAATCGCAGCAATCAATAAAAGAAAGAAACGACCTGTTGTTCAAACAACAGGTCGTTTCTTTCTTTTATTCTCCTACCGCAAATGCAGAACCAACTTCTGCATCAAAAGGCAATTCTAAGATTCCTTTTTTAGCAGGTGCATTTGGTAAACGTAATTCTTTTGCTGAACAAATCATTCCAAAACTTTCTTCACCACGTAAAACCCCTGGCCAAATCATTAAACCATCAGGCATCATTGCGCCTGGTTTGGCCACAACTACTTTTTGTCCTGCTTTGATGTTCGGTGCGCCACAAACAATTTGTAAGATTTCGCCGTTGTCTACTTCTGTTTGTGTGATAGATAAATGATCTGAATCTGGGTGTTTTTTACATGATTTGACAAAGCCGACCACAATTTTAGGGGTGTCGTCTTTTTCAAGGATTTCTGAAAATCCCGCATCTTTAATCGCTGTATTGACTTTTTCGATTTGTTCGTCTGTTAAAGTCACTTGGCCGGTGCCATTAATGTCACCTAGAAGCGCTGAAGCATTGAAAATATTCCAAGCTACCACTGTTTCTGGCGCCTCAACTAAACTTACACGTGCCACATCGCCGACACGTTTTACTTGGTTTTCCGCACCTTGATCGTCCGCAACGATAACAAGTAAGACATCGCCAACGTGTTCTTTGTTATATGCAAAAATCATTTCTGTTCCTCCTCTGTCGTTTTCCTGTCTTATCTTATCAAAAATTGACCCCTTGTGCATACTTTTTTGTCGAAAAACTAAAAGACTTGGAAAATATGTCGCTACGACTTATTCTCCAAGTCCTCAATTTTGAGTGACAAGCCGCTGATCCTTTGAAAAAACAAAAGAAACGTAGGGTCAACTCTCTATTCAATCAATAACTTTTTTTGCTTATTTTTCTTCAGAGTGAACAATTAAGACATCGCAAGGAGCTTGACGAATAATGTAGCTACTGACGCTTCCCATGACCACACGTTCGACTGCGTTTAATCCTGATTGTCCCACCATAATTAAATCAACATTGTATTTTTCAGGTAATTCATGACTCATGACTTCTTTGGGTGAACCAAACATGGTAACTGTTTCAACATTATGAAAATCAACGCTTTCAGCATACTTTTTACAATCGGCCATTAATTCTTCCGCAGCGGCTGTTTCTTGATCAATTAATTGATCATTTAACGTCGAATACCCCATCATTGTATACACTTGATTTTCTAAAATATTTGCAACAATGACTCGGCTTCCGTTTCGACGAGCAACCTCAATTGCACGTTCATAAGCTAAATTAGCTTGATCACTACCGTCTACGCCGACAAGAATATTTTTATACATTTGTTCTTCCATTTTCGTCACCTTCCCGATGGAGGCTGATCTAAAAGGCTTCTTTGACTAAGAATCTAGAGTCAAAAATGAATTTAGGACCCTTGCGCAGAACGCCCTTTTGTCCAGCTGATTCTCTCTTAATTTAATGGTTCCTCTGGTTCATGAAAATTAGCCTAAGCTAGTTAAAAATGCACTGATTTCTTCTTTTGTTTTTCGATCTTTATTTACTAAGCGTCCTAACTCTTGACCGTTTTCAATTACGACAAAACTCGGAATACCAAAAATATTCCACTCGGCAGCCACGTCAATAAACTGATCACGGTCGACTTCGATAAATTGAAACGCTGGAAATGCTTCTTCAATTTCAGGCATGACTGGTTTAATGAAACGACAGTCTCCGCACCAATCAGCAGTAAAGAAGAAAACATTTTTACCTTTTTCAACATAAGTTGCTAGTTCTTCTAATGAATTGGGATAAATCATTTAAACATCCTCTACTTTCCGTAAACAATTGTATTAACTGTTGATTTATCCAAGCCACGTAATGCTTGTAACAACATTTCCCGCGCTGCTTCATAATCCGCAATACTAAACATTGTTTGATGCGTATGGATGTAACGACCACAAACGCCGATGACTGTACTTGGTACACCATTATTAGTTGTGTGCGCTGCCCCAGCATCCGTTCCGCCTTTAGAAACAAAATATTGATACGGAATATTGTGTGTCGCTGCTGTATCCAATAAATATTCACGCAAGCGAGGCAATGTGATTAAACCTGGGTCGAAAATCCGTAATAACGTTCCTTCACCTAAATGACCATATGTCCCTTTTTTCGTGTGAATATCATCTGCCGCTGAACAATCCACCGCAAAGAAGATATCTGGATTAAATTTATGAACAGATGGTTTAGAACCACGTAAACCGACTTCTTCTTGTACGTTTGCTCCAGCAATTAATGTGTGGCCTAATTCTTCATTTTGTAACGTTTCCAATGCATCTAATACCAACGTACAACCATAGCGGTTATCCCATGATTTACTGATAATATTTTTGCCATTAGCTGTTTTAATCGTTTCTGTTTGTGGAACAATGGAATCCCCTGGACGAACGCCAAAGCTTTCAGCTTCTTCTTTTGAAGAGAATCCTGCATCAAATAACACATCAGAGACTTCTAATTGTTTTTGACCACTCGTACCACGCAACAAGTGTGGCGGAATAGATGAAGAAATACATGGATAGTTCCCTTTACTTGTTTTTAACGTAAAACGTTGTGCTGAAACAACATAGGGATTCCAGCCACCTAAAGGAACCACTTGGAATAAACCATTATCGTTAATTTGAGTTAACATGAAGCCAACTTCGTCCATGTGGGCTGCTACCATTACGCGTGGCGCTGCTTCCACTTTTGAACGTTTAATCCCAAAAATACCACCTAAACCATCATATTGAACATCGTCCACTAACGGGGTGATATGTTCTTTCATGTACGCGCGAATGTCGTCTTCAAATCCGCTGGTTCCTTGTAATTCAGTTAATTCCTTGATTCGTTGAAATGTTTTTTCTTCCATAGATGTATGTCCTATTGCTTTTGATTTGTTGGAAATTACGCCAACCAAGCGTCACTTTTTCTCTAAAAAGTCACTTTATCCTGTCGATAAAAATAGGTACTCCTTTCATATGATTTCACTCTTATTATAACGCAAATACTAGAAAATGCACATCGCTTTCTCTTTTTAAACGTGACAATGAGAATGCCCTAAAAGAATGATTGAAAAACTTTTTTTATTTCTCAGCGGCCCCTTCTCTATGGTAAAATAAGAGTGATACTGACAAAAGTAATAGTAAGCAGAAACCGACCAAGGGAGGTCATACAAATGAACGAAGAAAATGAGTTGACATACTTTAAAGGCGGCTTAGCGCTAGGCGTTGGTCTTGGTTTAGTAGGCGGCATTGCCTCAACCTTGTTCTACCATAAGAAAAAAACAATCTCCGCTGATCTCGTCTTAGAAAATGTAAAAGCTGCTTTTTTAAAAGAAGGACCGATTGAAGGTTCGTGGATTGAGTTTGAGAAAAAGCCCTTGCGGAAATTCGCCATCCACTCCAAAACGTATACTGGAGGAATTTGCCGCATTGAAGACGACGGCATTGTTCAATACGAATTCACTGCAGATGCCTACACAGGAACTGTCATTGACATCCAACGATTAAAAGATTAAAAAGATTGTTACAAAAGCACTTATTTGCTTTTGTAACAATCTTTTTTTCTTCTCATTTGTTTTTTGTAAAAGGGATGTTTATTTTATGTCAAAAAAATCAAATCAATGATGAATAAATACTCAAAAATCGAATGTTTTCTGTATGGAAATCACCTCAAATCTTTACTTATCAACGTTTGTCCACTTTTTTCATAAAAAAGATTAGACATTTTTTAAAAATTGATAAAAGAATAATCATTTCTAACGATTTTTTAATTTCTCCTTTTCATTTTTACATTATACTGAGAGTATTGCTAAAAATGAAAAGGAGCGTGTCAAATGAAGAAATCTGTTTTATTTACTTCATTACTTGTATTATCAAGCTTAGCTTTAGCGGCCTGCGGCGGTGGCAGTGACGATAAAGGAGCTAGCAACGGCGGCAGCGACAACCAAGTATACACAATGGTTGAATCCCAAGAAATGCCTAGTGCCGATCCGTCCCTTGCGACAGATGAAGTGAGTTTTACCACTTTAAATAATGTCTACGAAGGAATCTATCGTTTAGATAAAGACAACAAACCCGCGCCTGCTGGTGCAGCCGAAAAAGCGACTGTTTCAGAAGACGGTTTAGTTTACAAAGTTAAATTACGTGAAGAATCAAAATGGTCTGATGGCAAACCAGTTACTGCTGCAGATTACGTTTACGGTTGGCAACGAACAGTGGATCCTGCTACTGCTTCAGAATATGCCTACATGTTTGAACCAGTAAAAAATGCTGAAAAAATTTCTAAAGGGGAACTACCTAAAGAAGAATTGGGCATTAAAGCAATCAATGATCATGAATTAGAAATCACTTTAGAAACAGCAACACCATATTTTGACGATTTATTGGCTTTCCCTTCTTTCTTGCCGCAACGTCAAGATATCGTTGAACGTTTTGGTAAAGATTATACAAAGAGTAGCGATAAAGCAGTCTACAATGGTCCGTTTACGCTAACTGAGTTTGATGGTCCCGGAACAGATACTAAATGGTCTCTAACTAAAAATGAAGAATATTGGGACAAAGAGACTGTCAAGTTAGATAAAGTCGCTATCAACGTGGTGAAAGAAGCCCCAACTGCCTTAAATCTTTATGAAACTGGCGAAGTGGATGATACGTATTTATCTGGCGAACTGGCCCAACAAATGCAAAATTCGCCTGACTTGGTCCAATTAAAAGCCGCTTCTTCTTTCTATTTAGAAATGAATCAAGCAGATGAAAAATCACCATTGACCAACGCAAACTTACGTCGTGCTATGTCTTATGCCATCGATCGCGATTCATTAGCTAAAAACATTTTAGCCAATGGCTCTCTTCCTTCACAAGGCTTCGTCCCTGTGGATGTCGCGAAATCACCAAAAACGGGTGAAGACTTTGTTAAAGAAGCTGGTAGCGACAAATTAGTCAAATACGACAAGAAAAAAGCTGTGGAATACTGGAACAAAGCGAAACAAGAACTTGGTGTTTCCAACTTAACGGTTGATTTAATGGTAGACGACTCTGAAGGCGCTAAAAAAATGGGCGAATATCTTCAAGGATCACTGTCTGATACTTTGGAAGGCTTAAAAGTAACTGTGACACCTGTCCCTATGGCTGTTCGCTTAGATCGTACCTTAAAAGGGGATTTCCAAATCGCTGTTCGTGGTTGGAGTGCCGACTATTCAGACCCAATTAACTTCTTAGATTTATTAGAAAGCTCAACTTCTAATAACCGTGGACGTTACAGCAATCCTGAATACGATAAATTCATTGCTGCGTCCAAAACCACAGATGTTAACGATCCTGAAAAACGCTGGGAAGATTTAATCAACGCTGAAAAAACAGTAATTGCTGATATGGGTGTTGTGCCAATTTACCAAAAAGCAGAATCACACTTACGTGCACCAAACGTGAAAGAAATTATTTATCATCCAACAGGTGCTAAATACGACTTCAAGTGGGCGTATAAAGAATAATCACTCGATTAAATTTAGAAAAAGATTTGGAACAATAGCGATTTTGGCTATTGTTCCAAATCTTTTTTATATAATCCCGATTAAAGAACCTAACAACCCAAAAATCACAGTAAAAATAATTAAAGCAATCGGCGTGCGTCCTTTTTTCAACATAATAAAACAAAACAGCGTAAACACTAAAGGTAATAAATTGGGCATGATTGTATCAAACAATTGTGTTTGAAGGTCTAACTTAGTATCTTTCAAGCGAAAAACAAAAGTTGTCGTTAATTGTACACTCTTCGGAATCAACGCACCCACCACGGAAATTCCTACAATTGTTGCTGAACGAGATAATTTTTTAGTACTTTCGCTTAAAACTGAAATTGCTTTGACACCCATTTTATAACCTAGATTAATTAACCCAATTTTGGCAGCCATATACGGAATATTAAATAACAACAAGAAAACAATTGGTCCTAAGATATTGCCTTCTAATGATAGTTGTGAACCAATCGCTGCTGCAATCGGCAAAACGGTTAAATAAAATAGCGCATCCCCAATTCCGCCTAACGGGCCCATCAACGCTGTTTTAATCGCTTGAATGGATTTTGGTGATTCTTTTGACTCTTCCATTGCAATAATCACACCATGCATGAACGTCACTAATTGTGGATTCGTGTTCATAAATTGTAAATGATTTTCCAAAGAAAGAGCTAAGTCTTCTTTATCACGATGAATCTTTTTCAATCCTGGAATTAATGAGTAGGTCCAGCCGCCTGCTTGCATTCTTTCATAATTAAATGAAGATTGTAGCAGATACGAACGGAACATTATTTTTTTTAACTCTTTTTTTGTTATTACTTTTTCGGATATCATATCATTATATGTTTCTTCAGATGCCATCTTCTTCAAACCCTCCATTATTATTTGATGCAGTGACTGTATTATTTCTTTGTGCGTAAAATTCATATAAAGCAATTGCGACAGCTAAACCTGCAACCGCTAATGTATCTAACCCTAAATAGGCAGCCATAACAAAACCAAAAATAAAGAACGGCACGTAGGATGTTTCCCACATCGTTTTTAATAACATGGCGAAACCTACTGCTGGCATCATACCACCTGCAACGCTCAAGCCATGAATACTCCATTCGGGTAGAATAGAAATGAAACTAGATGCTTTATCAGCACCAAAGAAAATACATAAAAATACTACAAAAAAATAACAAATGAATAAAACGATTGGTAAAAAACTAGACATTCTTTCGATGCCTCTTGTATCTGCTTTTTTTGCATAAGCATCAAATTTGTGCATAATTGGTGACATCGCTGTATATAACAAGGTAATTAACGCTTGCGCTGCAACTGCGAAAGGAACAGCCAAACCTACGGTCACTTGTGGGTCAGATTTTGTGATAATTGCTAACGCTGTTCCAATAACTCCCCCAATTACTACGTTGGGTGGTTGCGCACCGCCGATTGCTACTGCACCAATCCAAACTAACTCTAGCGTTGCTCCAGTGATTAACCCTGTGTTGACATCTCCCAATATTAAACCAACAATCAGCCCTGTAACAATCGGACGATGAATATGTGTCTGTAAGACAAGCTTATCAACCCCTGCTATCCCAGCCCAAATTCCTACCAAAATTGCCTGTACTAACATTTTTTTCCTCCTATTAGACTTCGTCTACTTTTTATAAACTGTTTCACCATTTACTAAGGTTTCTAGCACTTCGTATTTCTCATCAATAATTGTAAAATTACCTAAAAGCCCTAGTTTGATTTCTCCCATAGATTCGTTCACATTCAACAAACGAGCTGGATTTTTCGTGACTGAATTAATAGCAATCACTTCTGGAAGTAATGCTTTTTCAACAAGGTTGCGAACCATATTATTTAAATGGTTCGTACTTCCAGCTAACTTGCCATTCGCTAAACGGACCACATTTTGTTCATCAATAACCATTTCAATCCCTTTTTCTGGTTTTGGATAAACGCCTGGTTGACACCCTTTGGCCCAGATAGAATCTGTCACAGCAATTAAATAGTCCTTGCCTTTTAGTTTGGCTAACACACGTACTAATGAATAATCAACATGTACCCCATCAGCAATAATTTCAGCAAACGTTTCCTCACTATCCAAAGCAGCAACTACTGCGGTTGGTTTCCGGTGACTGATATCTTCCATTCCATTAAACGTATGGGTAAAACTTTTTGCACCTGCTTCGACAGCTGCCATTGCTTGTTCATAGGTTGCAGCCGTATGGCCAATTGAAATGACTACATCATGTTCATGACAATATGTAGTCAAGGCATTCTCTACATCATTTTCTGGTGCCAACGTCATTAATTTTATGTGCCCTTTTGCTAACTCTTGCCATTTTTTAAATGTCTCAACGGATGGTTTTACTAATAACTCTGGATTATGAGAGCCACGAAATTCTTCAGAAATCATTGGTCCTTCCGCATGAATCCCTAAGATTTGTGCTCCGTTGGTTCCTTGGTCTTCCTCAATAAATGAACCAATCACTTCAAATGAATGTTCCAAGTCTTTTGGAAATGTTGTTGACGTTGTTGGTAAAAAAGCTGTAATCCCCTCTTCTGGAAGGTAAGCTTGCCACTCTTTGATAAATTCATGATTGGCATGATTGGCATCCCCACCATGCCAACCATGATCATGAATATCAATAAATCCTGGAAGAATGCGCTTTTCTCCGTATTCTTTGTCGACAGCTTTTTCATTGTACGGTAGAATTGCAACAATTCGTTGTTCTGACACTTCAACTTGAGCTGGTTGAAATTGTTCGTTAATCCATACGTTTTTACTTTGAATAATCATTCTTCCCACTTCTTCTCTTCAAAATTATTGTCCAACATTACTTTTTTATGAAAATAATGCATCTAAACTTTCTTCTGGCGTTGACGGTACACGTTGAATCGAAAGTTTAACACCTAATTCTTGTAGCTTTTTAAAGGCGTCTACATCTGTTTTATTAACGGCAACAGCGGTAGCTACTTGTTTTTTGCCTTCTTCCATATGCATATTACCAATGTTTAATTTTCCGATTGGCACACCACCTTCTACCAAGCGCAATGCATCAACAGGATTATCAACTAACAGAAAAATCTTTTGTCTTTCTGAGGCTTTATGAATGACCTCAATCGTTTTCTTAATGGAGAAAAAACGGGTTTGTACTTCTGCAGGGGCTGCCATGTTTAACAATTGTTGGCGCATTGTATCCTCAGAAATTGCATCATTTGCGACTAAAATTAAGTTGGCGCCTAAAGAACCGTTCCATTGTGTTGCGACTTGACCATGAATCAAGCGATTATCAATTCTTGTTAATAAAATATTCGGCATAGTGCTTCCTCCTCTTTTCTAATTGGTTAGATTCCGTCTGCTTCTTCTTGAGTATTTGCTTGTGGTTGTTCTAGTTTTTTATGAACAATCCCGTCTCTGGCTGAATCTGTAACCATTGAAACAAAATCTTCTACGTTCGTGCTGATTGTGCGTAATGCAAGCCCTTCAAGAACCATTGGTAAATTTGTTCCTGCTAACACTTCAACATTTGGATAATTACTTGCGACAGTCATTGAAATTCTAAACGGTGTGCCACCTAAAAGGTCAGTTAAAATGACCACTGCTGGACACGTCTCCAGCATAGAGTCAACGGCTTTACGGATGTTTGACTCTAATACATCAAGCCCTGTATCATTGAAAAAAGGGACCGCCTGAATATTTGGTTGTTCTCCTGCAATCATACTAACTGATTGATGCATTCCAGTTGAAAATACTCCATGTCCCGTTAAAATAAGACCTATCATTTATTCTTTCTCCCCTAACTATTTACTGAGCTTACTATTTAATTGGATAAGCAGAACTTATTCCTCAAAGAGTGTAACAATTCTTGTGACAATTGAGTATGCTTTCCCATGATTTTGGACGATGATTTCTATTTAAGAACATGTCCCTATACAGATACAAGGCGTCCCAACTTAAATATGCTTTTGAAAAAATGCTCGATTACAACCGTTAACCCAAATGAGCCAACAAATGTACCCATATACAACACAAGAATAACCAAGCTGACTGGTTGATTGGTTAAAAACGGGTGGACCAGTTTCAAGACCACTTGAAAAATAAAAACATTCGCTAAATAACTGCGATACGCATAAGTGGCTATCCATTTAACCATTGGTAAAAGACGAATCTTTTTGGCTATTCCTTGCGTTCCCAAATAAAAAACCAACCCGATAATCAGTAAACTATAGGCACTTTGAAGAGGATCCAAATAAGGTAGATCGTTCGGTGTCATCTGTGTTCCATCAAATAAATTCCCTTGGACTGCCTGCCAAAAAATAAAAAGAAACAACAGAAATAGCACCACTCTCGTCTTTTTCAAGAAAGTAAAAATTCCCCCCTGATACTTCGCTGCGATGACCCCGAAAATACCATAAATGAGATAACTAAGCCCTGAACGATCTATTAAGTACCAAAGAGAAGTTTCTGCATATGGAAAAATCATTTTCTGGTACCAGAAGCACCAAAGGATATGCGCATCGATTGTAAAAAAGACAATTGGTAAAATCACTTTTTTGTTTTTTGTAATTCTTGTTGCCAACCAAATAAAATACGGCATAAATAATTGGAATTGCAACATCATTACGGCATACCATAGATGTGCCGCGCCATCACCACTGAGAACTTTTCCTAGAAATCCTAGGGGCGTTTCATAGGGCATTCGTTGTTGTAAACTAGGAAAAGCATATAGATAGAGACTGGACCAGACCACATAAGGAAGCACCAATTCATAAAATTTTTCCTTTAAAAATTCAAGATACGATTCAGCTTGACTCTTTAACACCATGTTGTAAATAATTGCAAAAATAAACATGGGTGCCGAATATTTAGACATTCGGTAAAAACTACCGATTGAATTCATTGCTTCCGTTTGCGGAGAATGTGTCAACACATATGATAAAACCGTTTGTAAAATAACTGATGCTACAGCGAAAACTTTTAAAAAATCGCTGATATTCAGATTTATTGGTTGTTCTTTACTCATGTACGTCCTCTTTCTTTCAATAATTTAGCGTGTAAGTAAGCGCTCGGATTAAGAACTTACTCACACGCTATTTACGCTTCTTTGATTTACATTGCTAGCGATTCATAATTGGCTAACAAGATGCCGCGTTCTTCAATCGCTTCTTTGACTTCTTGGGACGTTAATATTTCCACTTCACGAATGCGAGGCATACAATACCCTGATTGATTTTGTAAAATAGTATCGATAAACGCAGGATGACAATTGATTTCAAAGACCTCTCCTTCACTACAAACAACCATATCAAGCAATTGCAAGATGGTTTCAGTTGAAATCGCCTTGTCATAAAATTGGTACAACATTTCATCTGGCGTGCGAACATCCTGATATAACTCTAAATAGTCTTTTGTTTCAATACTTCTCGAGGCGTTACGTAAAGGTAATTGATATTTGCGAGCAAGTGCCAAAGCTACGCCTAATAACTTTTCATTTTTTCCATGAACGTTATGATGAGAATCAATATGATCAGGGCGTCTACCACTTTTCATAAATGAAATAATTTGAGCATCCCATTCGTTATAAACCTCTTCTAAATTGACTTTTTCTTCAAAAATCGATTGATGCCAAAAATAACCAGCTTCATCTACTAAGGAAGGAACCATTTCTCGAGGTAAAATAGGTTTTGCTTGGTTCAATGTCAATGTTAAATGGACACCGATAGCTAAAGTCGGTGCACTGATTCGAGCACTCTCCATGGCTTCTAAAAAATAAGGAGAAGTTGGTAATGCGGTTGTTGAAGTAACCACGCCACGTTTGTGTGCTTCAATGATTCCTTGCGTTACCGCTGGCGTGTAACTAAAATCATCAGCGTTGATAATTAATTTTTTATTGCTCATTTTTCCCCACTCTCTCTTCTGTTTCATGAATTTTTAGTTGTTTCTCTATTGATTGTAGCTAAGTGGCGCCTTTTTTTATAGCTAGTTTTCTGATTGAGTGCTATAATCTACAAATAAGACCATGTCCCTGAAAAAGGACATTACGTTCACAAACGACAGGAGGGATCAGCATGCTGTTTTTAACCTACGATCCACAATTAAATCCAACAGAATTAGAGATTTACAAGTATATTAGCCACAATATTGAAAAAGTTCCTTATATGACAATTCGAGAATTAGCAGATGAAATTCATTTCAGTAAAACGGCAATCTGGCGTTTTTGTCAAAAATTCGAGTGTGAAGGCTATACAGATTTTAAATTTAAATTGAAGAATTATCTAAGCGAACGAAAAAAAACAGCCCAACCAAAATCTTTAGATGAAACAATGCTGATTCATTTTTTGCAACGCTCATCAGAAGAATTATTAGAAGGACGGATTGTTCAAGCTGCGGAATTACTGGCAAAAAAAGAATTTGTTCTTTTTATTGGCGAAGGAACGTCCAAAGTCCTAGCTGAATTTGGTGAAATTTATTTTTCCAGTATCTATAATTTATCTGCTTCTGTATCCCACCTTTTTTCACATCCCGTTAGCAAATTATCCGAAGAAACAGCTAAAAAAGTGGGCGTTATCGCCTTATCAGTTTCGGGTGAAACACAAAAAGTTCGGCAAAATATTGATTATTTTATCGAAATGGGGATTGATGTAATTGCTATTACAAATAGTGAAAAAAGCACGATTGCTCAACTTTCAACAGTCACCATCCCCTACTATATAACAACCGAGAAAAGTTCCATTGCAGACGTAACGTCCCAACTACCTGCACTATTCTTAATAGAAAAGTTGGCGAAAACTGTTTCAACGATGTTAAATGAGTGTCCATAATCACTGCAAAAAAAGGAAGGAACTAGCCATTCGTTTTGCTAGTTCCTTCCTTTTTAATTCTTCTATACTTATTTATACTGACACGTTTCTAAATGATCATTCACCAATCCCGCCGCCTGTAAAAAGGAATAGACTGTCGTGGCACCTAAAAATTTAAATCCTCGTTTTTTTAACGCTCGACTAATCTGTTGCGATAATTCCGTGGAGGCTGGAACCTCTTCTGGGTGCTGCCAGTGATTAACGATTGGTTGCTGATCGATAAAGTTCCAGAGGTAGCGATCAAAGGAGCCAAATTCTGCCTGAATTTCTTGAAAAACTTGCGCATTCGTAATGGTCGCTTGAATTTTTAAACGATGACGAATCACACCAGGATTTGCTAGTAAAGCTAAAATTTTTTCCTCATCATATCGCGCAATTTTCCGATAATCAAACGCATCATAAGCTGCTCTAAGCGTTTCTCGTTTATTCAAAATAATCGCCCAGCTTAAGCCTGCTTGCATACTTTCCAAGGTCAATAACTCAAATAACTGTTGCTCTTCATGAACTGGACGTCCCCATTCATCATCATGATAGGCTTGCATCTCTTCAGTTGTATTCGTTGCCCAAGTACATCGCTCCATTGTCCTGCCTCCTTTTATTTGCTAAAAAAGATGCGAACAAAGGGTACTGCCTGTTGTTCCACACCTTTTCTTATTCCTAATAAAATGCCCAGAAGTTTAACGCTTCATTCATCACTTCTTCGGCTGTAAATGTCCGTTTTGAATGGCCCTTTTCTTCTGAATCGTTTGGATCATTAATCCAGAAATCGCCTTTTTCATCCACACCACTCATCACCATAATGTGACCAGTTGTAGTGAAATAGCCCGGTTTTACAGAAATAATGACTGGATGACCCTCCTTCAAGAAAGCTGCCACTGTTTCAATATCCCCAATTTCTTGACAGTTATAGCCTTTCATTTCAGCATATGCACTAAAAATAGACCACGCCGTCCCTTGTCCTTCCATAAAGAAGTCATTTTTTGCCCAAGCTAACACATCCAGAGGGGTAACTTCTTGGTGATCCATGTATGAACCAACCATTGCAAGCGACACAATCGCACAGCCATTAATTTCGATTGTATTCGGCTTATCCACATTGCCAAATCCGTATGCGGTGTCTTTCCATTTAGCATCTGTCTGCAATTCTAACGGCAAATCCAGATGTCCATTATATTGCTTCTTTTCAATTTCTTGATTGACCTGTTGTCCATAGCTTAAAGGTTTGACTTTTTTCTCAATTTTAACTGGTGCTGGTTCTTTTGTTTTACTTGATTCAGCACTAGCTTTGACATATGAATCATCAAACCAACTTGAAAACCCACCTGATTTCATCGGCGAAAACTGCGCTAACAACCCGCCAAAGCCAAACGATACCAACAACACCGTGAGAACTTTTTTTTGGTAACCTGATGGTTTTTTTGACATACTATTCATCCTTTTCTATCTATTGACTACATCCGATAATCTTATGTATTTCTTATATGCTCACACATTATACTACTTTCTTTTTCGAAAAACAGAAACGTTGGTAAATTCTCATAATTATTGAAGGCGAACATATTTTCTTGAATTTTATCACAAAATTAGGTAAAATACAGGTAATTAGTCATTTGAGTTTTATTCTATTTTATTCGTAAAGGAGGCAGAAGAATGGATCAACATAAAGCTACCATCAAGAGCATTTCTAAACTGATTACGCTCTCTTCCCAACATTTCTTTTCGGCATTTTTAGAAGATTCTCAAGATCAAAAGAATAAAGAAAAGGAACGCAGTGCGCTTTTACAAGAGCTCCAAGTCGCTGCCGCCCAAAAATCCTTAGTGGTCTTACAATTGAAAGAAGTCCCTACAGCGCATAAATTCGAAACGGTGATCGGCTGGATTGTCTCAAAAAATATTTCGGACAATATCGTTGTTCGTTTACAAACGGATGAACAACAGTTGCGCATGATTCCTGTTGCTTCTGTCATGAAAGTCAGCACGTTAGCCAATCGTCACCAACGTCAAATTCACTAGAATATTGAAGTCTTTATAAAATAAATGGAAACCACCAACCCTGGCGATTGCAGGTTGGTGGTTTCTTTTATTTATGACTTTAGTCAAAATCCCATGAAACTTCTGACTTAGGACTCAACTTATTTCTTAGGAACAAATAATTGCGGTGCTACTTTTGCCAATAAGCCTAGAACTAGACTTACATATAAACAATTGACGACGGTACTTGTACCGTTTAGAACAAAGGAATAGAGATATGGGCTCATTCCTTCTGGTGCATACATGCCCCAAACCAATACACCCGCCCAAAAATGCCAAAACCAGCGGGCGAAGACTGCGACAACACTTCCTAAAATAATCGTACGAATGGCTGATTTTAAACGATTCGCTTGAAAATACAGTTGAATTTTTCTAGCGAATACGCCACCCATTCCTCCAAACGCAAAAGCAAAGGGATATTCAAAAATAATCTGCGGAACGGACAAGAAATTTTTCATGGCTGTACCGAGAATAATATTTAACATGCCCCAAACAAAGCCTGCTGCAACTCCAGGAAGCAACCCACGACGAAACGAATAAAGAACTAATGGGACCATTCCCAACGATAGGTCCAAGCCACTATTGGCAAATTCAATCGGTAAAAAAGAGAGGGCCATTGCCATTGCTGCGACGACTGTTCCTTCTACCCAAATACGTAAATCCATTTTTCTAGCCAAACAAATTTCCTCCTATGTTCTGACGCTCTCAACCACTAATACATCGTTATTTTACCATAGGGACTTTAGAAAAACACGTTTGTCGAACAAGCAAAAAAATAGCTGATCAGCATTTAAGGGAATCAACTCCTACTCAAACGCATGCCAGCTACTTTTTATCCATTAATCGTCCCGCTCAGTTGTCAAAATTTTACCAGAATGAGCATCGATTTTTACCTCTATTTTTTGTTGGCCCTCTTTCACTTTCACTTCCCAATAGGTGATTCCTAATTCTTTCTCTAACTTCCAATCTGTTGCCTGGCCGACTTTCGCTTCTTTTTCAGCCAAGGTTGTGGCTTGTTCTCTGGAAATGATATTTGTTAAATCAAGTGCCTCTTCTTGCATTTTAACGCCATTTTGTTCATCAGCATCCAAGGTTTCGACTTTTTCTTTTGTGAATTCGCCTGTTTCTGCGTTCACTTCAACTTGATATTCTTTTTGCTGATCCACGCCTTCTATTTCATAAAAATAACGTCCAAAATCTGTATCTAACTGCAGACTTGTTATTTTAGCTTCTGGATATTTTTTCTCAAATGCTGTCGTTACTTTTTCTAAAGAGACAGCTACCGCACTTGTCTTCTCTGATGTCGTCGTTGCTTCTTGTTGTACGGATGAACTTGTTTCAGTAGTTGATATTACTGTTTCTTTTTGTTCATTTGTTGATGAAACAGCTGTGGGTGTTTTGGATGTACAGCCAGCTACCAAAAAGAGTGCCAAGCCAGTCATAGAGCCATAGAGTATTTTTTTCATTAAACAACCTTCTTTCCTTTTTATCATTTTATTATACTTGATTTCTCATCCAAATCATAGCTACAAAAAAAAGCCCTACTTTAGTTGATAAAGTTAGAGCTCTCTCAGCCTTCATGGGCCAACATAAAAATTTCACCGAAATCATTCTCTTGTTCAATGTGCCAAATGCGTTTTTCACTATTATAGACAAGCGTTGCCAAAATTTCTTCTTTTTGGTAAGAGGTATTTTTCATCTTGCTAAGTGAATCTTCCACCAAGTAAATAGGAATCCGATATTCTTCTTTATCCACTTCCGTTTGTTGGAAGCAAAAAATAACACCTTCTTGCAAGATACCTTTCATATTTTTAAGTAATTCAGGACTTAATTTTTCGACAGGCGTATTTCGTTTAAAGAAGGCCTTTTTCTGGTTCACTTTCTCTAAAACAACACGTGTAATTTTATCAGCAAAGATTCGATAAAATTCATCAATATAACGATAATAGACACGCGTCATCTGATCTGCAAATTCAAAAAAGACAAAATCATTTTGTAGCTTATAAAAGAAAGGCGAATGCAAACTATTCTTCATGTGTCCAAAATAAAGAAGTTCCGAAATTTCTAATGGCGTTAGCTCTTTTAGCATCGTCACATCGGAAAAGTCAATCCATTTAATTTCTTCAGTCATCCAACGACGTTGTAGCGATTGAAAATAGCGATTGACGCTTTCTTCTCCGCGAATAATTTTCAAGCCTGAATGCATATCGTATTCGCCAGCTTCGGCAGAAGGATCTAATAATAGTAAGTTCTGTGGATGATGCACAATTGAACGAACAAAATCGGAATGGGTAATTCCTTTAGATAAAACCGCGTTGCTGGTTACATCTATATGTACATAAATTAAATCAAGCAAATTCCCATCTCCCCTCTACTAGCCTCCTTACCATTTTACAATATTTTCAAAAGAAAAGCTTGTTTCTTTTACTTTAAAATTCCATTACAAAATGAGGATTTTTTTGAAAAATCAATCGATTCAGTTGTTTTTTATTAAATCAAGGTCCGGTCTGCTTACCTATTCCCCGAAGAAAATAAATAGGTTTTTCAAATAAATTGTGGTAAACTTGATACATTAAAAGGAGGGAGAATATGCGCCCAAAAGAGAAAAAAAGAGGAAAAAATTGGTTAATCAACAGTTTATTAGTTTTACTATTTATCATTGGCTTGGCCTTAATTTTTAACAATCAGATACGCAGTTGGGTGGTTCAACAAAATAGCCGCTCGTACGCCGTTAGCAAGTTGAAACCAGCCGATGTGAAGAAAAATATGGCTCGTGAAACAACATTTGACTTTGATTCAGTTGAGTCCTTGAGCACAGAAGCGGTGATGAAAGCCCAATTTGAAAACAAAAACTTACCTGTGATTGGTGCCATTGCGATACCAAGTGTCGAAATTAATTTGCCCATTTTTAAAGGATTGTCCAATGTCGCTTTATTAACTGGTGCCGGGACCATGAAAGAAGATCAAGTCATGGGGAAAAACAATTATGCCTTGGCTAGTCATCGAACGGAAGATGGCGTTTCCTTATTTTCACCTTTAGAAAGAACCAAAAAAGACGAACTCATTTATATCACTGATTTATCTACTGTTTATACATACAAAATAACTTCTGTAGAAAAAATCGAACCAACCCGTGTTGAGTTAATTGATGACGTTCCTGGTCAAAATATGATTACCTTAATTACCTGTGGCGATTTACAAGCAACGACGCGAATTGCTGTTCAAGGAACATTAGCAGCAACGACGCCTATTAAAGACGCCAACGACGATATGTTGAAGGCTTTCCAATTGGAGCAAAAAACCTTAGCCGATTGGGTGGCTTAATAAAAAAATCCTTGAAAAGTGTCAAAACTTTTCAAGGATTTTTTGCTTTATTTCATCACTTGGCGTTCTTGCTGTTTCAAACGAGCAAAACCATAACGAATACCTGCAAATAATAAAACTAACGGAGATAAGAAAACAGAGATCATTAACCATTCACTTGTATACATACTACTAAAAGATAAATGATACGTGACAGCATACACTAGCGGCAGACTCATTATCAACAATAAATAATACAAACTCAATTCAAAAACATAGGATAAATAACTACTGTTCATCTTACTTCCCTCCTGTCTCTTTTTCCCTGAACAATTTGTTAACACTATTGTACCAAGGGGAAACAGAAAGTACTATCGGACTATAGTCCTAATCTTTCAGCTGTGCTTTTATTTTTTTCAACCATTCTGAGGTACCTGCTTCCACTAAGCGGTAAGTTTCCTCAAAATCACCAGTATAATAAGGATCAGGTACGTCCATGGTTTCTTTACCAACCACAACTTCCATAAATAAATGAATCCGCCGTTGCTCTTCTTGAGGAGCTAATGCTTTTAAATCGGCCACATTATTCGCATCCATCCCAATGATATAGTCATATTTTTTAAAATCACTTGGCTGGATTTGTGTCGCCCGCATTCCTTGATAGGAAATTCCTTGTTGCTCCAAAATTTTTCTGGTTCCCTTATGTGGCTGACTGCCAACTTCCCAGTGGCTAGTAGCTGCTGAAAATACTTGAATAGTCGATTCTAAACCGGCTTGTTGGACTTTCTGACGAAAAATCGCTTCTGCCATTGGCGAACGACAAATATTGCCTAAACAAACAAATAACACAGTTACCACAACGTTTCACTCCTTCATAAGACTTTTTATCCGTCACACATTACTCATTGGCTTCTTGTTCATACAAATGATAAGCCATAAATTCTGTATCTTTCGCTAAACGGAATAATTGCGTCGCCATTTCCAAAGGAGTCTGAGGATATTCCTCAAGAATCCATTTCGTTAAGACGCCGCTACATCCATAAGAAAAGAAATTCGCATAAAATTGTTTGTCTTTATCTGTTAAATGGTTCTCAACATCGACTTGTTCAAATAATGAAATAAATAAGCGATTGGTCGAAGCGGAAAAAACATTAAGAAGAACTTCTGAATCTGAGGTCACCGTTGTATAGTAAAAATGACTCTTCTCTTTAATCGCTTTTAATAACTTCAGGGCTTGTTCCTCCCAGTTTTCCAAACAAATATCTGTTTCTAAGTAAATCAATGCATCGTGACGATAAATCCAACGTAATAAATCATATTTATCTGTAAAGTGATAATAAAATGTTTGACGATTCAAGCCCACTTTTTTGGTAATATCTTGGACACTTATTTTACGAAAATCCTTTTGTTCACATAATTCTATTAAAGCTGAAGCGATTGCTTGTTTTGTATCGTGCGTTCCGCTCATGCTGATTCCTCCGCTCCTAATATGTATATACCTCTATAATTGCAAAAAAACGGCCAGATTACAATATTTTCAGATACATTTTATGCATATATTTAAAATTAAATGAATAAAAAAAGCGGCAACTAACGATTTTTGTTAGTTACCACTCCTTGTTATCAATTATTAATAGATGACTATTTAGCCTGGAAAACGCCATACAACAGCGCGGAATCCTGCTGGTGGTGCTGGTGACCAGTTAGAGTTAGAAGAAACATAACCAGAACCTCCTGGGTTGTTTGCTTCAACGATTTGGACACTTCCACCACTTACACCTGTAACTAAGACAGTATGCACGCCACCAATCCAGCTATCTGGACTATAGGCACTTTCATATTGAACAACATCGCCTGGTTGCACGTTACTCCAGCTAACTTGTGTTGCACCAGAAGCAACATAGCCACTGTTTGGACCACCATAACCGAAGTTAATACCGCCTGCCGCTAACCAGCGACGAACGGATACTAAACATTCGCCTGGCTGATTCCAACCTGTTGCATAAGAATTACCAACATCTGCTAAAGCTGCATTAATTGCGGCTTGTTTTCCTGAAGTCACGCCACCATTCCCTGGTTTTGCTTCATTACCTTTTTCAGGAGTCGTTGGGTTAGTTACAGGAACTTCTTTTTCTTTTTCAGGTGCTGCTGTCACAGGTGTTGTTACAACACTTTCTGTTTCAGTACTTGAAGTTGTTGTTTCTTGCGTTGTGGTACTTTCAGTAGTTGTTGATGATTCTACTACTGGTGTTGCGGCTTTTTCTTCAGCGGCTGATGCTGCTGCCTCATTTGCTGCTTTTGTTGCTTGCGCTTGCTCTGCTGCCGCTTTTTGTGCTGCGGCTTGTGCTTGCGCTGCCGCTTGTTCTTCTGCTTTTTTAGCAGCTGCACGTTGGCGTGCTTGTTCTTCTGCTAAACGTTTTTCCGCTTCTTTTTTCTGTTTAATGAAGCCGTCTTTTTTCCCTTGTTCTTCAGAACGTTGTGCTTCTAAATCATTTTTAGCCACTTCTTGTTGAATCTTCAATGTTTTTAATGATTCTGTTTTGTCATTTAATTCTTTTGTTGCGGCTTCTAATTCAGCAATTTGTTTTTCTACATTCTTTGTTTTCTTTTCAACAGTCGCTTTGTCTTCTTTTTGTTGTTCTAGTAATTCATTGTTGGCGCTCATCATTGTTGAGACCGCTTGAACGCGACCAATTGCATCTGCTACTGAATCTGCATCTAAGACAGCATCAATAATTGAATCACTTTGACCATTCACTTGGACATCGCGTGCTTGTTTTGTCATTTGTACTTCACGTTTTTGAATACGGACATTCAAATCAGAAATTTCACTATATAATTTAGATACTTCTGATGATAGCTTGTTCTTTTTAGCTGTTAATGTATCGATTTGTTTGGCCGTTTCAACCATATCATTTTCAATCGCGGCAACTTTTGCTTCTGCATCTGACATTTGGCTAGTTAACGCATTAATTTTTTGATCTTGTTGTTGAATCTTTGTATCGTATTCATCTGCAAATGCTGCGGATGGCAACGCTACGCTTGTTAAGGTAATGGAACATACCATTAGAGCCGATAATACACTTTTCTTCAATCTGTTGTCCTCCGAAAATCCTTTTTTGTTAAGCTTTTTTATTATTTATTAAAATTTGAATAAATTTCTCTTTTTCAACGATAGAGCAATTGTAGCATAGCTGTATGTCACTGAGATAATATGGATGTTACAGTAATATTTCAATTTTCTTCTTGTAAATGACAAAAAAAAGCTTCACTTTTTTCACAACTTTCTTCAAGTCTCCAGGGTAAGCTTCTCATCGTTTTGTTATTTAAAGAAAATAAAAAAAAGCGAAAAATGCTAACAAATGAGCATTTTTCGCAAACGAACAAAATTTTCAATTTTTATTTTACGGAAAACAGTTTTTTCAGTGGATAAGATAAAATAACATACCACACCATGTTCAATAGCAATGTAGGGCCCAACACACGCGTAATAAATAAAATCGGGCTGACATCCGCTAAATGAAAGGCCACTTGAATCAGTACCGCAATCAGTTCATACAACGTGGTAAAAATAACGATCCCAAAAAAACCAGTTAATAAATTTGTTTGAATTACTTCTTTAAATGTATACATCAACATAACCGAAAGCGTCAGTGCAACTGTATAAATCCCGATAATGCCAATGTAGTAGCTATCGCAAATAAAGCCTAAAATTAACGAAGTAATTAATAAATAACGTTTAGAAAAATTAGGAACGGCAAACATAAACGCAAGTAATAGCAGATGAGAACTGGCGAAGTAAACATTACTTGTCCACGTTTCAAAAGACTTTGTTAAATGAGCATCAATTAACATTAAGAAAAACAAGAGAATAGGTGTGACATATTTTAAATACTCTTTCCGAATCATTCGCTTTCCCCTGCCGATCTTTTCACGACCGTCACAACAGAGATACCATAGACATCCGCATAAGGTTTCACATACACTTCACGATCTAAACCAAAACTATCTGGTTTCACTTTAATAACTGTCCCTACCGCTAAATCGGCTGGGGAATTACCACCTAAGCCAGAAGTCTGAACGACATCGCCTTCTTTCAGAGTGGCATCGCCAGTTAATTGTGACACAATTAATGCATTCGTCTTATTGTCGTAATTTTTAAGTAAACCAAATGATTCGCCATTTGCGGAAGTTACTCGCACAGGGAAATGGTTCGAGTTAACATTTTTAGACGTTAGTAGTTCCACTTTTGCAGTCGTTGCATTGACTTCAATAACACGCCCCACTAACCCTTTTTGCGCCATGACCGCCATGCCCGCTTCAATGCCGTCATTGGTTCCTTTATCGATAATTAATAAGTCTTGCCAAGTATCAGGCGAACGCGTAATGACATTCGCAGTTACTTTTTCATAGTTGGCCAACGTTTCGTTCAGATTCAATTCTTGTTTTAAACTATCAATTTCGCGTTTATAGTTATTGTTTTGGACAGCTAATTCATTATAGCTATCAATTTTTTCTTTTAGACGTTCGTTTTCTTTAAACGTGTTAATTAAATTGCCCATTGAAGACAAGCCATTTTCCACCACACGAGCTGGAAAAGAAATTACACGATCCACCATACTAACGCTATTGTTGACGCCACCTTGAACGACATTGGTTTTGCCTTTTTCAGAACGTTGCGCAGCAGTTAAACTAATAATGGTTACTAAAATAATGACTAAAATTAAGGTAATGATTATATTTTTATTTGGATTAAATTTTTTCACAAAGACACCCCAGATATTCTTCAGACTGATAGTATTAATTTTACCACTAATTGACTATAAACAAAAGAGTTGGCGATCGTCTTTAGCTTTTTTTATCATTTCTTTTTTAGGGCTTGTTTTCAACGAAAAAACCAACGAAAAGAAAGGAAGCTTCCTTGGTTTTCGTTGGTTTAAAAAGAAATTATTTTTCTTTGTTTTCTTCGTTTAATAATGCTTTTCTTGACACGTTGACACGGCCTTGTTTGTCAATTTCAGTTACTTTGACAAGGACTTCGTCGCCTAATTTCACGACATCTTCAACGTTGTTCACACGTTCGTTTGCTAATTGAGAAATATGGATCAAGCCATCTTTGCCTTTAATTAGGTTAACAAACGCACCAAATTTTTCAATGCGGACAACTTTTGCTAAGTAAACTTGGCCGACTTCGACTTCTTTGGTTAATTCTTCAATAATCTTGATGGCTTTTTTAATCATTTCAGCATCTGATGAAGCAATACTTACGTTACCGTCTTGATCGATATCAATCTTAACGCCGGTTTCATCAATAATGCTGTTGATTGTTTCGCCACCTTTACCAATGACATCTTTAATTTTCGCTGGTTTAATTTGAATCATTTCAATTTTCGGTGCATATTGACTTAATTCTTCACGAGGAGCAGCAATCGTTGTTGTTAATTCTTCTAGAATTTCCATCCGTGCTTTCTTCGCTTGGTCTAATGCTTCCGTTAAAATTTGTTCTGTAATTCCTTGGATTTTGATGTCCATTTGTAAAGCAGTGATTCCGTCTTTCGTTCCCGCTACTTTAAAGTCCATATCGCCAAGGTGGTCTTCTAAACCTTGAATATCTGTTAAGATTGTATAGTTTTCGCCATCACTAACAAGACCCATTGCAATACCTGCAACTGGCGCTTTAATTGGCACACCCGCATCCATTAATGCTAATGTTCCCGCGCAAATACTTGCTTGTGAAGAAGAACCATTTGATTCTAACACTTCTGCTACTAAGCGGATTGTGTAAGGGAAGTCTTCTTCTGATGGAATAATTTGTGCTAAGGCACGTTCACCTAACGCACCGTGACCGATTTCACGACGACCTGGTGAGCCCGCGCGTCCTGTTGAACCAACAGAGAATTGCGGGAAGTTATAATGATGGATGAAACGTTTGCTATCTTGGACACCCAACCCATCGATAATTTGATGTTCCCCTAAAGGCGCTAATGTACAAACGGATAAAGCTTGTGTTTGACCCCGAGTAAATAAGCCAGAACCATGCACACGTGGTAAAATACTTACTTCTGATGATAAATGACGAATTTCGTCTAATTTACGGCCATCCGGGCGAATCTTATCGATCGTAATTAACTCACGTACGACATCTTTTTCAAGATCTTCCGCAATTTGTTTCACTTCTTTTAGTAATTGCGCTTCTTCTTCGTGTTCCGCAAATTTTTCAGCGTAAACTTCTTTGACTGTATCTTTTACTTTGTCAATTTCAACTTCACGTGCTAATTTTTCTTCCGTCATTACGGCTGTTTTCATTGTATTGTAGTACGCATCAAAAATTTCTTTTTTAAGATCAACGTCCACTTGTAATAAGTCCACGTCCATTTTTGGTTTACCTACAGCGGCAACGATTTCTTCTTGGAACGCCACTAGTTCTTTAATGGCATCAAAACCGAAAAGTAAGGCACCTAACATATCTTCTTCTGATACTTCTTTGGCACCACTTTCAACCATATTGATGGCTTCTTTTGTTCCAGCAACAGTTAATTCAATATCTGTTTGTTCCGCTTGTTCTACCGTTGGATTTAAAACATATTCGCCATTAATACGACCAACGTCAACACCAGCAATTGGTCCATCAAACGGAATATCTGAAATTGCTAACGCTAAGGAAGACCCAAACATTGCAGCCATTTCTGGTGTACAGTCTTGCTCCACACTCATAACGATGTTCGTGATTTGGACTTCGTTACGGAAGCCTTCTGAGAACATTGGACGAATAGGACGGTCGATTAAACGAGCGGTTAATGTCGCACGTTCACTTGGACGACCTTCACGTTTAATGAAGCCGCCAGGAATTTTTCCTACCGCATACATTTTTTCTTCATAGTTTACAGTTAATGGGAAAAAGTCTACATCTTTTGCTTCTTTAGAGGCAACAGCAGCACTTAAAACGACCGTATCGCCGTAACGTACTAAGACAGCTCCATTGGCTTGTTTGGCTAATTGGCCGATTTCTACTTCTAGTGGGCGGCCGCCCCAAGTTGTTTTAAAGACTTGTTTTTCTGTCATAATTCTTCTCCTTTACTCTTGCTCTTTGGAAAAGTCAGACGGCTACTAAACAAATGAAAAAGTAACAAGTCGTTGCTGCTCTTTCATTTGGTTAGTAGTTCCTAAAAACTTTCCAAAGAGGACCTTCAATAGTGACAATAAGATAAAAAGCGAGATTCTGATTGAACCTCGCTTTATACGTAATGATTAACGACGTAATCCTAAACGTTGGATCAATTCGCGGTAACGTTGGATGTCAGTTTTACGTAAGTAAGCTAACAAGTTACGACGGTGACCGATTTTTTTCATTAAACCACGGTAAGAATGGTGATCTTTTTTGTGTGTACGCGCATGTTCGTTCAATTGGTTAATGTCTTCAGTTAAGACAGCAATTTGTACTTCTGGAGAACCAGTATCTCCTTCATGACGTGCGTATTCTTTAATGATTTCGTTTTTTCTTTCTTGTGAAATTGCCATTTGTTCCACCTCTTTCTCTATTATTCGTCTGATCACTGAGTGAAGCGTTGGTGATTCGCTAAACCAAGTGATAGATGGTGTGTTTCCACACAAGCTTACTTTACAGGAAACACCGCTAAAATGCAAGCTTAATCTCTATTATTCGATAGTTTTTTTAAACAATCTAGCCCCTTTTTTGGTGATTTTGTGATACACTAAATGGTGGTAAACAACTGATTATTTCAGCGCATGAATAAATAAAAGAAGAATTTTTTTATGTTTCAAAGGAGGAACCATTGAATGATTACAATGAAAGATATTATTCGTGAAGGGAATCCCACACTTCGTGCTGTGGCAGAAGAAGTGCCTGTCCCTATCACTGAGGAAGACCGACAATTAGGCGAAGACATGTTGACTTTCTTAAAAAATAGTCAAGATCCAGTCAAAGCCGAAGAATTACAATTACGTGGTGGCGTTGGTTTAGCTGCACCACAATTAGATATTTCTAAACGAATTATTGCTGTCCATGTTCCTAGTAACGACCCAGAAAACGAAACGCCTTCATTAAGTACGGTAATGTACAACCCTAAAATTTTGAGCCATTCTGTGCAAGATGTATGTTTAGGTGAAGGGGAAGGCTGTTTATCTGTCGATCGGGATGTACCTGGGTATGTCGTTCGCCATAACAAAATTACCGTCAGTTATTTTGACATGGCTGGCGAAAAACACAAAGTTCGTTTAAAAAACTACGAAGCGATTGTGGTTCAACATGAAATTGATCATATTAATGGCATCATGTTCTACGATCATATTAACAAAGAAAATCCATTTGCTTTAAAAGAGGGCGTTTTAGTCATCGAATAAAGAAAAAAACTGGGCCGTTTGTTTTCAGACAAACGGCCCAGTTTTTTTAAATGGCCTTCATTTCTTTTAAGGCTTTCCAAATCCCATCATTATCATTTGTATCTGTGACCATTGTGGCCACTTTTTGAATGGAAGGACTCGCGTTGCCCATTGCGACGCCAATCCCTGCATGGCTTAACATTTCTCGGTCATTTTCGCCGTCCCCAAAGGCAATGATATTTTTTGCATCAATGCCCACACGTTTAGCTAAATACGTTAACGTAGCTGATTTTGAGCCATCTTTAGGCACAACATCTACGCTATGTTGATGCCAGCGAATAAAGCGAAATTCTGGATATTCTTCTTCAAACGTACACTGATCTTCTGCGTCATAAAAAGCTAGCGCTTGGTAAATATCATTTTGACGATAAAAGTGTTCATCATAAGCAGGTGAATGAAAATGAAAAGAGTTCATCGCAATTTCCATTTTTTCAGCACGGTGCTGGTTGCTCTTCTTAATATCATCTAAGCCCACACAAGCAAATCCTAAGCCGCGTTGATCACTGTCTTGTGCCAAACGTTCCAACGCTTCAGCGTGCAATAAATTTTGATAATATTGCTCATGATCCACAAAAGCCGCGGCGCCATTACATAATACGTAATTGGTAAAATCTAAATCCCAAATCACCTCTTGCGCCATATAACGACTTCTGCCAGTTGCCAGCGTAACTAAGTGTCCTTGCTCCCGCAATTTTGCTAGCGCTTCTCTCGTGCTATCCAATGCTTTCTTCTCCGAATTTAACAACGTCCCATCAATATCAAATGCAAAAAGTTTTCTTTCCATCATTTCTCCTTATTCGCTCGCTTTCGCTAAATATTTACTGCCTTCTCGTTGTGCTAAAGGACTCAACACTAATTCTTTCATCAATTCCTCGACCCATTGCGGATTCGTTTTACTATATTGGCGTAATGACCAGCCAATCGCTTTTTGAATGAAGAACTCCTCTGTAGTTCTATCATAAATAATCGCCTTTTTCAACAAGTCCTGATTGGTCTTTTCTTTCAACATCAACTGTAAATTCAGCGCAACACGCCGATTCCAGAAATTTTCAGCGCCATAAAAAAGGGCAAAAATCGTTGGCAATTCAGTCAGATGCAACGCCACCCACGACCCAAAAAATTTTCGCCAAGCATCCACACTGTCCCACCACGCTTTTTGTGGAACATAGGCTTTAAACGCTACGACCTCTTCTAATGAAAATCTCCGAACATTTTGAAGGGCTAAATCAATAGCGACATACTGATATTCTCGTTCTGTTTTTTGATAATAAGCCTCAATCTCTTGGCATAATTTTTCCTTTGGCCACGTATGACTTTCTTTTAAAAGTTGTTTACTTAACGCTTGACGTTCTGGGGCGGGGATGCCTGCAAAAACAAATTGATGTTTCATATAAGCAGACATTTTTGCTGCTGTTTCTGGGTTCTTCTGAAATTGAAGTGTGTCCATTCCTTCGCTCCTTATAATAAAAAAACTATACTAAAACAGTGTACCATGTTTTAGTATAGTTGGTTGGTCAATTAATCAAAATACGTTAAGTTTTTGTTGTCTTTATCTAACCAGGCATAGCCGAGACCCATAATTAAGCCACCACCGATAAAGTTACCGATAAAGGCCCAGAACAGATTATGAACAACATTACCAGCTGTGAAAGCTTCAATTGCGCCGTTCGAAGCAAAGTAAGCTAAACTGAAGGCTGGGAAGTTGGCAATCACGTGTTCAAAACCAAGGAACGCAAAGATAAAGATAATGAAAATAATGGCCGCGACTTTGCCGGCGTCATCTTTCATTCGCATACTCACTAATACGGCTGTATTAACTACAATATTGGCGAACATAGCTTCAACTAAAATCTGTAGGGTGGTTTTTTCTAATTTTCCAGCAATCGATGTAAAGAAGAAACTATCTTTTGGCAAATCTTGGAACGGCACCGTAAGTGATACCAAGAAACCAAACAAGACGCCACCAATTAAATTGAATAAGATACAGGTAAATAAAATTTTTGCAGCTAAGGAAAAGTTGACTTTTTTACGATAGACCCCAACAGTCATGTACAACATATTCGAGGTACCAAGTTCGGCATTCATATATAAAATCATCACAAGTGACCAACTGAACATGAAGGCGTAAAGCATTTTCCCTAAACCATGAGAAATTCCTTCTCCTTTAATTGCGATTGCAAAAGCAACGGCTGTTCCCAACGTTAAAAATAGACAAGCAAGCATTGCACGAACAGCGTAGCGGGAAAAGCTGTTTGAGAATAAATTCACTTTCTTGTCGATGGATTTATCAATTTGTTCAAACAATGGTGAACCAGACTTCATTGTAAACTCCCTTTCATTCCGTTTTCAACTTATATTTTCAAAACATCTCCCCTTATTCTAATGAGGAAAAGTGTTTTTGTCTACCTTTTTTTCATATTTCACTTTAAAACCTTGACGTTTCCTATCCTATTAAGTATACTAGATTTTGTGTAAAATAATTGCAGCAGAAGAATAATAACTCGTCAACAGTTCATTGCCAAACTTGGTTCAACTGCGTAACCGCGGCTGCAAAGGCGAAGGTTGAAGAATGAACTGAACGAATATGAATTTTTCATCTAATTATTTTACTCCAAAAAAACATTTATTTATTGGAGGAATTTTTAATGTCTCGTTATACTGGACCATCATGGAAAGTATCTCGTCGTCTAGGTATCTCTTTATCAGGTACTGGTAAAGAACTAGCTCGTCGCCCTTACAAACCAGGACAACACGGACCTAACAGCCGTGGTAAAGTTTCTGAATACGGAATGCAATTAACTGAAAAACAAAAATTACGTCATATGTATGGCATGAACGAACGTCAATTCCGTACGTTGTTCATTAAAGCAAGCAAAATCAAAGAAGGTAAACACGGTGTTAACTTCATGGTTTTACTAGAACAACGCTTAGATAACGTTGTTTACCGTTTAGGTCTTGCAACTACTCGTCGTCAAGCACGTCAATTAGTTAACCATGGCCACATCACTGTAGACGGCAAACGTGTTGATATTCCATCATACCACGTTGAAGTTGGTCAAGTGATCGGTGTTCGTGAAAAATCTCAAAACATCTCAACAATTAAAGAAGCGGTTGAAGCAACTGTTGGACGTCCAGCATTCGTAAGCTTTGACACTGAAAAATTAGAAGGTAGCTTCACTCGTTTACCAGAACGTGATGAACTTTACCCAGAAATCGACGAAGCACTTGTCGTTGAATACTACAACCAAAAACTTTAAGATTTCAAAAGGTCGAACTACGTTTCTTACCTTTTTTCAAAACCTTGCCTTTCTTGGCAAGGTTTTTTTCTTTGCCCTCTTTACAAAATGGTTCACTTCCGCTAAACTATTGTTAACCAAATAAAAATAATTGGTTAACAATAGAAAGTGAGGCTTCTTATGAATAAAGCATCGTTACGCTCTTTAATTTTAGCAGCAGAATTCGCTGTGATTATTGCTGTACTTTCACAATTTACAATTCCATTGGGGATTGTCCCACTAACCGGACAAACATTTGCCATCGGCTTAACCGCTACCGTTTTGGGCAAGCGAACGGGGACCTACGCTATTTTAATTTACTTCTTATTAGGATTAATTGGTTTACCCGTTTACGCTGGGATGTCTAGTGGGTTCGGTGTACTCTTTGGACCAACTGGCGGCTATTTAATCGGATTTATCTTTAACGGCTTATTAACTGGTTATATTTTAGAAAAAACAACCTTTAACTATACTTGGGCCATTATCGCAAATATTGCCGGTGCCTTAGTTACCTTAGTTTTCGGCATGATTTGGTTGAAATATTCCGCAAATCTGCCGTGGCCAAACGCTTTCGCTGGCGGGTTTGCTCCGTTTATTATTCCTGGTATCATCAAGGCTGTCGCAGCTGCTTATGTTGGTATTTTAATTCGCCAACGCTTTATGAAACGTTTTTTAGCACATCTTTCTTAAGGGGAAAACTTTTTTCTTTTCCTTGTCTGTAGTACACTAAAAGGACAAAGGAGTGAAGTCCATGTCCTCATTATTAAAACGATTGGTTCAGTTGGTTTTGTTAGTCGTCGCTGTCTTGCTGATTCGACACTATGTTTTCTCCCCTGCTGCAGTGAATGGCTCTTCAATGGAACCAACACTTCATAACAACGACCGTTTATGGGTGACCTCGATTAAAAAGCCTCAGCGCTTTGATATTATCGCTTTCCCTAGTCCTCGCAACGGCCAACGAGTAGCCAAACGTTTAATTGGTTTACCTGGCGAAACAGTCGAGTATCGCGATGATACCCTTTATATTAATGGTGTATCACTCAGTGAAGATTACTTAGCAAGTGCTAAACGAAATGTCTCTAAAAATGAAAATTATACCCAAGATTTTACGCTAGAGACCTTAGAAGCCACCCAATCCCTGACCGTTCCAGAAGGCATGTATTTTGTCTTGGGGGATAATCGCCCGCGCTCAGACGACAGTCGTTATTTTGGCTTTGTTAAACAAGCGAGTGTGGAAGGTGTTTTGACTTTTCGTTATTATCCATTAGATAAAATTGGCTTTCCATAAAATAGTAAACCGCCCTCAAAAAGTCTAACTTTTTGGGGGCGGTTTACTATTTTTTTAAGGTCCAGTGACTAAGTTCCACGTTACCGTTCCTTGATATTTCTCATTTATTTTCCCTTGGTTGGCAGGGACTTCTAATTTCACATTGGCAAAATCAAAATCTAATTGATAGACATCATTACCTGTAAATTGGTTATTAAGAATTACTGGTGTAGATGTGCCGTCACTCGTCAAAGTTAAGGCTTTCGTAACCCCAACTTTATTTGTTAACTCTGTGACTTGATTATAGTTTTCGATTGCTATAACATCCGCACTTCCTAATAATAAACGCGTACTAGTTGGCAAACTATCAGCTGATGCTGTTAACTGTGACAATTGTGCTGTTAACTGCCAATTAGGTTGGCTTGTCTTTATTCGTAGATATGGATTACGTGTGCCGTTGCCATAGTAATCAGCTGCTTTTTTCAGTCCGTACTGCTTAGTGCTACTGTTAATCGTAATTTTCCCAAAATCAAATGTTGGTGTACTAATGAAACCTTCTTCTACTGGTGTTGGCGTAATCGTTTGATCTTCTCCTTGAATACGTACAAAGTTACTAGCTGTCACTGCAGAAAAGTTTCCACTAGCTGTCATTTCTGCGGTTAAAAGTTGTCTTGGTTCTCCCGTAATTTTCGCTGTGTTCACTGTCACTAAGGCTTCGCCGTTCACAGGAATCTCTATATCTAAGTTAACTCCTGCTTGCCATTGTTCTGCCGTCACTGGAATAATTTTATTTGGTGTATTACCAATGCGAACAGCTAATTGTGTTGGTGGTGAAATACCTGCCGCCCATTTGGCCGTTGGAGCTAGTTTAACGTTGGTCAATGGAACTTCACTGGTATTTTTTAGTTTAACTATCCACATCATAGAAGCTTCATTTGGGATCACTTCTAGTAACCGACTAACCGTCATTTCTGCTGTTGGTTGGACTTCCTCATAGACCGCTGTCATGTCATCTTTATCGTCGTAAGTCACGGCGTAACTTGGTGTTTTAGTCGTTGTCAAGGTGCCTGGTTTGGTTTTACCTTTGTACCAGCCTTTGAACTTATAGGATTTATCTCCTGTTGTATAAGTGTCTGGTAAGGCTTTCGTACTAGCGTAAGTGAAATTATCACTGTCAATCACCGTTTGTTTTCCTTGCGTGAAGCCTGTTGGCGGTGTAATTTTAGCGCCGCTTGGATCCACAAAGTTTTCAGTGACACGACGGTTTTCTAAATAATAGTAGATTGTTCCCTCTGGAGAAGCTAAGTTATAGTTTTTTCCGACTGTCCCTGAATAAATTCCCATAGCATACAACGTGTTATTCGGGTCCCATGTCCAAAAAGCTCGTCTGGTTCTAAAAAAAGTTCCAGCGTTAGTTAATTTGAAGGCTTCTACTCCGTCAGCTTGAGAAACAACCGTATATGGCGCTTCTATATTTTTCCGGATCTCTTTGGTCATAGGATACTTTGTTTTATCTCCCGTATAAGTAGCTAGCGGTGTAATCGACATTGTCTTATATTGTTTAGGAATTGTATGATTAACATACCTTGCACCGTATGTCTTAAGCTTATCTATCGGGAAATCATATGACTTGCCAGGAATCGATAATTTTTTTAATTTACTCATCACTTCATCAGTTCCTTGAATTTTCCCTAATACTGTTGATTCAGTTTCGTCACTTTCACCTAATTCGGCTTCTACAGAAAAGCCTGCTGTATTCAATAGGTTACCTGCCTCATCAACATAACCAAAGTAAACATCTTTGGCTGGTAAATTATACGTTTTCATCACGACTTCTTCATAGACTACCGTCAAATCATCATCATCATTATAAGTGACTGGATAACTGGGAGCTTTGGTCGTCGTCAAGGTGTCTGGTTTGTTTTTACCTTTGTACCAGCCTTTGAACTGATAGGTTTTCGTGCCGACTTTATAGGTATCTGGCAAATCTCCGCTTTGCTTAAAGGTGTACGAATCACTAGTAATTACTGTTTTTTTCCCTTGGGCGAAACCTGACGGTGCGGTGATTTTAGTACCATTGGTATCTACGAAGTTTTCCGTAACACGACGATTTTCTAGGTAAAGATACATACGTGCATTTTCATCTAGTGTATAGACACTCGGTTCTACTCCTTTACCAGTAATAGTCGCACTTAATAGTGTTGCAAGTCTAACATTTGTAGGCATTGATGACCAGTATATACCGCTCATCGTAAACTTTTGTGGATCTGTTGTCGGGTCAAGACCAATTCGCCATCCAGTTGTATCGATGTCACTTTTGACACCACTTCTTAAACTAAGACGATACGTTTCTGGAATAGAGTAGGCTGTACCTGTATAATTTGGGCCAGGTTGATACGTTACGGTTTTATACATTTTGGGCAACGTAAAGGTTGCATTGCGAACTCCATATTGCAACGGCGTAGGTCTTTCTGTATCGAAAACCCGACCTGGTATAGTGATTTCTTTTACTGCGCTATTATTGTTAGTCGGGACTGGGCCAATTGGCGTCACTTTGCCATCCGCAACCTCAACTAATTCTCCAGTAAAGCCATAACGATCAGCAAATGTCAGCCCCCCTGTTTCATTGATAAATAGGACACGATACATGCGATCAGGCAAAGCCACTGGATTCTGAATCGCCTTATTCATCACCTGAACAGATGACATTCCTTTTCCTTCTTGAATCGCCTCATACACCACCGTCAAATCGTCATTCCCATCATAGGTCACCGCATAGCTTGGCGCTTTGGTCGTGGTCAAGGTATTTGGCTTGGTTTTGCCTTTGTACCAGCCTTTGAATTTGTAGGTTTTGCCGTCTGCTTGATAGGTGTCCGGCAAAGTACTAGCTTGTTTGAAGGTGAAGTCATTGCTGGTCATTGGTGTTTTCTTGTTTTGGGTAAAACCTGTTGGCGGCGTGATAGCTACGCCGTTAGCATCTACGAACTTCTCGGTGACTTGTTTCCGAGTGACTACGTAATTAAGTGTTTCTCGGTACGTTGCAGTGCCATCAAATCCGTATAATACTGGTTCTACTGGAGTGCCAATGGGGGCGACACTCAGGATTCTTAAAAATTCATTACCATCCGTGTTTAGAGAGAAAACATTTTCACTGCTTTTAGAAAACACGCTATCTCTTGTGCGTAATACAAAAGGAGTCATATGATTTCCAAACTGCGGTAACTCAGTTGTTTGTTGTGCACTATATCTGGTCATCCTCAGTGTAGAATCGGGCACAGCAACAATACTGTCGACATACTTTAGCGTGTTATCAATCTTTAATTGTTCAACCGCGTATATATTCATCCTATAATTTGCTGGTAAATCTGTAAAAAAATCGTATGGTAAAGGAACCGTTGCATTGACAGCTACTCGATATTGACCGCCTTCTGCATTAGAAGAAGTAATTGGATAATTAACCGCATACGATCGCCATAAACTAGTTGCGTTTTCATATCCAAATTTAGTATACGTCCCTGATAACGTTAAGTTTTCATCAGTAAAAGCTTGCCCTGATTCATTAGTGAAAGCCAAGGTTATTCTCGGATAAATCACTTGATTATTCGGCACCCAACGTGGCGAAATACTCTTTTGTCGGTCATTTTCACTACTATTTTCTGCAGGTTGTTCTGTTGTGTTTGTTTTTATCTCTGGTGTTTCCAGTGGCGCTTTTGTCTCTGCTTGTTTCGCTGTTTCCTGTGTTACTTCTTCCTGACTCGTTTCAGTCGTTTTTTGACTGCTTTCCGTACTTTCTTGCCTTGCGCTACTTGCTGGTGTTGCTTCCTTAATACTATTTGCCACTGTCGGGCTACTTTCACTCATGACTGTTTCCGCAATGGCTGTTACGCCAGAAAAGGCGTTAATCACTAAAGAACTACACAAGCCAATGGTTGCTAAGCGTTGCCAGTTAATTCTCTTCATGTCGTCCCTTCTTTCTATGTACCATTCCCGCCAAGCCGATGAAGGCTAAGCTGAGAATGCTAAGATTTGCTTGCCCCTTATCCCTTCGTACAGGGCGCAAGGGTCAGTCGTGATAGCTTGTGCTGAACCACCTCTTAGGTGAGTTCCTTGTTGGAAGTAACTTTTGCCATTTTTGATTCATGCTATTCTCCTTTTTTATGTATTGATTTATTGTTCATTGGTATATGTACAGCTTTTAATTTTCTCCATTATTCTATCAAAAAAAAGGTGGCCCTGAAATTTTAAATTTTGCTACAGCTAAGCTACTTTTCTGATGATTCCTATTATACCAAGGCGGAAGAGCACTTTTTCACTGGAAAAACACTCGAAAATTAAGAGAATCTGCCATTTTGCTACTGATTTTCAGCCAAATTCCTTAATTTACATAAACAAAAGCTCAAAATGTTAGTGTTTGATACTAACATTTTGAGCTTTCCTCATGATAACTTAACTATTTTAAGGACCTGTAACTAAGTTCCACGTAACTGCGGCTTGGTATTGTTGCCCTTTGACTCCTTGGTTGGCTGGCACTTCAAGTTTGACATTGTTGAAGGTGAAGTCCAACTGATAAATATTACTCCCAGTGAATTGCTGGTTGGCAATAATCCTAGTGGCCGTGTTGTTGGCATTCAAGCTAATGGCACTCGTAGTACCGACCGCATTTTTCAACTCGGTAGGTTGGTTGTAATTTGAGAAACTCGAAACAGGAGCCGCCCCTAATAATAAGCGGGTCGCTGTCGGCAAGCTGTCTGTCGCTGATTTTGGTTGTGACAGCTGCGCCGTTAGGCTCCAATTCGGTTGGGTTTTCTTGATCCGCAGATAGGGATTGCGTGTGCCGTTGCCATAATAATCAGCGGCTTTTTTCAAGCTGTGCTGTTGCGTGCTTCCCGCTACCCCAACCTGACCAAAATTGAACGTTGGAACACTGATGAAGCCTTCAGCCGTTGGTGTCACAATTGCTTGATCATTGTCTTTCACACGTACGGTGGCCGAAGCAGACACGCCACTGTAATTCCCACTGGTGGTAATCCCAGCGCGCAAGACTTGCCCCGCTGTCCCCGTTGCTTTCGTAGTGAACTGAACCGTGGCAGATTTTCCTACGGGAATGTCAGTGCCTAAGCTAACACCATTGGTCCACGTAGTCGCTGTGACGGGAACTGTTTTCGCGGTTCCGCCAGCTGGCGTGACAATCATGGCGGTTGGTGCTGCTAAGCCAGTTGTCCAAGCGGTTGATTTCTTGATGGTCGCCGTGGTTAGTGGCGCTTGGCTTGTATTGGTAATTGTGGCACGCCAGGTGACATTGCCGCCGCTAGTCACGGTTTCAGCGGTAGTGCGAGTTAAAGCGACACTTGCTTTCGGTACTTCTTCCTTATACATCGCCGTCATGTCGTCATTGCCATCAAAGGTTGTATTGTATGTTGGCGTAGTGCTTGTTGTTAAAGTATTAGGCTTCGTTTTACCTTTGTACCAGCCTTGGAAAGTATAGGTCTTGCCACCTGCGGTATAAGTTGCTGGCAAGGTTTTTGCGGCTGTGTACTTGAAGGTGTTGCTCGTCATGGGAATCTGGTTCCCTTGTGTAAAGCCTGTTGGTGCGGTGATTTTGGCACCGTTGGCATCAACAAAGTTTTCGGTGACTTGTTTACGGGTGACTTTGTAGTTTACGGTTTGCTTGTAGTCTGGAGTACCATCAAACCCGAATAATCTTGAAAAACTGCCACTTTCTGCTAACAATAACATTTTGGGAACTATATGCGAAAACGTTCCATTTCCCCAAATTGATTTTATCGCAAAAGTGTTATCTGTTTGCTTAACAAATGTTTTATCAATAGGATTTAATTCTGTCTGAGAAGTATTGTTTGGTTTGCCCCCAATGTCCGAAACTCCAGTATAATCGTACATTGTAGTGTGCGTGTCAGTAGTTTCTATCTTGTCAACATATTTCATTTGATTGGTAATATCCAAGTTATTTAATGCGTACCCTCTATTAGCAATGTCAGCAGGCATGGCTGTCCAATAATTATTTGGTACTGCAAGACTACTCGTTGTTTCAATCTTATACTTATTTGTCACTGTTGTATCGCGCTTACCTACCATTGGGTAAAAGGCGCCCTTCGTTTCAAAAACAGTAGTGCCTGTCTTTCTGAGAAACTCAGTATAATTTCCAGAAAGAGTTAGCGGATTAGTAAAAGCTTTGCCTTGTTCATCAACAAATTGCGCATAGAACCCTGGATAAATAGCTGTTACTTCTTCATACACCACATTCAAATCATCATTATCATTATAGGTTACCCCATAACTTGGTGCTTTCGTCGTGGTTAAAAGCTCGGTTTTGGTTTTCCCTTTGTACCAGCCTTTGAACTTGTAGGTCTTACCCCCTGTTGTGTAGGTATCAGGTAAGGTACCTGCTTGTTTGAAGGTGTATGGGTCACTGGTAATCGCTGTTTGTTTTCCTTGGGTGAAACCTGTTGGTGGTGTAATTTTGGCACCGCTTGTGTCTACGAAGTTTTCGGTGACTTTGCGGTTGGTTAAATAGTAGTAGACAGGTTTATCTATTACATAATAGACGGCTGTATTTGATATCAGATCGGGATTATAGACAATCTCTCGCAAGTAAGCAGGCACCTGAACATCGATTGGTGCTGCTGGAATCGGTTTGTTAAAAACAAACGATTGGTTCCCTCTTTTCTTTAGTTCAAACCAGCTAGAAAGATTTTTGTTTAAGCCTTCAACAGATGGTTCTGAACTATTATTATTTTGGATATTTGGAAACGGGTAGCCTGCATCAAAAGTACCACTCTTGTTATAAACACTCATTTTTTCATAGTATCTTGGCGGTGTAAAGGTTAAATTAGCCGCACTATATTGTGAACTTCGCCCACTCATTATTTCAAGAGATTGCGCAGGATAAGCAATTTCCTTCAAGTTGTTTTTAGTTGGTGCAACTTGACCTTTTTCAAGACTGACTGTTTTCCAGTCATTGACATTATTTGTTAACAACTCCCCACGCCATTTGTCATAAGTCAACCCAATTGTCGAAGCATCTACTCGTTTGCCAGACTCGTCCACGAACCCGAATTGATAGGTCAGCGCTGGGAAATCAAAAGCTTCAATCTCCTCATACACCACCGTCAAATCATCATCATTGTTATAAGTCACCGCATAGCTTGGTGCTTTGGTGGTGGTCAAGGTGTTTGGCTTGGTTTTGCCTTTGTACCAACCTTTGAACTTATAGGTTTTGCCGTCTGCTTGATAGGTATCTGGCAAGGTGCCACTTTGTTTAAAAGTGTACGCTTCACTATTAATAACCGTTCGCTTTCCTTGTGTGAATCCTGATGGTGGTGTAATTTTTTGTCCGTTACTATTAACAAAATTCTCATAAAGCTTTTTGTAATAAATATAATAATTAATAGTAGCACCAGAATTCCCTTTATTGAACTGTCCTGTTGTTCCTACAAGATTGTCACTAAACATAATATTGGTGCTTACTCCGCTATTAGAACTACGATTCGTTATACGCCATGTCTTACCAGTCGCTTTAGTAAAGTTATATGTTGAAATATCATAGTTACTTCTCGTATAAGTTGTTGATGTGTACGCTCTGGAAGTCATCACACCTGTTCGGCTGTCTGGAAGTGTTGCTTTAGGTGGTGCTAACACAATTTTATCAATTCTATTGGTGGTAGCTGTAGCAAAATTAATCGCAATATCGTTACTAAAGAAAAACCACGAACCCCCGTTACTAGTACCTATATTTTTTAGTCCTGTATCAAACCTATAAAGCCCACTACCAGCATTTGTCATAGTTAAAGGATATCTTAACAGCGTCCCTTCTACTCTCGAATTGGTTGATTTAAATAATACTGGGTTTATGGAAAGACTCATTTGTTCCTTACTAGCCACTCCATCCTCATCGTAAAATTTTAAATTCCCTTTCAAACCTAAGTTACCAGAAAATCTATCCACATACGTCATTTCATTTCGTCTATTCACTGCGCCAAATCCATTAAATCGAATCGTGGAATCGATATATTTTTTTTCGTTGTGTGTACCCGAAGTAATTCTTGTCTGAAAATACAATGTTTTGATATACCCAGTATTTCCAGAAGTTCGCCCGTGTAGACGATTGATAAATGCAGTGACCGTCCTAGTCGACTCTGTCCAAACAAAATATTCGCCACCACTATTGGCATTATGAGAGCCTTCTCCTATAACTACATTTTGTTCCTCGGGGCCAACTTTGATAATAACTGACGTTGGTCTAGTCATTCCAGCTGCCAATTTTGATTCAATTCGAATCGGACCAACAATATCTGAATTTGTATCATCTGTTGTAATATTTTCCAGTTTCATTCGATAATCAACTACATCGTTAAGACGAACCGTGGTTCTATTCGTGGTTCCTGTAGCTGCCCAGACAAATGCTCTAGGCATAATTTTCGCTTGAATACCAGATGGTTCCAGCAGATTTTCTTCTTGAGCTATTTCCGTTGTATCTTCTTGTTCCACTGTTTCCTGTGTCACTTCTTCCCGACTCGTTTCAGTCGTTTCTTGACTGCTTTCCGTACTTTCTGGCGTTGCGCTACTTGCTGATGTTGCTTCCTTAGCGCTACTTGCTACTGTCGGACTACTTTCAATCGTGATTGTTTCCGCAACTGCGGTCGCGCCAGAAAAGGCGTTAATCACTAAAGAACTACACAAGCCAATGGTTGCTAATCGTTGCCACTTAGTTTGCTTCATGTCGTCCCTTCTTTCTCTGGACCATTCCGACAAGACCAATCAGGACAAGACCAAGAATGCTAAGATTTGCCTGACTCTTGCTCCCTGTACGAGGGAGCTGCGAGCCAGTTGTGGTGGTCTGTGTCGAACCACCACTTCGTTGATCTCCTTGCAGAGGACCAGCTGGTTCCTTGGGATCCGCAGCTGGCTCATCTGTTTTCGGTGGGGCATCTTTAGGAGCGGGTGTTGCCGGATTTTGGTAAAATTCAATTCCCACCGAACTAGAACCACCCTCAGATGCTTCAACATTTATAAAAAAACTAGGGGAAAATAGTAAACACGCAATTATTAAATAACGCTTTTTTTTCATTTAAAAACCTCCTTTTAACTCATTCACATTCTTCTATATAAAGAATGCGTAAACAACCTTTTTCATACCTTTATAATAGCAAAGAACTCTTTGTTCAAAACATCATTTTTTTTCATTTGACAACATCTATTCGCGAAAATCCCTTATTAAGCAAGGGTTGCTACTCTTGTTATTTAAGCAAAAAAGGCTATCAAAACGTACTTTTCCATAGAAATCAGCCAGTCATCCCTTAATTTTTTTCAAAAAAACTAAAGAAAAGCTCACAATGTTAGTAATTAAAACTAACATTGTGAGCTTTTCTCATTTTTGACGATTGGATAATTCGATAAAATAACACTAAAACACAAAATAACTGTCTGTTTCTCTTATTGGGCAACAGCTAATTGATACAATGGCAGGAGTTGTTGATAGGTTGCCAACATATAAGCGCGTGCTTTTTCAGGGGGTTGCCACAAGACACTATCTTTGGGAATGATGCGCCCAATTTCAAACTCACCTTTTTTTACATCTCTAAAACGAGTTAAGGCTTTTTCTAAATCCGTTTCCATCAGCGGAGTAATTTGAGGAACCGTGTGATCCAAGGAAACATACGTATCTTCTGGTAATGCTTGGAATAATTGCTGATTCTCTAAAAAGGCTTGCGCAATCTGCTTTTCATTTTTAGGATTATCAATGAATGACAACCACATAAACACATAGTCGCCCCAAATGCCTAATTGAAAATGCGGCTGCATTTTATACCCGCGCTTATTCGGACTAAGTGCTGACCAAGTATTTTCTGGTGGATACACGGTGCGACGGCGATGTTGCGCAATATGGACAAACAACTCCGTTCCTAGTTCAGGCGCTAGTTGTTCGGCAAAATACGTGTCTAATTCTTGAAAAATAGGTTGAATTTGCGCACGGATAACCGCCATTCGTTCATCTAATCCAGCAACTTCAAAGGCTGCGAATTCTTTTTCTGTAAACATCAACATTTCTCTAATTCCTCTCTTAACTTGTCTTCCGCTTCTATTTTTGTCGATTTTGCCATGTTTCCAGTGTCATCCCACGATAAACATCTGTGACAATTTTCCCTTTATTAATTCGAGCATTGGGTAGTGTTCCTTCGTAGGTAAAACCAATTTTCTCCATGACACGACCAGAAGCTGGATTGTCTTGATCATGTAAAGCAAAGATTCTCATGAGTTTCATTTTTGCAAAACCCAGTTCAACTAACGCCGTCGCGGCTTCAGGCATGTAGCCATTGCCCCAAAAGGCACGGTTCAAGACATAGCCTAATTCTCCAATATTATTGGTTTCATTGACCCGCAAATCAATCGTGCCAATCATTTTGCCCGTTTCTTTCACTTCAATCCCATATTTTCCTAAAGGTTCCCCCATAAAAAATTTAGCAATGTTTTGTCTTGTTTCAGCGATTGTTTGATTTTTCAAAAACACATAGCGGACCGTTTCCTCATCTGAAGCATATTCGTACATATCTTCTGCATCGGCTAATGTGACGGGCCTTAAAATCAAGCGTTCGGTTTCGATTCGTTGGTTTTCTGCAAAAATCAATGGATAATTCATGAGCAAAACTCCCTACTTTTCTACATACTTTACCGAAAAACAGCGAAACACGCAAGGAAAATCGGCATTTCCCTTGCGTGTTTCTTTAATTAGCGTTTAAGCGAATGATGGCAATGATCGTCTGAACAGCTTTGGCCATTGATTCAACGGTAATGAATTCATATTGCCCATGAAAATTCTCGCCACCTGTAAATAGATTAGGCGTGGGAATGCCCATGAAAGAAATCTTAGAACCATCTGTACCGCCACGAAATGGTGTGATGATTGGTTCAATGTCACAACTTTCCATTGCTTGGACGGCCAATTCTACAGGAGTCCAATCTTTTTCGATGATTTCCTTCATATTATAGTATTGGTCTTGGAAAGTAATTGTTAGTCTGGGTTTATCCGCCAGCGCATTTAAACGTTGGACTTGTTTTTCCAAAAATTGCTTTCTCGCTTGAAAGTTTTCTTGATCATGATCCCGAATGATATAGACAAGTTCTGCTTTTTCAATACTTCCTGTAAATTTATTGAGTAAATAAAATCCTTCATTTCCACGTGTTTGTTCTGGCACTTCCTTTTGCGGTAGTGATTGATCAAGTTGTTCGCCTAATTTAATGGCATTTACTAACGAACCATAGGCCGTTCCCGGATGGACACTGGTTCCCTCAATTGTTATCACAGCTTGAGCAGCGTTAAACGTTTCATACTCGAAATGCCCCACGCGGCCACTGTCGATTGTATACGCAAAAGCGACTGGGAAGTTCGGCGCATCAAATTGATCGACCCCGCGTCCAATTTCTTCATCTGGACCGAAGGCGAGCCAAACATCGCCCCGCGCTACTTCTGGATGTGCCAAAAAATACTCAACAGCAGCTAAAATCTCGACAATTCCCGCTTTGTCATCTGCTCCTAAAAGTGTGGTTCCGTCTGTAGTAATCAACGTTTCCCCTTGATACTCTTTTAAATTGGGAAATTCAGCAACCGATAAAACGATGCCTTGTTCTTGATTCAAGAGGACATCTTGGCCATCATAATTAGTGATGACTTGGGGACGAATATTTTCTGCTGAAAAATCCGCCGTATCCAGATGTGCAATCAACCCAATACTCTTCGCTGCAGGTTGGTTACCAGGCAACCGTGCCGTTAAAAAGCCGTTTTGTTCGTTATAATGCACATCGGCCAAGCCTAATTCATGAAGTTCTGTTTCAATCATTTTGGCTAAAACCACTTGACCGACCGTCGTCGGTGTGGTTTGACTGTTGGCATCTGAACGGGTGTTAACTTTCACGTAAGTTAAAAATCGTTCGACTAATTTTTCCATTTTTTACTCCTTCTTCCTGAATCATTCTGTTAAATAAGCATTGCGCAAGTGGAAATAGTCCCCATACAAGTGATAACTAATGCCTTTCAATTTAGGATTGATTAGATAATTTGAGGCACTTTGATACAGCGGTACTTGGGCAGCATCTTGGTTCAACAAGATGTCTTCCGCTTCTTTGTATTCTGCAAATTGTTTCTCTGGATTATTGGCATTAATCGTTCGCGCATCTTCTACCAGTTGGTCGTATTTGGCATTATGATAATTGCCATAATTGTAACTTGATTCTCCCGCATATAAGTTAAAGTAAGAGTCTAATTCACTACTGCCGGCAATCCATCCTGAAAGGGACAACTCATAATTTTTTTCACGTCGCGATTGATTCACATTATTACTTGGTTGCGATGAAATGGTAATTTCTAAACCTGGCAGATTTTCTTGCAACTGACTTTGAACATATTCAGCAATTCGTTTTCCTTGATCTGTATCTGCCGCCAGCAAGGAAAGTTTCACTTTTTTACCGACATCCGCTTGGGCTTTCGTCCATTCAGCTTGAGCTTTTTTGACGTCATTTTTCAAATATTCGCCACTGTAAGCTCGGAAATCTTCATCTGTTTCTGGGTTCGCATAAAGTTTACTTGGAATCAATCCGTTGAGGGGTTTTGACCCATCGTTTAAGACACTTTGTGTTAAGGCTTCTTTATCAATTGCTTGGCCAATCGCTTTTCGTAAATGAACATTCGCTAATGGCGTTCCTTCTTTTTTGTTGAAATCTAAGAAGTAGTTGGCCACATCTGGATGACTGACATAGCCTGGATCATCTTGATATTGTTGAACATATTGTCCATTAATGCGAACTAAGTCTAGTTCATTCGCTTGATATAAATTAATCCCAGTATTATCTTCTTTGATTGTGCTAACCGCAACTTCTTCCAGTTTCACTTGATCCGCATCATAGTATTCTGGATTTTTTTTCAATGTCCAAGTATCTGAAGTCGCATCCCAATTGGCTAGCGTAAATGGCCCGCTATAAAGTAAATGTTCACTATCCAAGGCGTAATCTTTGCCTTGCGCTTCGACAAATTTTTGACTTTGTGGCGCTAACCAAGCAATCGAAACGACTGCTAAGAAGGAAGGTTGGGCCTGTTTTAATTCAACAATGAATTCTTTGTCATTAGGGGCTGAAATCCCTAATTCATCGACTGACTTTTCACCGTTGCGTATTTCAAAACTATTTTTAACACTGTCTAGTAAATAGGCATTCGGTCCAATCGTCGCTGGTGTCACCAGTTTTTTCCAAGAATAAACAAAATCTTGGGCCGTGATTGGCTCGCCGTTGCTCCACTTAATCCCCTCCCGCAAGGTAAAGTGGTACTTGCGTCCATCGTCACTAATCTTGACATCTTTAGCTAGAGCTGGCACCGTGGCACTATCATCATCAAACCGATAAAGGCCTTCAAATAAATGTTGTGCCATTGTAAAGGTATTTTTATCTGTTGTTTGTGTTGTATCCAATGTTGAGATTGGTGCAGGTGAACTAATACTGATTTTTTGTTCAGCTGCTAAATTTCCCGAATCTACTTTCTCTGCCGCTTCTTTGGTTCCGCCACATGCGGCTAAAAGAAACCCTGTTGCAATCAAACCTACTACTTTTTTCCCCAATTTCATGTTGTTGCCCCCTCATATTTTTTAAACAAATAAAAAAAGCATTCGTCCTAAAAAGGACGAATGCTTATGCAATCGCGGTACCACCTTTGTTGATCTCTTCGCTAAAAAAGATCCGCTCGTTTCCAGTACAATCATACTGTAGCGCTATAACAGGCGCACCTGAATTGGTTTAAGCAAACGGCTTCAACCAACCTGTTCAAAGGCCATTTTCCCCTTTAACGTCACTACCTCTTCTCACCAAACGAGGCTCTCTGCAAGCTATTTTAAAAAGTACTTTCCTTCTCATCACATTTTGTTCTTTTATTTGTTTCATCAATCATACTGATTTACGGATAGTTTAGCAAACATTTTCGAGGCCGTCAACCACATTTTTAATTTAAAACTTTTTTGTTTTTCATTAAAAAAAGAAAAGAGGTTTCAATCCCTCTTTTCTAAAACAATTTTACTCTAATCCTTTTTTAACATCTTCTATCATCAAATGCATTGATTCTAATCCACCACCGCTTAGATACCAAACATCTGGTTGAAGCATAATGACTTTATCATTTTTACCAGCATCGGTTTTTTGAATCAATTCGTTTGCAGCGACGTTATCTTTTGAATCGTCGCCACCAATTGCTTTGGTGCGATCTACCACAAAGAGAATCCCAGGATTTTTTTCTAAAACATATTCGTAAGAAACACTTTGCCCATGAGTGGAAGCTTCAATCTTATCGTCTGCTGCTTTGAAGCCAAATGTATCATGAATTAAACCGAAACGAGAGCCTTTTCCGTAAGCGGAAAGTTGTCCTTCGTTAACTAACACAACAAGCGCATTATTCGCGCTAGCTTCTGCTTGTTTTTTCACGTCAGCAATTTCTTTTTCTAAGCCAGTTATTTTTTCTTTAGCTACCTCTTCTTTATCAAAAATAGTGCCTAACGTTTCGATATTTTGTTTCGTTGATGCCCAAGGATTTTTGGCATCTACAGCTAAGTAAATGGTTGGCGCAATGGCTTTTAATTGTTCTTGATAATCTTGTTGACGACCAGAAATAATAATTAAGTCTGGTTTTAGTTGATTGATTTTTTCTAAATCTGGTTCTTTAATGCCGCCTGCTGATTCAACTTTTTGGTATTTTTCCAAATACGCAGGGATATTTTTAGTTGGCGCACCTACCACGCGGTCACCGACACCTAGTGCATCCATTGTATCCAAGGAACCATTATCAAAAACAACGACTTTCTTAGGATTTTTGGGAACGGTTAATTGACCATTGGTGTCTTTGACTGTGACTTCCGTTTTAGCTGTTGTTTCTGTTGTTGCAGAATCTGCTGTTTTTTTATTTGTTTGACAAGCACTTAACATTAACAGTCCCATCATTGAAACTGCCATCATTGCTAAAAATTTCTTTTTCATTCTTTTCCTCCAAAAACGTTATTTTTAAATTGCCCGATTTAGTGATAAAGACAAAAGCGTTTTCCTTCAATTTCACAAATCCGGATATTCATTTCATAAAGATCATTTAAAATACTTGTTTGAATAACTTCTTCTGTTGCGCCATGCGCATAGAGCTTTCCGCCTTTCATGGCGACAATTTCATCTGCATAGCTTGCGGCAAAATTAATATCATGTAGAACAATCAGAATCGTTTTTCCTAGTTCATCCACTAAGCGTTTAAGAATCTGCATCATTTGAACCGCATAATTCATGTCGAGGTTATTTAAGGGCTCATCCAATAAAATATAATCGGTATCTTGGGCTAAAATCATGGCAATATACGCCCGTTGTAATTGGCCCCCAGAAAGGGTATCAATGTATTCTTCCGCCATTTCAGTTAAGCCCAATTGTTCCAGTGCTTCTGTTACTTTTTCGTGGTCAGCGCTTTTTAAGCGACCTTTGGAATAAGGAAAACGACCAAAATTGACCAGTTCTCGCACAGTTAATTTAAGTTGTACACCGTTGGCTTGTTTTAAAAGGGCAATTTTTTGTGAAAAAGCCGATTGCTTCCAGGTTTTTACTTCTTGCTTGTCCAGATAAATTTCCCCGGTATCTTTGGGAATTAAGCGACTCATCATGGCTAGCAGCGTGCTTTTCCCAGCGCCATTTGGTCCAATAAAGGCCGTTAATTTGCCTTCAGAAATAGGTAAATCAATGTCTGAAACGACAAATTTATCGCCATATTTTTTTGATACATCACTCATCTGGATCATGTGCGTTGCTTCCTTTCTGCAATAATTTTCCATATAAAATAAACGCCCCCAACAAATTGAATCACCACACTTAGCGGGGTATTCAAATGAAAGACCTGTTCAACCATCAATTGACCGAACACCAGTAAAAAGACTGCTATTAAACTCCCTGCCACAAACAGTTCTCGGTGGCGATAGGTTTTCATGAATTGATAACTCATATTGGCCACGATAAAACCTAAAAATGTAATCGGTCCCACTAATGCTGTTGATAAGCCGACCAGACTACTGATCAAACACAACAACACTAATTGAAACTGATTCACAGCAATCCCCAAATTCTGGGCTTGATGGTTCCCTAAATGTAAAACGTCTAAACGGTAACTTTCCCGCCAAAGTATCCCACAAATTATGAGTACCGCCACACCAACGAAAACGAGATACTGACTATTGACGTTACCGAAACTGGCAAACAACTTTCCTTGGAGTAAGTCGTATTCGTTAGGATCCATAATCACTTGTAAAAACGTACTAATACTACTGAAAAAAGTACCTAAAATCATGCCAATCATCAATAATAAAAATAAATCGGATTGATTTTTGCGTAATAGAAAATACGATAAACTAGTACTTAAAAACACCATTAAAAAGACGTTCATCAAAAACGACCCAAGACTTACTTGGCCTAACGCTTGTGCGCCTCCTAAAAGAAAAAATAACACCGTCTGCACAAAGACATACAAGGAATCCATCCCTAAAATGTTTGGCGTTAGGAAATGATTTTGCGTGACTGTTTGAAAACTAATAGTTGAAAAAGCCGCAGCGATTCCAACAAAAATAAAAGCCAATAACTTTTTGCCTCGTAACGCCAAAGCAAAGGACCAATTGCCATACGTGTTATAAGTTAAATAACAAAGGCTCACAATTACTACGGCAGCTAAAAGCAAAAGTAATGAAAGCCATTTTTTTAAAGGCCGTTTCATTGTTTGCGCCCCCTTAGTAATAATAAAATGAACAAAATGCTCCCTAATGTTCCGACAACCACGCTGACAGGAATTTCATAGGGGGCAATCAATACTCGTGCTAAAATATCACAGATTAACAAGAACAAACTCCCGCAAATCCCAGTTAACCACAAGGTATTTTTCATATGATCGCCATAACGTAAAGACACGAGATTGGGAATCACAACCCCTAAAAACGGAATATTCCCCACCATCAATAAAACGATGGCACTTGCTAAAGCAACCAGCGTCAAACCTAAAAACTGAATTCGCTGGTAATGGACGCCAAGACTATTTGCAAATGCTTCACCCATACCAACGACAGTGAAATGATAAGCAAATAAATAAATAACAAACCACAAAGGAATCATTAAGAATAACCATTCATAATTCCCTTTCATAACTGTGGAAAAATTTCCTTGTAACCAAGCAGACATATTTTGAACCAATTGGTATTGATAGGCAAAAAATGTGGCAATTGAGCCTAGAATGTTACCAAACATCACGCCCACCAAAGGGACCATCACTTGATTCTTACTTGGTAATAATCGAATGAGCGCTAAGAATAATAAGGTCCCGCTTAGCGCAAAAATAAAAGCAATTGCCGTTCGATAGAGAAACGGAGCTGTTGGGAAAAATAACATTGCGACTAAAATACCCAACCTTGCACTATCGGTTGTTCCAGCGACACTAGGAGCGACAAATTTATTTTGTGTGAGTTGCTGCATAATCAATCCAGAAATACTCATCGTACTACCAGCAATGATTAAACTCAACGTGCGGGGAACACGGGTGGTAAATAAAACAAATTGTTGCTGCGCATCTAATTGAAACAATTGAGAAAGTGCAATGTCCTTCACCCCTATCACTAATGACAATAAGCTGAAAAGTAATAGTAGAACAAACAAACCAATCTTTTTCATGAGAAAACTCCATTTTTATTTAATTGAGAATGATTCTCATTCTTAGTTACAGTGTATGAGAAAACCATCACAAATGCAACCACTTTTTTTCCTTTATTAAAAACTTCTTCTCAAGCCGACTGACCAACGACTTATCTAAGATATGCTATAATGGAGGGAAATGTTAGGAAAGGAGTGTTACTGAATGGCGAATGATGACTTACAACAACGTCTGGATAAAGGAATGTACGGTACGCCCCTCGTTAATCCTGAAGAACAACACAAATATATGGGCACATTTCGTGAACGCTGCCGTCTCTCCATGACCGTCGCTGAAATGAAAGATGCACAGAACCAAAAACATTTATTAGAAGAATTAGCGAAGCATCCTGAAGTTACAGTACTTTTAAATGGCGAAATCTCTTCTGACCTGCAAAGTACCTATATTAAATTATTAAATCAGCATGGCGCAACCTTTAAGATTGTTAACAATTTTGTGGAGAACAACCCTGACTCTCTCGGCTTACTGTTAGCTGAAAAACATGCAGTCGATGAACCTGTGATTGACGTTACAGAAAAATATCCTCAAGCAACAGAAACGCCAAAAGAAGAGCCAACAGCTAAAAAAGGCTTTTGGCAAAAGCTATTTCACTCATAAAAAGCTCAAGGAAAGTTATGAGCGCTTCCATTTATAATAGAATTATGCTATTATGAAAATGAAAAAGAGAGGTATGCGGGTACATACCTCTCCTTTTATACCAACACCAGTTATAAGAACTGGTGGCTTACTGAGTTAAGTTTTTGTTGTTCTTTAACCGTTCAGCCGTCTAAGCTTATGAACGGTTATTTTTTATCGTTTTTCGTTGCTTCAAGGATACCGAAAATCAGTAGTGCAACAAACGCTAATCAGCTGAACAAAAGCAACACTACGCGTTGCTTCGATCTCAACAACTTCTAAGAGCTAAAGCTCTAAGAGTTGAAGGTCCTTCGGAAATAAGCCGAAATTGTTGAGAATCACGAAGAACGTAGTGATTCGATGATGAACAATACCTGCTTGGTCTCCAAAAATCAAAGATCAATTTTCGGAAATTTCTTCTTATTGCTGAGAAACACTATTTGCAAAGCAAATAGATGTTAAACAGTACCTACTTGGTTCTCGGAGCTAAACGCTTTCGCCTTAGCCTCAGAGCAAAACTAATCATCAATTCCAATGCCGCTTCGATTGACAAAAAAATGCTCCTTTCGTTAAAGTGCATCGGATACACATAGGCATCACCTGCCTCTCTAACTCAGAGCCACCGTCATACAACTTTCATTGGTAATAGTTTTAGTATAACCTATTGGGTTCACCAAGAAAACGTTTTTATAAAGAATACCGCCAAAAAATCTATTATGAATTTTTTGGCGGTATTCTTTTTTTATTGAACCACTTCTGGGTATAAAAGTTTTAAAACGTCCATTGTCAAGCGTCTACCCTGTCCAGCGTATGGATACACATGCATGTGCATGGCTGGATTAAAGTTCGCTTCGATAATCCCGTACGTTAAGCTATCACGTGTGCCTTTTACGTCTTTGTCAGGAATGATTAAATCAATACCGCAAATTTTGGCTCCTAAAGCAGCTACGGCCTCAATGGCGATTTGTTTATAACTATCATCAATGACATCGGTCATATCAATCGAATCCCCGCCCGTGCTAACATTAGAATTTTCTCGCAAGTACACGATTTGCTCTTTTTCTGGCACAGAATAGATAGTTAAACCTTGTTCTTTCAACATTAGTTTTTCTAAATCATTTAACTGGATTAATTCTAGTGGTGCACGGTGATTGGTCCCACGCAATGGATCACTATTTTTAGCGGCCACCAATTCTTCTACAGTGTGTTTGCCATCTCCGGTAACATTGGCTGGCACGCGCAACATGATGGCTTTTACATCATTATCTAACACAAAGAACCGATATTCTGTTCCAGGTAAAAATTCTTCAATTAAAACCGCTGTGTCCTCTTTAAAAGCAATCCGTAACGCTTCCGTAAAGTCTTCCAACGAAGCTCCTTCTTTAAAAATCGTAATTCCTAAACCGTAATTCGTTGATTTTGGTTTCACGACAAACGCTTTATTGGCATAGCGCAAATGTGCTTCTTGTGCCTCAATAAAAGATGAAAATTCTTCCCCGCCAGGCACATGGAAACCCGCTGCAGACAAAATTTTCTTTGTCACGGTTTTGTTTTCCATAATCAATGGTACCACGTAGTTATCTTTGCTAGTCATGTTGGCATTTTTGACGTATTCAATGTGCTCGCCATGTTGCAGTTTCAAAAATTGCTCTTGTTCATCTAAAATTTCGATTTCCAAACCTTTTTGAATCGCATCAAATAAGAAAATTTGTGTGGATAATTCCATCTCACGGAAACCAGCTAATTGATAAGGGCGTTCAAAGGCCATACTTTGATATTGGTTTCCAAAAATATTTCCCAGTTCACTGTTGGAGTTTTCTTGAATAATCGTCCACATTTTGCCAGAAACGGTGTCTTGTGGATTCCGCAGTTGTTGATAATACTTACCGACAACTTCTTTGCCTTTACGAATGCCTAGAGCATCTAACATATCAATCATTTCTGAAAAAATCCGATCGCCTTCTGCAATTAACTTAATCGTTTCATGAGGATGACCAAGAGCCACTTGTTCATTAAAAATATCGCCAGTTTTTACCCATTCATCCGCTTCTTCTTTTTCATCTGTCCACAATAAATACAACATGAAATAATGTAAGAAATCCACGGTATCTTCCACAATGCCTAAACGTGAAAAAGGATTTAAGTCTAAATTACGCAACTCGATATAGCGAATACCTGTTTTAGGCAGATCAGACATTTGTTTCCCGCCACGTAAGCGCACAGGCGCATAAAATTCTTTTTCTTCAGAAAGTAAACCATTTTCCACCATGCGATGAATATCTTCTAAATAGCGTTCCAATGAGGCATACGATACTTTCACATTGTCATGATTTCTGTAGCCATACGTACTATTCCGAATACTGCGAATGGGTTCTTGCGGTTGGTCGTCATAGACCCTAAAGTAGCCGTCTTCACTAACTGGCGAAGCCCCAAAAAGATACGTAATTAACCAACGATAACGTAAAAAGTTACGGGCAACTTTCATGTACACTTTCGTTTTAAATTGTTTGCAATCTGTCACTTCGGATTGTTCATCATATAATTGCTGAATCAGGGTTTGGTCATATTCAAAATTAAAATGAATTCCGCTGACCATTTGTTTTCGTTTGCCATACTCTTTTGCCAAATAACGACGATATAACACTGCATCATATTGATCTAATTTAGCAATTTTAATCTCTTCATCTTTTGTTGGTAATTGTGGCGGCATACTTAATGGCCACAACATTTCATCTTCTGGAATCGAACGACGAGCCACATCGTGAATGGCATCTAAAAAACGAAGCATTTCTGTGCCGCTATTTGCTACAGGCGTGATTAGTTCTAATTGTGTTTCACTAAAATCTGTTTGAATATATGGATGATAAGAACGGTTACCAAAAACCGTGGGATGATCAGTTGTCGCTAAAAGCCCTTCTCGTGTACTACGTTGGTTTTCTTTTTCTAAACCAAAACGAGCCATCAATACGTAAGGACGAACATTTTTCTTTTGCATTAATTCTCTATAATTCATCTTGTCGCCTTTCTTTCTACAAACTATCTGTTTCTCTTACTATTATATAGGAAAACGAGTAAATATGCTGTTTTTTTGAACGTTCGCTTGAGAATTTTCGAGACACTTTTTGAGAGCGCCTTTTTCCGTTATACTGAAAACAACTAGTTTATAGAAAGTGAGGATTGCTCATGAAAAATCGTGCATTACTTTTAATTGACTTTCAAAAAGGCATCGAAAGTCCGTCGCAGCAATTGTACCGTCTGCCAGCAGTGTTGGAAAAGGTCAATCAGCGTATTGCTGTCTACCGCCAACACCATGCGCCCATTATTTTTGTTCAACATGAAGAAACCGAATTACCTTTTGGCTCAGACTCTTGGCAACTTTTTGAAAAACTGGATGCACAACCTACAGATTTTTTCATCCGCAAAACACATGCGAATGCCTTTTACCAAACAAATTTAAATGATTTACTGACGGAACACGACATTCAAACGTTAGAAATCGCTGGTGTCCAAACCGAGTTTTGTGTGGACACTACAATTCGGATGGCTCATGGTTTAGACTATACGTGTTTGATGACACCGAAAACCACTTCCACCTTGGATAATGGACATTTAACAGCGGCACAAATTATCCAACATCATGAAGCTATTTGGGCTGGCCGCTTTTTGACTTTTTTGAGCCTGTGACAAAAATCACTTTGGATTTTTGTTCCGGGCTCAAAACCTGATAAACGGCGGGAACCGAAGCAACACTACGCGTTGCTTCGATCACAACAACTTCTAAGAGCTAAAGCTCTAAGAGTTGCGATGTTTCACTGTGAAGCATGAACAGATGAAATCATCGTACCTACTTGGTGAAGGTCCTTCGGAACTTACAAGGATAAAACTGTGACGAGCCTTTGGCGAGAAAACAATAAGCCGAAATTGACTTTCTCACACAAGTGTTCGGCGTATCTTAATCCTTCCAAGTGTTGAGAATCACGAAGAACGTAGTGATTCGATGATGAACAATACCTACTTGGTCTCCAAAAATTAAAGAGCAATTTTCGGAAATTCCTTCTTATTGCTGAGAAACACTATTTGCAAAGCAAATAGATGTTAATCAGTACCTACTTGGTTCTCGGAGCTAAACGGTTCTGTCCCGACCTCTTTTCCAAAAAATTGTTTGTTCACTATGTTTTCTTGTCGTATTTCATGTTAGTATAAGGAAAAAGTGTTCAGTTGATTAGTTGAAGATTTAGAGTGTGGGACATAAGTCGATTAGGCTTGTCTCTCATGTTCTGTTTTTTTTATGTCATCATTCACTAAACTAATAAATAATTGGAGGTATTTTATGAACAAATTTTTTACAGCCCAACGTTTAAAAGACACCGCCTATGTAACAGTCGGTGCATTCATTTTGGCCATTTCAATCAATGCGGTCTTATTGCCAAATAAACTTGTCGCAGGCGGAGCCAATGGCATTAGTATTGTTATTAATTATGTTTTCGGGATTAGTCCCGCCATTGTTCTTTACGCCATCAATATTCCTCTTTTAGTGCTTTGTTTCTTACTTCTTGGGAAAGAGGTCGGTGTCAAAACCATTTATGGCAGTCTTATTTATCCATTTTTTGTAGGAATTACTTCGGGGATGCCTGTTTTAACACATAATATTTTTCTAGCAGCATTATTTGGCGGTATTATTACAGGTGCTGGCCTAGGCTTGGTTTTCCGTGGCAATGCTTCAACTGGTGGGACAGCAATCATTTCACAAATTGTCAATAAATACTTCAAAGTTTCCTTAGGTATTGCTATTTTATTCGTCGATGGTTTAGTCATTTTATCAGCAATGTATGCTTTTAATGCAGATATTGTGTTATTCTCTTTAATTTGTTTATTTACAATTGGTCGTGTCGTTGACATGATTCAAGTTGGTCTGGTTCGCTCGAAGAATGTGATGATTATTTCACCAAAATATGTCGCTATTCAAGAACGCTTATTACGTGAACTAGATAAAGGTGTGACCTTGGTGCCAATCGAAGGCGGTTATCGAAGCGCGAAAGGCATGCTCTTAATGACTGTCATTCGTGAAAAAGATTTTCCCCGCTTAAAAGAAGCCATTCTTGATATTGATGAAGAAGCTTTTTTGATTTCAATGAGTGCGAGTGAAGTCTACGGAAAAGGATTTAGCTTGAAAAAAGTAGCTGATTCTTATGGTGTTGAAGCTACTAATGCCAATAATTTACAATAGTTTTTTGTAGGAAAAGAGCCGCAAAATCTGTAGAGATTTTGCGGCTCTTTTTACATCTTCATCCAGACAGGTTCTAAGCTATTGCCATCCAAATCTTGCACCTCTAAGCCATACATTTGCTCTTCTGGTATTCCCATATCAACTCGGTAACAGTTGCCTCCGTTAGCTTTGGCGGTTTCGCCAAACTGTTTTACGGCTTCGGCACTCTCTAAACTAAAGGAAATTAATGCTCCACTGGTTGTTTGCGCATCAATAATTTGCTTTTCTTGGATAAATTTTCCATAAAAGTCATGGTTCAACAACATAATCCAAAATTGATCATCCCACATCATCGAACTAGCTTCCTCTGTTGAAAATTCCTCGTTCTTTTTGAATCCAAGTTTTTCATAAAAGGCTGTAGAACGTTGGACATCCGCTACTGGGAAGTTAACAAAAACCATTGTGCCCATGTGATTCATCCCTTTCTTTTAATCATCTACGACAGCTAAGTGTGCGTTGCGACAAAATCAACAAGCTTGTTTGATTTATACTAGCATATTCATAAAAGAAATGTTACTAAAACGTTTTCTTAAGGTAATTCTCGATAAGCCAAGTGCTGAATGATTTCACTATGTTGTGGATAATCGTTTAACAATTCCGCTTGAGTAAATAACTCGAAGTCTTCAAACTCAAAGCCTGGTGTAACCACACAACTGACTAACGCAAATCCTGTCGCTACTGTAGAGCCAAAGATTGTGCCGGCAGGAACTGAGAACGAAAGCTGTTGTCCTTGAACTAAGTCTTTCCCTAACTGAACAGCTTGATACGTTCCATCAGGAAAAATACAGTGAACGGTTAATGGCTGACCATCGTGAAAAAACCATAATTCATCCGCTTTTAAACGATGAAAATGTGACGGACTTTCTGTATTTAATAGAAATAAAATCGCTGTATGCAACGCCCGTTCGCCTCGTTTGGTCGGAATCAATTGTTCACTTTTATTGGTTTGTTTAAAATAACCGCCCTCAGGATGCGCTTCTAATCCTAACTTCTCAATCCACATTTGTTCTGTCATCTTCTCCCTCACTCCTTCATTTTTTCAGAAACGATTTAGGAAGAACTTAGAACATCCGTCCCAATCCTAAAATAAACGGCAAGACAGGAGGTCGGGGCAGAACCGTTTAGCTCCGAGAACCAAGTAGGTACTGATTAACATCTATTTGCTTTGCAAATAGTGTTTCTCAGCAATAAGAAGAAATTTCCGAAAATTGTCATAAAACACAACGAGGTACGAGTTGATGTTGCATGATACCTACCCGGTGTTCTTTAATTTTTGGAGACCAAGTAGGTATTGTTCATCATCGAATCACTACGTTCTTCGTGATTCTCAACAATTTCGGCTTATTTCCGAAGGACCTTCAACTCTTAGAGCTTTAGCTCTTAGAAGTTGTTGAGATCGGAGCAACGCGTAGAGTTGGTTCTGTTCCCGCCGTTTATCAGGTTTTGAGCCTGGGACAAAAATCCAAAGTGATTTTTGTCCCAGGCTCCTGTCCCACGTTCTTCCCAAACCTGTTATTTTCTACAACTAAACATCTTTTAATAAGCCTTTAAATAAGCCCATTGCGAAATCGTTGGCATTAAATGGTTCTAAATCGTTAATGCCTTCACCTAGACCAACTAATTTCACTGGCAAGTGTAATTCATTCCGAATAGCAATGACAATACCACCTTTGGCTGTTCCGTCTAGTTTGGTTAAAACTAAGCCAGTGACATCGGTTGTTTCTTTGAACTGTTTGGCTTGTGTCATCGCATTTTGCCCAGTAGTTGCGTCCACGACTAAGAGAACTTCGTGAGGCGCATCTGGAATTTCTCGTTGGATGACTCGTTTGATTTTTTCTAATTCCTTCATTAAGTTGACTTTATTTTGTAACCGACCTGCTGTATCCACTAGCAAAACATCGGCCTGCTCTGCTTTGGCACGTTCCACTGCATCGAAAACGACCGCTGCTGGGTCGCCGCCAGCATTCCCACGTACAACTTCAACGCCAGCCCGTTCGCCCCAAACAACTAATTGATCGATGGCGCCCGCTCGGAACGTATCGGCAGCGGCCATTAAAACTTTCTTTCCTTCCAACTTGTATTGATGGGCTAATTTACCAATGCTGGTTGTTTTACCAACTCCATTAACACCGACAAATAAAATCACGGTTAAGCCATTTGGCTGTAAGTTAATCGCATTATTTTCATTAATTCCTGCTTCTTCATACAAATCAACCATTTTTTCAATGATGGTATTTTGAACTTGAGCTGGTTTTTTCACGTTTCGCAGTTTCACTTCTTGTCGCAAGGCTTCTGTAATTTTTAAGGATGTATCAAAGCCTACGTCTGCACCAATTAACGTTTCTTCTAATTCTTCAAAGAAATCTTCATCGACGCTTCGGAAATTAGCAAACAATTCGTTCAACCGTTGACCAAATGTTTTACGCGTTTTTTCCAAGCCTTTTTCATATTTTTCTTGGACTTGCTCTTCTTTCGACTCTTCAATTTCTTCTGAAACCTGCGTGTCTGTTGGTTCTGCCAACGGAGTTACGACACTACTTTCTTCCTCAGGCGCTTCCACAACAACTTCTTGTGTTTCCTCTGTCAGGATTTCTTCTGGCTCTTCTTCTAATGCTTCTTCTACGCCAGCTAATTTTTCCATTTCAGCGTTATCTGTTAAATCGGCTGTTTCTGTGACTTCTTCCGCTGTCGTTTCTGGCGTTGTTTGCGCCTCTTCTGCTGCGGTTTCTTTTGATTCAGCAGGCGCTGATTCATCACTAGGTGTTTCGTCTACTGTTTTTTCAATTATCTCTTGTTTTTCTTCTTCCTTTTTTTCAGCGGAAAAAGCTTTTTTAATTTTATCAAAAAATCCCATTCTTATTGGCCTCCTTCCAACGGCGTTAAAATATATTTTTCGACCGCTTTGGCAACGCCATCTTGGTCATTCGTGTCTGTAACGACATCTGCGGCTTCTTTAACTAATGGAATCGCATTTGCCATGGCGACACCTAAGCCAGCGTATTCGATCATCGGTAAATCATTTTCTTCGTCCCCTAGGGTCATGATTTCTTCTGCACGGATTCCTAAATCTTTGGCTAACAAGGAAATACCATAGGCTTTCGTAATCCCTTTTGGCATAAATTCTAATAAGTTATTTCGCGTTTTAATAATTTCAAAGCGCTCATAAAAGGAGGCCGGAATTTCCTTGATGCGTTCATTTAAATACGCTTCATCAATCGCAACAACAACTTTGTTATAAATTCGATTCGGGGTTAACTCTTCTAATTTGTAGGACTCAAAGGTTAATAATTTGTTTAGAGAACTATAAATTGAAGGATAATTAGGTGCAGAAGGCAGTTGCATCACGACCTCATCGGATAAGACATCAAACGGCATGTTGAGTGTGGTTGCTAATTGGTACAGCTCATGAATCGCTTCCAAGGGCATCAATGTTTTCTCAATAATGGCCCCTGTATCATTTTTTTGAACCAATCCGCCGTTAAAAGTAATGCTATAATCGCCTTCATCTTGTAAACCTAATTCTTCTAAGTAAGGACCAATAGCTGCCAAAGGTCGACCTGTGCAGATAACAACTTTCACGCCTGCTTGTTTCGCAGCCATCAGTGCTTGTTTATTCCGTAAAGAAATCTCTTTTTGGCTATTTAATAATGTTCCATCTAAATCAATAGCAACTAATTTTATCAAACGTTCGCTCCTCCTTGCTTCTGGCTAATTGCTTTTTTCAATTGCGCCACCTTCTTTGACCTCTTCCAAGCGAACTGAAACGATTTTTGAAACCCCAGATTCTTGCATAGTCACGCCATATAAAACATCTGCGGCTTCCATTGTCCCTTTACGATGTGTCACCACGATAAACTGTGTACCATCTTCAAATTCGCTTAAATAATGGCCAAAACGAGCAACGTTGGCTTCATCTAAAGCTGCTTCTACTTCATCTAAAATACAGAACGGAACGGGTCGAACACGAATAATTGAAAAGAGTAATGCAATCGCCGTTAATGCCCGTTCGCCTCCAGACAACAAGCTTAAATGTTGTAATTTTTTCCCTGGTGGTTGCGCCTCAATCTCAATCCCTGTATTCAAGAGATCCTCTGGATTGGTTAGCACCAGTTCTGCCCGTCCGCCACCAAACATATTAGGAAATACCACTTTAAACTGGCCACGAATTGCTTCAAAGACTTCTTTAAACCGTTCTTTCACTTCTTGGTCCATTTCATCCATGGTTTCAAATAATTGTTCTTTCGCATTTAATAAATCATCTCGTTGACTGACTAAAAATTGATGGCGCTCATCGACTTGTTCAAATTGCTCGATGGCACTTAAGTTAACAGGTCCTAACCGCTCAATTTCTTGTTTTAGGCGTTTCACTGTTTGCTGCGCTTGCGCTAAATCATCGATTGGGAAATACGCTTCATAGGCAGCTTCAAAGGTTAAGCTGTATTCTTCCTGTAAGTAACTTAATGAGCTATCTAATTGCATTTCTGCACGATTTTTTAGGACTTCAATTTGTGTTTTATCTGCTAAATACTGTTGTTGGCGTTTGTTTTCTTCCGCTAATTTTGTATCTAACTCGTCTACTTCTTCTTGCAACGCTTGTCGTTGACTGCGTGCCGTTTGTAAAGAGGTTTGCAACGCTGTTTGTTTCTCCGCTAATTGAGCGACTTGTGCCGCTAAGCCTTCTTCGGTTAACTGGTGATCGCTAGAATGGCTACTTAATTGTTGTAGCTGTTGACGGATGGCCGTTTCTCGAATCAACAATTCGTCCAATTGTTCTTGTTTGTCTTGCTTTTGACGAGCAAAATGGGCACATTGTTCCGCCGCTACTGCTTGTTCTGCTTGAACTGTCGTCAAGCGTTCTTGCGCTTGGGCTTTAAAGGTTTCCATTTGGCTAGCTTCTTGTTCCACTTGTTTCATTTCAGCATCTAAACGTTCTTTCGTTGCCGTTAAGTTTGCTTGTTGCTCTGTCAATGTGGCTTTTTTCGTTTGATATTCGGTTAAGAATTGATGTAATTCTCGTGATTCATATTCAAACAAGCGTTTTTCTTTTGTTAAACGAGTAATCGTTTCTGTTTGATTGGCTAATTTATTGTCAATTTCTTGTTGTTTTAAGCGATTTTGTTCACCAGCAGAGCGCAACATTTCTGCACGTTCCGTGGCTGTTTTCACTTCTTGCGAGAGCGCTTGGACTTCTTGTTCCACACTTCTTAGTTGTGTTTCTAATTGAGTCATTTGTTCAGTAATTGTTTGAAGTTCTTGCGCTTGTGAAAATAGGCTTCCTTGGTTGCCACGTTTATTGGCTCCCCCAGTCATCGAACCGCCAGGATTCATCACATCGCCTTCCAATGAGACAACGCGATATTGGTAATTGACTAATTTTGCTAACTGGTTGGCACTCGTTAAATCTGCCGCTAAAATCGTGACGCCTAAGAGATTTTGAATAACGGTTTGTACTTGTTCTGGATAACGAACTAATTCACTGGCAATCCCCACGAAGCCCGGTGCACCAGCCAAACGATTCTGAACCATCGCCGATACAGAGCGCGGCTTAATGGTAGTCAATGGTAAAAAGGTTGCCCGGCCACTGTGTTGTTGTTTTAAGAAGGTAATGCCTGCTCGACCATCTTTCTCATTTTCCACAACAATATGTTGCGCCGCACCACCTAGGGCCGTTTCAATCGCCAACGTATATTCTTTAGGCACTTCAATTAACTCAGCCACTGCGCCAACAATCCCAGTTAATTGGTTTTTGTGACGCAATACAGCTTTCACGCCTTGATAGAAGCCAGCGTAATTTTCTTGAATTTCTTGCAAACTTTTTTGGCGTGCCTTCGCTTGTTGCACTTGATTCATCGCTTGGTACATATCGTTTTGACGCTGTGCTAATCGTTCACGCTTAGCTTCAAGCGTTGCTTTCAACGCAGTGTATTCTTCCAGTTGTTCTTGTAAGCCTTGTTTTGCAACTTTTTGCTCTTTTTCTAGCGTCTCTTTCATTGCAAGAGCTTCAACCATCTGTTCTTCTAGCGCTTCGTGTTTTGCTAGCGATTGTTGATTTTTAGCTGTTTCTTGTTGATATTGTCGTTCTAAATATTTTAAGTCATTGGCTGTATTGGCTTGTTCTTGCATGACTTCCACATACTGACTGCGCAATTCCTCCATCAATTCTTTAGAAGACTTACTATATTTTTCCACATCTTTCGTTGCCAAAGCCAATGCTTCTTTTAACGTCTGACGTTGTGCCGTTTTTTCTGCGATTGCTGTTTCCAGCGTCTGCAATTCTTCTCGATAACGAACAATTTTTTCGGCCGTTTCTGCCAATGTCTCTTCGTATTCGCTTGCCGTTTGGGAGGTGTGTTTGGAACGTTCAATTAAAACATTTTTTTGTCCTTCTGCTTGTTTCAACGCTTCTGTCACTTGTAATAATTGTTGTTGTTCCGTTTCAATTTGTTCATCTAAACGATTGCGCTTGCTGCGTAAACGTACCAATTTGCCTTCTAAGTCATGGACTTGCTTACTTGCGCCAGCTAACTTTTCTTCAATGGCTGTTAATTCTTGCGTTTTCGTTTCCCAAATAGCTTTTGCTTCTTGAATTTCGGTCACAGTTAAATTGACATCAATTTCGGTAAGTTCTTCTTTCAAAGCTAAATACTTTTTAGCCGCATCTGCTTGGGCGGCTAGAGGAACTAATTGGTCTTCCAACTCGTAAATGATATCTTGGACACGGCTTAAGTTGTCCTCGGTTTCAAAAAGCTTTTGTTCAGCCTTTTTCTTTCGTTGTTTGTATTTTAAAACGCCCGCTGCTTCTTCAAAAATCCCTCGACGGTCTTCAGGTTTACTATTAAAAATCGCTTCAACTTTCCCTTGTGAAATAATTGAAAAAGATTCTTTGCCTAACCCTGAATCCATAAATAAATCTTGAATGTCTTTTAAACGGCACGCTTGTTTATTAATAAAAAAGTCACTTTCGCCCGTTCGTTTTAAACGACGGGTGACACTAATCTCACTATAATCCAATGCTAAATAATGGTCGTTGTTGTCTAACGTCACGGTAACTTCCGCAATATTTAGCGGCTTACGACCTTCCGAACCGGCAAAGATAATGTCGTTCATTTTGCCACCGCGAAGGTTTTTCGCAGATTGTTCACCTAATACCCAGCGAACGGCTTCCGTGATATTACTTTTCCCACTTCCATTCGGACCAACCACTGCTGTCACATCATCTTCAAATTCAATAATGGTTTTATCTGCAAATGATTTAAATCCTGTAATTTCAATTCGTTTTAAATACACGAATATTGCTCCTTCCAGCCTTACTGAGGAATACTTTTCAGTGCCCGCTCAGCGGCATCCTGTTCAGCTAACTTCTTCGATTTTCCTTGGCCTAACCCAATGAGTTCACCATTCATGTAAACTTCAGTGAAAAAGGTGCGGTCATGAGCAGGGCCTTCTTCTTTAATTAAGCGATATTCAATTGAAACATCGCCTTTACGTTGTAAAACTTCTTGTAATTGTGTTTTGTGATCCATCTCATGTGAAAAAGCACCGGCATCAATTTTCGGAAAAATAACGTCTTCAATAAATTTCTTGGCTGCGCCAACTTTTTGGTCTAAGTAGAGGGCACCTAAAAAGGCTTCAAATAAGTCACATAATAATGATGCACGTGTTCGTCCGCCCGATGCTTCTTCTCCTTTACCTAATAAAATGTAGTTGTCGAAGTGACATTCTTTCGCAAATTTGGCTAAACTATCTTCCCGAACGATGGCTGCGCGCATCTTCGTTAATTTTCCTTCTGGAAGTTCTGGGAATTTTAAATACAAATATTGTGAAACAATTAATTCTAAAACTGCATCTCCTAAAAATTCAAGACGTTCATTATCGGATAATTTTAAATAGCGATGCTCATTCACATAGGATGAATGAGTAAAAGCTTGCTCTAATAGATTGACATCATGGAAAACAATGCCGTAACGTTCTTTTAACTCTGTTGTTAACTGATTGTCCATTCTCCACATTCCTTTACATTTATTTACACCTTGTTTCATTATACTTTTTTTTTCACTTTTTTTAAATGGTTCTATTCAGAAAAAGCCTGTTATTCACTGTGTTCTCATTATTTTTTAGAAAAAAATAAATAAATAGAGCTATGGCTGAGATGAAAGCGTTTGTTTACGTAAGAGATAGAAAGAGCGTGGGACAAAAATCACTTTGGATTTTTGCGCCACGCTCAAAAACTGATAAACGGCGGGAACAGAAGCAACTCCTTCTTATTTCTCGGAGTTAAACACTTCTGTCCCGACCTCGTTCTATCTCTATTAAATCAGCGGAACGTTGTTTAACGTTTTTCCGCAGTGACACCCACTGTTGCCCATGGATTATCTTTCGTATCAACTGCCCAAGTAAAGTCAACTACACGGTCGTTGACAGGCAAGACTTCATTTCTGTAAAGCGTTGGGATTACAAACGCTTCATCAATGGCATACTCTTGCCAATCGTAGAAGGCTTTTTTACGTTTTTCTTCATCAAATGATGCTTTTGAATCAATCGCATCAAGTAATTTAGTATTTTCTTCTGACTCAAAACGTGTATAGTTAAAGGCTGAGTTTGGACCATATAAGCCGGTTGGTGAAGGATCTGAACCTGTGCCCCACGCGCCTTGATAGATATCTACTTCTGGGTCATCATTTTTCAATTTATCATAGAATGCTTGGAAATCAATTAAGCGTCCTGTTGTATACGTTACGTTTAAGCCAATTTCTTTCCATTGTTGGACATAGTAATCAGCAAGTGGTTGTGCAGTTTCGCCGCCTGACATTGAAGCAAACTTGATTTCTAGTGGTTTGCCTTCTTTGTCTTCGCGAATGCCATCGCCGTCTACGTCTTTATAACCAGCATCGTCTAATAATTTTTTCGCTTTGTCTAAATCAAGCGTATAGCCTTTCGCTTCGCTATCATGCAAGCTCTTGAAGACTGGTGGGATTAACGTTGTTGCCCCTGTTCGTAAGCCGTTGTAGAATTTTTGGCCGACTGCATCATTGTCAATTGCATAGCCCATGGCTTGACGTAAGCTTTTATCTGCCATTTTAGCTTTTGGATTGTATTTCACTGTATTGGTTTCTTTGTCAAACGTACCCATTTTAAAGCCAATATACGTGTAGGCTTGTTCGGGACGTCCTAAGATTTGATACCCTTCAGTATCTTTGTATGTTGGATACGTATCTGTTGGCATTGATAATGCAATATCGTATTGTTTCGCTTTCATCGCTTCTACAATGCTCGCAGAAGGAACAGATTTGAACACTAATTTATCTAATTTAGGTTTGCCACCGTAGTAATGCTCATTTGGTAGGTATTCAACAGATTCACCTGTCACAATATTACTCATGTAGTATGGTCCAATAGTCACAGGGTTTTTACGAACTGCATCGCTTGATTCCATGTCTTTAACAGCAATTCCTTCAAAGGCATGTTTTGGTAAAACTGAACCCCAAACACCGCCACCTAATTGTTGCATTCCTGGGTGAACTTCTTTATAAGTGATTTTAACTTCTTTATCATTGACTTTTTCTATGCCAGAAATGGTTGGCGATTTACCAGCATGGTAGTCTTCCATGCCAACAATATTCGTAAAGTTATCATCATAACGAATCCCTGTATAGTCTTTATGACCAATGACTTCATAAGAGAAAATCACGTCATCGGCTGTCACATCTTTACCGTCAGACCATTTCAAATTGTCACGTAATTTAATGGTCGCTGTATTGGCATCTTCATCTAATTTCAGATCCGCAGGACCCCCATCGACAATCTTAAAGTCTGCATCATTGTTAAATAATGGCTGTACTGTTGGAAGCATGTATTGTGCATCATAGTTGTCTTGATAAAATTCTTGCTGGAAAAGTCCTTGGAATTGTGTATCCATAACTACAGCGACATCTAATGTCCCGCCATCAATTGCTTTTTTATCATTTTTAACAGCGATTGGCATTTTTGAAATGTCTTCTGTTTCCGTTGCTTTATTGCCCCCGCCTTTATTGCCGCCACCACATGCAGCTAACCCGAATACTAACACAGAAGCTAACGTGATTGCACCTAAAATCCGTTTCTTGTTCATCTCTTTTCCTCCCTCATTTTTTGGCTAATTAGCCTAATCGTTGTCGTGCATCTGCTGAGCGCTTAAATGCTTGTCCAACATAGTTTATACTTAACATCAAGACTAAAATTAGAATTGATGCAGGTAACCAAACCCATTGTTTATTGACTAACACATCCCCACTGCTGGCGTAGCCAATTAAGGTTCCTAAACTTGGGACACTTTGTGGTAACCCGAAGCCTAAGAAAGTTAACGTTGTTTCGATCCCGATATTGGCCGCGAAATTAATCGTTAAGTTCGTAATAATTAATGAACTTAAATTCGGCATAATTTCTCGAAACATAATTTTAAAATCGCTTGTTCCCATTGTCTTAGAGGCACTAACGTAATCTCGGCGCCCTTCAGATAACGTTTTACTGCGGAACAACCGCGCTTTTCCAACCCAATAAAACGCACACATAATCCAAATAAAGGACCAGATACTATATTTAGGAATCACGGAAACGAACACAATAATAATTAACATAATTGGCAAAATCATAATAAAATCCACGATACGCATCAAAATATTATCAATCATGCCTCCATAATAACCGGAAATAATCCCTAAACCGACCCCGATAATAGACGTAATAATCGTAATGGCAAAACCGATTAAAATCGAGTTCCTAGCCCCGATAATCAATTGTCCTAAAACATCACGACCCCCTTCATCGGCACCTAAAATGAACTTGGTGCCATTCATTGTAACGGTACCTGGTTCCGCATATTTATCTAAAATACTTACATGCATAACGGCACTTTGGTCTAACACTAACGAACCGATAAAAACGGCTAATAAGATAATGACCAAAAGGATTAAAGAAAACATCGCCATTTTTTCTTTGACGAATTCTCGCGCAATCATCCGAAAGCCCATTGGTGGAATACTTTCTTGTAAGACTTCTTCTCTTTTTTCTTCTGTCAATTCCATTTTTATCACCCTTTCTTCGTGTTTTTTCTACTGAATTCGAATTCTTGGATCAACAATACTCATTACAATATCAGAAATTAAGGTTCCGATAAGGGTTGCCAATCCCAAAATCAACACGAGAGCGGTAATAACGGAATAGTCACGTTGAATGATACTATCAATAAATAATTTTCCAATTCCTGGGAAAGCAAAAATCTTTTCAATAACGACTGATCCGGCAATCAAAGCAGTAATTTCATAACCTAATTGAGAGGCAATTGGTAATGCTGCATTTCTAAAAATGTGTCGATTAAAAATTTTATTCGTTGGCACTCCTTTTGAACGAGCAGTACGAACAAAGTCCATGTTTTTAACATCAATCACTTCACTCCGCAAATATTGAATAGTGACCGCTGTCCCTAGCAACGCTTGAGTGACCCCTGGTAAAATTAAATGCTTCAGTTTATCTAAATAATACGGCCATGTTCCCTCAGCCAAACCAACAGTCACGGTTCCACTCGTTGGGAACCAGTCTAAGCGATACCCAAAAATAAAGAGCATAATCAAGGCAAAGATGAATAATGGCACGGCAAAACTGAAGAAGTTGTAGATAACCACCATTTTGTCAAACCATGAATTTTGGTAACGGCCAGCAATTAAACCGAAAGGAATGGCGATTAAATAAGTGATTATGACTGATACAGCGGCCAATGCAATCGTATTCCCCACCCGACCAGCAATGAGCGTGGACACAGGTAATTTAAAGATAAAACTATGCCCAAAATCTCCATGTAAGGCATTGCCAGTCCAACGGAAATATTGTTCGTACCAAGGATCATTTAACCCGGCAGCTTCACGCATGGCTTCAATCACTTTCGGGTCTTGGTTCGGATTAATCAATCCTGTAAACGGATCACCTGGCATCATTTTAGCCAACAGGAAAATCAAGACACTTAAAATAATCACTTGCGGAATCATCAATAACAAACGGCGTAAAATTGTTTTCCACATTATTCAGCACCTCCATTTTTTAACGCTACTTGGTGGGTTGGACTAATCGCATGTAAGTTATAAACCCGCCCATTTTCATCATAATAGTCTTTATGATTTTCCCGATACTCTTGCTCAACTCTTCTTCGTTCTTCTTTGTGAGCTTCTCGGTTCGCTACGTCAATTTTAGGAATTGCTGAAAGTAAGCGTTTGGTATAAATGTGTTGTGGATTAGTGTAAATATCTTGGCGTGTACCGATTTCTACAAAACGGCCTTTGTACATAATGGCAATGTTGTCACACATATGTTTAACTACGCCCAAATCATGGGAAATAAATAAGTAACTTAACCCATATTCCTGTTGAATGTTTTTCATAAAATTCAATACCTGTGCTTGCACAGATAAGTCCAGTGCTGAAACAGGTTCATCTGCAATAATTAATTTGGGGCTGGTAGCCACCGCTCGGGCGACGCCTAAACGTTGGCGTTGTCCACCAGAAAATTCATGAGGATATTTGCACAACGCATCTTCTGGCATCCCCACAATATCCAACAAACTTTTGACTTTTTTCTTTTCTTCTTGGTCACTTAACCGTTCAAAATTTCGAATTGGTTCGGCGATAATATCTAGTACTCGTTTTTTAGGGTTTAAACTTGACATCGAATCTTGGAAAATCATTTGGACATCTTTGTTGTATCCGATCGCTTTTCGACTTCGCGGCTTGGTTACATCTTGTCCTTGATAAATAATTTCACCATTTGTAATTTTTTCTAAACCAATAATTGCTTTTCCTGTCGTTGATTTTCCAGAACCCGATTCACCAACTAACCCATACGTTTTACCTTGTTCAATCATGAAATCCACACCATCAACCGCCAAAACATGATCAGTGATTCGATTGAAGAAGCCGCTGCGAATTGGATAATGAACTTTTAAATCTTTAATTTGAATAATTTCTGTCATTACGCTTCCCCTTCCCCGTCTCTAAAATGAAAATGTTTATAACATGTACAACGAACAAAATGATTCGGTGCAACTTCATGTAATGTTGGATTTTCTTCATGTTCCGATGCATCAATCCAAGGAATTCGTGGGGCAAACCGACAACCTTTTCTAGGTAATTTGGTTAACGAAGGAACAATCCCTTCAATCACATGAAGTTCTTCTTCATCTGAATTCTCTTGGGGAATGGACTGAAGTAAGGAACGTGTATATGGATGTTTCGGATGACTAAACAATTCTTCAGCAGTGGCTACTTCTACAAACTGACCCGCATACATAACCGCTACACGATCAGCCATTTCCGCAACTACACCTAAGTCATGGGTAATTAAAATAATGCCGCTCCCTGTTTCTTCTTGCAAATCTTTTAACAAATCGAGAATTTGTGCCTGAATGGTAACGTCTAAGGCCGTTGTGGGTTCATCTGCAATTAAAATCGGTGGTTTACACGCGATTGCAATGGCAATAATCACCCGTTGGCGCATGCCGCCAGACAATTCATGAGGATACTGTTTCCCGACACGCTCTGGGTTGGGAATCCCCACTTGATCTAACAGTTCAATGGCCCGTGCTTGTTTTTGTTGTGCGGTCATTTTGGTATGATACGTTAGACTTTCTTTAATTTGGTCTTCAATTCGCATGAGCGGATTCAGTGCAGACAACGGATCTTGGAAAATCATCCCAATATCGTTTCCTCTGACTTTGTTGTACAATGTTTCATTAAACGTAGTTAAGTTTAAATTGTTGTATAAAATTTCCCCAGTAATTTTGGTATGATTGGGATCATGTAAGCCCATAATCGTTGTTGCTAAGGTACTTTTTCCACAACCAGATTCTCCGACGATTGCCAGAATCTCATTTTTCTTCAATTCAAATGAAACATCATCGACGGCATTATAATAATCATCTTTGATTCTAAATGCTGTTTCTAATCCTGAAACCTCTAGTAATTGTTCATTTCCTTGCATCCATACGCACCCCTTACGTCCTTTCAAAAACATTATATAAATTAACTAATATTTAATGATAGCACTTTCTAATTTTTATCAATGTTAATTTACAGCTCATTGTTTTTTCATAATTTTATAGAATTATTCCATAAAAAGCAAGATAAAATAACTTTTTTCGCAGTTATTTTTTTACATGTATGATTTTTTTTACAAAAATATGTGTAAAAATAGCCTTATTGCTTAATAAAATAACCATTATGTACGCAAAAAAAGTCGATTAACAGGAATGTTAATCGACTTTGTCTTATTATTTTTTATGAATTACTCACAATATAATCTACAGCGGCACCAACTGTTTCAATTTTTTCTGCATCTTCATCTGAAATCTCTGTTCCAAATTCATCTTCAAGTTCTAAAACAAACTCCATTACGCTAATTGAGTCAGCGTTCAAATCATCTTTAATGTTTAATTGATCTGTTACTTGATCCGCTTCAATATCAAAGTGGTTTGAGATAATCTTCGCTACTTTTTGAAGTACTTCTTCACGAGTCAACTGTATTCACCTCCACTGCTTTTGAAAAAAGGTTCTTTCTTTTACTAAAACGCTAAGATACATTGTACTCACAATTTGGGTATTTGTCCATCTTTTTTTCATTTGAGTAACAAACTGATGTCAAGATAATTGCAAATTACTCTGCTTTGCCTTCATAATATTCCACTAATTGTGGGACAACTTGGGTTTCTAACATTGTATGAATTTGACGAATGGTGTAGCGGACGGCATCAGGACCCGTGGCCCCATGCGTTTTAATGACTGGCGCTTTTAAGCCAAATAAAACCGCTCCCCCATGTTTTGAGTAGTCCATTTCGTCTTTCATGCCACGCAACGCATTCTTTAATAATAAGGCGCCCATTTTTCCTTTGACACCTTCAGAAAGAATCGCTGTTTTCAGCAAGCTCATCATGTTCATAGCTGTGCCTTCGATGGATTTTAAAACGGCATTTCCTGTGAAGCCATCTGTCACCACCACGTCAGCTACGCCATTTAATAATTCTCGTGCTTCAACGTTTCCGACAAAATTAATCGTTTCATCTGCTGCTAACAATTCGAAGGCTTTTTTCGTTAATTCACTGCCCTTTGTTTCCTCAGTTCCGTTATTTAATAGACCGACACGAGGATTCTGAACGTTCCGAACTTTTTCAGCATAGAATGAACCTAAAACGGCATACTGAACCAAATGTTCTGGTTTATTGTCTGCATTGGCTCCTAAATCTAACATGTCAAACCCTTTGTCTGGTTCTCCCATGACAGGTAAAGTTGACATCAAACCGGGACGTTCCACATTTTTGATGCGGCCGACAATGAACAGACCCGCTGCTAATAGCGCTCCGGTGTTGCCTGCAGAAAAAATCGCATCGGCTTCCCCATTTTTAACTGCTTGCGCTGCTAAAACCATGGAAGCAGTTTTCTTACGACGGATTGCTTTAACTGGCTCATCGTCACTAGCAATTTTTTCATCGGTATGAATAATCGTAATGTTTTTTTCATCGGTGATGTATTTTTTTATTTCGGCTTCTTTTCCATATAATTGAAATTCAATGTCTGGGAAGTCTTGTTTGGCTAGCATAACCCCTTCAACAATTGCTTGTGGGGCGTTATCTCCACCCATTGCATCTACAGCAATTTTCATGAGTGATTCCCTCCTACTTTTTTGTTTCCTAACAAGTATAACATATTTTTTTCAAAGAAATACGCATTGGCTTTTACTTTCTGGCTTCAAAAATTACCCCTTCTAATCGAAAAATTGGGCCGCCTCATCTTGGGGTTTCACTCGATTGGCTAAGCCTTGATAAGCAGGATATTGCCACCACTCTTTCACTTTCCATAGGGCACTTGCTTCTTGGCGCGCAACTTCTAAAATGTTAAAGTCCGTCACGATATCTCCTACCGCAAATTGAGGCACCCCTGATTGCCGTGCACCGAACACTTCCCCAGGTCCGCGAAGTTCCAAATCACGCTCACTCAAGACAAAACCATTGGTGGTTTCTGTCATGATTTTCATACGCTCAACGCCCATTTCATTTTTCGGATTGGCCACTAAAATACAATAAGAAGCACTGGAGCCACGCCCAACACGGCCCCGTAACTGATGTAACTGTGCTAACCCAAACCGGTCCGCATCCATAATTAACATCACCGTGGCATTTGGTACATTCACGCCAACTTCAATAACGGTGGTAGAAACCAATAATTGCAGCTGATTGTCTTTGAACTCCTGCATAATGTCATCTTTTTCTTGGTTTTTCATTTTACCGTGTAGCAATCCCACTTGATATCTTGGGGAATAAAAGCTTTGCATATGTTCAAAAATTTCTGTTGCGTTTTTCACATCTAAGGCTTCTGATTCTTCAATCAAGGGACAAATAATATAGGCCTGATGTCCTCGAGCTAGCTCTTTTTCCATCCATTCTAAAACAGTATCTAACTGCGGCGGCCGAATCCAACGTGTTTCGATTGGAATCCGTCCAGCTGGCATTTCATCGATGATTGATACATCCATTTCGCCATAGGCTGTAATGGCCAGCGTTCGAGGAATCGGCGTGGCCGTCATAAATAGAACATCTGGTTTTAAGCCTTTTTCTCTTAATATTTTTCTCTGATTCACACCAAAACGATGTTGCTCATCGGTGATTACCAAACCTAATTGATGGAAACTGACATCTTGTTGTATCAAAGCATGGGTCCCTACCACAATGTCAATCTCGCCATTGGCCAGTTCTTCGAGGATTAGACGACGTTCTTTCGTTTTGGTGGAACCTGTTAATAAGGCCGTTCGCACTTCTAATGGATCAAACAACTGCTGTAAGCTTTCCATGTGTTGCTGCGCTAAAATTTCAGTCGGAACCATCAACGCTCCTTGAAAGCCAGCGGTCATGGTGGCGTATAGCGCAATCGCAGCCACTACCGTTTTCCCACTCCCCACGTCACCTTGAAGCAATCGTTGCATATGCTTCGGACTTCGCAAGTCTCGACAAATTTCATTGGTCACTTTTTTTTGGGCGCCTGTCAATTCAAAAGGCAGTCCTTGGGTGAACGTTTTTAAGCGATCCACGTCATATTGAATAGCTAAACCATTTTTTTCCGCTTTTTCTTGTTTCTTCAATCCTTGCATTTTAAGTTGGAAAAGGAAAAACTCTTCAAAGACTACTCGTCGTTTAGCTTGATGGCTTTCTTCTGGATTACTGGGAAAATGCATCGCCCACATTGCTTCTTTTCTAGGCATCAAGCGGTACTTTTCTAATAAATCATTCGGTAAAATCTCTTCAATCAGTGAACCATACTCTTCAAAAGCAGTGCGGATTAACTGAACCAACGTGCTTTGGCGGACTTTTTTATTCACATGATAAATGGGGGCGAAATCTTCATTGTCTCCTTTAGAAGCTAAGATTTTCATGCCATTTAATGATTTTCTCTTGGCATCCCATTTGCCATAAACAGCAATTTCTTCGGAAAGAACTACTTTGTCTTTTAAAAAAGGTTGATTGAAGAAGGAAACATTAATAACCGCATGTTCTTGCATTATTCGAAACGTTAACCGGCTCTTCTTATAACCGTACCGACTAACGACTGCTTCCGAAACCACTAGCCCTTTTAGCGTAACTTTTTCCTGATCCTGAATCTCGCTTAAATCCTTTTCTTGGATATCATCGTAGCGGAAGGGATAATACGTCAATAAGTCTTCAATTGTAGCAATCCCCAGTTCTTGTAAATTTTCAGCACGTTTTGGGCCAACACCGGGCAATACGCTGACTAAATCTGTGATGTCCATAAAATCCCCTCCTCATTAATATACGCAAAAAAATGGATCATTCATTAAATAGGCTGGTTCATTAGCCCTAACTAATGAACCAGCCTATTCGTTTTTATTTTTTCATCACGAAAACCTATTCTGCTGAGAATAAGTATGGATACACAGGTTGTCCACCTTCATGAAGTTCTGTTTCTAGTTCATCGTTTTCAGAAACTAAAATAGCGATTAGCTTTTCAGCTTCTTCAACCGAACCATCTTCGCCGACAATAATTGTCACGATTTCAGTGTCTTCATCAATCATGCGGTTCAACGTGTCTAATGATGCATTAAAACGATCTGCTTCAGAAACGACGATTTTACCATCAATCATTCCTAAGAAGTCATCTTTTTTAATTTCAACGTCATCAATGGTTGTGTCACGAACAGCTGTGGTTACTTGACCACTCACAACGCTGTCTAACATTTCCGTCATACTTGCTTTGTTTTCTTCTAATGATTGTTGATCATTGAAAGCTAACATTGCTGTCATTCCTTGAGAAATGGTTTTAGATGGAACAACCGCTACTGGTACATCGGCAACTTCTGCTGCTTGATCAGCCGCCATAAAGATGTTTTTGTTGTTTGGTAAAATAATGACTTGCTCTGCATTCACTTCTTTGACTGCTTTTAAAATATCTTCCGTACTTGGGTTCATTGTTTGGCCACCACTAATAATGTAGCTTGCACCTAAACTTCGGAATAATTTTTGAACGCCTTCACCGGCTGCAATAGCAATCACAGCAAACGGTACGCGAACTTTTTCAGTCAACGCTTCTTGCTGAGCATCGCGTTCAACTAACGTTTCATGTTGTAAACGCATATTGTCTACTTTTATTTTTACTAACGAACCAAATTTTTGGCCGTAGTTCATCACTTCACCTGGATGCTCAGTGTGTACGTGAACTTTGATAATTTCGTCATCGTTAACGACTAATAGAGAATCGCCTAGTTCATTTAAGTAGTTTCTGAATGTTTCATAATCAAAAGCGCTGTCCACGGTTGGGCCTTCGCCGATACGAACCATAATTTCTGTACAATAGCCAAATTTAATGTCTTCTGTCGCAACGTGGCCACTAACACCACGGTGATGTTCAGCATTAACCATTTCGTCCATTTCGGCAGGACTTGGTTCATACGTTTCAGTTGGTAAAAATTCACCACTAAGCGCTTCTAAAAATCCTTCATAGATAAATAGTAGTCCTTGACCCCCGCTATCTACAACGCCGACTTCTTTTAGGACAGGTAATAAATCAGGTGTTTTCGCTAAGGCACGTTTAGCACCTGCTACAACAGCTGTCATAACTTCGATACAGTCATCTGTTTCTTTCGCTTTACGTTCACCAGAACGCGCCGCTTCACGAGAAACAGTTAAGATTGTTCCTTCAACGGGTTTCATCACTGCTTTATACGCTGTTTCTACACCATGTGTAAAGGCAGCGGCCAAGTCTTTGGCATTTAATGTTGTAACCTCAGGAATTTGTTTTGAGAAGCCGCGGAATAATTGAGATAAAATAACCCCAGAGTTTCCACGAGCACCCATTAATAACCCTTTGGATAACGCACCTGCTAATTCTCCTACTTTTTCAGAGCGAGAATCGGCCACAGCCTTTGCACCACTGGTCATTGATAAGTTCATATTTGTTCCTGTATCACCATCGGGTACAGGGAAAACGTTTAATGAGTTGACATATTCTGCATTTGTGTGCAGACGAGTCGCACCTGCCTGGACCATTTCCTGGAACTGACCTGCGCTGATTTCTGTTACATTCACCTAAAAAATCCTCCTTCAGATTTACCGCTAACGGCAACACACGACTTCCTTGTGCAATTGCATCGTTGACAGTACACTACCTCTAATCCGGTAATACACGAACTCCTTGAACAAAAACGTTAACTGAATTCGCAGTGACACCTAATAATGTTTCAAGATTATATTTTACTTTTTCTTGGACGTTACGAGAAACTTCAGAAATTTTTGTACCATAACTAACAATCGTGTAGACATCCACTGCGATTCCGTTGTCTTCTTGACGAACAACGACACCACGTGAGTAATTCTCACGACGTAAAATATCGTTTAAGTTATCTTTAATTTGATTTTTGCTTGCCATTCCGACAATTCCGTAAATATCTGTCGCAGCTCCGCCAACTACTGTAGCGATCACATCATTGGTAATCTCAATGGTACCTGCGGGTGTTTGAATTTTTACAGCCATTGATGAAAGCCTCCTTATAAGAGCACATTCGCCCTATTTTCTTCCATAACATTTTATCATATCCAGCCTTTAATTAAAAGGAAGTTCGTCAGATATTTTCATTCTTCCACTTCTAAGTGAACATTCTAGCAAGATTTCAATTTACTCTTTTTGATTGCTAAAGTCAAATCATAGAAAAAAATCTTCTTGCAAATCAGTGCCTAATATGATAAATTAAGTTAGTATGAGCTGAATATTATCGCTCCAAGATCAAGGCAAAGGAGGAAACTTAAAATGGCAAAAGTATGTTACTTCACTGGTCGTAAGACTTCAAGTGGTAATAACCGTTCACATGCGATGAACTCAACAAAACGCACTGTGAAACCTAACTTACAAAAAGTTCGCGTATTAATCGATGGTAAACCTAAAAAAGTTTGGGTGTCAACTCGTGCTTTGAAATCTGGTAAAATCGAACGTGTTTAATAAACTTAAATAAGCAAAGCTGGACGTTCGTTGTTCGGCTTTTTTTATCATATAAAAAAAGAGGTTGGACCTTCATCGCATTGATGAAGGTCCAACCTCTTTTTACTTGTCTTTACTTTGAATAACCGCAATCATCCCTGCATCGAAGGAAAAAGCAGCGGCTTCTTCGATAAATTCATTACTTGCATACGATGTTGGGTAAGGAACATCTTGATTGGTTAATAAATATTTACTGCGTCGTAGCGTCAAGTTTTCTACAGGCGTCAAACAGCAGTAGGCCAGATATTCTTTATCTGGCTCTTTTGGTACGATATACGAACCAGGGGCGTAATACTGGATGCTATTTTGACGATCGCATAGACGGATTTGGCGAAGTACGCCTTGAAATCGTGGTTCAAAGGGTAACCAAAGATTGGCTAACAGGTGGTCAATTCTGCCCCCTGTCGCACCGATAATCGTCATCTCTGCTTGTGGAAATCGTTGTAAAGCTTCTTGAAGCGCTAATTGTGTATCTGTATCATCTTTTTCAGCAGGTGCTTGAATGAGTGTTTCGGCAGTTTCTTGGACAAAATGGTATTCTTCTCGTGATAATGAATCAAAATCGCCTACCGCTAATTGTAACGGTAAATCGGCCTCTAATAAATGGAGACAGCCGCGATCAATACCTACGAAATAATCATACGTAGCTGGTTCAAAGGTTGGCCAATCACTTGGATTACCGCCAGCTACCAGTAAGACACGACTCATTTGTCTAGCACTGCTCTCAGTGCATCGATTCGTTCTTGAGGATTTTCAGCATTATAAATGTAGGAGCCTGCAACAAACACTTCCGCACCGGCTTCTTTACAACGTGCGGCAGTTTCAGGAACAATCCCGCCATCGACTTCAATTTCATAGGTGTATCCTTTTGTTTCTTTCCATTCTTTTAATTGAGCAATTTTTTCTAGTGAGTTTTCAATAAATGATTGTCCGCCAAAACCTGGATTGACAGTCATTACCAAGACTTGGTCTGCTAAGTCTAATACATTTTCAATCATCGAAAGTGGTGTCCCAGGATTGATGGTTACGCCAGCTTTCACACCCGCATTTTTAATCATTTGTAAGGCACGATGAATATGGGGTGTTGCTTCTTGATGGACGGTAATAATATCCGCACCGGCTTCCGCAAAGGCATTGATATAGTTTTCAGGTTGTACAATCATCAAATGAACATCCAATGGTAGTTTTGTCACTGGACGAATCGCTGAAACGATATTCGGTCCTAAGGTAATGTTGGGCACAAATTGACCGTCCATAACATCAACATGAATATAATCTGCTCCTAATTCTTCTACTAAACGGATATCTCTTTCTAAATTGGCAAAATCGGCACTTAAAATGGATGGTGCTAGTTTCATTTGGCTCGCTCCCTTTATATTTGCTATGATTTTTTCTTATAAACAGGTCGTCGATTCTCGATTTCCATTAAAAACTGTAAATAATTTTCGTAACGACTCGTCGCAATGGTTCCCGCTTCCACTTGACGTTTCACTTCACAACCAGGTTCTTTGTGGTGCATACATTCACGAAACTTACAGTGAGAGGCCGCGGCAACAAATTCAGGAAATTGCTTTGGTAATTCCACTGCTTCCATCTCCAAGAAATCGATGGCACTAAATCCTGGTGTATCAGCGACCAAACCGTCGTATAACGGAATCAATTCCACGTGACGGGTCGTATGTTTGCCCCGTCCTAAAGATTGGGAAATTTCCGCAGTTGCTAGTTGTAATTCTGGTGAAATTTGATTCAACAATGTTGATTTTCCAGCGCCTGATTGTCCCATAAAAACAGTCAACCGTTCTGGGAAAAAGCGTTCTAATTCTTTGGTGGCTTCTACGTCTTCCGAAGCGATCACCGCATAACCTAACGCTTCATAAATCTGTTTAATTTCAGTGACTTGTTGACGTTGCGGCTCATCTAATAGATCAACTTTCGTTAAATAAATAACTGGTTCTATATCCTTATACTCTAAGCTGACTAAGAAACGATCCAACAAATTAAACGAAAAATTTGGCGAAACCATACTCATGACAACCACACCTAGATCCACATTTGCAACAGGCGGGCGCACTAATTCATTTCGTCTTGGTAAAATTTCCAACACATAACCATCTGTTAAATTATCGCTTTCAAAAAGTACTTCATCTCCCACGAGTGGCGTAATTTTTCGATTACGAAAATTCCCTCGCGCTCTTGTTTGATATGTTTCTCCATCTGCGTATACATAATAAAAACCGCTTAACGCTTTTCTGATTTGACCTTTCAGATAAACCACTCCTAACTACTTTCGAATATACAGGATAGTGGCAGAGAAATCAAGGGAGCCTCTCGATTCTATTAATTAAAAAGAGCCTAGGACATAAGTCGAAATGACTTACCTTCCTAGACTTAAATCTTAAGATAAACGGCGGGACAGGAGCAGCTTCTTCTTATTGCTGAGAAACACTATTTGAAAAGCAAATAGATGTTAAACAGTACCTACTTGGTTCTTGAAGCTAAACACTCCTGTCCCAACCTCTTGTCTTAATTACTCGTACTACTTTCACTAGTGGTGCTTTTTGAATCATTTGCTTTTGAATAATAAACCGTAACAGAGTCGCCTTTTTTAACTTTGCTGCCAGCGGATGGGCTAGTTCGTTCAACGACTTGGCCATCGCCAGAGCCAGATAATCCTTGTTCATTGATTTTAAGGCCAGCGTTATTGATGCTGTCTTCTGCAGCTTTTGGCGAATAACCTGAAATATCAGGAACAGTTACTGAGTCACTGCCTTTGCTGACATGTAAAGTAATCGTGTCATTTTTCGGATCAACAGCGGTACCAGAAGCTGGTTCTTGACTAATCACGGTATCTTTTTCAACTTTGTCGCTTTCTTCGTCCACTCGTTTAATTTGAGATTCTGGGATACCTAAAGCAATTAAGCGACTTACCGCATTATCGTAAGAAATTCCGCTATAATCAGAAAGTGTCACTTTGTCGCTACCTTTACTTACATATAACGTCACTTGGCCATTTTTAGGTGTCACGGTGCCACCTGGTGCGGGGTCTTGCGTAATGACTAAACCTGGTTCTACCGTATCGCTTGCTTGGTCGACACGCGTAATTTGAGATTCAGAAATGCCTAATTGTGCCAATGCATTTACTGCATTTGTGTAAGAATAACCGGCGTAACTAGGCAAAGTAACCGCTTCTGGTCCTTCACTGACCGTTAAAGTGACTTTGTCTTTTTTCGGATCAACTTTTTTACCTGCAGCTGGTTTTTGTTTAATAATGTTATCTGTAGACACAGAATCACTGTATTCTTTTTTCGTTGTAATTTGGTCTTCTGAAAACCCTAGTTTTTTCAAGGCTTCGACAGCAGATTCATACGATTCGTTTGTATAATCGGCCATCTCAATTTTTTCTGTTCCAGAGCTGATGTACAAAGTAACAGATCGGCCTTTTTTCACAGATGATTTTGCTTCGGGGTCTGTTTTGACCACCTTGCCTTCTTCAATCTTATCGTCGGGAATTTTTTTGGTTTCACTATCGACTTTCAGCCCGGCACTTTGTAGCGCTTGTGAAGCGGCCGCTTTCGTTTCATTTGTAACATCAGGAACTTCAACGTCTTTACCACCCGACATTGCAAAGGCTAAGCCACCTATTGCTAAAGCAATTAATGCCGCAATTGCTAAGCCAATCCACAATTTTTTACGGTTTTTCTTCGGTGGTTGTTCAGCTAAAATGTCATCTGCGATATCTTCTGGAACTTCGACAGGCGTTGTCTCTTCCGGTTCAGCGATGTCTTCGGGAATCGGAGTTAATACTTTCGTTTCTCCTAATAAAGCCGTTGGTTCCCACGCAGGTTCGTTTAAACGACTGGCTGACAAGGACGTGTATAAGTCTTCTGCCATCTCATTCGCTGTTTTGTAGCGATCGCTTGGGTCTTTTGCGGTTGCATGACGAACCACATTTTCCAATGATTGAGGAATCCCTGGATCAAACATTTTAACAGAGGGAATTTCTTCTTGAAAATGTTTTAAGGCAATCGTTACGGCTGATTCACCATCAAAAGGTACATTCCCTGTTAGCATTTCATAGAGAATAATTCCCACAGCGTAAATATCTGATTGGTTGGTCGCCATGCTTCCGCGCGCTTGTTCTGGCGATAAGTAATGCACCGAACCTAACATTGTGTTCGTTTGCGTAATTGACGTTTCTGACAAGGCAATCGCAATCCCAAAGTCAGTAATTTTGACTGTGCCGTGTTCGTCAATCAGAATGTTTTGCGGTTTTAAATCCCGGTGAATAATTCTATGTTCATGTGCCATTGCGACAGCAGATAAAATTTGTTGCGTAATGTCCACAACTGTGGAATAAGGGATTGGGAAATGCGTTTGGATGTAACGTTTTAAGTCCATTCCTTTCACATATTCCATGACTAAATATTGTAGTCCATCTTCTTCGCCTACATCGTACACACTGACGATATTCGGGTGAACCAGCTCAGTTGCGGCTAGTGCTTCACGCTGAAAACGTCGGATGGCGGCTTGATCGTTTTGGAAGTCAAAGCGCAAGACTTTTACTGCAACGTCTCGGTCTAAAATTAAATCGTGTGCTAAATAGACGTTGGCCATGCCGCCGCTTCCGATGCTGCCAATAATGTGATATCGACCATTCAGCTTCTTGCCGATTTCTATCATTGGTTTTCCTCCTTCTGTTCGTCAAAGTGTATCACTAACACGGTAATGTTATCTAAACCACCCGCTTCATTTGCTTGGGCAACGAGTTGGCTTAATTTGGATTCTAAGGGATCTGACGTCTCTAAAATTTCTAAAATTTTTGTCTCAGGAACCATATTGGTTAAACCGTCCGAACATAACAGTAAATAGTCATTAGGCAGCCATTCATGATTGGCTACATCGACTTCGACAGTGCCAGGCATTCCCAAAGAACGTGTTAGGACATTTTTTCGTGGATGATTTGCAGCCATCTCACGAGTAATCTCCCCTGATTTTACTAGTTCATTCACTAAAGAATGATCTTCTGTTAATTGTAACATGTGTTGGTCACGAACTAAATAAGCACGACTGTCCCCCACATTTGCTAAGACAAATGAATCCGGTAAAAGGATGGCACCAACCACGGTTGTCCCCATTCCTAAATACTCTGGTTTCGATTGTCCGCGTTCATAAATTTTTTCATTTTCCTTTTGAATTGCTTGAATTAACCACTGTGCAGATTTTTCAGCTGAGTCGACAGACGCATTGGACCAACTCTCACCTAAATTATTGACTGCCATTTGGCTAGCGACATCACCTGCTTGGTGACCACCCATGCCATCTGCTAAAACAGCAAAGGTTATGTGTTGTTGGTTCTCAAAAACGTTGGCATAATCTTGGTTCGTATTTCTTTTGCGACCGACATCTGATTGAACGTTGATTTCCAAATTATTTCACCTCATTTGAACTAACTTTCCGCATACAGCAAATAAAGAAGCCATCTGTCATGTATTGATGGGGATACAGAACCAGTTCTTGCTCTTTTACTACTGCTTGGACATTTTCATTTGCAACAATTTCAATTTTTTCAAATTCAGGGTGTTTGGCTAAAAAGGCTGCCACTACTTCCTGATTTTCTTCTGGCGTAATAGTACAAGTGCTATAGACCATTATACCCCATTGTTTTAGTGTTGGGGCAACACTTTCTAAGATTTCTAACTGAATTTTAGGTAAATTTTGAAAATCATTGGCCGTTTTATGGTATTTAATGTCTGGTTTACGGCGCATTAGCCCTAAGCCTGAACATGGTGCATCAACTAAAATCCGATCAAAGGTTTCTGCGGGAAATTCTTCGGCCACTTGTCGCGCATCAAGCTTTTCTGCTTGGACGACATCCGCCACATGGAGGCGTTGCGCATTTTCATTAATTAGCTTAATTTTGTGCGCATGAATATCTAAAGAAGTCACACGACCACCTGCTTCAGCCTCTAAAAAAGTTGCGATATGAGTCGTTTTGCCACCAGGAGCCGCACAAGCATCCAAGACACGATGATGCGGTTCAATTTGCATCGCTGGAGCCACGAGCATAGAGCTTTCATCTTGAATGGTTAAACAACCGTTAATAAACAGTTCACTACCAGCTAAGTAGCCTTTTTCAGCGACAACACCATAAGGGGAAAGTTGACTTTCCTTCGCGGCAATCCCTGTTTCTTGTAATTCTTCCAGCGCTTCTTCTCGTGAAATAAACCGTGTGTTTACTCGGCCACTCGCATGGCTTTTTTCAAATAATGACAAACCTAACTGCCGTGTTTCTTCTTCGCCTAATTGGGCAAGTAATTTTTCTGTTAACCAACGTGGCATGCTAATTTCCGTTGCTAAACGATCAACTGGATCGCTAATTGCGGCCAAACTAGGTGCTCCATTTCGTTGGAACGCCCGCAGCACGCCATTCACGAATTTACCAATCCCAGGATTGCCACGACGTTTGCCAATTTCAACCGCTTCATTAATGACTGCATGATCAGGCACTTTATCTAAATAAAGTAATTGATATAACGATAAAATCAATAAATTTTTCACCCAATTATCGACTTTTTGCGGTTTCTTAACAAATGGTGTTAAGTAGTATTCCAACAATAATTTGCGACTAATTGTGCCGTAGACAAGTTCTGTAAACAAGCGGCCATCTTTCTCGCTTAGTTCTGATTTTGTCATCATTTCATTAAGTAAAAGATTGGAGTACGCCCCACCTTTATCCACACGTTCGATGGTTTCTAAAGCAACGTATCGAACAGAACGTTTTAATTTCTTGGGGATTTTTTCAGCCATTTTTGTTAGTCCACCTTATCTTTTTCTGCGACATTTTGACCAACGCCATTTAAAAATTCTTGAATCGTTAATTGACCTTTACCTGCTGGTTGCAGGCGATCAATTTGAAGGACTGTCCCTTCACCACAAGCAATCCACAGCGCTTTTTTACTACGTTGGATAATCGTTCCTGGGGCGCTGGTTGTTGTTTCAGTCAGTGGTGTCACTGCCCAAATTTTCCAGTTGGTCCCTTGGTAGGTTGTGAACGCTGTTGGCCAAGGACGCATACCACGCACTTGGTTATCAATTGCCTCAGCGGTTTTTTGCCAGTCAATTCGTTCTTGTTCTCGAGTAATATTTGGTGAAAAAGTAGCCTCTTCTTCCACTTGTGGAATAGGCGTGATTTCGCCAGCAATTAGCTTAGGTAACGTCTCTAATAAAAGTTCTTTTCCTAGAATGCTTAATTTTTCAAACATGGTGCCTACATCGTCTTGTTTCGTAATCGGAATTGCACGTTGCGATAAAATCGCGCCAGCATCCATTTTTTTCACCATTTCCATAATCGTGACGCCTGTTTCTTTTTCTCCTTCAATAATCGAGTAATGTACAGGTGCGCCGCCACGATATTTTGGTAAAAGTGAGGCATGGACATTAATCGCACCTAGTTTAGGCGCTTTTAAAATTTTCTCTGGTAAAAATTGTCCAAAGGCTGCTGTCACAATTAAATCTGGTGCTAAGTCAATCACTTTTTCCATTTCAGGAGAACCTGAAATTTTCTCTGGTTGTAAGACTAATAAGTTATGTTTTAAAGCTGCTTCTTTGACAGGCGTTGGGGTAATCACTTTTTTTCGGCCAACTGGTCGATCTGGTTGCGTGACAACCGCTTGAACGTCATAGCCTGCCTCGATTAAACTTTCTAAAATCGGAACAGAAAAGGCTGGTGTGCCCATAAATACAATTTTAGTCATCAAAATGTTCCTCCATATACGCTTCTAAATCTTCTGGTGCAATTTTCTCAATCATTTTGTCGATAAATAACTCGCCATTCAAATGATCAATTTCGTGTTGAAAAGCTCGAGCTAAATAGCCGTAAGCCGTAACTTCCATTTCTTCACCTTCACGGTCAAAATAACGGACAGTCACTTCATCTGCTCGTTCAACGGTTCCATATGTTTCTGGAATACTTAAACAGCCTTCCACATCAATACTGGTTCCCTTTTTTTCAATAATCACTGGATTAATTAGTTCAAAATGACCAGATTCTTCATCGATTTCAATCACTGCCATTTGCAAATTTTTACCAATTTGCGGGGCTGCTAAGCCAATCCCATCATGGGCCAGCATTGTTTCATACATATCCTCTAGTAACTGCACAATTTCATCGGTAATAATCGTCACAGGTTGAGCCTTCATTTTTAAGTGTTCGTTCGGGTGAATCACAACTGGATAGCGCATAAGTGCTCCTTTCAAAGCTGTATTTTTTAAATAAAATTCATGGGTTCTGCATCAATGGAAAGCTTTAAACCACGAGCCGTTGCTCGTTGTGTATCGGTTAAAATTTCTTTCAATAATGGTTGAAGCATTGGTTCTTGTTTATACTTGATAATCACTTGATAAAAGTATCGATTATTGACACGCATAATTGCGTTAGGCGTTGGTCCCAACAAAATAGCTTGCGGCGATAAGCCTTGTTTTAATTTCGTCGCAATTTGAAACATTTGTTTCGCTGCTTCATTTTCTTCAGGATGGCTAGCCGTAATTTGGACCGTAAAATAGTACGGCGGATAATCCCCACGATGACGGATATACATTTCTTTTGTATAAAAATCTTCATAATCTTGGGCTTTTGCCAATTGTATCGCATAATGCTCGGGGTTAAAAGATTGAATGATGACTTCTCCCGGTTTTTCAGCACGACCAGCTCGGCCACTGACCTGTGTCAATAACTGGAAGGTCCGTTCACTGGAACGAAAATCGGGTAAATTCAAGGCGGTATCAGCATTTAAGACACCGACTAACGTCACATTTGGAAAGTCCAGTCCTTTGGCAATCATTTGTGTGCCTAATAAGATATCCGCTTGTCCTTCACCAAATGTTCGCAAAATTTTTTCATGCGCACCTTTGCGACGGGTCGTATCAACATCCATTCGGAGAATACGACTGTCTGGTAATAACGTTTGTAATTCTTCTTCTACTTTTTGTGTGCCTGTTCCGTAGTAGCGAATTTTATCTTGGCCACAGTTAGGACAGCGATAAGGAATCTGTTCTTCATGCCCACAATAATGACATTTCATTGTTTTACTATCCATATGCAAAGTCAAGGAAATATCACAATTCGGACACGGCAACACATAGCCACAATCGCGACACATCACAAATGACGAATAGCCACGGCGATTAAGTAGGAGAACACTTTGTTCGTTTTTCTCTAAGCGTTCTTGGAGTTTTTCTTGCAACGACATGGAAAAAGAAGAGACATTGCCATTTTCTACTTCTTGCCGCATATCCACTACATCAATCGTAGGCAAGGTTGCCGCTTGATTGGCACGCTGTGTTAATCGTAACCGCTGATAAACATTTTTTTGTGCGCGAGCGCGTGATTCCAAGGACGGCGTGGCACTACCTAAAACAACAGGGCAATGATGGTACTCCGAACGCCAAATCGCTAAATCTCTCGCGTGGTAGCGGGGGGTTTCTTCTTGTTTATAACTTGCCTCGTGTTCTTCATCAACAATGATCACGCCGATGTTTTCGATTGGCGCAAAAATGGCTGAACGCGCGCCAACCACCACTTCCGCTTCTCCTCGTTCAATCTTCCGCCACTCATCGTATTTTTCACCTTGCGATAAGCCACTGTGCATTACAGCAACATGTTCGCCAAAGCGACTTTTAAAGCGTTGCACCATTTGCGGAGTTAAAGAAATTTCAGGGACAAGCATAATGGCTGTTTTGCCTTGGTTAAGAACTTCTGCAATGACCTGTAGATAAACTTCTGTTTTCCCACTTCCTGTAATACCTTCCAATAAGTAGGTTTGGCTTTGCTGTTCTTGGACCGATTGTAAGATTGTTTCCACAGCCACCTGTTGTTCTGCATTCAAAGATAACGCAGTCGTTTTTTCAAACGTCTGATTAGCAAACGGATCACGATACGCTTCTTTTTCAATGAACGTTAACCAGCCGTTTTTGGCCGCTTCATTTAAAAGCGCGGTACTGAAACCTAATTCTTTCATTTCCTTCACAGCGGTGACTTTTTCAGTGCCTAAGCGTTGTAAATAGTAAAGAAGTTGCTCTTTCTTCTTAGCTCCCTTGCGTAAACCCAAACGAATTTCCTCTAATTGTTCAAATTCCTTAGCGGCTTGAATGAAGCGGACCATTTTGACTTTATTTCTCGTCGTAACTTCGTAGCGAATATCGACTTTTTGCTGTTTACGCAACGCCATTAGTTGAGGCAAAAGCCCACGTTCTTGCGCTTGGTCCCACGAAATTTCCTCTAAACCATAAAATAACTGATCTTGTAATTCTTCAGAAAGCTCATCCGTTAAATAAATATATTTTTGGTAATCGGCACGCATTACGCTAGGCAACATGGTTTGCAAACAAGTGATTTTAAAGGCAAACGTTTTTTCCTTCATATAATCAGCTAAAGCCAACATTTCTGTATTTAAGACAGGTTTTAAATCCAACACCGCCACTAGTTCTTTCAACTGAACATTGGTTTCGTCAAGAACCGTTGCAGCCACTGGTTCAATGGCTAGAACAAACCCTTGAACATGCCGATTACCGTTACCAAAAGGCACTTCTACACGCATGCCGACAGCCAATTGCTCATTTAAATTTTCAGGAACTAAATAAGTGAATGGTTGATCGGTTTGCATCGTTGGTACATCCACAATAACTTTGGCTACTTTTTGCATGGTGCGTCCTCCTTTTTATGTAAATTCTCTTTGCCTATTGTACTAAAGATTGACTGATTTGTCTTGTGTGTCTCGTTGTTGTTAAGCTTAGTTAATTTCTCCTTAAAATATAAAAAGCTAGCTTTCCTAAACAAATGATGTAGTGCGCCCCCAAAGTTAGACCAAAAAATCTAACTTTGGAGGCGTATTTAAATTGGCAAAATACGATTATGCATTCAAGAAAAAAGTAGTAGAAGCTTACCAAAATGGCGCAGGAGGTTATCGAATACTAGCGAATCAATTTGATATTGCTTCACTTTCGACTGTTCGTAAATGGGTTAAAACAGTCGAGAAATTTGGATTTAACGCACTTCATCGAAGAGTAAATTACCAACATTACTCTTCCAAATTCAAGCGGGATGTCATACACTATTATTTAACGAGTGGTGACTCTTATCTGACTGTCGCATTGAAATATGGTCTGCCAAACGATACCTTAGTCTTGGCTTGGCACCAGAAATTTCTAGAAACAGGCATAGAAGGGCTTTCACCAAAACAGAAAGGAAGACCTTCTATGTCAAAGAAAAAGAAACCCGTTCAGGTGAAAAAAACACGAACACGTGAACAAGAATTAGAACATGAAAATGAACTATTGCGAGCGGAACTAGCCTTCATAAAAAAGCTCCGCGCTTTAGGAATGAATATCCCGGAACGACTCAAGAACGAGATGCCCGAATCATCCACGAACTCCGAAAAAAATTCCGATTAACAATCTTACTGGAAGCAACCAAATTTCCTAAAGCGACGTATATGTATTGGCAAAAGCGATTTGAGCGAAAAAATCCCAATCAAAAATTAGAAGCCCTGATTAAGAAAATTTTTGACGAAAACAAAGGAAACTATGGCTATCGCCGTATTCAATTAGCTTTAAAAGAACAAGGATTGAACGTAAACCAGAAAAAAATTCGTCGTCTTATGCGTAAACTTGGCCTAAAAGGGACAAAATTTATTCGTAAATCAAGAAAATATAATTCCTACAAAGGAACCGTTGGCTATGGCGAAAAAAACCGTCTACATCGTCGTTTCTACACTTCAGTACCCCATCAAAAGCTAACAACAGATACCTCTGAATTTAAGTATTATGAACGTGATCAAAGTGGAAAGATTCAAATAAAAAAACTCTATTTAGATCCTTTTCTTGATTTATTTAATGGTGAAATCTTGTCTTACCGTATTTCTAAACAGCCGAATGCCAAAGCAATTCTTGAGGCACAAAAAGAAGCCATTGATAAAACGCAAGATTGTCCATATCGGCGCACTTTTCATTCTGACCAAGGTTGGGGGTACCAAATGAAGCAGTACAAAAAGCAATTAACCAGTCACCAGATCTTTCAAAGTATGTCTCGAAAAGGCAATTGTTTTGATAATTCTCCTATGGAGAATTTCTTTGGTTTACTAAAACAAGAAACCTACCATGGCATTATTTATTCTAGTTTCGAAGAACTAGAACAAGCAATTGAGGAATGGATTGATTATTATAATCATCAACGAATAAAGACAAAACTAGGGTGCAGTCCCGTTCAATTCCGTAAACGGTTCGTCGCATAAAAATACCGACCAGATTTCTCCAGTCGGTATTCGGTCTAACTTTCGGGTCTCACTACATGATCTAAGAAAGTAGCTTTTAGTAATCCTCTTAAAATACTTTGAAACTTACACTGCTAACTAGTGTTAGCACTCTACATTTTTTTATGGTATAATCATTTTGAAAGAGAGATGTTGGTCCATCTCTCTAACTGTAGAATCATGACAGTAACTTAGTTTTTACTTAATTAAAAAGAAATAACCAGTTAACCGTTCAAAGTTTATGACTGGTTATTTCTTTTTGTCTTTTTTAGCAAAGTGACAACCAAACTAATCAACGCAATGGTATATAAACCAAAGTCGAAAATTAGTCCGATTACATCTAATGCGGACAAATACGGCTTTCCCCTTTCATAGATTTTAGTACTTATGCTCATAAGCACCACCACCTTCCAGAAGTAGCCACCGTCATAACTTATCTACAAAAACAGTATACCACAAAAGTCATCCCACAACATTTGCAATCACAAAAAAACAAGCCTTTACTTGAAGAAAGCTTCAATCATAGACTTGTTTTTCATTCAATTAATTTTTTTCGTCACGTAAACGGTTTTCTAATTCTTTTTGTTCTTGTTCACGTTGGCGTTTGCGTTCTTCACGTTCAATGCGTAGACGTTCACGTTTTTCTTCAGGATTTGGATCACTGATCACTGTTCCTGCTTCGATTTCTTCTAACGCACGACCCACACTTTTTACAGAATCAAAGGATTCAACGGTTGGTTGAACGCCTTCATCTAATTCATGCGCACGTTTGCTTGCTAAAATAACCAAAGAATATTTTGAAGGGACTTCTTTTAATAATGAGTCAATTGACGGTTTTAACATCATAAGGCTACATCTCCTCTAACATTTTAATATATTTTCCAATTACACGGTCAACACGGAAGTGCTCACTCGCGATAATGTCTTTAATTCGTTGCACGGCTAAAGGAACTTCATCATTCACTACCGCATAATCATACAGCGCCATCATTTCGATTTCTTCTCTGGCCACAGCCATTCGTTCTTCAATCACAGACATTTCGTCTGTTCCGCGGCCAATAATTCTTGATTTTAATTCCGCTAAATCGGGGGGTGTCAAAAAGATAAATACGCCATCAGGCACTTTGTCTTTGACTTGTTTAGCCCCTTGGACTTCGATTTCTAAAAAGACGTCTTTGCCTTCATCTAGCGTCTGGTTAACATACGTTAATGGTGTCCCATAATAGTTACCAACATATTCCGCATATTCCAACATTTCTCCAGCTTCAATCATCGCTTCAAATTCTTCTCTTGAACGGAAATAGTAATCTACTCCATCCACTTCGCCTTCTCGCTGTTTCCGAGTGGTCATTGAGATTGAATATTGAAAATCATTTTCTTCACTGTCGAAAATAGCCTTTCTTACAGTCCCTTTCCCCACTCCTGAAGGACCTGACAATACGATTAATAACCCGCGCTCTGACATAACGACTTCCTTTCAAAACATAATTTCACAGTATTAGTTCTATTTTGCACTTTTTTTCTGCAATTTTCAAGACTTTCTTGGAGATTCACTGAAAAAATAACATTTCTTCTTTAATTTGGCTTTCATAACTTGTTCTTTTTTTAAACAAATTACCTAGAATTCCTATACAGGCAGCCATTTTTTAAGTAAAATGAAGTGATGACTCCTTTAGGATGAAAAAACGTGAATAAGAAAGGACTGAGAAACATCGCACGAATTAAACCATTTACATTGTTTCTGCTAGGCTTAGTTGTCAGTTGTGGGGCCTTTTTTGCCCAACCTACTGTGACTCACGCAGAAGAAGATATTACCGCAATTGCTAAAAAAATGGGGACAACCCTGAAAGCGGATGGCATTCCCAAAGCAGCCATCGTTGTTGATGCTGATTCTGGAGAAATTCTCTGGTCGCAGCAACCAGATTTAGCGTGGAATCCTGCCAGTATTGCCAAAGTGATGACCATGTACTTGGCCTTTGAAGCAATGGAGCAAGGAAAATTTACAATGGATACGACTGTGACTGCTACGCAAAAAGATGTCGATATTTCTAAAATATATGCCATTAGTAATAACAAAATTACGTTAGGTGTTGCTTATCCAGTCCGTGAACTGTTAAAAATGATTGCTGTCCCCTCTTCTAATGTGGCGACTCTCATGTTGGCAAACTTAATTTCAGGGAACCAGCCTACTGACTTTGTTCATTTAATGAATCAAAAAGCGGCTGAATTAGGGATGACAAATACTACCTATTACAACTGCAGTGGAGCGCAAGCAAGTGCCTTTAACGGCCTGTATCAAATGCAAGGAATTGACCCAAATGGCGATAACGTCTCTACAGCTAGAGATTTAGCTTCACTAACCTATCACTTTCTGAAAAATTATCCAGAAATTTTAGAAATCACCAATAAACCAGTGGTGAAAACAATGGTCGGCACGCCTTACGAGGAAACGTTTGAAGCGTACAATTATTCTTTACCAGGCGCTAAGTATGGTTATCAAGGCGTGGATGGTTTAAAAACAGGCTCTAGTCCAACAGGCGGTTTTAACTATATTGCGACTGTCAAACAAGGAGATTTCCGTTTAATTGAAGTCATTTTAGGCGTTGGTAATTGGCAAAACCAAGATGGTGAATACGAACGGCATGTGGCTGGGAATGCTTTGCTGGACTATGCCTATACGACATACGAACGCAAAAAACTTTTAGACAAAGGACCACAAACCATTGATCACAAAAAAGTCACTTTGGCTAACGATTTATACGGTGTCGTTCCCAAAGGCAGTCAGCCTACTTTTAAATTAGTAGCAGGGCAGGTGCAAGTCGACACGCCTTTGACATTGTTAAATAGTACTGTTCAAGCGCCGAAAGTGGCTTACCAAGAAGTTAAGCCAAAACAAACAACAGCTGAAGCTGCGGAAGAATCAAACGAACATTCTGGGGATACCACCGTTGCAGAACCGAATCATTTTATTCCCAAATCGATTGCCACAAGTGTTTTAGTCCTTTTCGGGCTGATTTTCTCAGTAATTACCCGTCAGCTTCAAAAACGTTTAGAACGTCAGAAAAAACACGGCAAAGAAAGCAGTAAAACTGCATCCATGCGGACAATCTTTTTAAGTGCCGCAGTTCTTTCTTTCCTATGCGCCGTTGGCTTGTTTCTTTTATTCTAATTAAAAAAAATACCACCAAGCGTGAAATGCTTGGTGGTATTTTTTATAAGCCCATATTAGAAAGCGTATTGACCACGTTCATCAATTCATCGCGACGACGAACTTGTTTGTCGACAGGACCGTCAACTTCTTTCACGTCAATGCGAACAACAAAGTGACGATTCAAAGTAACAAACGTGTCTTCGTTAATTTGGATATTTAATTCTGTTTCAGAATAGCTTGCACAAGCATCTTGCCAGACGTCAAATGGTTCTCTGTCTGAAGCGACTTCTGTTTTTACCACAGAACGACCACTTAATTCTTGAAAGGTTACATCATAAAATTTAGTCATTGCTTTCACCTCTGTCATTTATTCGTTACTTCTATATTATAGCGTTTTCTGGAAAAACACGAAACCATTTTCTCTATTCGACATTTTGAATTTGTTCACGAATCTTTTCTAAGGTTGTTTTCATTTGAACGACACTATTTTTTATTTCAATTGGACTTGATTTCGAACCAATCGTATTGACTTCACGGTTCATTTCTTGAATTAAGAAATCTAGTTCTCGGCCCACTGGTTCTGTTTCGTCAAGCAACTGATGCAACTTATCAATATGGATATCCAAACGATCCAATTCTTCATGAATATCGCCTTTTTCCAATAAAATGGCCATTTCTGTTAATAAGCGTGTTTCATCCACTTGGCTACCTAACCATTCGTTTAATTTCGCTTCAAAACGTTGACGGTATTCTTGTTCAAAAACGCCCACAAACGCTTGCAGTTCTTGAATTGATTGGGTCAACACTGCTACATAGTCAAGCAGGACTTGTTTAATTTGCGTTCCTTCTTGCACACGGCTTTGGTCAAGACTAGCGATGGCTGCTTCAAATGCTTGAACAAGAAATGGTTCAAATGTCTGATCAACAATTTCTGCTTCCACTATTTCGACAAAATCATTTTGCTTTAATAAATGGTTGACCGTGTCCCCTGCATCAAACGTTGCTTCCGGATATTTTTCCTTTAAATGTTGATCTACCGAAGTTAATAATTGATCAATTAAGTCCCACTGCACGCGCACTTCTTTTTGATTGTTGCCGATTTTTTGGAGATTTACATAGACTTCCACACGCCCACGTTTTAACGTGCGTTTGATTACTTGCCGAATCACCAGTTCATAGGCATTCAGTTCCTTGGGCATACGCAATTGAATATCTAAAAACCGCTGGTTGACACTTTTGACTTCGATATCCAATTGATAATTTTCATTTTGAATGGTCTTTTTTCCAAATCCAGTCATACTTTTCATTGACAGGGTGCTCCTTTTACATGGATTTAATTGTTTTGCTTAATTCAGCAAATTCTTCGTTAGTTAAGGTGATGCCTTTACCCATTTTTTCGTGATCAGGGGCCCACTCACGCAAATCAAATTTTGGTGGACGACCATTCCAACTAATTAAATTCAATTCTTTACGCCAGCCACGAGCATTCTCAGATAACACAGCGACTTCTTCTAAAATTTCATATGAAAATTCTTCTTTCATAACATTCACTCCTTGTTAGTATTCTCCTTAGGTTATTGTACCATCTTTTCCTCGACACTTAAAATACACATCTCTTTTCTATCACCCTGTCTATATAAACATACGCAACTTTTTCAAAAAATCAGTAAAAAAAGCGACAACTGCTCGTTTCAATCGTGTCAGTCACCGCTTCTCTGTTTATTCTTTTTCTGTATAAAGATCCACCACTTCAAAACTTTGGCAAACTAACAACATGTCGGGATAAAATTGTAGCTGATAGGGGGCCAGTTCTTCTTTAAAGAACCGCGCATGCTCTTCATACCAATAATCCAACGTCAAATCTCCTTCACCTTCCGCTTGCGCAAAAGATTCTGAGACCTTGTTCATGGGCATAATTTCAACTTTGGTTGTTCGAATAATAGCCAGCGGTTGAGACTGACCATCTAAAATTATGTCGTATTGACCAGCTTTAGGGAGTTGTTCTTCTTCCATCTTATAAATATCTAAAGAAGAACATGTCGCTGTCTTACGACCAGAAACAACCAATTGACCCAAACGATTACCCATCTCAGAAGAGCCATCACCAAACATCCACACATCGGGCATCAACATATCTAATTCATGTTTATCTAAAAAGTTTTGCCAGAACACTTCTACATTTTTTAACATCCTTTGCTCTCCTTTTTATTTTTACTTCACGCAACCTTCTTTCACTAATTATACATAACTGATTGCTTTTCTCCTATACTATTTTTACAAAATGAAAACTAAAATAATGTCAGTAACATTTGGACAGAAAAAAAAAGAGAGCGTGGGACAAAAATCACTTTGGATTTTTGCTCCACGCTCAAAAACTTATAAACGGCGGGAACAGAAGCAACTCCTTCGGAAATAAGCCGAAATTCTCCAAAAATTACAGAACAATTTTCGGAAATTCCTTCTTATTTCTCGGAGTTAAACGCTTCTGTCCCGACCTCATCTTTTTATTTTGCTTGTCGTTCTTTGATTTTCGTGAGTAAAGATTGAACATGCTGGCGTGCCGAAGCTTCATCTTCTTGAAGCATCTTTTCCGATAAAATAAAGGAGCCGCCCACTGCTAATACTTCTTCTGCTTCCACATACTCTATAAAGTTTGTTTCATCAATCCCACCAGTTGGTAAAAATTGAACATCATAAAACGGACCGCTTAAACTTTTAATGGCTTTTAACCCGCCGTAAATATCGGCTGGGAAAAATTTAACCACTCGTAAGCCATACGCCAGCGCTCGCTGAATCTCCCCAGGCGTAGCTGTTCCTGGAAAAATAGGCACCTCGTTTGCCAGACAAAAATCAATGACTTCTGGAACAATCGCTGGGGAAACAATGAACTGTGCACCGTTCGCTACTGCCTCTTGGGCTTCTTTCAAGGTTCTAACAGTTCCTGCGCCCACAATTAAATTCCCTGAAGCAGCAAGTTGTTTGATGGCAGGCAAGGCCAGCTGACTCCGAAAAGTGACCTCAATAAACGGTAATTCGTTTTCTACTAAGACTGATTCTACTTGTGGCAAATAGCGTAAATCTGTTGCAGTATATAGTGGTAAAAGTTTACATGTCGCTAATTGTTGATACAGTTGATTTTTTTCAACTTTTGTTTCCATTCTGTCACTTCCTATTTTGTTTGGCTTTGGTTGCTTCGTACAGTCCTTGAATATAGGTCAACCCCATTGCTCGATCATATAAACCATAACCAGGCATCGCTTTTTCATCCCAAATTGCCCGCCCATGATCAGGACGAATAACACCTTCATACCCTACATCTACCAGTGCTTGCATTAATTCCGCCATATCTAACGAACCAGCGACACTCGGATGCGCCGTTTCTTCAAAACGATGCTCACCTAAATACTTCACATTGCGGAAATGAACAAAATTAATTCTGTGACCTATTTCACGAATCATAGTAGGCAAATCATTCGTCGGGTCCGCACCGAGGGAACCTGTACAAAATGTAATCCCATTTGCTGGTGAGTCCACCAAGGAAAGGATCCGTTTTAAATCCGCTAAATTTTTAGTGATTCTTGGCAAACCAAAAATTTCCCAAGGTGGATCATCGGGGTGAATCCCCATTTTGATATTTTCTTCTTCACAGACAGGAATCACACGTTCTAAAAAGTAGCGCAAATTTTCGACCAAATCTTCTTCTGTTACGCCGGCATACATGGCTTTCAATTCTTGAAATTGTTGCAAACGCTCCTCTTCCCAACCTGGTAACCGGAATCCTTTTGATTGACTGTGAATCAATTGATACATGTCTTCTGGCTGCATGTTCTCTACCACAGCTTGATCAAATAACAACGATAAGCTGCCATCTTCATTCTCATACGCCAAGTCCGTTTTAGCCCAACCAAAAATAGGTTTGAAACTGTAGCACACTAAGGAAATTCCACATTTCCCCAAGTTACGTAACGTTTGGCGATAATTATCAATATAGTGGTCTCGTTGATCCGTTCCCGCTTTAATGGCATCATGAATAGCGACACTTTCAATTCCTAAAAGTGCTAATCCTTCTTGTTCTACCGATTGTTTAAGTGCCTGAATTTCGGCTACAGTCCAAACATCACCTGGTAGTTTATTTAACAAGGTACCGACAACACCAGTAATTCCTGGAATCTGTCGAATATGTTTTAACGGAATGGCATCGCCTGCCGCTCCGTACCATCTAAATCCCCATTTCATTGCTTTCACCCTTTACTACATTCTTAAAAATCATCGTCCTCATCCTCTTCGTCCTCAAAGGAAGTCATAGAAATATCCCATGCTTGCACACTTTCTTTGCCTTGCGCAACAATCGCTTGCGCCGCTTCAGCAATCGGTGTGCCCAATAATTGATGGTTTATCGCTTCTAAGACCATTGGTAGGTTGGTACCACTCACCACAAAGATTTTCTTTTGTAGAGCTGGTTCGAGTTCGTTAATCACCAAAACTGCCTGATTGTAAGGACTCGCACTTAATAAGTCAACCATGACCAACACGCCATCCCCTTGTTGGACGTTCTCAATCGCTGTTTTAATTTGTCCGCCTAGTGCTTGGACATCGTCTCCACTATTTAGATTAACGGTTTCGATATTTTCGGTTGCGCCCATAATCACGGTAGCTGCGTCTTTCGCACCGTCACTTAGTGCACCGTGTGTAGCAATCACAATCCCTAACATAAAAGTTCCTCCTTCAGTTCAGTGGCTTGAGTCATTACTTCAAACAGTCATGCAATGACTCAAGCGACTGTCCTTTTCTATAAATTAAATTTGCCTAAAACCTCTTTTAAACTAGTTTTTGGTGCAGAAGGCGTTGCTTGGAAATAAATATCTTCTACGCCATACACCTCATGTAGTTCTTTTAATTTTTCGGCATCTTCTTTGTTTAAATAAACTGATTTGGTTACTAATAAATCTTTTTCTGGATTCTTCTGTGCAATACCGCCGATGTTTAACTCCTTCATAGGGACTCCGTGTTTTACTAAGTCATAAATTACAGAGACGGTTTTAGCGATTAAAATACAGTTGTACTCTTTGAATTGGTATTCATCCCAATAAAATTTAGCTTTTTCCGGCGTAATGACAATGGTTTTTTGTCCTGTCCGACTGCCTGCACTTTTGTATAAATCACGCATAAATTTATCCTTTGCCACCACTTCATCAACAACGAAAATGGAATTAACGCCATTTTTTTGGGACAAGGTCACCATCACTTGTCCATGAATTAATCGTTCATCTACTCTTGCTAAATTTACTACGCCCATCTGATTCACGTCCTTTTCTTTTTATAAAATACCGACTGTTGCTAAGACAATTAAAATACCTGTTAACCACAATAATGCTTGCGTAACTTTCAAGCCTTTTTTCGTATAGAACCAATACACGCCCATTACAACAGCTAGCGGTAAGAGTCCTGGGACAATCTGATCAAGGATATCTTGAACCACAAACTCACGGCCAGAAAGTTTAAATTGAAGAGTTGAAGAAACTTTGACATAATTACCAGCTAAAATCCCCATCATGAACAACCCTAAAACAGATAACATTTCAATAGCTTTTTGAATCCCAGCACTTTGCATTAAGCCTGTGGCATTCCGCCCCATTTTAAAGGATTGTCTCGCAAAGAACACACCTAACAGTACTTGATAAAGGGCAAACGCGACAAAGGGGAAAATCGCACCTAATGCGCTACCTTGTTGCGCCCACGGCACCGCAATCGCAATAAAAATATATTGAACCGTACCTGAGTCAATCGCATCACCAATCCCCGCTAACGCGCCCATCAATCCAGCTTTGGTGTTATACATTAAATCATCTTGCATCATGATTTCGCGGCCTTCATGTTCTTCTTTGGCCCGCTCTTGTTCCATGGAAGCCATCAACCCAGTAATGACACCGCCGCCCCAGCTTAATTGCGTATTGAAAAACAGCAGTTGACGCATATAAGCGGCTTTTAATTGTTCATCGTCTTTATATAATTTCTTTAAAAGTGGCATCATTGCGTACAATAACGAAGGCGCCAAGTAACGTTCAAAGGAATGGGGAATTTCATTGGCAAAATGCCAACGGAGATAGGCTTTTGTAACATCTTTATTGGTAATTTCTTCTGGTGCTAAATTCGTTGTTTTCGGCACGACTTTTTCTGTTGTTTCCGTCATTTCAGTTCCTCCTTTTTCTTTTAAAACCCGTCATCGTAATCGTCATCATCATCAAAATCAGTGGTGGCACTGGCGGAACCAGCACTTTCTGCTACAGGTTTGCCTTTTTGGACTTGCACAAAAATTAACGCAATAATTACGCCAAAGATGGCATACGTTACCATGGTAATTTCCAATGACTTAAAGACGATACTCATGAAGTATGCAAGGAAAAAGAAAACCAAGAAATCTTTTCGACCAATGACATAGACCGTTGTCGCAATCCCAATTGCGGCTAAACCACCACCGACTACTTCTAACACGTGAATCACAACGGTTCCTTCTAATGCTTTAATAATATCGGCAATGACTGGTGCCCCTAAATAAAGAGCAAAAAAGACTAATGGAACGAATAAAATAAATGAGGCAATCGTTGGATACCAGATAATTGAGCGGGCAATTTTTTTAGAATTTAGTTCAGCCACCGCACGATCGGTATACTTCCCTAAAAACGTGTTAATAAAGAAACGGAATTGATATAAATAACTCCCTAAAAGACCGACAGGAACCGCTACGGCGATAGCCGCTTCCGGCTTCAAATTCCCTAGCAACGCAACTGGCACAGCAATCGCTGCCGCAATTGATGGTTCTGCTGGCATAGAGCCACCTGGTGAAAAAACACCCATGTAAATCATTTGTAATGCTGCGGTGACAATCATCGCTTTCGGGACATCGCCCATCACTAAACCTGCTACTAACCCTGTCATTAAGGGCGAGAAACGCAACGTTAACGTTGCTCCTCCTCCAAGCCATCTGGACATAATTGCTGCCACCCAAAGCGCCATTATCAAACTTTGTAAAACACTTAACGTTTCCATAGTTCCTCCTTCTTATCCTTGGTTTTGGATATACTTTTCTAGCTCTTCAATCCCTTGACGTAAACGTTCTTCCGAAATCTCAATAGGAATTAAATGAACCTTTTCTTTTGAATCAATAAATTGAACCATTGCATCGAGTACTGCTTCTTCTTCTGGGTAAAGGCCCATTTGTCGTAACGACATGGGCAAGTTTAGCTCTTGATAAAAGGTGATTAATGCGTCTATGATGGCCCACCTTTTTTCCAATGCTAATTGATAGAAGATGCCGTAAGCTACTTTTTCGCCATGTAAATAGTCATGACTTTTTGGTAAAAATTTACTCATAGCATCATGCATGGCGTGTGCTGCTGCATTGCGGGCGTATTTGTCGCCGAAGCCGCCGACTAATCCAGAAACAGCGAAAACAATTTCTGAAAGATGGACAAATTCAGGCGTGAGTTTGCCCTCATCCATCGCTGCTAAGGCTGCTTTTGAGTCCCGCATAATCGCTTCTTGCGAAAGCTTGGCGGTCGCTCCCGCTAATTGTAAAAAGGGTTCCCCTTGCAAATGGGCTTGGCGTAAAATGGTCTCTGATTCATACCATTTCGCTAACGTATCAGCTAAACCAGCGACAAAATAATCACGGGGCGCATCAAGAAGCAACTTAGGATCAGTGATTAAAAACGCAGCTTGGCGAAAGAAATGTTCCGTTTTGCCTTCGGCCGCGCCATTTTCTTGATACATCACAGCTAACGGTGTCCACGGCGCACAGTTACTAGCCAAAGTAGGGACCAAGCCAAAATTCAGATTGTTTAAATGGGCGCTGTAGCCCACTAAATCGGCTAACTTACCGCCGCCGACTCCCAGAAGAAAGTCAATCTGGTGTTCCTTTATTTGCTGTGAAATTTGTTCGGCGCCAAAATAACTACATTCTCCTGTGTAAGTGTGATAGAAGAATTGATACTCTGAATCTGCCAAGAAGGACAAAAATGGCTGAGCTTTTTCAAAGGATACGGTGCCATGCACCACCAAAATTCGTTGGGCGTGATATTCCTTGAAAAGTGACGGCACCGAAGCTAAGGCGCCTTCGTGGTAACGATAAAATTGCGGTCCAACTTTCACTTTTAAATCAGTTAACATGCTCCTCCTCCTTCTTAACTAACGTAACGACTGACTTCTTGCACTGCCCGTTGAGGTAAAATACCTTGCACCACGTCTTCCACATCTTGCACGCATTTTTCTCCCATCGCTTGCAGGCATTCCATGGTATAAGCGGAGGTGTGCGGCGTCATTACTACATTTTCAAACGCAAGATAAGGATGATTTTTCCGACCTGGTTCCTCTTCTAAAACATCTGTCCCAAGCCCAGCAATTTTGCCCGATTCTAAGCCGGCAATCATGGCTTCTTCATCAATCAAGGCGCCTCGTGCGCTATTGGAAAGATAGACGCCGTCTTTCATCTTGGCAATTTCCGCCGAGCCAATCATGTGATAACTTTCTTCAGTTAAATTGGCACATAAACAAATGATGTCTGCTGAAGCTAGCAACGTATCTAAGTCTACTTTTTTGGCTCCATAACTTTGCAGATAAGTGGCGGATTTATAGGGATCATACGCTAACACGTCACAGCGAAATCCGTTTCGTAACGTCTCAACGACACAACTTCCTGTGTTCCCAACACCAATGACACCCACAATTTTGTTAAATAACGTCCGACCGACAAAATTCGCTCGTTTTTCCCATTGATCTGCTTTAACGCTGGCATCTGCAGCCACGGTTTGCCGTAAAACAGCTAGTAAATTTGTGACATTGTTTTCCGCCACGGCATCTCGTTCTACTAAAGCTGGGATGATGGAAACAATTGTGTCATGCTGTTTTGCAGCGTCTAAATCGATGTTGTTATACCCAATGCCGTGGCGAGAAATCAGCAACAATTCATCTTTATGTTCAAAAAATTCTTTCGTGAAAAATGGCGTCACGCTAGCAATAATAATCGTATATCCTTGTAAACGTTCCGCTAACTCTTTGCCACCAATTTCACTGTCGACTGTAAAATGCTTCACGGTGCCTATTTTTTCTAAGCGCGTCAAGTGTTCAGGAAAAATTTGACCAAAACTACTGGAATTCACTATGGCAATTTTTTGTTTTTTTAACATGACTAAACTCCTTTACTGACTTTTTACGACTTCATGCCCGCCAAATCCTTGTCGCAAAGAAGCGACCACTTTGTTTGAAAAATGATTTGCTAGCATACTTTCATTTCGAGTAAATAAGGACAACGCCGTAGTTGGGACGGGCATCTCCAAACGCAATGCTTCTTCAATCATCCATTTGGCTTCGCCATTTGCTGCAACTTTCCCTTCTAAATTGGCTAACGTAGGATTTTCCGCAAAAACCTCTTTCGCTAAGCCCATCAAGCGAGCTTCAATAATCGAGCCGTGATTCCACACATCGGCTACTTTCTCCAACGCAAAATCATATTCGGCAGCTTCTAATAAATTGAATCCTTCGCCCATGGCTTGCATCATGACGTACTCAATCCCGTTATGCACCATTTTCAAATAGTGACCAGCTCCTGATTTCCCAGCATAAAGATACCCTTGTTCACAAGCTAAATCTTCAAAAAATGGGGTTAACACTTTGACAGCTTCAGGCGCACCGCCAACCATTAAACACGCTCCTTCCCGCGCTCCTTTGATGCCACCAGAAGTACCACAATCAATAAAATAAATTCCTTTTTCCTTAGCAAGCTGAGCATTCGCAACACTATCATGAAAATTTGAATTGCCACTATCCACAATGATATCCTCTGGTGCTAATTGCTCTACCAATTCTGCCACTAATTGATTGGTAATCTGACCAGCGGGGGTACTTAAAAAAATCACCTTCCTTTTGTTAAGCGCTTTCAATAGTTCCGGCAACGAATCTACAACGGAAAGCCCCTGCTCTCTAGCAGTCGCTCTTGCTTCTTTTGTCACATCAAAGCCAATAATGGGCCAGCCTTGTTCGTGAACATTTAACGCCATGTTCAAACCCATTTTCCCAAGTCCAATAAAGCCAATGTCCATTTTTCTTTCACCTGCCTCTTTTGATACTTCAATCATAAAGGATAAAAAAAATAATGTAAACGATTACACTAATTAAAAAATATTTTTTATTTTTTAGCAAAAATCTTGCCTACTCAAAAGGTAAAACGTTTTTATTTTTAAGGAGCTTTCATACAAAAAACACAAGTAAATCTCTTGGTATCACGTTCTTTTTACTGGCTACTTTCTTTAGTTGAGAGAAGTCTTTTCAAGACCCCTTCATTTTTCAGAAAAAAGATTATTTATTTTTTTTTGGCTTTTTTTAAAGAATTTCTTTTTTGTGGAGAAAAAGAGAAATTGTATTTGTCCTCTTTTTCCACTATAATCAGTCTATACCAACAATGAAAAGGCATTCATTCTATTTTAAAAAATAAGATTGGAGGAACGTGTTAATGAAAAACCACTATTTGGATCAACGGATTCGGATCAAAAAACCGAATTTGAGCCTCACAGAAAAGAAAATTTCCGATTACTTTGTTCATTCTGAATCATTATTGACACAAATGACGTTAGAAAGTCTGGCCAACGAAATTGGCGTCTCCCAATCTTCCGTGTATCAATTTGTAAAAAAGATTGGCTATTCTGGGTTCCAAGAATTTAAAATTGATATCGCCAGAAATTCTAATTATCAGCCGACTTTTCAAAACGTCAATAGCGTGAATGGCGCCGATGATATTTCACCAGATGATGATAGTATTACGATTGCTAAAAAAGTCTTACAAGCCAATATTTATTCCCTCAGTAACACCACACAGTTCTTAACAAAGGAGCTGTTAGATAACGTGTTGGCTTTGATGTACTCTGCCAAAACGCTTCACTTTTTTGGGCAAGGCGGCTCCTCGATTGTGGCTTTTGATAGTTTCCATAAATTCATTCGGACCAACTATCGGTGCAACTACATTTTTGATTACCACATGCAGTTAAGTTTTGTCACAAAATTAACCAGTGAAGATTGCGTGTTTATTTTTTCCCATTCAGGCAAAACCAAAGAATCAATCAACCTAGCACGACAAGTTAAAAAAACCAACGCAAAAATGATTACGTTAACCGGTAACAGCGGTTCAGAGTTGGCAGGCTTGTCCGACGAAGCAATTATTGTCGTCACCGAAGAAGGCTTGTTTCGTGCGGAATCCTTGGCTTCACGGATTAGTTACTTAACGGTAATGGATATTTTATATACAAATACGATGTATCACAATTTTGATCAAAATGCCGATTCCTTGAAAAAAATCCGTGATAACATTAGCACGACTAAGACAGATCCGCATTATTTGTCGTAAAGATCTGAATGGTGCTTATTTTTGTAATATCGGTCCTCGCGAATTGGCTTTATACCGTGACTCTACATTTTATGAAGTAAGTGAACTACCATGGAGGTATTTAAGAGGTCGGGACAGAAGTGTTTACCTCCGAGAAATAAGAAGGAATTTCCGAAAATTGTTCTTTAATTTTTGGAGAATTTCGGCTTATTTCCGAAGGAGTTGCTTCTGTTCCCGCCGTTTATTAGTTTTTGAGCGTAGAGCAAAAATCCAAAGTGATTTTTGTCCCACGCTTTTTATCTTGTGGGTAAAAATAAGTTAGAAAAAAGAACTTGGGGGTTATGTCCAAGTTCTTTCTAAATCTTAAGACAATTAGTTAATGCACGTGTTGTCTTAGCTTCATTTTAAATTTGCTTATTTCGTTCATTCCGTTACTTTAAATTGTTCGGACACATATTTAGCGTAAGTTTTATGTTTACTTACTAGCTCATCATGTTTTCCTGAACCAGTTACTTTCCCTTTTTCAACAAAGTAAATGCTATCCGCATCAACAATTGTCGACAATCTATGGGCAATAACCAATGTTGTTCGGCCCTTCATTAAATTGGACAATGCCTCTTGAACCTTCATCTCAGATTCTGAATCTAGGCTAGCAGTAGCTTCATCTAACATTAGAATCTTGGGATTCCGCAAGAATGCACGAGCAATTGCAATACGCTGTCTTTGCCCTCCAGAAATTTTAACGCCACGTTCACCGACTTCCGTATTCAATTTATCTGGCATTTCTTCTACAAATTTTCGCGCATATGCTAGTTCCAAGACATCCCATAGTTGTTCATCTGAGAAGTTTTCTGCTAAGCCATACGTTAGATTATCTCTGATTGTCCCTGCCATAATCGCAGAATCCTGTGATACAAAGCCGATTTGACGACGATAATCTGATAATTTGATATCTTTTATGTCAATATCTCCAAATTTAATTTGTCCTTCTGTAGGTTCATAAAACCTTTCAATTAAACTAAAAATCGTCGATTTTCCGCCACCTGATGGGCCAGCAAAAGCAATTACTTGGTTTGGCTGAGCAGTAAAAGAAATGTCTGTTAAGATAGGTTCCTCTGGTGCATCTTCATAAGAAAATTTTACATTTTTAACTGATAAAGTCTTTTCCGATAAATCAATATCTTGTCCACTTTCAAAGTCTTCAGGTTCTCTAGATAACAATTCTTGCACTCGTCGCGTTGATCCTGCTGCTTTAGCTACTTCAGAAAATAACGTCGCAATGATTGGCATGGCGCCAATAAGATTAAATAGATACATTAAGAAACTCATCAATGTTCCGATTGTCATCACACCAATGGCAATTCGATGCATCCCATATGCTAATAGCCCAAATACCATGCTCATAAAGACCATCATCATAATTGGTTGCATAGATGCATCAAATATTGCTTCTTTTTTCCCTACATTAAATAACCGATCCACTTCATTTGCAGCACGAACCTGCGCCTGAGATTCAGCATTAGAAGTTTTGACTAAACGAATTTCACTCAACGTTTCAGTAGCAAGTCCGTTAAATTGACTCATAGCATCTTGGCGAATGTGACTAACTTTTGAACCAAATGCCATTACTGGAATCATACAAAGGATTACAACAGGAACAGCAATTACCATAGCAAGCGACATATGCCAATCCATTTTAATCATCATATATACCGTACCAATAACTGTAATCACACTGGCAACTGTTTGAGGAAAAGTAACGGCTAACAATTGCTTAACTTGATTAGTATCATTTACGACCCGGCTGGATATTTCACCCGCTTTAACAGAGTCAAAATAAGAAACTTTTAGAATAGTTAATTTATTCCATAAGCGTTTACGCATATTTTGGATGACATTTTCACCAAAAATACCTAAAATTGTCCCTCCTAATGCAGAAACGAGTGCTGAAAATATAAATAATCCAACAACTTTACCTAATAAACTATAATCTACTCCCTTTTGAAAATTATTGACTAAACTTGAAGCAAGTTTTGGAACGTACACTTGGATACTAGAAGAAATCACAAGAAATATCATCCCAATGCCAAGCAGTAAATAGTTAGGCTCTGTCATCTTGATTAAGCCTAAAAATTCTTTAAACGAAAATTTTGTTTTATCTGCTCGGATAGAATCATGACTATTTTTGCCGCCTCCACCTACTGCCATTATCTTCTCCGACCTCTCTTCCATCCTTCAAAGCCACCGTATTCACCATTGAATTCACCAAATCTACCAAAGCCATCATGTCCCATCATCTGTTCTCTAGCTCTACCATATCTAGCTGATATTTTTCTGAAATGTTCCCAATTTTTATCGTCGCCAAAAATTGTTTCAATTTTATCTAAAAATTCTTCACTAGAAATATTCTTTTCTATACGTTCTAAATAATTATTTAAAGACTCTAGTTCCTCCTCTGAAAAGCCCTTAAACATTTCTTCATTAAATCCATTGGAAATATTTCCTTGAGTACTTAAACTTTCTCGTCCCTTATCGGTCAATACAACGAATGTGACCCGAGCATCTGATTCATTTTTGACTCGTTTAACTGCTTTAACAGACTCTAATTTTTTTATGATTTGTGTCACACTAGAAGGTTTTATATCTAAATATTCAGCGATTCTTCCAGCTGTTACATTTTCTTCAGAAGCAAGCAATTTTAACGTTTCAAAAGTGTTATCTGGTTTCTCCTCTATGCTAGAAGCAAAGATTAAGTAAGGTTGTTGAGCAATTTTTAATAGTTTATTTAAAATATCTGTTTTTTTCATAATTTCCTCCAAAAAATTTATTTAGTTTATATATAATCTAACGAACTAAATAGTAATCTATTTAGTTTACTTTGTCAACAACAAACTAATTATTTGTATGTAGATATAACCAAAATGAAAAATAGCATACAGAAACTGCCGATTTGTTTTATCGATTCATCTGTTCCTCTACTTAAAAATCTATTTGCCAATTCAATCATGAATACTAAAAAACGCTTGGCACAAGCCAAGCGTTTTGATTCTCTCTTTACATCGAACCTTTAAAAACATCTTTATTCTTAGCAAAATAATCAACACCAGAGTAAATGGTGAAAATCAAGCAGGCATATAGCATGATTTGATCTAGTGGTAGATGAAGTGCTGAAAATGGAATGTTGTTAATGAATAGTAAAATAATTGCAACCATTTGGGTAGCTGTTTTTACTTTTCCTGGCCAAGCTGCTGCCATTACTTCGCCATGTTCGACTAATAACAACCGTAAACCAGTTACTGCCAATTCACGACAAACAATAATTGCTACAATCCAAGCGGGTACTTTGCCTTGACCAACTAAGACGATAAAGGCGGTCATCACTAGCATTTTGTCCGCTAATGGGTCCGCAAATTTTCCGAAGTTCGTCACCAAGCCTTGTGCACGGGCAATTTTGCCATCCAACCAGTCTGTAAAACTAGCAACTGCAAAAATAATCGCGCCCACTAATTGGGTAACGGCTAACGTTGTGTCGCCAAAACTAATCGTTCTCCAGTCCATTGGCACCGACACAATAATAATAAAAATCGGAATCATAAATATTCTTAAAACTGTTAATTTATTTGGTAAATTCACTTCAATTGCCCCTTCCTTCTCCTGTTCTATTTTACGTTATCTTGCTGGCAGTGTCACGAAAAAAAGAAAAGAATCTGGAATAATTGCCGTTTGACCGTTTATTCAGAAATATTCTTGCCTTTTTTTAGAAAGAGCTGGTAATAGCCTAAACCTAAATTAATCATTCCAATCAATGTGATACTGTCTAAAAATTTAGAACCATAGATAAAGTAGAAATACAGTTGTAAGCCAACAATCAAGAAGCCCATGACCAACAGAGCGATTGAAAATATGGTGATAAGATTAAATTTTTTATTAACTATTTTAAGCATTGATAACCCCTTCTCTCTTGAATTATTATTGTCGTCTTTTTAACCATTCGCTGTTAATTATAAAAGAAAAGAATCTGGAATAATTGCCGTTTGACAGTTTATCCAGATTCTTCTTACACCATTTCTAACGATACGTAATCCCTAATGTAACATCCTTACGAATTAAAACTGGCGTTTTTTCCAGTGTTAAATCGGCGCCATCGACTTGAATGGCGACGTTATTTGAGGCGCCTAGAATCAGTGTCGCGTTGGCGGCGTTCGCAGGTAAAGCTGTTGTTTGGGTCTCTCCTGCTTGCAGGGTGTGTTGGTACGTATAGTTGCCATCGACCATCACGCCAATCCAGCAAGAGCCTTCAGTCCCTTTAAAGGTAATGTTGATTGGACTATTCGCATCTTTAACCGTTGCAGTCACTTGATTGTTAGCATCACTCACCACAGCCACAGCTGTTTTCTTCTCTGGTTCGCTTGAAGAAGACGGCGGTGTACTACTTTGTGTGCTACTTTCTGGGGCTTGACTTGATTCTTTGGGTTTTTCCACACTGGCACTAGTTGCCGGTGTTTGAATAATCGGTTCGGCTTTTTGATCTTGCCACATAATATACAGCACCACGACCGCAATGGCTAAACCAATTAACGAAAAGGCAATGGCTGGTAAGTTCCGCAGTAACCAACTGGATTGCTTTTCTTCGTCATGCAATTGCTTACGTGATCCTTCAAGCTCTTCATACACTGGCTTGGGTTCTTCGACAATTGCTGGTTCTTTGCCATCATAGATATCTACCAATTGATTGCCATCTAAGCCGACCGCACTTGCATATTGGCGGATAAACGCCCGCACATAAAAGGTGCCTGGTAAGGACTCAAAATCGTTTTGTTCAATAATTTCTAAATATCTTTTTTGAATTTTTGTCATTTGTTGCAGTTCATCAATTGAGATGTTCTTCTGCAATCTTGCTTCTTTTAGTGTTTCTCCAATATTTACGCTGGCCACTCGTCCATCTTCTCCAGTCTATTTTGTTAATTTATCGATTGTCTCATCAGTCTTTTTCAATTGCCAAGGAAAACATTCCCGTCCTTTAAGAATACCACAAAAGAAGCCAACTGAGGATAACAAAATTGAAAGATTTCAAAGATTTTTCTTTTTCTTAAACAGTTGGTTTATTGCTCGGTTTCTCCTTTAGGATACATGTAGAAACGGCTCAATCCTTCTTCACGAATCAAGGTCTCTGCTACTTGGCGGACGTCGGCTAATTGAATGCTTTCAATGACTTCAATCTTATCAAACAGCGTGGTTTCCCCAAACAATGATTGTGAAAATTGGTTGGCGATATACTCTAAAGAGTTTAAGGATTGGAAATATTTACCAATCATTTTTTTCTTCAATAAGGACAAATTTTCTTCCGTTAATTCTGGACTTGTTGTGGCAGATAATAAAATAGCTTCAATTCGTTCTGCTAAGACTTCTGGTTGCTCACTATCGCCGCCAATATCCGCAAAATGGAAACTGCGATCTAAATTAAAGTCATAACTAAAACTATCATCTAACAAGCCTTCATCATAAAGAGCCAAATAGTTTTGAGAGGTATTACCAAACAATAATTGTAACAACAAATTCACGGTGACTTGATATTTCATTAAGTCACGACCCGTTGTTGGCACTTCATCTAAGCCTTTCAAGCCAACAAGCACTTTTGCCCGTGTGACTGCCATTTCAATGGCGCTCTCTTTGACAATGTCAGCAGCTGTTTCTTCAGGAAAATGCCGACGAATAGGTTGGGCGGCAGGAAACTCTTTCGCCGCTTGGTTTTCACGAATGAAGGCCATTAACGCTTCGGGGTCCATTTTCCCTACCACGAATAAGGTCATATTACTTGGATGATAAAACGTATTGTAGCATGTATACAAATCTTCTGCGGTAATCTCCGCAATACTTGCCACTGTGCCGGCAATATCAATATGCAATGGATGTTTCGGATAAAGGTTGCCTAAAATGCCAAAGAACAAGCGCCAGTTAGGATCATCTAAATACATTTGAATTTCTTGTCCAATGATGCCTTTTTCTTTTTCAACCGTTTCCTTCGTAAAATACGGCGATTGCACAAAATCAAGCAACGTTTCTAGATTTTGTGTCACTTGATCCGTCGTTGAAAACAAATAACTCGTTTTCGTAAAACTGGTAAAGGCATTCGCTGAAGCCCCTTGTTGCCCAAATTTTTGGAAGACATCGCCATCTTCTTTTTCAAACATTTTATGTTCTAAAAAGTGGGCGATTCCGTCAGGTACTTCAATCATTTCCTCTTGACCAATTGGCACGAACGTATTGTCGATGGAACCATAATCGGTCGTAAACAAGCCATACGTTTTTTGGAAATCATTTTTCGGTAATAGGTAAACTTTTAAACCATTCGCCAGTGTTTCTGTATACAATGTTTCTTTAATTTGTGCATAGTCTTTTTTAATCATTTTCCGTTTCTCCTTCCAAAAAGAAGATCGCTTGAAGTTCCAAGCGTTTGGCTACTTCTTGGATTTCTGGAATAGTCACGGCATTGATCCGCGCAATCCATTCCTCCGCCGTCAGCATCGTCTGCGGCATTAATTGGTTCAAGTATTCTTTTTCCAGCCACGCGCCTGCATTATCTAACGCTAAGATATACTGATTTTTTAACATTGCTTTCGTTTGTTCAATTTCTAATTCGCTAATCTTACCTAAGCGAATATTTTCCAATTCTGTCGAAATCAAACGCAAGACCTGATTCCGATTTTTGCCATCGATTCCTGTTTGAACCGTCATGAAGCCACGGAAGGTGTCGATACTACTAGAAGCATAATACGCTAAATGCTCTTTTTCACGGACATTCATAAATAATTTAGAATGCGGGAAACCGCCAAAAATCCCATTAAACACTTGCAACGCAAAATAATAGCTATCGCCATAATAAATATCCGTGTTGTAAGCCAAGTTTAATTTTGATTGGGCTAACACCTCACGCTCGGTCCGCTCTTCAATCACATTGCGAATTGGTTGATTGTAGAAAATCGTGGCTTTGCCTTCTTCACGAGGCGTAAACGGTAATTGCTTGAATAATGGCACTAGCTCCGCCTCATTAACATCACCTAAAACAAAAATATCCACTTGATCTTCCGCCAGCATTTTTTGATAATATGCCGCTAATGATGCCGCAGTTTCCTCAGCTAACGCCGCAACGGTCCCGAAACTAGGGATTTTTTGATCCTCCGATTGATTGAAATAGACACTTTGAAGCGCCAAAGAAGCATAGGTTTGCTTATCCTCCACAATACTTTCCAAGTACGCTTTCAAGTTCTCTTTCTCCCGTTGGAAGGTTTCCGCCTCGAATTGGCCCGCTTGAATATTGGGGGCAAAAATAATTTCCTTCAAAAAGTCCACCGCTTCGGCGAGAACCTGACTATCCTGTAAATAATGATCATTGACAATGTTCATAGAAATATTAAACCAATGTTGATTGCCTTTTTTGGAAACGCCAATCCCGAAGCTGGCGCCGTAAAGTTCCGCCAAACGCTCACTTAACTTGACTTGATTCGGGTAATTCAAGCTGTTGGTTTCCATCAAACTGGACAACAGCGTTCTTTTTGTAATGGTTTCATGATTTAATCGTGTATTAAAGCGGACTAAAAGACGCACCGTTTTATATTTTTCTGTAGGAATGACGTGTAAATTCACGCCTTTAACTAATTGAACAGACATTGCCGCATCGCTCCTTCATTTGCTTCATCTTACCTAAAGAATGCTGTGAAATATATGTATCGCGTAAATTCTAAAGCATTTTTTAATGTTTTTTCCAATAGCTCCATTATAACACAGCTTCAGGTGCTTTCTGAATGATAAGAGTTTTTCAGTTCAAATTTTCAAGAAGATTCGGTATACTGTTTTTAAAGTGAGGAGGGAAAAAAGAATGATTAAAGAATTTAAAGAGTTTATCATGCGCGGGAGTGTCTTAGACCTAGCCGTTGGTGTTGTCATTGGTAGTGCGTTTACAGCGATTGTGACACAAGTGGTGGAAGGCTTGATTACCCCGTTAATTAGTCTGATTTTTGTCTTGACGACTGGGAAAAAGAGCGCCGACGATGCATTGGGTGCCCTTGTTTATAAAGTCGAAGGCGTTGAATTCAATATTGGTAGCGTGATTAGTGCACTTATTACATTTTTAATTACGGCCTTCGTCCTCTTCTTGATTGTCAAAGCGGCCAACAAAATGAAAAACCGCGGCAAAAAAGAAGAAGCGGCAGAAGAAGAAGTGGTACCAACGAGCGAAGATTACTTAAAAGAAATTCGCGACTTATTAGCGGCGCAAACACCGCCTGCTGAAACTGTCAAAACAGACAGCACCTTCACAGAGAAATAAGCAAAAAGTCATCCTGAGGGGATGACTTTTTTGTTTGTGCTTTGCTTAGATAGATGGTCCTGCGACGAGGTTCCAAGTGATGTTACCTGTGTAGGCGCCCTTTTTAAGTTGTTGCATTGGTGTAGTAACGTTTAATGAAACATCTCTGAATACACCTGACCAAGTTCCTTGTCCCTCACCAACAGATGCGGTCATTAACGTGCTAGCACCACCACCAATCTTCATGCCAGTGCCAGAAAAGCTCGGTGCTGTTGGGTCACTAGCAATGTTCTTTCCGTTTGAGTTAGACAGTGATTCATAATATTTTACCCCGCTATTATATACTGCATAATACGGTATTAAGTAAAAACTAATCTCACCATCAAGATTGTCTGTACCATTACTCATTTCCGCAATTTCGCCAGTTACATGCCAGCCCTCTTTCGTACCTCGTATATCCCCTACCATAACAGCTCTATATAGTAATAACGATGCCTTTAGAGCAGATAAATCTTCATCAATTTTTGCAAATGGAAAGTCAAAACTTTTGGGAATAGCTAATAAGTCAAAATCTGTATTCGGTTTTGTCGGGTCGGGGTCTACATTCCCGCCATTATTACTACTATGACCTGGTAATACACCTCCCTCAAATTCCACCTGCACAGGCGTATTCCCTGTCGTTACAGCCTGCGCTGAAAGGGGAGCCAAACTAGCGCCTACTACGGCGCTACCAATCAATAAACTTGCCATGATTTTCTTTTTCATCTATGTACGCTCCTTTGCTTTCAATTCGTCTATCAAGTACAGAACAGCAAAAGTGACGACTGTTGTTCTGTACTTGATTCTTTTATTTCTTGTATTTAGATTGATGGTCCTGCGACGAGGTTCCAGGTGATGTTGCCTGTGTAGGCGCCTGCTTTGATTTGTTGATATGGTGTAGTAACATTTAACGTCATATCATCAATACGCCCTGCCCAAGTTCCTTGCCCTTTACCAACAGTTGCATTCATTAATACAGCGGCGCCACCGCCAATTTTTATGCTGGTGCCAATAGCACTAGGGGCTGTTGGATCATTAGCAATATTTACGCCATTTAAAGTATCATTTTCTCTATAATAATGAACATCTTCTGAATTAGTATGAGTCCAATATTCTGCATAGGAAACTTTCAACCCAAAGTTAATATCACCCGTTAGTTCATCTGTTCCATTACTCATTTTCGTTAGTTCACCCGTTACATGCCAACCTTCTTTAGTACCACGCACATCTCCGACCATGACAGATCTGGAAAAACCTACATTTTCTTCGATAGCAGATAAATCATCATTAATTTTCATGGGAGAAAAGCCAAATCTTCTTGGAATGGCTAATAAGTCAAAATCTGTATTTGGTTGAGTAGGATCTGGATCTACATTTCCAGTAATAGTGTTGTTATCTTGGTCTGGCAACTTTCCCCCGCCAAACTCCACCTGCACAGGCGTATTCCCTGTCGTCACTGCCTGTGCTGAAAGTGGTGCCAAACTTGCGCCAACTACGGCGCTACTAACCAATAAACTTGCCATGATTTTCTTTTTCATCTATGTACGCTCCTTTGCTTTCAATTCGTCTATAAAGTACAGAACAGCAAAAGTGACGATTGCTGTTCTGTACTTGATTCTTTCATTTCTTGTATTTAGATTGATGGTCCTGCGACGAGGTTCCAAGTGATGTTGCCTGTGTAGGCGCCTGCTTTGATGTCATAGGCAGAAGTAGTAATGTTTAAAGCAGTATCAAACATTGTCAATCTCCATAATCCTTGTCCCTTGCCAGAAGTTGCATTAGCAACAAGAACTGCGTCGCCCGCTAAAGGAAGGCTCCATAAATCAGGGTTTACACCTTCTGGTCGAGCCCCCATATCTATTGTAGCACCCTGATTTGTATATTGGTTAGTGCTTTCATCATATCTCAATGCATAAAAGCCATTAACACCAATAGTAATATTTCCTTCTAAACTTTCAACTCCTAACTTCATACCATCTGACTGAGCAGTAACATGCCAGCCCTCTTTCGTTCCTCGTAAATCACCTATACCAATAGCTTCCGTATGTCCACTAAGATCTGGATCGTTTTTATTAGGAATAGGTTTGGTCAAATCATCTGAAATAGAAAGCTTACCAAAATCATATTCCCTTGGAATAAATAGTAAATCGAAATTACTATTTGTAGCACCTGGATCTGGTCTTACTGTATTCGGATCTCCACCAGCATCTGGCAACACACCCCCACCAAACTCAACCTGCACAGGCGTATTCCCTGTCGTCACCGCCTGTGCCGAAAGTGGTGCCAAACTAGCGCCAATTACGGCACTACCAACCAATAAACTTGCCATTATTTTCTTTTTCATATGTACATCTCCTTTAACATCTTGAATTCCCAGTGCACCCTAGTTGTTTCTTCGGCGCTGCTGAAGCTATGGCTTTATTATACAAGATTCCCCCTTGTCTGTGATTTTAAATATTGAACAGTTCTTGCAAAAAAACAACATTTCCTTTAAAAGCAACGTTTCCCCTTAGTTTAAAGGCTTTTTTTCAACACTTATTGATATTTTTGGCTGTTATTTAATGGTTTTTCCGAGAAAATACTTTAATAAACAACGAGAAAACGTCACAAAGTAGAGGTTAAACTCTAACTTTATGACGTTTTCTCCTAAAATCTTATACATTTATTCGCAGTTGCAGCGAAAAAACCGTAATTTTTTATTTAATGACAGCCGTTTTTATATTTGTTCGTCACTAAGACTTACAATTTACGGCGACGGGCGAATTCCACAAACTTAAATTTGTTTAAGCGGTGACGAGATTCCGTATAGCCAAAACAGCGGGTATCTTCCAAGTTCATGATACTACGAACCACGACGACATGATTGCCTTCGACTTCACCAATCAGCTGCTTGTCCATCTCTGTGAGCGGTTCCACGGTGATTTCTTTCTGGGCATAACTAATCGCCAAGCCAAGATCGTTTTCCAGATAATCGAAAATCGAATCTTCGGCACGGTGCTTCGGCAGTTCTGGGACAATCTCTTTAATCAAGTAATCAATGTCTAAAATATCGACTTCCCCTTCAATCTCCCGTTGCCGAACTAAGCGCCACACAGGGGCCCCTTCCGTCCAACCAGTCAACTGAGCCAAGTTGCGCTCCACAGGAATTTCTTCTAAGGAAACCACATGAGTATGACTTTCAATATGTTGCGTTTGTTGTAACTCCTTGTAACTGGTCACCCCTGAAATAGGAAAATTAAACTTTTTAAAGTTGAGCACAATCGAGCCTTTGCCTTGTTTTTTCTGAATGTAGCCAGCGTTAATCAGTAAATTCAAGGCTTTCCGAATTGTTTCACGGGAAACATTGTAAGTTTCCACTAATTGATTTTCACTAGGTAATAAATCGCCTGGCTGATAGTCGCCTTGGACAATTTGTTGTTCTAATTCTAAAAATATGTCATGAAACTTGTTCATGCCGATCCTCCTCTACCAACAATTTCTTTTCTAAAAGCATAGCATATTCCCTCCGAAAAACCTAGAGCTGGTCAGAAAAATCCCCCGCACTTTCTGCCTTGCTTACGCCACAAACTCCCCCAGCTAAACCACTGCTTGACCGCCTTTTTTTCAGACCCAGCGCAGTCGGTTGCTGCCCCCTTCTGGAAAAGTTTTCCCAAGAATCTAGGGAAAATCCTTGTAATTCTGATTCGTTCATACTATACTGTAGTCAAACGAAACATGTCTATACAAGTTCACAAGGAGGCGCCAAACATGACTATTTTAGAATTAACATTCGCAACGAACCAACTAACGACGACTTTTTTTAACCATAAATTGGAACCGCTTCACCAAAAAACGTTCCCTTTTGAAGCCTTGACTATCGAAGAAACGGTTCCTGAACTGTGCCAATTGATTGTGGCAGAGGCTGCGCCGATTCTGGGGGGGATTGTGGCTGATTTCCCAGCGGATTTCTTTTCGCCAGAGGAAACGTTGGCGCTGGTTCCGCAAGCGGTGATTCAAGCATTCGCGGAACAGTTGAACACGCCACTTTTAACGGCAGCCGAACAAGCGGCGGCACCGAATCTGCTGGCAGCATTTGAAGAAAAACGGCAATATCTGGCTTGGCATTTGGACTATTATGGCTACGTGCCTGGGAAAAATGAATATGTGGTGGAGTCCCTGTTAACTGTCGGCAATGGCTTTTTAGGCTTGCGCGGCACAACACCTGAGATGACGATTTCTGATGATCATTATCCAGCGACCTATATTGCGGGGCTTTATAATACAGCGGCTTCGGAAGTTGCGGGTCAAGTAGTGGAAAATGAAGATTTCGTTAATGCTCCCGACAACCAACACATCGCTTTAAAAATTGGCGATGCCACTGACTGGTTAACGATTTCCCCAGACACGCTACAACAATTACACCGTCAATTGAACTTGAAAACGGGATTGTTTGTCGCAGAAATGATTTTGAAAGATGCGGACAATCAGCAAATTAAATTAACGAAGAAAAAAATCGCCAACATGGCACAGCCGAATGACTATCATCTGCAATATACGTTTGAGCCGTTAAACTTTTCAGCCCCAATTACTTTGAAAACCATCACTGATGGCAGTGTCTACAACTATAACGTGGCGCGGTATCGCAACTTAACAGCCAAACATTTTCAGGTGACAGCATTAAGCGCGCAGGAAAACAAAACCGTGATTGAGGTTTGTACCAACCAATCCAACTTAAGCGTCCGAGAAACGGCCTTGATAACCGGTGATTTTTTTGAAAAAGAAGCCATTATGATTCTAGAAGAAGCGGAAAAAATCGCCCAAGTGGTGACCGTGATGGCGCACCAAGGAACGCGCTATACGCTAGAAAAACAAGTCTTTGTGCAAGCCAGCCACGCCGAACAAAGTTGGCAAGTACCGTTTACGCCGAAGGACTCTTTTGCGGCCGCCGTTCAGGAAAGCGCCCGCGCTTGGCAAACCCTTTGGCAACAAGCCAACATTACCGTGACAGGCGATTTGATGTCTCAAAAACTTTTACGGATTCACAGTTATCACTTGCTGGCTTCGGCTTCGCCTTTTAGTAACCAAGCCCAAGCATTGGACGTCTCGATTACCGCCCGAGGCTTGCACGGTGAAGCGTATCGTGGACATATTTTTTGGGATGAAATTTTTATTTTACCTTTTTATATTCAACATTATCCTGACACAGCGAAACAATTGTTGCTGTACCGCTACCACCGATTAGAGAAGGCGAAGGAAAATGCGGCGGCCAGCCAGTATCGTGGCGCAATGTATCCGTGGCAATCAGGGCGTGATGGGCGTGAAACCACGCAAAAACTTCACTTAAATCCGTTGAATGGACATTGGGGCGAAGATCATAGTATTTTGCAACGGCATGTTTCCTTGGCGATTGCTTACAATGCTTGGTTGTATTGGCATAGTACACAGGATCATGAATTTATGAAACAATATGGCGGCGAAATGTTGTTAGAAATCGCTCAATTTTGGAACAGCGCTGCGACGTTAGATGACGCAACAGGACGGTTCTTTATTGATAAAGTGATGGGACCTGATGAGTTTCACGAGGGCTATCCAGACCAAGCGGAAAGCGGCTTGAAAAACAATGCCTATACGAATTTGATGGTGGTTTGGCTATTCGAAGAATTAACCAACATTTTGGCACTTTTCTCTGAGGAAGAACAGGCACAACTTTTTGCCAAAACGCAGACCTCTTCGGCTGATCTAGCCCGCATGCAGCAAATTCAAAATTCACTGGAAATTGAAGTTAATTCTGACGGTATTATTGCGCAATATGAAGGGTATTTCGGCTTAAAAGAAATTGACTGGGCGGCGATGAAAGAGAAATACGGCAATATTTACCGCATGGATCGAATTTTAAAAGCCGAAGGGGAATCTCCCGATGATTACAAAGTGGCGAAACAAGCCGACACGTTAATGTTGTTCTACAACTTAGACAAAACTCGGGTGGATCAAATTTTAGAAGATTTAGGGTATCAATTGCCTGCGGATTATTTAGAAAAAAATCTTTTGTATTATCTAAAACGGACGTCTCATGGTTCGACTTTGTCACGAATTGTTCATGCCCAATTGGCAGAAATGGCGCAATTCCATGAGCTATCTTGGCAACTTTATCAAGAAGCGTTGTATTCCGATTATCGTGACATTCAAGGTGGCACGACCGCTGAAGGGATTCATACAGGGGTCATGGCTGCGACGATCCACGTTACTTTAGCGACGTATGCAGGCGTTGACACGCGCCAGAACGAGTTATCAATTTGTCCAAACTTACCTGAACATTGGCAATCGCTGGCCTTCCAGTTTATTCATCAAGGCGTGACGTATCAATTTTCATTAACACAAACCAGTGTCACGATTACAGCAGATAAAGACACACAATTATTGGTTCAGGGCGCGTTGATTCCGTTAACCGCCGAACGACCAAAAGAAGTACATTATCAATAAAGGAGCGAACCATAATGACGATTGGATTTATTTTTGATTTGGATGGTGTCATTACTGACACCGCCAAATTTCATTATCAAGCTTGGAAAGCATTGGCCGATTCGCTAGGCATTTCCATTGACGAAACCTTCAACGAAACATTAAAAGGCATTAGTCGGATGGATTCCTTGGACCGCATTTTAGCCCATGGCCACCGTGAAAATGCGTTTACTCCAGCAGAAAAAGAAGCCTTAGCTCAGCAAAAAAATGACCACTACGTTCAATTATTAGAACATTTAACGACAGAAGATGTTTTACCTGGTGTCGTGCCATTGCTACAGCAAGCCCAAGCACGTCACATTCCCTGTGCCGTGGCTTCGGCTTCAAAAAACGCGCCCCTGATTTTGGAAAAATTAGGCGTGCGCGCGTACTTCGCCACAATTGTCGATCCCGACTCATTAAGCAAAGGCAAACCTGATCCTGAAATCTTTTTAGCCGCCGCTGACAGTATTGGCGTGCTACCGCAAAACGCCATTGGCTTTGAAGATGCCCAATCAGGCATTGACGGCTTGAAAGCCGCGGGCATCTATGCCGTCGGCTTGTCGGCCAGCCAACCCTTAATCGGAGCCGACATGCAAGTCTCTGAAATGACTGAACTAAGCGTTGATGCACTGCTCAATCGCTAAAGAATGACAAGAACCTTTAGCAGCAGGCACCTCTTTTCATCTACATTGTATCTATACTAGAATGTAGATGAAAAGAGAGAGATGCGTCAACATACCTCTCTGATGTAGAGCCGTTTAAGACGGTGACCAATTTAGTTATAAAAAATAACCGTACCGGTCAAAGTAGACGGTTATTTTTTATTGTCATTACACTCCATTATTGGATTAAAAAGGATTGAGTTGAACGTGGTTCTGTGGTAGACTTTTATTAGAAACAAGTAGATGTTTCTTGATGATCAGGCATCATAATAACTCAATACTGAAATCGGAAGTAATAGCCGATAGTTGGCGAGCAACAGAAAAACTCGATATAGAATTGGACGTAGAGCCAATAGTTGGTGAGCAACAGAAAAACCTGAATTATATTTGAAGTTTAAAGAAGGCAAGCTAAGCTTGGCTTCTTTATTTATAGGAGAAACTAATGATTGAGAAAAAAGATTTTGACACAATTAGAAAGGCGTTCTTAATTTATGACACCAACTTCAATAATCATATGTTCACTTATACATATCAACATCGGAAAACAAAGAAATTGTTAGAAATGAACGTTCAATTTGAAGCTGGGAATTTTATGCATTTATGCGGAGTTGACTATTATCAAATAGATAAACAAGGGAGCTGTAAATTTCGTTTTAAGGCTACTCAATTTTACAGAGCTTTAAAAAATAATAAAGTTTCACTGCGCGGGATTAAACCTAAAGATGATGGAACCACAGGCCAAAAATTACAAGTAATTCCTCTATTAGAAATGCTTATTTCTCCAGGTGTACGAATATGCGATGGAGGAAAATTTTATAATTTACAGTATGAAAAAGCAATTCGTTCAGGCAAAATGATTGTGGCGTTAACATGTAAAGAGGATAACAAAAAGTACGTTCCACAATCTTTATTATCGTTAATAAATCAGCCACGAAAGAGCCAATCGAAATCTTTAACTGAATCCCATGAAGTAATTAAAATAAGTAAGTCTGAGCTGAATAGCACCTCAGTAATTGAAGTTTACGATAAATTTTAACAAAAAAGCGGGCTAAACAGACTATAGGGAAAGAGAATAAGCCCAGAGGTTTTTCTCCTCTTTAACAGCTTTTAGGATTTCACGGATTAACGCTAAATTTATTCGTACTTTTCGGGAAAATGTGCTATAATGAAAACGAAAAGAGAGATATGCGTCAACATACCTCTCTGATGCAGAGCCGTTTAAGACGGTGACCAATTTAGTTATAAAAAATAACCGTACTCGATCAAAGTAAACGGTTATTTTTTATTGTCATTTTTAACAGCTTTTAGTTTCCAAGGACCAATACTTTACTATTAGCAACAAAGTTCACGGTCCTTTGTGCTTGTCTCCACGTTCATTTCTTTTGCTTATTGTTTAAATCCTACTAACGGAAAAATGAAATCAACGAATTTTATCCCCGCATAAAAACATAGGGCAAACATCAAAATCTTAATTAAGATTTTGACAATTGGTCGTTCAGTTATCTTTTTCATTTGTATACTCCTTTCCAATATTTTTAAAGCTCCAACCTTTTTAATCTTTTTGACATCTATATTTTATCTAATTATAATAAAACTCACAATAGAGGAAGCATCATTTTTTCATTTCCTTTTTATTCCTTGATTAGTAGTTCAATTTGTAAACATATCATTCTGACAAAATAGGAAAGGTGGTTGTTATAGTATCGAGACAAAATTATCTACAAAGAAAAAAACACCTCTCGAAGTGTCTTATGTAAAATATTTTTTTCTGGTCTTTTTTTTGGTCTTAGCCATGGACTATTACCATCAATTTCCATGCTTTTTTATTGTGGAATGGGCTGGGTTTTAGCCTCTACCTATTATTTCTGTAATAACAATCTCACGTATCCTCTTGCTATTCATTTGCTATTAAATAATTTATAATACACAAAAAAAACCGCCCACATCAGAAAAATGATGTGGGCGGTTTTTATAATTATTTATTTTTTGTTTCAAATAACGGACTAACTGGTTTGTTTTCGTGGATACGTTTAATCGCATCTCCGATTAATTCACCAACGCTGACTTCGTCAATTTTAGCAATTTTACGATCATCAGATAGGTAAATAGAGTCTGTTACAACTAAGCGTTCAATTGCTGAATCTTCAATACGTTGTAAGGCTGGTCCTGATAAAACGGGATGTGTACAAGAAGCGTAAACGTCTTTTGCTCCGGCTTCTTTCAATGCGTTTGCAGCAAGAGAAATTGTCCCTGCTGTGTCAATCATGTCATCAATTAAGACACATGTTTTGCCTTCCACATGACCAATGATATTCATTACTTCTGCTACGTTCGCTTTTGGACGACGTTTGTCAATGATCGCAATTGGTGCTTTTAAGAATTCTGCCAATTTACGCGCACGCGTTACACCACCATGGTCAGGGGAAACAACAACGACGTCATCGCCTTGAATGCCGTGTTCGATGAAGTAATCGGCAATTAATGGTGCACCCATCAAATGATCCACTGGAATATCAAAGAATCCTTGAATTTGGACCGCATGTAAGTCCAATGTCAACATTCTTGTTGCACCAGCTTTTTCAATCATGTTTGCAACAAGTTTAGCAGTGATTGGTTCCCGGGCACGTGCTTTACGGTCTTGACGTGCATACCCATAATAAGGCATAACCACGTTAATTGTTTTAGCACTCGCACGTTTTAACGCATCAATCATGATTAATAGTTCCATTAAGTTATCGTTAACAGGGCTACTTGTTGATTGAATGACGTAAACATGTGCACCACGAATACTTTCTTCAATATTCACTTGAATTTCGCCATCACTAAATTGTGTTACAGAGCACTTTCCTAGCTCCACACCCACAGCATCCGCAATTTTTTCTGCTAAGGGACGATTAGAGTTCAAAGAAAAGATTTTCAATCTTGGATCAAAATAATGTTTCGACATTAGAACCTCCACTTTCTATTTCAGCCAATTCGTTAAAACTGAACAATACTTTCCTTCTAAAATAATAGTAGTCCTAGCCAAATAAATCAAGAGATTTTCTGTATTTCATACAAGATATTCATCAAAAGTCGCTTTCTTCTAACTATTTTATCGTATTTGTCTAAAAAATGAGGATTATTTGAATAAAGAAAGGTACTCGCCATAGCCTTCTTTTTCTAAATCTGCCACTGGCACAAATCTCAAAGCTGCCGCATTAATGCAATAACGTAAGCCACCTTCTTGGAGTGGGCCATCAGTGAAAACATGCCCTAAATGTGAATCCGCTTCTTGACTGCGAACTTCTACTCGGTGCATGCCGTGACTAAAATCAGCTTTTTCTTTGACGCCACGTTTTTCAATTGGTTTGGTAAAGGATGGCCAGCCGCAACCAGCATCGTATTTGTCCAGGGAGCTAAACAACGGTTCGCCACTAACAATGTCTACATAGATTCCGTCTTGGTAAAAGTCATCATATTCTCCTGAAAAAGGGCGTTCTGTTGCGTTTTCTTGTGTGACGGCATATTGAAGATCCGTCAAGGTTTGTTTTAATTCTTCTTCTGTTGGTTTTGTCATTCTGTCCACTCCTTTTCTTCTGTTCAATTTATTGGGTTCAATGATACCACGTTTGCCAAACAGGCACCTAATAGTTTGCATAGTAAAAGACAGTCCTTTCTCTTTTTGACGAATGAAAAGGACTGTCTTTTATTAGTTGAATTCTTTTAGTAGTCGGGCTACTTTGGCAATTGGTAAACCCATAATGGCGTAATAATCGCCAGCGATTGCTTCAATTAGTAATGCTCCTTGTCCTTGGATACCATAAGCGCCTGCTTTGTCGGCATACTCTGCGGTATCTAAGTAAGCATGGATTTCCGTGTCTGTCAGTGGATAAAACGTCACGGTTGAATGAACTGTCGCGGAGCGCTCTTTTTCCCCTTGTTTCAACGTCACACTTGTATACACGTCATGTGTTTTGCCACTTAGGAGGCGCAACATGCGATAACCGTCTTCCCGAGAAGTGGGTTTGCCGAGGATTTCTCCCGCCAATGCCACAATTGTATCGCAGCCAATGACTAGTGCTTCGGGGGATTGTTCTGCTATAGCCGCTGCTTTTTGGGCAGCCATTTGCGCCACATATTCTGCTGGTAAGCCGTCTTTGCCAACAGTTTCATCGATATCGGCTGGTGCAATCGTAAAAGTTGGGACCACACGCTTTAATAACTCCTGACGGCGAGGAGATTGGGATGCTAAAATAATTTGCATAAAATGATGACGCCTCGTTTCTTTTTAATGGGGGTCTTGAATGCGTTTAAACATTCGTTCCATATCTGAATTCGTAAAATGAATCAGCACCGGACGTCCATGCGGACAATTAAACGGATTTTCGCACAAGGCTAAATCTTTTAATAGCACGCATGCTTGTTGCTCATTGAGGTAATGATTGGCTTTGATGGATCGCTTACAGCTCATCATAATGGCGGTTGCTTCACGGAATTTTTTCACGCTGACCGAGCCAGTTGTTAGCAACATGTCAATCATCTCGCGAACAATGCTTTCCTCTTCGCCTGCAGGATACCAAGTTGGGTGCGCCCGCACAATGAAACTATTTTGTCCAAAATCTTCCAAATGGATGCCGACTTCCGCAAGGGTTTCTTTCTGCTCTTTAATTTTCAAGGCATCGCTATTTGGATAATCAATAACGATTGGTACCAATAGTTCTTGTAAATCATCACTGACTTCGCCAATTTTTTCACGGAAGTACTCGTATTTAATTCGTTCTTGGGCAGCGTGTTGGTCGATAATAAACAGGCCATCTTTGCTTTGTGCGAATAAATAAGTTCCGTGCATTTGACCGAAGTATTCTAGCTCAGGAAAACGCTCTGTCGGTCGTTCTTCTTCCAACTTGTTCAGGGCTTGTTTCAGTTCTCTTTGACTCGCAGCGCTATTGGCATCGAATTCTGGGTGAAGTTTCATTTCTTCTTGGAAAACCTCGTCAGCAGCCTCTGATGAACGCAGAGAAGGTTCTGAATCAGGCACTTCAGTTATTTTCGTTTCTTCGGCTATTACCTGTTGCTCATTACTAGCTGTTTCCCAATGATTTGCGGAATCAGCAGCTGCCGAAGAGGTTTCGTAAGCTGACGTTTCTTCCGCTACACTCGTTGATTCTGGCACTGGCGGCGCAAATGGATCGTCCATTGGGTCCACTGCTCTTTCTGTCTGGTTGACAGATTCAGGGGCGCTTGAGGCTGGTGTTTCGTCTGTCGCATGTTCCGCATAGAAGCGGCCTGTTGCGGGATTATAGCTTAAGCTGCCCGGTCGTTGTTTTACCGCAGGTTGTTCAGTCGATAAAGGAATTTCCATTTGTTCGGCTTTAGGTTCTGGCGGTAGTTTCTTTTTAAAACGCAAATTGTCTGCCGCATTGGGAATCAACTGTTCTTGGCTCAACACTTCTTGAATCGCCTGTTCAATTAATGCCATTAAATCTTTTTCTTTACTTAAACGAACTTCTTGCTTAGTAGGATGGACATTGACATCGACTAACAGCGGATCCATTTCAATTTCTAACACAGCAATTGGAAAACGCCCCACCATTAGTTTCGAACCATAGCCGGCTACAATTGCTTTATTTAACGCGAAATTTTTAATATAACGACCATTGATAATCGTTGATAAATAGTTGCGGCTGGCCCGTGTGACTTCTGGCAATGAAACATACCCTGTCAAAGTAAAATCAAGGTCTTTTCCTTCAATTTTCAACATTTTCTTTGCGGTACTAATGCCATAAATCCCGGCAATCGTTTGTTTTAAATCACCATTGCCTGTTGTACTCATCATTTTGTGGCCGTCATGAACTAAGCGAAAAGCGACTTTAGGGTGGCTTAACGCCAGACGATTGACAATGTCACCGATATTGGCCAATTCCGTTTGGATCGTTTTGACGTATTTCAAACGAGCAGGCGTATTATAAAATAAATTAGAAACGGTCATTTTTGTGCCTTTACGGAGGGCTGCTGGTCGGTTTTCTTCGACCTTGCCCCCTTTTAGAATCACATAGCTGCCTTCTTCTTCCTCAGCTGTGGCAGTTTCGACAATCATTTCAGAAACTGAGGCAATACTTGGTAAGGCTTCGCCTCGGAACCCCAAGCTGCGAATTCGGAACAAATCATCTCTTGTATGAATTTTGCTTGTGGCATGGCGTTTGAAGGCATTCAGTACATCTTCTTTGGCAATTCCTTCACCATTATCAATAATTTGAATGGTTTTTAAGCCAGCTTCTTCAATAAAAATATCAATTTGAGTGCTTCCTGCATCCAGTGCATTTTCCACCAATTCTTTGACGACAGAAGCGGGACGTTCAACAACTTCACCAGCAGCAATCTGGTTGGCTAGTTGTTCGGATAGTTCTTGAATTTTCCCCATTTCACGACCTCCTAACCGGTTCGGTTCCTAATTAGATACGTTTTTGCAATTGATGAAGCATGTTTAACGCATCTAGTGGTGTCATTTCTAATAGATTCATTTTCTTCAATGTGTCAATGACACTTAATTCTTCTGTTGAAACTTCTTTAAATAATGAAAGTTGCTCGGTTTCTTCATGGACTTCTGAAACTTCTTCATGATGAACTGAACTTGGAATCGTTGTTTCTTCCGCTTCTAAAGCGGATAAAATGGTGGCTGCTCGTTCTAAAAGCGGGCTTGGTAAACCAGCGATTTTAGCAACATGTATCCCATAGCTCTTATCAGCAGGTCCTTCCATCATTTTATGAAGAAAGACCACTTCGCCATCTTTTTCGACAGCGCCCACGTGAATATTCTTCAAGCCTTTTAAGGTTTCATCTAGAACAGTTAGTTCATGATAATGTGTAGAAAATAGCGTTTTGGCTTGTACTTCACGATGGATATATTCAATGATGGCTTGCGCTAGCGCCATTCCATCATAGGTTGCCGTGCCGCGTCCTAATTCATCAAATAAAATTAGGCTGTTAGGCGTGGCGTGCCGCAGTGCTTGGTTGGCTTCCATCATTTCTACCATAAAGGTACTTTGCCCTGCAATTAGATCATCAGAGGCCCCAATCCGTGTAAAAATTTGATCGAAAATTGGCATTTCAGCACTTTCCGCTGGTACAAAACAGCCAATTTGCGCCATGACCACCGTCAAAGCCAATTGACGCATGTAGGTACTTTTCCCTGACATGTTTGGTCCAGTAATCAAGAGAATATCTGTTTCTGGGTTCATGCGGATACTGTTTGGAATGTATTCTTGATGCCCTAAAACTTTTTCCACGACTGGGTGTCGTCCTTCGACAATCGCCAAATTTTTCGTGTTACTTCTTAACGTTGGTCGAACGTATTGATACCGTTCACTAATTGTTGCAAAAGATTGTAAAACATCAACCGCACTAATGGTTTTAGCCAGTGTTTGCAACCGATCAATGTTCGTTTTCACTTGTTCTCTCACGGCCAAGAACAATTGATATTCTAGTTCAACTGATTTTTCTTCAGCTTCTAAGATTAAACGCTCTAATTCTTTTAGTTCGGGCGTAATAAAGCGCTCCGCATTAGCTAATGTTTGCTTCCGCTCGTATTTTCCTTCTTCTAAATTCGCTAAATTTGACTTAGTGATTTCAATGAAATAACCAAAGACACGATTGTAGCCAATCTTCAAGTTTTTAATCCCTGTTTCTTGGCGTTCTTTTGCTTCTAACTCCGCTAGCCATTGCTTGCCATTGCGCATGGCATCACGGTATTCATCTAATTGGTCGTTATAGCCGTCTTTAATAACATTTCCTTCAGTAATTTGTAAAGGGGCTTCTTCATTAATCGCCGTCGCAATCAATGCCACTAAATCTTCAACAGGGTTTAAGTCGACTAACAAATCATCCCATTCCCCTTGATTGATCCCGACAATTAACTGTCGAATCGTTGGTACTTGTTCTAAAGAAGTCCGTAATTGAATTAAATCACGCCCATTCACACTGCCGAATGCCACGCGTCCTGCTAACCGCTCTAAATCATACACGTTCGTCAATGCTGCTTGCAAATCTAAGCGTTCAAAATAGGCATTTAATAAGGATTGCACCATTTCTTGACGCGCCTTAATTTGACGTTCCTGAATCAGCGGACGATCCAACCATTGTTTTAATAAACGGCCGCCCATAGCTGTTTTCGTTTCATCTAATAGCCACAAAAGAGTCCCTTTTTTCTGTCCTGTTCGAATCGACTGACTCAATTCTAAATTGAATTTAGAATAATGATCCATTTTCAAGAAATGATCTGGCTGATATTCCACAGCTTTCTGAATATGGGACAAGCTCCGCTTTTGGGTAACGGATAAATAAGATAATAATTTGCCTGTAATTTCAATTTCTAATGGATTAATCAGTTCATTGGTTAAAAAACTAAACTCGGCATTTTCTTCCACCGTTTCTTGTGTCGAAAAGATGATATTTAAACGTAAACTTAAGTTCTCTTTTAACGATTCAGGGATCCCTGAACCTAGGACCATTTCTTTTGTTTGCAACGCAGAAGCTTCGTTTAAAACGCCCTCTTCATCAGCCAAGACTGCTGTTTTTAATTCGCCTGTACTCAAGTCTACATAGGCAAAACCGAACTGATTACCATCTGTTAGCACAGCGGTTAAGTAATTATTGTCTTTGGCTTCCAAGCCTTTACTATTCATCACCGTCCCTGGCGTTACCAACTGGACCACTTCTCGTTTGACCATGCCCTTGGTAGTCTTTGGATCTTCCACTTGCTCACAAATCGCTACTTTATAGCCTTGCTCAATCAACGTATCAATATAGCCTTGCGCGGCATGATAAGGAACGCCACACATAGGAATCGGATCATCCGCATTGCGGTTACGACTGGTTAACGTCAATTCTAAGATTTGCGCTGCATTGATAGCATCTTTATAAAATAATTCATAAAAATCACCTAAGCGATAAAATAAAAACGCATCCTTGTATTGGGCCTTAATGGATAAATATTGTTCCATCATGGGTGTATTTTTTGTCTTTTGTGGCATTTAATTCCCTTCCTTCTCTAGCTCTTCGTTCACGCGGTATTGAATGAGCGCCGTGACATGTTGGACTAAGTCATTGGCTTCGATCAGTTGTTCGCGGTAGGCTACAACGAGTGGGTGCTCATCAAACTCTTTTGTTTTCGCATCAGCTCGTTGAATGGCTTCTTTTTCAGCAGTTGGTTTGCCATAGTGAGCAAATTGAACCGCATCTTTTTGCGCAGCTTTAATTTCTTCCACTAATTCTGTCAGCTTTTTGTTTTTCTTTACCTTTTCTTCAATCGCTTGGTAGCGCTGAATGACTTCATCTTGTCCAATTAAATGTAACAATTTTTCTAATTCTTTATTACTTTGTGCATCTAAATTCAACGGCTCCATTTTTTTCACCTTCATCTTTCACCGGCACTTTTTCTATAAGAGCAGAAAAAGTTAACCTCTTAATGATCCGAGATTAACTTTTCTTCTATTATTCTTGAAACGGGCGATCTTCGCTAATCTGAATCGGCTCAATCATCTTCGCTTGGCCCGTTTGGTCATCAATCTCTAAAATACAGGCAGATAAAATCGTCCGCCCTGTTTCGACTACCTCAAAGCGCTTCGGCAATGCTGTCATAAACTTCTCAATAATCGGTTCACGCTTCATTCCTAGAATCCCATCATAAGGTCCGGTCATACCGACATCACTTAAGAAGGCTGTCCCTTTCGGTAAAATCCGAGCGTCATTTGTTTGAACATGCGTATGTGTTCCAACAACGGCTGAAACTTGGCCATCTAAAAACCAGCTCATGGCTTGTTTTTCGCTTGTCGTTTCGCCATGAAAATCCACAAAAATGAGCGGTGTCCGTTTGCGAGCGATAGCCACTAGCTCGGCGGCTTTCTTGAAAGGATCTTCCAATGGCACCATAAATGTGCGGGCCTGTAAATTAATCACCGCTAGTTCCAATTGATTGACTTTCACAAAAACCATTCCTTGACCAGGCACATCTTCTGGAAAGTTCGCTGGACGAACCATTTTCTTCGCATCATCAATGAATTCAAAGATATCCTTGTTGTCCCACGTATGGTTACCCATCGTAACAACATCGACACCATCTTGCAAAAATTTCTTATAAATCTTGCCAGTAATTCCCCGACCAGATGCCGCATTTTCACCATTGGCAATGGTCACTTGTGGACGATATTTTTTCTTTAATTTAGGGACATACGTTGCTAAGGCTTCTCTTCCTAAAGAACCGACAACATCTCCTATAAATAATATACGCAAAAAGGTTCCTCTTCTCTTTTTAACATCTCTTGTTTATTATAGTTGTTTTCGCTTTGAAAAGAAAGTTTTGGTTTTAAAAGATTAAAAAAAGTGTCTCAACGAACAATCCTTGCAATTGTTCGTTGAGACACTACACGCGATACTTATTCGCTTTTTATTTTATTTCGCATAGTCAACGGCACGTGTTTCACGGATAACCGTTACTTTGATATGTCCTGGATAATCCAAGTCATCTTCAATTTTCTTCCGAATGTCTCGAACTAAACGAACAGATTCTAAATCAGAAATTTCTTCTGGTTTCACCATGACACGAACTTCACGTCCTGCTTGAACAGCAAAACTTGAATCAACGCCTTCAAAACTATTAGAAATATTTTCTAAGTTTTCTAAGCGGCGAATGTAGTTTTCTAACGATTCACTACGTGCACCTGGACGGGCTGCAGATAACGCATCTGCGGCTGCCACTAAAACAGAAATAACTGAGGTTGCTTCCACATCACCATGATGCGAGGCAATGGCATTAATAACTACTGAATTTTCTTTATATTTCGCAGCTAATTCTGCGCCAATCTCAACGTGAGAACCTTCAATTTCATGATCCAATGCTTTCCCAATATCATGTAGTAAACCTGCACGTTTGGCTAATTGAACATCTTCGCCTAATTCGGCGGCTAAAACGCCAGCCAGTTTTGCTACTTCGATTGAGTGGTTCAAGACATTTTGACCATAACTTGTTCTGAAACGTAAACGGCCTAAAATTTTAATTAAATCAGGATGTAACGTATGAGCACCTACTTCAAAGGCTGCTTGTTCTCCGTATTCACGAATCCGTTCATCCATTTCTTTACGTGATTTTTCTACCATTTCTTCGATGCGAGCGGGATGAATCCGACCATCTTGGATTAATTTTTCCAAGGTCATTCGAGCGATTTCTCGTCTGATTGGATCAAATCCGGATAACACAACCGCTTCTGGCGTATCATCAATGATTAAGTCAATCCCTGTTAATGTTTCCAATGTACGAATATTACGTCCTTCACGACCAATAATGCGACCTTTCATCTCATCATTTGGTAAAGTGACCACGGAAACAGTTGTTTCAGAAACAGAATCGGCGGCGCAACGTTGAATTGCTAGGGAAAGCAAGTTCTTCGCTTTGCGATCAGATTCTTCTTTGGCACGTTGTTCTGACTCCTTGACCATCAAGGTTAGTTCATGATTCAACTCTTCTTCTGTTGACTTCATAATAATCGATTTTGCTTCTTCTTTTGAAAGGGAAGCAATTCGTTCTAATTCTTGATGTTGCTGATTAATTAAGTTTTCTACTTCTTTTTCTCGCTCATCAATTAATTGCTGTCTAGCACCAAGTTTCTCTTCTTTTTCTTCCAGTGAGCCTTCACGTTTTTCAAGAGAGTCATCTTTACGATCCAACGTTTGTTCCCGTTGAATTAAACGATTTTCTTGAGATTTAAGTTCTAATCTGCTTTCTTTCAACTCACTTTCAATTTCTGAACGATACTTCTGGTTCTCTTCCTTAGCTTCTAGCAATGCTTCTTTTTTCAGTGTTTCTGATTCTTTCCGAGCGTTCTCGAGAATACTCGACGCTGAAATTTTTGCACCATTTATTGCTTTATCATGACGTGACTTTGCAATAACAAATCCTAAACCAAGACCGACAATCAAACCGACGATAGCGAGGAGAATATTTAAAACCATATTTCCACCTCCATACTATCTTTTTGTTAATTCATATCTTGTAGTTTTTTGATAAACTAAAATCAATTATCAATATGCCTACTTGCATATTTGTGCATACACACAATTTTATTCTAATGTTTGTCGCGAAAGGTGTCAACTTAAAAAAGCCCTTTCTTTTGGAAAGGGCAGCAAATATTAGACAACGTCACATTTTTAGGTTTCCGCCGTCACGAATTGTTTAAATTTTAGAACAAACGCCGCATAGTCTGCTGTTTGACTAAGCTGCTTGATGTGGATGGGCTCGGACATGGACAACAGTCTATTTAACAATTTAGTTCTAAACAAAAAAAGACAACACCTGTCCTGTTCAGTAAGTGTTGTCTTTCTTCTTAACGAGTCGTATTCACTCGTTATTTATTCATCTAAGGGTAATTCTTCTTGACCTTCTGCTTCTTCTGTAATGGTTGAACCGTCACCGATGCCGTATGCATCACGGACCAATTTAGACACTTCTGCCATCATTTCAGGATGATCCGCCATGTATTGTTTGGCATTTTCACGGCCTTGGCCAATTCGTTCTTCTTTGTAGCCATACCAAGCACCACTTTTGCTGATAAGGTCTTTTTCCACAGCCATATCTAGTAATTCGCCTTCTTGGGAAATCCCTTGGCCATACATGATATCAACTTCTGCCACTTTAAATGGTGGCGCCACTTTGTTTTTAACGACTTTAATTTTTGTGCGGTTACCGACGATGTCTGTTCCTTGTTTTAACTGTTCTGCACGACGGACTTCTAGACGAACCGTTGCGTAGAATTTCAATGCACGTCCACCAGGAGTTGTTTCAGGATTTCCGAACATCACGCCAACTTTTTCACGAATTTGGTTAATGAAAATAGCAATTGTTTTTGTCTTATTAATTGAGCCTGATAATTTACGTAGTGCTTGAGACATTAGTCGAGCTTGTAAGCCGACATGGCTCGCTCCCATCTCACCATCAATCTCTGCACGAGGAACTAACGCAGCAACCGAGTCGATGACAACGATGTCAATCGCACCACTTGAAACTAAGGCATCGGCAATCTCTAAGCCTTGCTCGCCCGTATCTGGTTGAGATAAAAGTAATTCATCGATGTTAACGCCTAGTTTCTCCGCATATTGAGGATCCAATGCATGCTCAGCATCGATAAAAGCGGCTGTTCCACCATTTCGTTGCACTTCTGCAATTGCGTGTAAAGAAACAGTTGTTTTACCTGAACTCTCAGGACCATATACTTCAATAATTCGGCCACGTGGATACCCACCTACGCCCAATGCAACATCTAACGCTAAAGAACCACTAGGGATAGTTGAAATTTTTTGATCAGCTTTTTCGCCTAATTTCATAATAGAGCCTTTCCCAAAGTTCTTTTCAATTTTTTTCAGTGCGGCATCTAAAGCCACTTTACGATCATCTGCCAATGGATAATCCTCCTTTAATTTATATAAACTTATTTTTCATTTCCTGTTAGTAGGTCTATCATATCTCTTTTGTACCAAAAAAGCAAGAAAAAACCGAACAAACATTCGCATATTTATTTTTCATTAATGATTCGGCGCCGCAAAAGATCTAACCCTCGCATAACCGCACTCTGTCTAATATAATTTCGGTCACGGTTAAAATGGAAACATTCTGCAACGGTTGGTTGGCCTTCTTCCGCCAGCCCAATCCAAACAGTGCCTGTCGGTTGACCTTCGATTGGGTCACCAGCGACCCCAGTAAATGATAAACCATAGTTAGATTTAGCTAACTGACGCGCTTTCTCTGCCATTTCTTTGGCACACGCTTCACTTACCGTGCCATGCTCTTCTAAAAGTTCATGAGAAATTCCTAAAAAGTTCTCTTTTGTTTCTTGCGAATACGTCACGAAGCCTCCCTTAAAAATCTTCGAAGCACCCGCAATTTCCCCCAGTGTACTTTGGAATAGGCCAGCAGTGAGGCTCTCAGCAGCCGTGACGGTTTGTCCGTTTTGTAATAACAAATCCACTGTTACCTTGGCTAAACTATTGTCATCCCCATACCCATAAAAATAGTCTCCCACTTTAGCTAAAACCTTTTCTTCCGTCGCTGTTAATAATTCTTCGCCAGCTACTAAGTCTTTTGTTTTAACTGTTAAACGAAGTGTCACTTCATTAGGCTTAGCATAAGGCGCAATGGTTGGATTCGTTTGGTGCGCAATCAACGATTGAATCTCGGTCACCAGCTGTGATTCACCAATGCCATAAAAACGCAAGACTCTTGAAATCAATTGTTCTTCTTGTGGAAACGCATTAATCAATAAAGGTCGTGCCGCTTGTTGAAACATCGGAATTAATTCATTGGGCGGCCCTGGTAAGAGCAAATAGCTTGTTGTGCCTTCTGTTACGAAAGAACCAACCGCTAATCCTGTCGGGTTTTGAAGAACTTGTCCACCTTCAATGGCTAACACTTGTCGTAGATTATTTTCCGTCATTGGCCGCTTAGACTGTTGGAAAAACTGGTGTAAGCGGTTCAATCCTTCTTGATCTTCTACTAATGATTTATGGAGATGTTGTGCGACAACTTGCTTGGTTAAATCGTCTTCTGTAGGTCCTAGCCCTCCACAAAGGACAATTAAATCACTTCTTTGTTCTGCTTCTGTTAGTAGCGTTTCTAAGCGGCCGCCGTTATCGCCAACAACGGTCTGATAGTAAACATCGATGCCTAGCGCAGCTAACTCTTCTGATAAAAAGGTGGCGTTGGTATTCACTACTTGTCCCAGTAATAACTCTGTTCCGACTGCAATGATTTCTGCTTTCATTGATTTCCCCTTCTCTAATAACATACGTAGTTAAACTCACTTTCCATTTTAGCACAACAAAATTTTTACAAAAGAATTTGAGCTTCAGGAAATAATTTTTTTATCAGGAAATTTATTAATTATTACGAAAAAAATGTTCATTTTCTCACAATACATTGTATAATAACGTTATATCGAAAGGAGAGAAATGAATGAGTGTAGTATTAGTACTTTTGGGTCTATTAGGGTTACTTGTCAGCGGGGGACTGACTATCAAAGCATTAATCAAGAAACAACCGAAAAAACAATATGGCTATGCCGCATTAGCAAGTGCCGCTCTATTTATTGGTGGGGTTGCCACGACAGATTCTTCCCCAACGCTTTCACTTGATGCAGAGAGTGTTGAAACCGATGCCAATGGCTCAGCCACCATCAAAGGCGAATACGACGGCAACAGCAAACTAACGGCCAATGGCAAGGAAGTAAAAACGAAAGACAAAACGTTTGCTTACAAAGTAAAACTGTCCGATGAAAAAACGCAAAAAATCACTTTTGTTGCTGAGAAGAAAGATACCAAAGTTGAAAAATCAGTCGAAATCACACCGTCAAAAGAATTTATTGCGAGCATCACAGATTCTGAGCAAGAATTGGCCAAAACAGAAAAAGCCTTAGCTTACGCTGAAAAACAACCTTCTCAGAAAAACTATGATGAAGCCGCAACCTTAGTATCTTCATTAAGTCAAGAATACGAGGAATACAATGATCGCCTTGAAAAAATCAAAGAAGCAGTACCTGTTGATGAAGCAGTTACAACTGCTGAAAAATCTAAAAGTAAAAGCGATTATCAAGCAGCTGAAAAATTAGTAGCTGCTGCCCCAGTTGGCAAAGAAGGATTTCAACAACGATTAACGACTGTTCAAACCGCTATCGCTGAAAAAGAAAAAAATGAACAATTAGTCGCCAGTGCAACTGCCGCTGTTGAAAAAGCTGAACAAGAACCAACCAATGAAGCTTACTATAATGAAGCGGTCAAACAAATTGACGCTTTAAACTCCCCAAATCAAGCTTTAACAAAACGGGTAGCCGTTGTTAAAACTCAATTAGATGCCCACAAAGAAAAACAACGAAAAGAAGCAGAAGCTCAGAAACTAGCCGCTGAAAAAGCGCAAAAAGAACAAGCCGAAGCGGCAGCAAAAGCGCAAGCTGAAGCAGAGGCGCAACAAGCCGCACAGGCGCCGGCGGAAGTCGAGACGGCTGCTGCGGAAGCACCAAGCGGTAACGCCTTAATTAAAGGGTCACGTAATGGAATTTATCATGTACCTGGAAGTAGATATTATAATAGAACTACGAATCCAGTAGCTTGGTTCTCTACTGTTGAAGAAGCAGAAGCAGCAGGATACCGAGCACCCAAACAGTAAATACATTAGCAATAATTAATCAAACAAGAAAATGGGGCCTCCGTTGTTTTAACGGAGGCCCCATTTTTCTTGTTTCTTTTATTGATACACACTAATTCGTTGATTTGGGTGTGCATTACTTTCCACTTCATCTAACATGGCAACGGCGTAGTCTGCGTAACTAATGTAGCTGTCACCTTGACTATTGGTTGTTAATTCTTCGCCAGCGACTTCATAATGGCCTGTCGCAGGACCATCAGCATCAAACATGGCTGCAGGACTAATATAGGTCCAGTGGATGTTTTGAGCTTCTTTCAATAAGTTTAAAGCTTCGCCCATCGCCGAAGCTAATGGCTGAATTTCTGCTGGGAATGATGGTGTATCTTTTAATTGAGTTGTGTGTTCTGGGTCCACATACAAGGTTCCAGCGCCCCCAACGACAAACAAGCGCGTTTTTTGATTGGTTAAAATCTCAATCAAATGCTGGGTAGATTTGGGGAAATCTTGCACATCAGGGAATCCTAAGGCACTAATTAATACATCAAACGCTTGAATATCTTCTGTTGTTAATTGATAAACATCTTTTTCAATGGTCGGTGTGCCATCTGTTATTTTTGAGGCATTACGAACGATGGCTGTCACGTCCATCCCACGACGTTTAGCTTCTGCTAAAAGTAATTGTCCTTCTTTTCCTGTTGCTCCTAATACTGCTACTTTCATGTAAATCATCCTTTCATTTTTAAATAGAACTAAAATAGTTACATTTAATACTTTAAAAGTAGAGAGATTACTTATCTCTCTTAACTTCTATTTCATGAATCACATCTGCTAAGGTGATGCTTTTCAATTCTTCTTCCATTTTTTGTTGCACTTTAGTAAATTCAGTTTCTAGTACCGATTGGATATTTGCCCCAACGGAACAGTTTGGATTAGGATTTTGATGAATATTGAAAATCTCTCGTTCCAATTCAACCGCTGTATAAATTTCATACAGTGAGATCTCTTCTGGTTTCTTTAATAAGGTATTTTTATTGGCTCCACGCATGGAATGAATCAAGCCGGCTTTTTTTAACTGGCTCATTAGTCGTCGAACAACGACTGGATTCGTATTCACGCTCGAAGCAATGTATTCAGAAGTCACTTGTTCTTGAGGACCTGTTTCAATCAAACTTAAAATATGAATCGCAACACTTAATTTCGTTGACATGGCCATGTCTAATCACTCCAAACCAAATGTAACGTTATTTGTTACATTTACAGAATACGCTGTTTCGTTTTATTTGTCAATGAGAAACCTCTGACTATTCAAAATAAAAATCAGTTGTTGAAACAACACGGGCCCCAAACGGCATTAACGCTAATTTCGCCAATTTAAAGGATTGTTGCCCAAACGGAATACCGATGATTGTCAGACAAAGCAACAAGCCACTAATACAATGCCCAATTGCTAATGGTAGTCCACTGATAATCAGCCAAATAATGTTTACCACCAAAGATACGCCGCTATCACTATACACGACTCGCTTTTTAAACGGCCAAAAGCTCAACCCCGCTAATTTAAAACATTGTAAACCAATCGGAATACCGATAATTGTAATACACCAAATCACGCCTGCGAATAGCCAAGATAAGCCACCAAAAAAGCCGCCAAAGATGAACCATAAAATATTGCCAAGTGTTTTCATTCTTGTTCCTCTACTTTCCTCATTAAAAATTATGTATGTGAGTAAGTATACCACGAAAGCTTCTTTTTGTTTCAAACAATATTGTAAGGTCGCTGACTCGTTAAAAGACGAAGACGCTGTTTCATGATACAATGAAGAAACTAACGATAAAGGAGCAGACTTCATGGACTTACATTTAACCGTTGATCTAAAAAAAACAAAGACACTCATTGATTTAGCCGATCAGGCCCACTTAATCATTGAACAAACAACTAAATTACCGAAAAAAGAGGCAGCGATTCTTTTCTTGCTAAGAGATAACCAACTAGTTGCTTTAGGACTTGCTGAAGAAAAAGCTACATATAAAGAAGTTTCTTTTGATCACTCGATTTTATTGAAACCGACTTGGGACACAGAACTTGCCTATTTAGCGCAAGCTTTCCTAGATGATGCGAAAGAAAGTGGTTTAACATTGGAAGCAACCCCAACGACAGTCAAAATTCCGAAAAGTGCGGTAGCGACAGTGACTAACTATAAAGAAACAGTCACCTTTATCTTGGAACGTTTTGGCTACTCTCTGTTTAAAAAACCGGCGCCGAAGAAAGCCAGACCAGCCAAAGCACGCCACAAATGGACAAAAGAAGTTAGCCAAATTCCTTTTTATATTGATACTCGACAAAGCAAAGCAACTGTTTTTTGGCAAAAGCGCAATGAAATGCTTATTAAAGCTGGCGCGACAATGATGCCCGAAGCCCCTTTAAATAAAGACGGGTCTGTCGGTTTCTCCGCTAGATTTGGTGAAAAACTTCGTGATGAACGCAAGGGCCAATTTAAAGACTTTGTCACAACGGAAGATATCGTCTTAAAAAGCGTTAATGAAGTCGGCTTGTTTCTCTATTTTGCTGGAACAAACAGCTGGTTAGAGCTAGTTGATGAGAACGGCAAAACCTTAAATGAATGGACTGTGGTGGAATAAACCTTATAAAAAATGTCACGCCTGAACTTTACGATTCAGGCGCGACATTTTTTTAATTTAAATAACTTTTTGCTATCGCTTGATACTTATCAATCATATCTAAATAATTATCAATTTCGACATATTCGTCGACTTGGTGTGCAGTAGTGGTCACACCTGGTCCAAAGACAACGCAATCAAATGTATTGTCTGATTTAGTAAATTCAGCTAAGTCTGTGGTCCCAGCGCTTGTCACTAATGGTAATGGTTGATCAAATTGGGCTTGAATGGCTTGAATTAACGCAGAATCTTTCTCAGCTTTTACAGGAATTTTATTGTAATCAATCGTTAATTCTAACTGATGTTTTTCTTTTTTGTTCAATTCATCGACAATTTTTTGTAATAATGCAATGACTTGATCGTTGCTGAATTCTGGAATTGAACGGATATTCCCTTGCAAGGCTGCTTGACCTGGAATACTGTTCACTTGTGTGCCACCTTTAATGACGGTTACATTGTGAATCGTTCGACCTAATTCAGGATTTTCATAGTTTGCTGTGACTTCCGCCATTTGTTGGTTTGCTTCTGTAATAAATTCGTTCAAATTATTAATCGCGTTAATGCCTTCTTCTGGCATCGAACTGTGGGCTTCTTTTCCGTGTGACACAACAGAATAGTTAATTGAACCCATGTGCGCATACATCAAGTTATAATTGGTTGGTTCTCCAATGACTAAGGCACTTAAATCATCCGCATAGCCTTTTTCAGTTAATTGGCCAGCACCTAGCTCACCGACTTCTTCACCAACTGTACCTAAAAATTTAACCGCTCCATTTAATGGAACTTCCTTTTCTTTTAATTCAATCATTGCTAAAACCATTGCGACTAAGCCGCTTTTCATGTCCGTTGCGCCACGGCCATACAATTTATTTCCTTCAATATGGGCCGCAAATGGTGGGAAAGTCCATTGACTTTCATCCCCTTCAGAAACCACGTCCATGTGGCCACTAAACCCTAAGACTTTTTCTCGGTTTTCACCTAAATAAGCAACCAAACTACTACGATTTGGTGCATAAGAAACAAGTTCAGAAGGGATCTCATATTTTTTCAAAAGATTTTGTAAATAGATTGCCACTTCTTCTTCGTTTCCATTTACAGATTTAATTTTAACCACATCTTGTAAAATACTAATTTTTTCTGATTTTTCCATTGCCATTCGCCCTTTCTTGTTATGCTTAATTCTAGTGTACGCTTCTCTCAGTAAAACCGCAACTGACTTGGTTAGGTCAGCAAAAAACACGCGACAGTTTTAAGAAATGTCGCGTGTTTTTTACTGAGTTTATTTTAAATAATTAGGCGCTGCCAATTCATTCTCAATGACTTGATTAGGGATCACAAATTCAGGGGTGCCCATATAGTAAGGCGCAATTTCTCCTTGAGGAAACACAATCACTAATTGGTGTTTTTCATTGATATAGAAAGGTTGGTCCTTTTTAATTTTTTTGAAGGGTTGAACATCACTGGGGGCATCCTCTTTTTCGGACCAGTATATTTTATTGCTATCGTTCTTCATTTGGTCTGCTATTTGTTGTTTAATTTCACTACTAATGACATCAATGTAAAAATCATTTTTAAAAATTAAGGGGAGTGAAACGACAACATTGGCTCGTTTGTCGATGGTGTCATATTTCGTTGTCGTCGCAGAGCTGCCTTTAATTTCTGTTAAGGTTCGTTTGACCACTAGGAAGCGACGGTCGTCCACGACTTTTTCATAATCTCCAGTGACTGAAACACGAGAACCATCAAACAATTGCCCTTTGACTTGTTGAAATTCTGTTTGGGCTTCTTTCAAGTATTTTTTGTTGAGCGTGTCGGCTACTGAAGATTCTTGGGATGTTTGGATTTTAGGGACATCGATGTTTACTTCACTTTCCTGTTTTTTCGCTGTCAACGTTTTGATGGTGACTAATTGAACAATTTTATCTAACACAGGAATGTTGCGGGCTGCTTCACTAAAACCTGGAAACAAATTGACTGATAAGACAAAGCCACAAGCCACCACTAAACTACTTTGCAGTGAGCGGTTTCTAAAACGAAGCCAGGTGTACCGCTTTTTCTCTTTATGAAAACGCGCTTTGACTTCCGCTTGTAGATCCGTTGGCAACGGTTGTTGGCGGTATTCTTTTGAAAAGTTTTTAACAACACTTTTTACAAAATCTTCCATTATTTTTTCGCTTCCTTTCTTTTACTAATTCAATAGACTTCGGAGTTCATTCAAACTGCGGTACATCTTCGTTTTAATCGTGTTTTCGTTAATATCCAGGATCAAGGCGATTTCTTTTAGCGTAAATCCTTCAAAAAATTTTAATAGAATAATTTCACGATTGGGACTATCTAATTGATTAATAATTTCTTCAATTTCTAAAAAACTGCGTTGGGGATTATTTAAAAGGGCTAACACATGTTCATCTTTTTCAATATGAACAGCTTCTCGTTTCTTTTTACGCCAATAATCTGTCGCTACAGAAAGCAGAATTCGAAAGAACCACGCTTCAAAATCCTTAATATCGGGTCCTTTTTGGATGGCCTTCAGTGCCTTTTCAAAGCTTTCTTGAATCACATCCAAGGCATCTTCTTTCGAATGTGTATAGTTAAAGGCAATGCGATACATTTTTTCATATTTGGTATCCACAAGCGTTTCTAACGCGCGAATTTGTTTTTTTCTTTTCCAACCATCGAAAACCATCGATTTCTGGAACCTCCTTTCCTGTACACTTATATAGACGAATCACAAGCATAAAAAGTTTCAACTTTTTTATTATTTTTAATTTTTATATTCTAAAAGAAAAAGCGTGGTACAAAAATCACTTTGGATTTTTGCTTCACGCTCAAAATCTGATAAACGGCGGGAACAGAACCAGCTCCTTCGGAAATAAGCCGAAATTATCCAAAAATTAAAGAACAATTTCCGGAAATTTCTTCTTATTTCTCGGAGCTAAGCGGTGCTGTCCCGACCTTGTTCTCTTCTCCCGAGTGCGGTCTTAGTGCACTCAGCGTTTTAATAAAATGCGACCAATCAACAGGACGTGGTGGCGCTAGCCAAATAATTTGAGTAATCTCAGGCCAATCGACAAAATGAATATCCGATAAAATTAATTGTACACTTTCATCTACATGTGCTTTGAAAATGATATTCCATTCCGTAATTTTTTCAATATTTTTTTGTATCATACGATTATAGGCTTCACCAAAGGAAAAGTCGACACACAATGTAATCGGAGCCAAAACTTTTTTCAATGGTAACGCATCCACCATTAACAACAGATACCGATAAAATAAAAACTGTCTGGCATCCCAAACAGCGGGATTCGTTTTTTGTTCTTGAATAAATTGTCGACTAGCAGAAAAATACTCTGTATACGTTTCTGCAAAGTAGGTTATATCCATTTTGCGATAACTATAGTTTGCTTCTATTGGAAAATGGAACAATTTAAAATGTACGATTGTTACTTTTTGTTCAAAACCTTGCAGGACTTCCTCAGAAAGCTGAAATTGTATTTTTAAATAGCTTAACAAGTCACGATTCAATTGTTGAATTTCTGCAAATCTTTGGCAAAGTGCTGCTGAAGCTACTTGAAGCCACTCTTCAGCAATTAAAAATAAGAGTAAATAATTGCCTTCGTTTGTTCGTTGTGGTTCTGGGATTTGAAGACTCTCTAACCAATTGAAAACATTCTGCTGATTGTCACCGGCTAATTGTTTTAACACTTGCGAATCTACTTTTTTCTCTACATAAAACTGTTGCTGCGTTCGTACTAAAGAAACCGCCAAAAAATGAAAACATTTAGCTTGTGCATAGCCCGCACGCTGATTAAGATGTACCTTCTCAGAAAAAAATAGCTCAAAGTTCCGAATCTGCTCTAAAACTTTTTTACCGTACAATGAAAAATCACGTTGGTATAATTGTAAAAAAACCAGTGTTGTTACTTCGCGTAAATTGGTTTCATTTCCTACCAAGTGAAATTCTTTATTAATTGTAATTTGATAATTTTCCAGCATTTTCTTTAATTCCTTGAACTCCTTATAAGCCAATGTGTGACTAACAAAGTGTTCTAGAGCAAACTCATTCACAGAATCAAAACGCTGAAAAAAGAAATCTTGAAACATAGCAAAACGTAACGACTCTTTAATATAGCAATCAATCAAAGTAGCGGAAGTTTCCGTTCCTGATTCATTAAGAGTTAAGAAAATACCATCGCTCACAATTTGAAAATCCTCTGATAAACCAAATTCAATAAAATCGGCATTTAATTCAGCGACCGTTTTGTTCACGATAAATTCAGATAATTCTAACTCCTGCATTACGGTTTCTTTTGACTCTGTTAACATCGGTGCATTTTCCAGTAACTGAAATAAGGCGATTTTTCTTTTATCCACTTTATTTAAAAACATCATCAATATCATAGACTTCTCTCACATCCATTTTTTTCCCATACAATCCATTTCCTGAAAGAAAGTACCCAACCGCTGCTAAATAGCTTTCAGATTCTTCATCGCCGCCTGCACCAAGTCCGTTAGGAAAGACAAAGTCTTTATTCACTTGTAAGGGATGAGCCGTTGTTTCTTTTGTTTGTTTCTTTTTTTCTTTTGACATTGCCGGTTTCTCCACAGGTTTGTCTTTTTTCTTGGGTGAAGGCTTTTTTTCTTCAGAAGGAACCGTAGTTTTTTGATCTTCCGGAGGGGTTGGCGCAGGTTGTTCCGGTTCTGACTTTTCCTGAGGGGTGATTGATTCTGGTTTTGGTTGAATTTCTTCCGTTGGTTCTAAGGGATTATAAATAGGTGTCGCCAATGTTTGAATTGGTTCTATTTCGACAGCCGTAAAAATTAGCAAAGAACTAAATAAAAAAAGATACTTTTTTCTCATGGCTTCTCACTCTCTCTACCTCTACTTTATGGGAAGCAATTCCTTGTAAAAGTACCTTTACTTTTACAAGGAAAACCCTTTTTGTCAATAGATAGCCCTTTTTATTGCTCAGATTGTTGTTCTTCCTCTTTTTTCTTTTTACGATACAAGAAGAAAATCAATAAGAGCAGCGCTAGAATGATTAATGCAATCAGTAGATACAACCACCAATTGGTTCCTTTAATGGTTACGTCTTTTTCATTTAATTCTTTAGCAACGTCCCCAGAAATAGTAAATTCTTTTGTAAATTCCCATTTGTACAGGTACCGTTCTTCACCATTGGCGCCTTTGACTTGATAGGTGCCCTTTTCATCTTTTACACCATAGGCCGTTGATTTCAAGACATATTTCCCTGGCGTTAATCGTTCCCCTTTTAAAGAAATTGGGTAACTAAAGTTAGAGTTTGGCGCCACTTGCATATCCTCAGTAGCGGATTGGTAAAGCGTTTCGCCTCCTTTTGAAACAGTGTTGATTAAATGTAATTGGTTTAAGTAGGCCGCTTGTGGGTTTTGTAAAGAAACATTGATGACGTTTCGCGCGTTGACTTGGCCTGGTTTAACCCCCAGTAATTTTAAATCTGGTTGAACCTTTGTCTCATTTTGCTGAAGAATAATAGCCACAACATAGGAGTATTCATTATTAATAGCTAACCCTTTTGATTGATCCGCAGAAGTCGTGGTTTCTTTCTTTTTCTCTTTGAGTGTTATGCCGCCAGCCATCACGCCATCAAAAGAATCTTTAGGCATCGTGATGGTTAAAGGTAAGGTCTTTTGGGAATGCTTCGGCAAGATGATTTCTTTCGGTGCTTCCACATAATCTTTTAAGTTAAAGCGTAAAGTTTTGTCAGGTTTGATCCCGTTTTGGCCATATTCTACTACGCCATTTAAATTTGTTGTCGCTGAGTTCACCGTATTTTCAATGGTAATGTCTTCATCTGTATCATTGCGTAACTGAATTTCTACGGTTTGTTTGGCACCAGGCGCCATTTTTAAGTCAAAGTAGGTTTTTGATTTGTCCACTTGATTTTCGGGAATTGTTGGTGTGACCGCAAAATTAAATTCAGAAGCGTGCGCCTCCACGCCAATCCAGCCAAATAACATACAAGCGATTACCGTTGCATATACTTTCCATCTGTTCATATTCATTCTCCTATGTCTGTCATTCTTTGTTGTATTATAAGCACCAAAAGACCGAAAGATAAGCCAAAAATTTTTTGACTTATATCCCGATCTTGCGTGTATGCTGTCGTTCTTAGTTTCCTGTGTTAGCAGGTGTATCTGTCAAAGTCCAAGTAAAAGTTGTCGTGTATTTTTTCGCATATTTTGTGGTTGAACCAGGTACTTCTAATGAAATACTTGTTTTAGCGGCATCTACACTATCGCCCCAGCTCATTAAGTACGTACCCGCACCTTCTTTATCGCCAGCAGCCATGACCACTGATTCAGCCCCAGTTGGGTTTAATTCAATCGTAGCTGGCGCTGTCGTTGGTTTTGCAGATTGTGAAGCTGAAACCACGCGTCCGTTGCTTAAAGTTACTTTGGCCGCTGTTAGTTCTTGGTTGGCTTCAGTTTTGAATTGACCATTTTGTTTTACTTTTAGCGTCCAACCTGTTTCAGTCCCACGATTATCTGAGACTTGAACAAAGTTCGGGCCTTCTTGGTCGGCACCAGCGTTATCTTTGTATTTTTGTGTTTCTGCATAGTAGGTCATATTTTTTGAGGTAATCGTTTGTTCCCCAAAAGATAAGCTAGATGCATAGTCAATGGATAACGGGCCTGCTGTCCCTGGCTTAGGCCCTGTCGGATCAGTTGGATCAACTGGCGTAATTGGTTTATCCGGATCTGGATTCGTCGGATCAACTGGATTCGTTGGGTTCGTATTTGGTGCAAATTGAATCGCTCCGTTTGTTTGGTATTCACCACCGTCGACCGCTAATGCACTCATTGGTACAAGTGCCAATGCACCTAAAGTTGTGGTTGCCATCAATGTCATTACTTTTGTCTTTTTCATTTATTTCCCTCCATTATTTACTGGTACATCTGAAAGTAGCCAAGTCAAAGTTGTTTTATATTGTACTGCATCCTTAGGGGTTTTCCCGGGAACAGTTAGTGAGATTGCCCGTGTGATTGTGGCATTTACTTGCTGTCCTTGTTGATTTTTTTCGGTCACTTTTTCTGCTTGCCCCCACAGCGTGATCCACGTTCCGGCGCCGGTCTTTTCTGGGGCTTGCATGACAACAGTTTCTGCGCCCGCAGCATCTAATTGAATGTTTGCGGTAGCAGTTGGCGGCAATACGTCCGTCGCATTTGAGCGAACACTGGGCTCAGTAAAGGCAACGGTGGCGCCTGTTAATTCTTTGTGTAATGTTTCTGCATTACGAAATTGACCATTTTGTTTCACTTTTAAAACCCAGCCAGCATTGGTTCCCCGTAAATCACTTACTTGTACATAATTAGCAGTTGCCAATTCACTTGCTGAACCATCTGGGTTTTTATAGGTTTGCGCTCTGGCAAAATACGTTTGATCCTTATTCGATATCTCATTACTCCCAAAATCCAAACTTGAGGCATAATCGATGGAAAGTGGCCCAGGGGTACCTGGATTAGGTCCATCAGGATTCGTTGGATCGACTGGTCGAACTGGTTTTTCTGGATCGGGATTTTCTGGATTTACTGGATCCGTCCCATCTGTGCTTGGGGTAAAAACAATCGACTGTTCGCTATCAAAAACGACCGTCGCCGCTTCAGCAGGAACAGTGGCGCCAAGCAACATTGTTCCGAATAACAAGGAGTAGACGACTGTTTTTTTCATTTACTTAGCCTCCAACATTCGTTGGTACAGATTTCAATGTCCATGTTAAGGTCGTACGATATTCTTTTGCTAATTTAATCGCTTTACCTGGGACATTTAATTTCACGGCAGTAGCACCTTCTGTCGCATCTTTCCCAAAACGATAGACCCAAGTCCCCATTCCTTTGCCATCTTCTGCTTTGACTAATTCTACTTCTGTTCCAGGAACAAAGGTATGTGCTGCTGTTGGTGTTGGCGCGTATGCGGCATCAACAATCGATGTCACACCTGCATTGGCAATCGATAAAGCGGCCCCAACTAATTCTTCATTTTGGGCTGTTTTGAATTGCCCATTTTGTACAGCGCTTAACGTCCAGCCTTCTTGTGTCCCACGTTTATCCGTTACCTGAACATAGTTGGGACCTGTTGTTCCATCTTTAAATGTTTGAATTTGTGCGTAATAATCTTTCGTATCGGAAGTGATTTTTTGGGCGCCAAATTGAAAGCTTGAAGCATAGTCAATTGATAAGGGGCCTGCAGTCCCTGGTTTTGGTCCAGTTGGGTCAGTTGGATCTTCTGGTTCAACTTTTTCATCTGGATTGGTTGGGTTAACTGGCTTCGTTGGATCTGTATCTGGTTCAAATGTAATGGCGCCATTACTTGTATAGTTCACGTTAATGTCTTCCGCAAATGCTTGTTGTGTCGCTAGGACACCGCTAAATCCTACAATCCCTACTACTGCTAATACTGTTTTTTTCATCTTCTCTTCTCCTTTTAATAAATAATATGCCTATAGTGATAAGGCTGATTCCCAAATAAATAAATGGTCCTTGATTGGTGGTACCTGTCGCTGGTAATCTTCCTTGTCGCGACCCATATACGCCAGAAGAAAGGACGGATGAAGCGCCTCCGTCAGCTGGCTTGGTGGGTTCAGTCGTTGTGGAAGAATTACTAGTCGCTGTTGTCGACTCTTCTGTGGGATATTCATACGTTCCATAAAAGGAGACAACACCACTATTTTCATAAGCTGCTTCCCCAAACGCAGTGTCTGAATGACAGAAGCTGAAAAGACCTAAAAAACAACTAAGCAAAAGGTATTTTTTCATCTCACTTCTCTCCTCCTTGTTATGGTGCCATGACTAATGACCATGACAATGTCCCTTTGAATTCGCCAACTTTTTGTTTCTCGACTGGCACAGATAGTTTAAGTCCCCGTTGGTTTGCCGCACCCCAACCTTGGTTAATTGTATAACTACCTGAACCGGAGCCTTCATTTTCTGTAACAACCGTATCTCCTTTATTGAGTAAAAATTCTCCTTTGTCTGTAACCAATGACAAATCTTCCAATTGATCTGTGCCGTTCGTTAAGGGATTCGTTACCTGAACATTCAGTTTCCAAGGCGTACTTTCTGTCCCACGTGTGTCTTGAACGACTAAATCATCTGAAAGAGTTGGCCAGTAAACTTCTGGCTTGGCAGAAATTTTTTGTTTGCCAAAATCAATTGTTTTAGGTACTTTTTCTAACGTTAATTCACCTGAAATAGACACATTGACTTTTTTATTTAACGTTTCACCAGCTTCTGTAAATTGATAATTGGCTGGCACCGTTTTGGCTAATTCTTCTGGTTTCGCTTGCTGAATGGCTTGGAAGGTTGCGGCATCAAGACTTGGTGTTTGATTGGCCCGACCATCTGCGAAAATCACCGTTGCTTGTGTCCATTGTGCCAACTCGTCTGAATTCGTTAAGCCATTTGCTTCTTTTAATTTCAAATGCGCACTTGTCGCATACAAGGCAAATGAACGATCTTTGGCAAGGACACTTTCATTTTTCACAACAACTAAATGAACCGTTTTGTTTTGCAAATTATCCCCTGACGTCCCTGCTTCTAATTGAATATCATGTGTCCGCGATACAGTTTTTTCTGCTAACGGCGCTTGAATTTGTGGTAAATCCGTCTCTTTTAATGAGGTTTTGAAAAACGGCCGACCTTTTGCACCGAGCATTTCTATTACTTTATCGACAGTCGTTAGTTGCGCTGCCTCATCTTCTGTGACAATCACCGATTGCCCCGAAAGTTCCACTTTATTTGAAAATTGAACTTTCACCTGATAACTGTAGTTCATATTCGTCGCTTTCCATGAAAGCGGGGTGGTATCTTTTTGCTCTGGAATTTGCTCTATCGCGCTCCCAACTTCACTAGACTTAACCGTTCCTTGGTGCAACCAAGAACCTGTTACTTCGTCAGGAAGGAAGCTTAGGGTTGGTGCTAAAGCACTTGAGGTCGGAATCATCAAACGTCCTTTTTGAACTTTTTGTCCAGCTACTTCGGTGCCCCACGCTTGTAAGGTTAATGGCGCATTGCCGGCTTTTACCTCTTTTACATCATGAGAAATAGTACCTGCACCTGCCACAATTCCAGGCGTTTCCACTTCGTAATCGATGATAGAGCCAGGAATTGCTATTCCATAGCCATTGGCACCCTTGGTCACATCGTTATCGCCAATAAATGTTTTTCCAGTCGCTTTTTCAATCCCATGAAACGTTGTTGGCGTAAGTTTTGTAGCATTATTGACCGTTGGATTAATCGTCAAGACCTGATAGGCTTTGACATTTCCAAACCAAGTCCCTGTGCTATCCACCAAAGCAGTTGTATCTGTCGTTGGTTTAATCCATAAAAGTTCATCTTTTGTTGGATCGACAGCTTCAAAATCCGCAATGTTTACTTTACCTGTACCAGGAATTGTTTCTAATGTTGCATGATCCTGAACCGTTAGTTTGCTAGCTGAAATTAAATTGGCTGTGTTGGTGATCCCAATTCCAGCGTTTTTAGATAGATGAATTGATCCGAATTCATTGTAAGTCGTACTATGGTTCGCGGCAGTAGCAGAAACGCCATTTTTGATGTTCCCACCATTAGCCATTAATTTAATGCCATTGGTGACATTTAATTCCGTAAAGTTGACAACGCCTAAGCCTGTCGCATTTAGTGGTTCTGTTTGATAGTTATTGGTGCCGTCAACGTTAGTCCCAAAGTTAAAGGCCACTTTATTTGAACTAGCATTCACAATTGCATTAGTGAAATTATCTGTTGATGAACCACCGGATAAACCGTTAATACTAACTGCACCTTGAACATTTGCGGTAACATCACGTAAGATTTTTCCGCCACTGATATTGGAATACTGTGTCGCATATAAATTTCCAATACTAGAACCCGCTGCTTGAATATTCATTGTAATCTTGCCGTTCTTGGTATACGCAGCATTGGTTCCACCATCACCGTAAATGCTGGCCCCATTTAGAGATTCCACACCTGTTTTAGTGAAAATATTTAAAGTAATTGTGTTTGATTCATCCGTTCCTAGTGTCGTATTTTGACCATAGGGCCGACCACCAGTAATGTAGGTATTACCAGGCAACTTAAACTCTCCGTTGTAATTTCTTAAATCAATTAAGAGTTTGGCATTTCCAAGAAGTGAGCCCGCATTGGTAATCCCACCTGAAAAACCGTTCGCGCCTGTCCGAGGAGTTCCTGAGAAATTTCCTCCGTAGATGCGATTGTCTGAATTACCAGTAATTGTATGGCCACCGCTTGCTCCATAAGAAGCGCCCATCGAAGCATTAATTACTCCTTCATAAACCGTTACACCGACATTCCCAACATTTTTGGCATCATTCCAGCCACCGCCTGAAAGAAACCAATCGACTTGACCATTATTAACGATTGTTTGACCGTTTCCATAAACTCGAGCTGCTTGATAGCCTGTTCCTTCTAATGTGTCAGCAATCCCGCCATTCAATGTGTTAGAAGTATTGCCTTCAACGACACCTGAAAAAGAGCCACCATATGTCCAGCGAGCAATGGTATTATTTAAAACAGTCTTAGTATCTCCTTTTATATAGATATCCCAAGTATCATTACTAGCAGGATAGCCGCCGCCACCAACAATATCCCAACCTGAATTATTACCACGACTTTTATTGGTCGTTGAATAATCTAAGCTTGTCGGTTTTGCACCTGAATAAGCCATACCATCGCCACCTAAGGACCCATCACCATTCTCTGTTCCCACTTCAATTGTTGTATTTCCTTCAATATAGCCACCGCGGCCAGCTGCAGTTGAGTAAATTGCACCATTATTAAACGAACCGCTGACTAATTTAGAAGAAATATTTCCAAAAACTTTAAAAGCTGCTGCTGATTTGGCTAATTCTGCTCTTTGTTGTGGTGTATAAGCATCATACGTTGCTTCATTTGAGGCCCCAATTTGACTCTTGTTAAATTTCGAAACATTGTTACCAGCACCGCCGTTAAAATCATTAATACCACCAGCGGAATTCGTTCCTGCTGTTACCACATTCGTAATATCTCCGATGATCGTTCCAGAATATTGGTTGCCTCCTTCAAAATCTGCACGACCCGCACTATACAACTGTGTATTTAAATTTGTAGTAATTCCATCAGTCGTACGATTCGTTCCTATATCGCCACGGGAAGAGCCACCAATAAAACGTTGACCCGCTGTATACCAACGGCCATATCCAGAAATATCGTTTGTTACTTTTCCACCAATATTTCCGTATTGAACACCGCCATAATACGTACTTAATTGGAAACCTGTAGCAGCATTCGTAATCGCAACCTTTGTTGAGACGTTACCAGTAACATTCGCTGTGTTGGTTGCGTTGGTCCCATAACCGCCCCCATAAATTGAAGCAATTCTGCCACCAGAATCATTGACAACCAATGAAGTATTCCCAGTCACTGTCCCAATATTGGCGCCCCCACTTAATGTATTTAGTCCGCTCCGTGTATTGTTAATAACAATCGTAGGATTTCCAGCTAAATTACCACCATTTTGGTTTCCGCCATAGAAATTCCATGTCCCTGTACCTGTACTATTTACTGTTAAAGTTGGGTTTCCTGAAACATCTCCTGTATCCGTTCCACCGTATACGGTCAGACCGTTTCCACTAGAACCGCCATTCAAGTTCAAACTGTAACCATTTAAATACATATTCGTACCTGTATAGTTTAGATTTCTCAAAGTGATGTTTGAGCCAAAAAAGATATTTTGATTAAATCCTAACGTCTTAGAACCCGTTGGCGCCGTTTGATCCATACTAATCGGATCCGCGCTGTTTCCAGTAATCACTAAATGATTGACCTTGCCTTGCAAGGCGTAAAAGGTCATATTACTTGCCGTAACGGTGTCAGGACTCACTTTAGCGGTGGTCGCCGCACTCGTCGTAATATTGTTTCCTATATAAAGAGTGAAATCGCCATTGTTCCCCTGTTGATACAAATCAAACAAGGCTTCTTTCAAGCCAGCCTCTGTCGATGCATATTCTTTGTACGCTGCTCCATCTCCTGCAGGACTTGGCACAACAATCACTTTTGTTTTATCTGCAGGAGCAATTGTGTCCGCAATGGACTGATCAATTGAAACAGCTCTGGCCATGCGTGTCAGTTTCTGTTTAAAGACAGCCGTAAGTTGTGTATCTTCTGAAAACTCTAATTGAAGAAGTTCTTCATTTGTATATGTTTTTCCTTGGTAAGACCAGCCAACGAAAGTCGCATTTTCCTCACTATTCGCCCATTTTGGTAATTCTTCTGTCCGAAGTGGCTGATTTTTTTCTTTTACCACTTGATAACTTTTGGCATCATTTTGAAACAAAGCTTGATCCGTTGTTTCAAAGGTCAACGTGATTTGCTTCTGCTCTTCGCTTGGTTTTGTTTCTGTGGAAGAGGTGGTTACTTTTTCTGTGATAGCACTAGATTCAGTCATTGATGACTGTTCTGTAGAATGTGCGCTGCTTTCTTTTGTTGCTTCACTTGTACTGGTTTCTGCTGTTTTTGGCTGTGTCTGCGTACGTTCCGTTTGTTGCTCCCCTTCAATCGCCCACGCTGAAACAGATAAAAATGGTTGTACAAGTAAACAAGTTGCCAATAAAACAGCGATTTTCTTTTTCATTAACTTCATCACTCCTCCCTCGAAGTAAACTTTCCACAACCAACCTATGGCTCAAGTATACGAAGTTTTCTTCTGATTTTTTTAAAGATATTTTCTTAATTTCAAAAAAAAAATTTATTTTTTAATTTTCTTTTTGTTAACTAAACGAATTTTTTGCTGTTTTTGTAAGATAAAAATGTTAATTTGTTCACAAAAATAACAAAAACATCGTTTTTAACATTAAAATTAACAAACGAGTTCGTAGTATAGCACGGATTTTTTCTCATGTAAACATCATTAAATAAACATTTTTGTTTAATTTATACATATTTCTCAGCTAAAAAAATGACAAAAATAAATAAACAGAGGCCTTAGAAATATTTCTAAGGCCTCTGCTTATTTATACGTATTCACAAACTGGACTGTTTCTTGGTAACATTGTTTAGCTTCTTTTGTTTGATAGTCGAATTGATATTCGTGGGTGATCGTTGCTTTCTTATCTTTGAAAAAGAGAGCTGAAACTGGAACATTTAAAGTTTTTAACCGCTGAACCAAGGCTAGTCCTTGCTCTTGAAATGAAAAACTATTGCCATCTGTTAGATACGTCGGGGGAAATTCTTTGGTGACTTTATCCACTAAACTCACTTCTTGCAGTTCTGCACTCGTCTGCCAGTCTTTAGTGCCGAGCAAGGACCAAGCCACTGTTTTAACGAAAAATTTCATAAAACGATTATCACTTTGTTGGTTGGCCATTTGTTTCAAATCCACTGGACCACAATACGAGAGTGTGCCTTTTAAATGGCTAGCCGGCAACGCTGCAGTCATCCCTAGTTCTTTGGCATAGTTGGCATTGGTTTGAACTGTTGCATATTGTAGAGCAATCTGTGCACCCGCACTGTCCCCGCCAATAAAAAGCTTAGATAAATCTAACATGGGATATGCTTGTTTCTTTTCTAATAAAAATTGAACAAGTTCATCGACCTGCTGGAGCTGGCTTGGATAAGGTGCGTCTGGTGCTAATTCATAATTCATTGAAATAAAGGCAACTGAGGAATCAGCCACTAAACGTGTCGCAAACTCTTTCATCCCAGACTTATCTCCTCCCACATAGCCACCACCATGGACCCATAAAACGACTGGTACCGCTTGTTTTGACGTTTGGGGATAATACAAATCAAAGGTATTCTTTTTTCTTGAAGAAGGGTATGTTTGATTTTCTTGCAATTGAACATTGGGCAATGCTTTATCATAGGAAGCTGAATCTTTTATTTCAACTTCGCCTGCGAATAACTGGTTGATGACCCAAGCGCCTGGCTTAGGGGATAATTGAAAGGCGAGAAACACGCCTAAGCAAATAACCACAATGATTCCTAACAACCAAAGGATAAAACGTACGATTTTTCTTTTCACTCTATTCACCTGCTTTAATTTGTAGCAAAATTATAGCATGTTTTTTAGCCAAAGCGTTTATTTTGAAACAGCTTTTTTAACTTTTATCATTTGAAATGCCCTCTTAAAAGCTGTAAAATGAACAAAATGACTTTAACCTTTAGGAGGTTGCCAAATGAAAGCTCTGATTTCCATTGATTATACGAATGATTTTGTCGCCACAGACGGAAAACTAACCACTGGTGCCGCTGGGCAAGCCATTGAAACGGCCCTTGTTCAACAAACAAAGCACTATTTTGACAATGGCGATTTTGTGGTTTTTGCCATTGATGGGCATGACCCCCTAGATCGCTATCATCCTGAAAATAAACTTTTCCCGCCCCACAATGTCTTAGGAACTGACGGGCGTAATCTGTTTGGCTCGCTAGCTGATTTTTATCAAGCTCACAAAAATGAGGCAAGCGTTTATTGGATGGACAAACGGCACTATTCTGCTTTTAGTGGCACGGATTTGGACATTCGGTTACGAGAACGAGGAATTACAGAGCTTTGTTTAACTGGTGTTTGTACAGATATTTGCGTGTTGCATACGGCTGTTGATGCCTATAATTTAGGCTATCAATTAATGATTCCTGAACGCGCCGTTGCTAGTTTTGATGAACAAGGACACGAATGGGCATTACGCCACTTTAAACAAACTTTAGGAGCAACCATTCTATAAAAAGACTGGTCAATCCTTCCACGCGCCCTATCTATACTCAAAAAATCGTGTAAACAACACAAAAGCCAACCTTACTATGGATAAGGTTGGCTTTTTTATGCTCATTTTAACTCCGAGCCTGCGGATTAGTGATAACTAGCATTCACAGAATAAGCAGAGACTGCTAGCTGATAGAAATTAGCTACTCATAAAAGAGTGGGGAAGCCCACTTTTTTATAGACCAATGACCGTTGCAAAGAAAGGAACTACTAAAACAGTAACTACACCAACCACTACGACAGAAATACTAGCCATAGCAGCCTCTGTTTCGCCCATTTCCATGCCAACTGCCACACCTAGGGCATGTCCGGCCGCACCTAAAGCTAAACCTTTGGCGATTGGATTGTTAATCTTAAACCATTTCAATGCAATTCGACCCAAGGCATAGGTTAGTACACCATTGAAGATTACGGTAAACGCCGTAATGGAAGCAATGCCGCCAACAGTTTGAGAAATAGGTACGGCAATCGCTGTTGTAGCAGCTTGTGGTAAGATTGAGGCCACTAAATGATTATCCATGCCAATCACTTTTCCTGCAAAATAAACAGCCACTAGCGAACCAAAAGAACCAATTGTTAACGCCGTTAAAATTTCTAACCAATATTTTTTCAACACGTCTCTCTTTTTATATAAAGGAATCGCAAACGCTACTGTCGCAGGCTCTAGAAAGAAGCTGATATATTTGCCACCTTCATTGTATTGCTCGTAACTAATTCCTGTTACTTTTAAAACGACAACGCCTAAAATCATCGCAACGAATAATGGCGTAAATAAGAAGAAACCTTTACTTTTTTTAAACAACCAAGTACCTATGCCAAATACAGCTAATGAAATAATAATGCCAACATACGGATTCATGCGCGAACCTCTCCTTTCGCTTTCTTCGTTGCTGCGGGTTCTTTTTCTTTTCGAGCATCTTTCATATGCAATAAAAAGGCGCCCGTCCAACCAGTCGTTGCTAGTAACGCTAGTGTCGCTACTAAAATAACAAAAACAATTTGAACGCCAAATTGTTGCATAATCCCTAAAGAATTAACTAAGGAAATCCCTGAAGGAACAAATAAAAATGTAATAACCGTTGATAAGCTATTACCTAGCCCTTCCACTTGCTCCAATTTAACAACTTTTGTACATAAACCAATGAACAATAACACCATGCCAATTACTGAAGCAGGCATTGGTATTGGGGAAATGAACGCCAAGCCGTTGGCGATTAACATAATAATGGCAAAAACTGCTGCTTGTTGTAAAAATGAATATACTTTCTTTTCCATTCTTCTTCGCTCCCTTTTGTCTGTTTTCTATGGGTTAAGTATATAAAGAAAACGTTTTTTTAAGGGCTTTTTTTCATGAAATGCCAGAATTTCTTCACCAAATGCAAAAATCACCACTTGAAATGCATTCGACATTTCAAGTGGTGATTTTTTAACTTAAGCCAAGTTTTTCTTTAAATTCTTTGACGTATGAACGGCTAACAGGTACTTTTGAGCCGTTGGTTAAAATTACTTGCAACGTGTTATTAAACCACGGCTGGATTTCTTGAATTTTTGTTCGATTCAAGATGAAACTTCGGTGCGTTTTAATAAAGAGCGTGGCAGGTAATTTTTGTTCGATACTGTTGAGGGTCCCTGTCATCTTGTAGACCTGTTGATCTACAAAAATGCTCAGTTGCCGTTCTTCGACAGAAACGAGGTAAATATCTTCTGGCGCCACAAGATAAATGCGGTCTTCCCCTTGAATAGGTATTGCTTCAGATTTTGGTCCTTTTTCGGCAGTGTTTTCTGGGACAGCTTGCCCCATTTCTTTCGATGCTTTTTCAATGACTTGTGTTATTTTTTCTTCTTCAAAAGGTTTCAAAATATAATCTTTTGCATTCACTTGAAAGGCCTTTAACGCATATTGATCATAGGCGGTTGCAAAGACCAAGTAGGGCGCTTTTTTAAGATGGGTTAATTTTTCCGCTAAATCAAACCCGCTTTCATCGGTCAAATGAATATCTAAAAATAACAAATCTGGCTTTTGATCCATCATCTCTTCCATTGCCTCCGCCACAGAATCCGCTTCTGCAACGCTCGTCACTTGCGGATGTTGGGAAACAAGATAGCTCAATTCTTCTCGTGCTAAGGGTTCATCATCAACGATTAATACGTGCATCTAATTCCTCCTGTTCCATCGGGATTTCTAAATGAACATGGCTCCCGCCTGTCTCTAAATTTTCAATTAAAAAACAACCTTCTGATCCATAAAGGTTCGCCATTCTGCGGGACAGATTTTCCAGTGCCGTGCCGGTGCCTTTTTCCGAAGTCACTGTCGTCTTTCCTAATAGCAAGCGGCGTTCTTCAGGAATCCCTTGCCCATTGTCATACACATCCACATGTAATTTATGTTGTTTTGCTTTGACCACTACCCGAACTTGATTGTTCTCCTTCCGGCTGCCAAATGCATGCTTGATGGTATTTTCCACTAACACCTGAATCGCATACGGCGGTACTTTTTCTGAAGCAACCGCTTCTTCCACGTCAAATGTTACTTGATAACGATTCGGAAACCGTGCTTGTTCTAATGACAAATAGGCTTTTACTTGTTCTAGTTCTTGTGAAACTGGGATCGTAGTTTGCACGGCTCCCTGCAAGTTGCCTCGAAAGTATTTGCTTAATTGGAGCAATAGTTTCCGCGCTTTTTCACTGTCTTTCCGCATTAATGCGGAAATAGTATTGATGGCATTAAAGAAGAAATGCGGGTTCACTTGCGCTTGCAAGGATTTAATTTCAGCTTCTTTAAGTAATTTTGATTGTACTTCCGCTTCCCCTAATTCAATTTGTGAAGAAAAAATTGTCCCAAGACCTTCTGCTAGCTGCTCCTCGACATGCGTTAACTGCGCTGGATCCGTAAAGTACATTTTTAAGGTGCCAACAATTTGCTGATGGGAAAATAACGGAATCACAATCGCCGCTTGCAACGGACAATTAGGGTCTGAACAACCGACTTCTTCTTTGGCATGTGCGATGGTCATTCGGCCCGTCCGTAACACTTCCCGAGAAAGCTCTGTAATGACTTCTAGCTCTGGAATATGATGATCGCTTCCTGCGCCAACATGAGCTAAAATTTGATGACTGTTTGTCATGCTAATCGCACTGACTTTTGTATAATGCTTAATAATCTCCGCAACTTTTTTGCTGGAATTTTTATTGAGGCCTTCTCGAAAATATGGCAGTGTTTCCGCTGCTAATTCCAAAACATCGTGCGTCTGAACCGCTTTGGCCTGCTCTTCTTGTTTCAATGTCGTTGTTAGAATCGACATAAAAATGAACGTTCCTACGCTATTTAACAAAATCATCGGCAGCGCAATAAAACGAACCAACGTGGCCCCATCCGCTAGATCACCGCTGAAAAAGAAAATAAAAATCATCTGAATCATTTCCATGCACGCTCCGACAATGGCAGAAAAGCCGGCAGACGGAAAAACGGTTTGCTTTGCCATGCGGCTCCCTAAAAAACCGGCAATTAAGCCAACAATTAAAGAAGCAGGCACATAAAAGAAACTATGCCCCCCGCCTTGAATAACCCGATGAAAGCCAGCAATTAAACCAACCGCACTGCCGACAATCGGACCACCCACTAATCCAGAAACGCCAATTACTAACGTACGCGTATTCGCAATGGAAGCATTGCTGCTTAAATAGGTTAGTAAATTATTAGGAACAATCTGATTCTTAGCGATTTCGATACCTGTAAAATTAGAAATAATAGCAAATAAACCAAAAATCAAAATCAATTGAACTTTTGAAGACATTTTTTCACGACTTAATAAAACACGCTTAAAATAAGGCACATTCACTAAAAGAAAGGCCAGTAAAATAATTAAGCCCACCCGTTCCATCATTAAAATAAATAATTCGACCACACCGGCACCTCCTTCCTATTAACTATACTATAAATCAAGGAAAAGAAAAAAATGAAGCTTCTCAAAAAAGAGGCTTCATTTTTTCTATTCATTAAAACGCAGGAATATTGGCACCTTTAGAATTTTTCTTGATGTATTCAGCAACTTCTTTTGTTGTCATCGCTTCTTTTAAAACCTTGATTTTTTCGCTATCTTTTTCGCCTTTGCGTGTCACAACTTGCAATGCGTAATGTTTACTTGCTTCTTCATCTTCTAACAAGATCGCATCTTTCGTTGTTAAACCAGCAGGTTCTAAGTAGGCTGGGTAGCAGAACACCATAGCGATGTCTTTTTCATCATAGGCTTTAGCTAAATTCAGTAAATCAATGCTTTCAAAAGTGATGTTTTTAGGATTTTCCACGACATCTGCCACCGTACCGTTAAAGCCGACACCTTCTTTTAATTTAATCACGCCGTTTGCATTTAAAATTGCTAAAGCACGACCTTCATTGGTTGGATCGCTAGGAATCCCCACTTTGGCATTTTCAGGTAAATCTTTCGCATCTTGATATTCTTTTGAATAGAAACCACCAGCAAAATAATAAATCGGTTGCACAGCCACTAAATCAGCTTTTTTCTCTTTGTTAAACATTTCCATGAAAGGTTGATGTTGCGCAAAATTGGCATCCGCTTCGTCATGTTGCACGGCATCGTTATAGGCAACATTGTCGCTCACTTCCATAATGTTAATTTTGTACCCTTTTTTCTCAGCTTCTTTCTTGGCAATCTCCAAGATATCTTTTGAAGATTCCAATTGCACGGCAACGGTAATCTCCTTGTCTTCTTTCTGGTCTGCTTGTTTATTTCCCCCACAGGCAGCTAAAATAACTGTTGCAATAACAGCGAATGTTGCTAAATAAAACTTCTTCATTCTTTTGTCCTCCTACTTTCTTTTGTCTAGTTTTTGGGCAATGAAGTTCCCAAGCATTTGTAAAATGAAGACCAGTGCAATCATAATTACAATGGCAACATACATAATACCGTATTCATACCGTTGATACCCGACACGAACTGCAAAATCGCCAATCCCGCCGCCACCAACAACACCCATCACCGTGGAATATGAAACCATACTCACTGTCGTGGTTGTGTAAGCAAGGACTAATCCGCTACGTGCTTCCACCAATAAAAAGTGCCAAATGTATTGGACTTTCGAGGTGCCTAACGAATTAGCTAAAAAATAAATTTCTTCTGGAACATCCAACAGCACTTGTTCAACCAAGCGAGCAAAAATCGCGATCGCAACAATACTCAATGGCACAGATGAAGGAATTGGGCCAAACGCCTTTCCTAAAACAGAACGAGTGACTGGAATCAACGCAATCACAAATAATAAATAAGGAAACGAGCGAATAACAGTTACAATGAAATTTAAAACCCAGTACAGCCAAGGTTGATGCCCTTTGACTTTCGGATTAGCCAAAAATAGTCCTAATCCTAAAGGCAAGCCGACAAGCAAACAGATAGCCATCGAAATCGACATCATAATCCCTGTTTCTTTTAAACCAATCAGCATAGATGGCCAATATTCGGCAAAGGTTTCTGAAAAAGTCATGGACGCAAACTCCTTTCCACTTTTTCTAAATAGGAAAGCGGTTCTTCCTCATATTGCTGAGGATTATTCAGAAATTCGCCAATTAACTGACCTTTTTCCATCACTAAGATACGATTACATAAGCGCTTCACGGTTTCTAATTCGTGACTGACAAAGAAAATAGTCGGTCGGAATTCCTGATGCGTCTTATGTAATAGTCGAACGACACTTTCTGTATTTTCTTCATCTAATGAACTCGTTGCCTCGTCACATAATAACCATTTTGGATTACGGCTCAACGCTCGAGCAATAGAGACACGCTGTTTTTCCCCACCAGAAAGCTGAGCAGGATACGCTTCTGCCTTATGGGCCATATCAACAAACGTTAATAAACGCTCAATTTTTTCAGGCTGTTTCTCTTTTAAAAGTTTCAAAGGCAACGCAACATTATCATAAATTTTCAAATTTTCTAACAAATTGTAATGCTGAAATACCATCCCCATTTGTTGTTGCTGCTGGCGAACTTCTTTTTTAGAGAAGGTTTGAACATTTCTGCCATCAATACGAATCTCCCCTTCACTCGGTTGTTCCATTAAATTCAACAAACGTAACAACGTGGACTTGCCAGAGCCACTTTTCCCAACAATCCCAACGATTTCTCCTGGTTGGACAGAAAAGTGAATATTTTTTAACGCGTGTGTCTCTTGATAGACTTTCGACACATTCACTAACTCAATCATGATTACCTCCTAAAGGCCGACAAACAAACTATAACAACTAAAAAAACTGTATAACAATTAAAGTAATTCTGTGAAACGATTTAAAAAAACTATTACGAATTAAAAAATAACACACGTTTCGAAAAACAGCGTTATATCAGAGATGTAACTACTTACATCATCTACTAAAACAGAAAAAAAAGCAACCTTTTTATTTGTGAAAAAAACACTATCTGTTTTTTGTCTGTATTATTTTGTACAAATGAATTAAAAATTTCCTGTTTCTACAGCTATTTCCCCACGCTCCTACTAAAAAAAGACATTCTCAGAAACGAGGCATCCAAAAAGGGAAAAGCGCTCGTAACGATAATGTCTCTAATAGTTTACTTTTTAAATACAACTGTTTCTTCGACAGTAATTCTTTCAGCCAATGATTGAATCACTGGACAGTTTGGGGAGACAAGCTTCAAACACCGTGTCGCCCGTGCTTGAAAGGCTTCTGGAACAGACACATAAAAGAGAATCGTCACCTGTTTTAATGGTTGTGCGCGTCTCTCTACTTCTCTTGAATACGTGACTTCTATTTTTTCAAACTCAAAGGGAATGTGCGAATTTTCCAAAACGGATTGATACACGTACCCCCCACAAGCGCCAATTGCCGAAACGAGCATTTGAACTGGCGAGTATCCCTCTTCTTTTGCTAACACCCAGCGCGCTGTTTTCGTTTGTAATTCAAATTTTTCCACACCACGAACAATCGTCAAACGTTCTACCATTGCCATCTTCACTCCTTTTTACTCTTTCTTAAAAGATACTACAAAACAGCATTAAAACAAACATTTCTAACTTCTCAACTTAGCAAGTCCTAAAAAAAACGAAATTCTCACTTGACAAACAACGCAACACCTGATAATATACTTCCGTTCAAATCGTAACCATTACGATTTAGATTTTATAAATCCAAAAAGAAAGGAAGTGCCTTATGGCTAAAAAATCAAAAATTGCTAAAGCAAAAAAACAACAAGCAATGATTGCAAAATATGCGCCTATTCGCCAAGCCTTAAAAGAAGCTGGCGATTATGAAGGTCTTAGCAAATTGCCAAAAGATGCTCATCCAAGTCGCTTAAAACTCCGCGATCAAACAGATGGGCGCCCACGTGGCTACATGCGTAAATTTGGCATGTCTCGTATTCGTTTCCGTGAATTGGCTCACCAAGGCTTGATTCCTGGCGTCAAAAAAGCAAGCTGGTAACTCATTATTTCGATAAAGACAACTAGCGAGGACAGTCGCATTTGGGCTGACCTCGCAGCCCCCTTTATCTTTTATACGCAATTAAAAAAATCAAATTGGAGGACGGCACTATGCGCCAAACCATTACGTTAGCTTGCGCTGAAACTGGCGAGCGCCTTTACTTAACAAGTAAAAACAAACGAAATACACCAGAAAAATTACAGCTGAAAAAATATTCACCAAAATTACGGCGCCGCGCACTTTTCACTGAAGTCAAATAACAGGAGGAAAACTTGATGGGCATTCCAATCACCATTGTTTCTGGCTTTTTAGGCGCAGGAAAAACAACCTTAATTAACCATGCGCTTGCGCAGTCACCGTTCCCTAAAGAAGAAATTATTATTATTGAAAATGAATTTGGTCAAACAGGCGTTGACCACGCATTACTTTTACAAACCACGGAACGAATTATTCAATTAAATAACGGTTGCATGTGCTGCAGCTTACGAGGAGATCTTCTTGCCTCTTTATCAGCAATCTTAGAAGTGTACCAAGAAGAACAACAACCCATTGCCCAAGTCATTTTAGAAACAACGGGCATTGCTGATCCGCAACCAATCATTCAAACAATTTTAACGACCCCGCACATCAAAAATCATTTCTATATAGACAGTCTCTTAACGGTCGTTGATGGGCATCATTGGCAACAGCAACTTCAAGAAGCCGAAGCCATCAAACAACTGGCCTTAGCAGATCGCCTCTTTTTTTCTGTCAAGGAACCAGCAGACAGCACTCAGCTACCAACGTTCCAAGAAACCCTTCGTACCATTAATCCTTTTGCTGATATTTTATCCTTTCAAGCCAACGAGCCTCTTTTGGCTAGTGACTTTTTTCAATTAAATAAGTTTACGGCAACACTTACAGAACACGAAATGACTCATTCCCCGCATGAGCACGCCCACGAGCATCATCACCATACCTTTCACTCCCTTACGTTAACGGCGTCCTCAGCCCTCAACGAACCTCTTTTCACTCGTTGGCTTGATTGGTTAATGTATACACATCAGGAAAAGTTATACCGTTTCAAAGGGATTCTCGCCTTACAGGAGCATGACTTGGCCATTGCCATGCAAGGCGTCAACCAGCAAGTGGCCTTTCAAATGACGAATCAACCCCCTCAAGAAACGACAATTGTTCTGATTGGCAAAGAATTAGAGACAAAAAAAATTCAAGAAACCTTTCAAACCCTCAACAAAATAGCTACTCCGTAAATTATTTTTTACGAAATGGAGGTCCTATATATAATGGAAAAAACTGACTTATCTAGCGCTTATCGTCGACTGAAAAGTCCCAACATCAAAACACGAAAACGCGCACTTAAAATCATTAAAGAACATAAGCGCAATAAACAAAAGAAAATTGCGTAATTCACTAAAGGAGCACACCTATGAAAAAATTTACTCTTCCCCTGTTAGCCGCCTTATCGCTAATCCTTTTCGGCGCTTGCGGCAAAACAAACACCTCTGATAAAACCGCTGACGGTAAAGAAAAACTATCCATTGTCACGACTTTTTATCCTATGTACGATTTCACTAAAAATATTGTAGGCGATGAAGGAGACGTCAAATTGTTAATCCCTGCTGGTTCTGAACCACACGATTATGAACCATCCGCCAAAGATATGGCTACCATCCATGATGCGGATGTTTTCGTTTACCACAATGAAAATATGGAATCTTGGGTACCAAAAGCTGCTAAAGGCTGGAAAAAAGGAGCCCCGAACGTCATTAAAGGTACCGAAAACATGGTCTTACTTCCTGGCAGTGACGAAGACGGACACGACCATGACCACGAACACGGCGAAGAAGGCCACCACCATGAATTAGATCCGCATACTTGGGTTTCGCCCCATCGTGCCATCCAAGAAGTCACAAACATCAAAGAACAATTAGTCAAACTTTACCCTAAAAAAGCCAAAACATTTGAAACAAACGCAGAAAAATACTTAACAAAATTAACAGCCTTAGACAAAGAGTTCCAAACAGCTTTGAAAGACGCTAAGCAAAAAAGTTTTGTTACCCAACATGCTGCATTTGGTTATCTTGCCTTAGATTACGGCTTAAAACAAGTGCCAATAGCTGGTTTAACACCTGAACAAGAGCCAACCGCAGGGCGCTTGGCAGAGTTGAAAAAATATGTCACAGACAACCAAATTCGCTATATTTATTTTGAAAAAAATGCCAACGATAAAATTGCTAAAACGTTAGCTGACGAAGCGAATGTTCAATTGGAAGTCCTAAACCCGCTAGAAAGTTTGACACAAAAACAAATGGACAATGGCGAAGATTATCTTTCTGTAATGAAAGAAAACTTAACTGCTTTGAAAAAAACAACAGATACAGCCGGGAAAGAGGTTCAGCCAGAAACCTCTGAAAAAACAGAAAAAACCGTGGCTAACGGATATTTCAAAGACAGTGAGGTGGCTGAGAGAACACTGACAGATTACGCTGGAAATTGGCAATCCGTCTATCCTTTATTAAAAGATGGCACATTAGACCAAGTCTTCGATTACAAAGCGAAACTGAAAAAAGATAAAACACCAGCCGAATACAAAACCTACTATGATGCCGGCTATCAAACCGATGTCGACCACATCAACATCACTGATTCCACCATTGAATTTCTGGTCAATGGCAAACCACAAAAATTCACCTATAAAGCAGCCGGTTATAAAATTTTAAACTATGCAAAAGGCAACCGTGGCGTCCGTTTCCTTTTTGAAACAGACGATGCCAATGCTGGGCGGTTTAAATACGTCCAATTTAGCGACCACAACATTGCACCAACGAAAGCCGCTCATTTCCACATCTTCTTCGGCGGCGATAGCCAAGAAAGTCTGTTCAATGAAATGGACAACTGGCCAACGTATTATCCAAGCGACTTAAGTAAACAAGAAATTGCCCAAGAAATGATTGCGCATTAAACATTCAAAAGAGAGGAGGCAGCATTAGCTAAAATGCTGCCTCCTCTCTTTTTTTATTTAGTCAAGCACACCATGTTCTGCTTCAAACGTCGCTAACAACTGGCGCACTTCATCCGTTGATTTTGTATTCATTAATTGTGCTCTTAAATCACTGGCACCTGGAAAGCCTTTGACATAAATTTTGAAGAAGCGATGCAGCCCAACGATGGAGCGAGGCACCAATTCTGCATACTTGTCTTGCAAATCCAATTGTAAACGTAGCAAGCCCAGCAATTCTTGTGGCGTATGCGTTTTGGGTTCTTTTTCAAAGGCATAAGGATTTTTAAAAATCCCCCGGCCAATCATGATGCCATCTACACCATATTGTTCTGCTAATTCTAGGCCCTTTTGACGATCGGGAATATCCCCATTAATCGTAATTGTCGTTTGCGGTGCGACACGGTCCCGAATAGCCATAATTTGCGGAATGACCTCCCAATGAGCATCCACTTTGCTCATCTCTTTTCGTGTTCGCAAATGAATGGATAGATTCGCAATGTCTTGCTCTAATAAATGCGTGATCCATGCCTCCATTTCCGCCATTTCAGTAAACCCAATGCGTGTTTTGACACTAACAGGTAAGCCGCCTGCTTTGGCGGCGTCAATCAATTCAGCCGCGACTTCTGGGCGCAAAATTAACCCGCTGCCTTTTCCGCGCTCAGCCACGTTGGGCACAGGACAGCCCATATTTATATCTAATCCTTGAAAGCCCATCTCCGCTACGCCGATACTCATTTCACGGAAAAATTCCGGTTTATCCCCCCATATATGTGCCACCATCGGCTGTTCATCTTCTGTAAAAACGAGGCGCCCGCGCACACTGTCTTTCCCTTCAGGATGACAATAACTATCTGAATTAGTAAACTCTGTAAAAAACACATCTGGTGCCCCAGCTTCTTTCACGACATGACGAAAGACCACATCAGTGACATCTTCCATCGGTGCTAAAACAAAAAAGGGCTTTGGCAATGTTGCCCAAAAATTCTTGCTCATCTTCATATACTCCGTTTCTGATTTTTTCTTTATTTTCAACGACAATTGTCGACATATTCTGGTGCGAAACATTGCTATTATACAGGGAAATGCACGAAGAATCAAAAAAGGCATACTTAGAAACAAGAAAACTGTCTGAATCCGCTCGCTAGAATGAGTGATTCAGACAGTTTAATCTTTTTACGTCAGGCTTAACTACGTAAGCCACGCCCTGTTTCTACAAGGTACCAACAAATGCCATATAAAACGACAATAAATAAGATTAAAATGGTCATAGAAATACCAATTGGCACATCTTGAACCCCTAGGAAACCGTAGCGGAACCCAGAAATCATGTAAACAATCGGATTAACTTTTGAGACAGCTTGCCAAAATGGCGGCAACATGGAAATGGCATAGAAAACCCCACCCAAATAGGTTAAAGGCTGTAACACAAAGGTCGGCACAATCGATACATCATCATAGGATTGCGCAAAAATACCATTTAACAAACCAGCTAAAGAAAAAAGAATCGCTGTCATCAATAAAGTCATGATGACCATCAGCCAAGAAACAACGTGCAATGGCACAAAAAATAGAGAAATGATGGTGACTAACGCACCGACCAAAATACTACGACCAACGCCACCAATCACAAATCCCCAAATAATCACATGAGTTGGAACTGGCGCCACGAGAATTTCTTCGATATTTTTCTGGAATTTTTGTGAGAAAAAGGAAGATGAAACATTGGCGTACGAGCTTGTAATGGCTGACATCATAATTAAACCTGGCACGATAAATTCCATATAAGAAAAACCGCCCATATCGCCAATTCGCCCGCCAATCATTTTCCCAAAAATCACAAAATATAAGGACGTCGTAATTACTGGCGGTACCAGTGTTTGGACCCAAATTCGTAAATAACGGTTGGTTTCCTTCACAGCTAAACTTTTTAAAGCAGTAAAATACAGACTAAACATGTTGATCCTCCCTTTGGTACGTATCCTCGGTAATCTTCAAGAAGAGCTCTTCCAAACGGTTGGACTTATTCCGCATTGACAATACTTTGATTCCTTGTTGACTTATCTGTTCAAACAAGTGATTGACTCCTTGGTTTCGTTCCACTTCCACCGCTAACGTTAACTCGTCCTCAAACACACTTTGATAGCCTTCAATAACTGGCGCCTGCGTATAAGGTGCTAAATCAAAAATAAACGTTTCAAATTGTAATTTTGCTAACAAGTGCTTCATGCTGGTGTTTTCAATCAATTCACCAGACTGAATAATCCCAATGTTGCGACACAACATCTCAGCTTCTTCTAAGTAATGGGTCGTCAAAATAATCGTGGTTCCCTGCGCATTTAACTCTTGTAAAAAGGCCCACATTTCACGGCGCAATTCAATATCGACACCTGCAGTTGGTTCATCTAAAATCAATAACTTCGGCTCATGCATCAGCGCGCGAGCAATCATCAAGCGACGTTTCATTCCGCCAGAAAGCATTCGAGCCCGTTCGTTCCGTTTTTCCCATAAATTGGATTGTTTTAAATACTTTTCACTCCGTTTCATGGCTTCTTTACGAGACACCCCATAATAGCCCGCTTGATTGACCACAATCTGCTGGACCGTTTCAAACGGATTAAAGTTAAACTCCTGCGGCACTAACCCAATCTGTTGCTTCGCCCGCACCATCTCCGTATCTAAATCATACCCAAAAATTTTGACTTTCCCCGAAGTCTTATTAACTAACGAGGTCACAATCCCAATCGTCGTTGATTTTCCTGCGCCATTCGGTCCCAAAAGAGCATAAAAATCGCCTTCTTCGACTGTTAAATCAATCCCCCGCAACGCTTCAACACCTGAAGCGTACACTTTGCGTAAATCTTGTATCACAAGAGCATCAGTCATTCGTAACTCTCCTTAATGTATAAATATTCATGAATATTATTGTAACACTTCTCGATAAAAACGGGGGTTATTTTGATTAAATTTCACAGTTTTGCTTAGCTATTTTTCAACAACAAACTAGCCAACGAATAACGTGTTTATTTTGACTCGAAACTGTTTAAACAGTTTCAAGAGCGTTAAAACCCTTTCAAATCAAGGATTTAGAGTTCTTTTTTTTGGCACAGAACTTGCTTTATATAAAAGTGAGGTGAAAAGAATGAAAAGAAAATTTTTAATTGCTAGTCACGGAAACTTAGCGAAAGGCTTCCAAAGTTCCTTGGATATTCTCGCAGACAAAGGAAAAGAGCTGGCGGTCATCAATGCCTATGTGACTCCTGAGGACTACACGCCAATTATTCAAACGTTTCTTCAGTCCCTTGGCGCAGAAGAACAAGCTATTATTTTAACAGATTTATATGGTGGTAGTGTCAATCAAAAAATTGTTCAAGAAGTCATGACGACAAAACCAGACAATGTTTTTATCATTTCCAATGCCAACTTAGCCATTGCCTTGTCGCTGATTTTCTTAAAAGAAGGCGAAAAGCTAACCAAAGAAGATATTCAAGCAGCAATTGCTGAAGCACAAATTCAATTCGTTGAATTAAACCCATCAAATGAAGAAGAAAACTTTTTTAGGAGGAAATTAAAATGATTACACAAGTACGAGTAGACGACAGATTAATTCACGGCCAAGTAGCCGTAGTTTGGACCAAAGAATTGAATGCCCCCTTATTAGTTGTAGCGAATGATGAAGCAGCCAAAAACGAAGTAATGCAAATGACGTTAAAAATGGCTGTCCCTAATGGCATGAAACTATTAATTCGCTCAGTCGATGATGCGATTGATGTCTTCAATGATCCTCGTGGTAAAGACAAACGAATTTTTGTAATTGTGAACAGTGTAGCGGATGCTACTAAAATTGCGAAAAACGTGACAGATATTGAAAGTGTGAATGTTGCCAACGCTGGCCGCTTTGATAAATCAGATCCAGCCACCAAAACAATGGTTTTCCCAAGTGTCCAATTAAACCCTGAAGAGTTAGAAGCTGCCAAAGAATTAGCCAGTTTGACTCACGTGGAAAGCTATAACCAAGTCCTGCCAACCAACTCAAAATTAAGTCTAAAACAAGCCGTCAATTAAAAGGAGGAAATGAACAATGCTTATGCATGCAACAATGGCAGCCTTAGCTGTATTTATCTGTTTTGCTGGGAATTATTTAACTGGTCAAAGTATGATGGAACGTCCCTTAGTCGTTGGATTAGTCACAGGAATTTTAATGGGCGACATGAAAACAGGGGTCTTAATGGGGGCCTCTTTAGAAGCAATTTTCTTAGGAAATGTTAATATCGGTGGTGTTATCGCAGCGGAACCTGTAACTGCGACTACTTTAGCCACAACGTTTGCAATTATTTCAAATGTCGAACAAAAAGCCGCCATGACGTTAGCCGTACCAATTGGGATGTTAGCCGCTTTCGTGGTGATGTTTTTAAAAAATGTCTTTATGAATATCTTTGCTCCTTCTCTTGACAAAGCAGCACGTGAAGGCAACCAAAAAATGGTTGTGACACTGCATTACGGAACGTGGATCATTTATTATTTAATCATCGCTTCGATTTCATTTATCGGAATTTTAGCAGGAAGCGGGCCAGTAAATCTGTTTGTTGAAAGCATTCCACAAAATTTGATGAACGGCTTAAGCGCAGCTGGCGGACTTTTACCTGCCGTTGGGTTTGCTATGTTAATGAAACTGTTATGGGATAATAAATTAGCCGTCTTTTACATTTTAGGCTTTGTTTTAACCGCGTACCTACAATTACCAGCCGTTGCGGTGGCGGTTATCGGGACAGTAATTTGTGTCGTGAGTGCCCAACGGGATGTAGAATTTCGCGACATTCTAAAAAGAAAACCTGCGGCGTCTTCTGCGGTTGAAGGCAGCGCGAAAGAAATCGAAGAGGAGGACTTTTTCGCATGAAGTTAAAAGAGAATTTATCTAAAGAAGAGAAAAAAATGATGCGCTCTGTTTTCTGGCGTTCTTGGACGATGAACGCTAGCCGGACAGGAGCTACACAATACCACGCAGTGGGTGTCATGTACACTTTACTCCCAGTTATCAATCGTTTTTATAAAACCAAGGAAGAACGGGCCGAGGCATTGGTGCGTCACACCACTTGGTTCAACGCAACCATGCATATCAATAACTTCATTATGGGGCTCGTTGCTTCGATGGAAAAACAAAACAGTGAAGACGAAAATTTTGATGCTAGCTCTATTACAGCAGTTAAAGCCTCACTAATGGGGCCACTTTCAGGCATCGGTGATTCCTTCTTCTGGGGCATCTTGCGTGTCATTGCTGCCGGTATTGGGATTTCATTAGCCAGCTCTGGTTCGCCATTAGGGGCGATTGTCTTCTTACTTTTATACAACGTCCCTGCGTTCTTAATTCACTATTATGCGTTGTATAGCGGCTATTCAATCGGTGAAAGTTTTATCCAAAAAATGTACGAATCAGGCGGAATGAAGATACTCACAAAAGTATCGAGTATGCTAGGCTTAATGATGATGGGCAGTATGACTGCTTCGAATGTAAAATTCAAAACGATTCTTGAAGTTTCCGTTAAAGGAAGCGAAGACGTAGTTAAAATCCAAGACTATTTGGATCAACTATTCGTCGGTATCGTACCATTAGCCGTGACGTTACTTGCTTTCTGGCTATTACGCAAAAAAGTCAATGTTAACGTGGTGATGTTTGGCATCATGTTCTTAGGCATCTTGCTAGGATTACTAGGCATCTGTTAAAATTGAAACAATAAACATTTAATTATTAAACACTTAGAGCCTGAGACAAAAATCCAAAGTGATTTTTATCTCAGGCTTAAAAGCTGATAAACGGCGGGAACAGAAGCAACCCCTGTCCCGACCTCTCTTTTGGAAGGACGATGAATCATGCGCTTGGAGACCTACCAACACTTAGTTGATATTTTAGAAACCAGCAACACCCCGATGAGCACACAAGAAATTGCCACAAAAATTCAATTAAGCCGCTCGGTAACCAGCTTATACTTAAATAAATTATTGGAAAAAGGTGAAGTCCAACAAACGGGAAAAAAACCCGTTTATTGGCAATTAACCCGTGCAACAACCCCCACGACCGATGTGTTTCGACAATACATCGGTAGCCAAGGCAGCGCCAAAAAAGCCATCGAACAATGCAAAGCCGCTATGTTGTATCCCCCATTGGGTATGCCTTTATTAATCCATGGAGCCAGTGGCGTCGGCAAAAGCTTTTTGGCAAAGCTGATTTATGAGTATCTAAAAAACGAACAAATCATTGGCCTGGAAAAATTCTACACCTTTAACTGTGCCGATTATGCCAACAATCCCGAATTACTGTCATCCATTCTCTTCGGCCATACCAAAGGCGCATTTACTGGAGCTGAATCAGAAAAGCAAGGACTCTTGGCCCAAGCCAATAATTCCGTACTCTTTTTAGATGAAGTACATCGATTATCCAACGAAAACCAAGAAAAACTCTTTCAGTTTATGGATACAGGAACCTTCCGTCCCATTGGTGAAGAAGGAAAAATGGTGCATTCCAAGGTCCGGCTACTATTTGCGACCACCGAAAACCCGAAAAAAGTCTTATTACCAACCTTTTATCGCCGAATTTCCGTAATCGTCTCACTTCCGAACTTCAAAGAGCGCCCCATTCGAGAACGGATTGCGATTTTAAAAAACTTATTCCACCGAGAAGCGAAACGAATGACCAAAGACATCAACGTGGACGAAGAAATCTTTACGGCATTATTAGAAAATGACGAACCTGGCAACGTGGGAAGTTTATCCAACAAAGTGCAGCTCCTTTGCGCGTCGCAATTACGAAAAACTTTGCCCAATCAACCCGTCGTCATTGGCGATGCGACTCAACCAATGATTACGATTCCTTTAGACAAAGAAGTGTTAGAAGAAGACACACTTTCTTCCGATATTTTCGCAACATTTGAAGCCTTATTTACAAAAGAAAAAACACTGGCCCACTTAAAAACTGAACTGACACAATTCATTAAATATTGTTTAGACGATGAAATAACCTTAGAAAATGATTATTTTTTACAAAACCTAGTCACGGAAGTCCAAACCAAAAACAAACTAATTATTAACCAACCTGAACAAACTGAAAAACCGATGAAAGATGTTGCCAAATTGCTGAAAATTTTACCGCCAACATTTAACGAAACAATGCTCCTTCCAGTCCAAGCACAGTTAAAAGAACACTATCCGCGAACGGTTTCCCTCGTGAAAAACTTAGTCAGTCCGCTGCCAGAAGAATACCGTTTCTTGACAGAGGTACTCTTATCTGTATTACTTAGCGGAGAAATTTCTGAAACGATTCCTTACCAAGCGCTCCTCGTGGCGCATGGTGAATCGACTGCCACAAGTATTCAAGCCGTTGCCAACAAATTATGTGGTACCTATATTTTTGATGCGATTAACATGCCCTTAACCTCTTCGGTCAGAGATATCGTCGCCGAAGTTAAAGAGTGGCTTTCTCAGCGGGACACATCACAAGGCGTCATTATGCTCGTCGATATGGGTTCCCTGACACAACTTTATAAAAGTTTGAAACCGCAAATTCTTGGAGAACTTTTGGTGATCAACAACCTGACCACTGCCTATGCGTTGGAAATTGGTCATCAATTAATGAACGAACAACTTTTCTATGGTATTGCTAAAACCGCTGAAAAAAAATTTAAAACCGATGTACAGTACTTTGAAGGCTTTTCAGTGGAAAAAAATATCATTGTCTCTAGTATTTCAGGTCTGGATATTGCCAAGCAAATCAAACAAATCTGTCAAAAATACCTGTATACTGATATTAAAGTCATTACCCTAAAATACAAAGATTTGGTGAACACGTTAGACATTGCCAACGCCGAAGAAAATTATTTAAAAGAAACCTCGCTCATTTTGACGACGTCTTACTTAGACAACCATACGAATGTTGCTAGCGTGAACCTCTTAGACATGTTAGACGAAGATGCAGGAACCCAGTTGATGGAACCTTTCCAAAACTTGATGCATCCCAATAACATCGATAGCATGATTAACGAATTTGTTCACTTCTTCTCGAAAGAAGGCTTGTCAGAAAAACTAGAATTTCTAAATCCTGACGTCATTATTAAACAAGTCGAAAACGTTACAAAAAACATTGAAAAACGCTTCGACCTCACACTCAGCGGCAAAATGAAATTTAACTTAATGATGCACAACGCGCTCATGGTAGAGCGGACAATGCTCGGCGTTGAAGACTATGAAATCCCTGCTAACCTAGAGGAACTAACCATTAACCAAAAACCATTTTTCCAAAATGCTAAAAACATTTTCTATACTCTAGAACAGTTTTATCGAATAGAGATTTCCAACTGGGAACTCTATGTGATTTATGAAATTTTGTCTTCTCGGTGAGGGTTATAGGGAGAGTCTCTTTTGTTCAGATGATTATCTTAAAATATAGCTAGTGGGCCATAAGTCATTTCGACTTATGGCCCACTTTTTTTATTTTGTGTTAAAACACTTTCTATCAACAGAAAGTGTTTCAATAAATATTTCGTTTAGGCAGCGCCATTTCCTGTAGTGTAAACGAACAGGACAGTGAACAGGATGGACACGCCAACCATTATTAATTTTTTCGTTTTGTCGGGGTCCTCTTGAAGTAGCCATTTAATCAACAGACTGCCTCTAATCCGTTGACTTGCCTTCTCTTTTTCAGTCGCTGACTTTGTATAACGCCAACCATAAAAGTGCCAACGAAGTAAATTGGCGTACCAAGCTCGATAGTTTTTAGAAAGAAAACCACCACAGATAAACAATGCTCCTAATAAAATATCCAAATACAACCAAACAATAAATGTTAACGGAATATCGATTAATGAATAATTCTTCACTTCAATCACTTGATCTTTCAAGCCAAATTGATGAATAATCCGTTCTTGGTATTCAGAATCCGTCTCCGCTTCTTCTTTTCCCCCAACAACTTTTATGGCTGACTCGACGCCCATACCTTTTATAAAAGCTTGCTTGGAATGACAATACTTACATTCCACCACTTGATCAGCGGTATCGTACCATCTAAACGCATTCGCCCCACAACTTTGACAAACCACACTACTCATTTTCTGCCTCCGATATTCGTTATTTTTTATGACTATGTTTCATTACTTAATGATACCATTTTTTGGAGAGGGTTGGGTTAGAGAGATTGATAAAAAAGACACTTTCTCATTGCGAGAAAGTGTCTTGAAACATTGTAATTGATTAGTAAGCGAACACGTTCGCAACGACTCCAAGTAATTAACGTTTTGAGAAATATCGTTCTATATTTATGTACATTCCAATACATTTAAATACCGTTGTATCAACATTTCAAAGAAATAGAAATTCTTTTGAAGGGATACTAACAGACTAAATTGTATAAAAACAAGACCAATTATGACCAAATTGATAGTTGACTTTGATTACGTAAAATCAATATATTTTTTGGAGATAAACCCAGTTGTATATAATTATGGATTTTCTTTATAAAGAAAAAATACTGCTAAATTACTATTAAAAAGTTCCTGAATACGATGAAAAATGTAATCGTAGCCAACAGGTTAACTGAATCTCTATAAGTAATGAAAAACTAGCAATCAATGGTAAAGTACTGTCAAACTAAGACAGTACTTTTTTATAGTATTAAATACCATTTCATCCCCTTAAGCAGAATATGTTTGTTTTGTCAAATTAACATTATACATTGCCGATTTATTTCAATTTCATGTTATCAATCGAAAAACTGATATGTAAGGAAACTCCTTTATTTGGATAATTAGTAATGATAAATATAGAATTTATTTTTATTTGTTTTTAGTATACTTGAATAAATGCGTAGAAACTGCTTTATAGTTGAACTATTTTTATTGATTTGTTTCTCTACTCTGTTATTTAAGCAGTTAAACAAATCTTTCTGAAGAATAGGAAGTCGGATTCTATGTCGTATTAGTATGAAGGGAGTTAAAATAATTGAAACGATAAAAAATAGTTAGAAACTGTTTTCTCGCTTGTTAGTGACTCTGTTATTAGATCGAAGGTTCATTGATTTTATCCGGAAATTCAGCATATCTATTGGCAACATTTAGTAATAATAAAATCTATGAAAGAGTTAATTGTTTAGAAGTTTTTTATGTATAAATATGACAAAACATTTATTAACATTTTATTAAGGAGGTACCTGGTAATGAAAAAAGCACATTTTCAGGCTAATATACGAGCTAATGAACCTAAATATCGTGCCAAAATGTATAAAAAAGGGAAAAAATGGATTATTAAAGGTCTTCTATTTTCTTCTTTAGTTTTAGGTGGTCTAATATTAACGGATACAGAACCCGTCCATGCGGCGGAATGGACTGCTAATTCTGTCGAGAGTATTCAAGCTAAGCTTTCGGCGAATCAATCCAGTTATACTTTTGAAGAAGGTGATACATTTTATAATATTTCCCTAGCAGTAAATGTTAAATGGCAAAAATTGATGGAGCTCAATGGGTTTGAAGACGGTAGCCAATACCATGTTCCGGTAGGAACCACCATTAGTTTTGATGGATCACATATTAAAGTGACGAATCAACAGGGAGAAATAGTAAAAGAAGCTCAGCTAACTCCAGCAGATAAAGTAGACCCTAGTGCGACTTTCGCTAACCAAACTTCTGATTTACCCAAAACAGCGGTAAGTTCTACCCCAAGCCTACCGATCTCTAATGGTGCAGATAAGTTAAGCACGAGCAATGACCAACAAGGAGCTGATTTAACCCAAGCTAAAGTAGATGCGCCAACAACTTTAGCGGATAAAAAACAAGCCTTGCTAGAAATGCAAGCAGAATTGGCTGCTTTAGTACAAAAACAAGAAGCGCTTGAACAAGAAAAGCAAGAGCTAGAATTACGTTTGACGAAGGATGTCAATCAAGCAAATAGTGTTAAAGCGGCGGAATTAACCCAGCAACAAAGCGATCTAACGCAACAAGTTAAGCAGTTACAAGAAGAATTAAGCTTACAAAAAAATCACTTGCTCGAAACGAATAATCAACTTACGACAGCTCAACAAGAAAAAGAGAATCTTGCCACACAATTAGCCACTGCGGAACAGGCGTGGCAAGTCACTCAACAAAAAGTGACGAATTTAACGACTGGAAAGCAAGCACTAACTGTCCAGTTAGAAAACCTATCCGAAGAACAAGTAGACCAACGGTCCGCATTAACAGATAAATTAATGGCTATCCAAGCAGAACTAGAGGCAACTACAGCCAACGCTACCCAATTAAACGAGTTACAAGAACAAGTTGTTCAAGCAACAAATACTGTCACAGAACTAACCAAGCAACAAGCGGAGCAACAAACGCATATAACGGATCTTCAAGCCCGGCTAGAGCAAGCGCAAAAGCAATTAAATAGTCTTGCTGTACCAACGACAAGTCAAGCAAATAATGCGCAAGCAGCCGCCGATACTGCTACCCAATTAGCTAATGATGAGAAAAAACTAAACGAATTGACCAATCAAATTACTACGTTAAAGGCCAATATTAGCCAGTTAACCCAAACTATAAATGCATTAGAGGAACATATTTCAGAAGCGCAAGCAAATTTCCAAGCCCTGAAAGTCACTGTTAATAAGCAAGATGATGCGAACCAGTTACTACTTGCGAAAGAAGCCGCAAAAACGGCCATTATTGCGACAGATTTAAGTAATGAAGAAAAAGCAAATTTACTAGCCCAAGTCGATAGTGCAACAACACTAGATACTGTAGCCGCTGTTCAAACGAAAGCAACGGAAGCGAAAGATGCCGAAACAAAACTAAATGACGCCAAAGCCGCTGCGAAAGATCAAATCAATGCGCTTACTGATTTAGCCGAAGCTGACAAGAACACCCTACTAGATCAGGTTGACAAAGCGACTACCTTGGCGGATGTCACCACTGCACAAACCACCGCAGAGACTAAAGATACTGCAGTGAAGGAAGCGAAAGCAGCTGAAACAAAATTAAATGAAGCGAAAGATGCCGCAAAAGCGACCATTAACGCGACAGATTTAAGTAATGAAGAAAAAGCAAATTTACTAGCCCAAGTCGATAGTGCAACAACACTAGATACTGTAGCCGCTGTTCAAACGAAAGCAACGGAAGCGAAAGATGCCGAAACAAAACTAAATGACGCCAAAGCCGCTGCGAAGGATCAAATCAATGCGCTTACTGATTTAACCGAAGCTGATAAGAACACCCTACTAGATCAAGTTGACAAAGCAACTACCTTGGCAGATGTCACCACTGCACAAACCACCGCAGAAACTAAAGATACTGCAGTGAAGGAAGCGAAAAAATTAAATGACGCCAAAGCCGCTGCGAAAGATCAAATCAACGCGCTTACTGACTTAGCCGAAGCTGACAAGAACACCCTACTAGATCAAGTTGACAAAGCGACTACCTTGGCGGATGTCACCACTGCACAAACCACTGCAGAGACTAAAGATACTGCAGTGAAGGAAGCGAAAGCAGCTGAAACAAAATTAAATGAAGCGAAAGATGCCGCAAAAGCGACCATTAACGCGACAGATTTAAGTAATGAAGAAAAAGCAAATTTACTAGCCCAAGTCGATAGTGCAACAACACTAGATACTGTAGCCGCTGTTCAAACGAAAGCAACGGAAGCGAAAGATGCCGAAACAAAACTAAATGACGCCAAAGCCGCTGCGAAGGATCAAATCAATGCGCTTACTGATTTAACCGAAGCTGACAAGAACACCCTACTAGATCAGGTTGACAAAGCGACTACCTTGGCGGATGTCACCACTGCACAAACCACCGCAGAAACTAAAGATACCGCAGTGAAGGAAGCGAAACTAAATGACGCGAAAGTAGCTGCGAAGGATCAAATCAACGCGCTTACTGATTTAACCGAAGCTGACAAGAACACCCTACTAGATCAGGTTGACAAAGCGACTACCTTGGCGGATGTCACCACTGCACAAACCACTGCAGAGACTAAAGATACTGCAGTGAAGGAAGCGAAAGCAGCTGAAACAAAATTAAATGAAGCGAAAGATGCCGCAAAAGCGACCATTAACGCGACAGATTTAAGTAATGAAGAAAAAGCAAATTTACTAGCCCAAGTCGATAGTGCAACAACACTAGATACTGTAGCCGCTGTTCAAACGAAAGCAACGGAAGCGAAAGATGCCGAAACAAAACTAAATGACGCCAAAGCCGCTGCGAAGGATCAAATCAATGCGCTTACTGATTTAACCGAAGCTGATAAGAACACCCTACTAGATCAGGTTGACAAAGCGACTACCTTGGCGGATGTCACCACTGCACAAACCACCGCAGAAACTAAAGATACCGCAGTGAAGGAAGCGAAACTAAATGACGCGAAAGTAGCTGCGAAGGATCAAATCAACGCGCTTACTGATTTAACCGAAGCTGATAAGAACACCCTACTAGATCAGGTTGACAAAGCGACTACCTTGGCGGATGTCACCACTGCACAAACCACCGCAGAAACTAAAGATACTGCAGTGAAGGAAGCGAAAAAATTAAATGACGCCAAAGCCGCTGCGAAAGATCAAATCAACGCGCTTACTGACTTAGCCGAAGCTGACAAGAACACCCTACTAGATCAGGTTGACAAAGCGACTACCTTGGCGGATGTCACCACTGCACAAACCACCGCAGAAACTAAAGATACCGCAGTGAAGGAAGCGAAACTAAATGACGCGAAAGTAGCTGCGAAGGATCAAATCAACGCGCTTACTGATTTAACCGAAGCTGACAAGAACACCCTACTAGATCAGGTTGACAAAGCGACTACCTTGGCGGATGTCACCACTGCACAAACCACTGCAGAGACTAAAGATACTGCAGTGAAGGAAGCGAAAGCAGCTGAAACAAAATTAAATGAAGCGAAAGATGCCGCAAAAGCGACCATTAACGCGACAGATTTAAGTAATGAAGAAAAAGCAAATTTACTAGCCCAAGTCGATAGTGCAACAACACTAGATACTGTAGCCGCTGTTCAAACGAAAACAACGGAAGCGAAAGATGCCGAAACAAAACTAAATGACGCCAAAGCCGCTGCGAAGGATCAAATCAATGCGCTTACTGATTTAACCGAAGCTGATAAGAACACCCTACTAGATCAGGTTGACAAAGCAACTACCTTGGCAGATGTCACCACTACACAAAACACTGCACAAACTAAAGATACCGCAGTGAAGGAAGCGAAACTAAATGACGCGAAAGTAGCTGCGAAGGCCACCATCAATGCCCTAACCAACTTAGATGCAGCGGACAAAACTAACCTGCTTAACCAAGTCGAACAGGCTACAAGCATGGCGGCGGTTGCACTGGCTCAAATGACGGCTGAAGCGAAAGACGCCGCCACCCAAGATACTGGAAATAAATTAAGTATTGCTAAAGATGCCGCAAAAGCGGCCATTAATGCCGCTACCTTGGGAGTGGCGGAGAAAGCCCTCTTGTTAGCCCAAGTTGATCAAGCAAACACGTTAGCTGAGGTGACTGCTGTTCAAAATACGCTAGCAGCAAAAGACCCTGGGAGTCAATTAGATGTCGTTAAAGCAGCCGCAAAGGCCACTATTAATACTTTAGTAGATTTGAGCCTTGCAGAAAAAGCCACCCTACTGGCGCAAGTTGAGGCGGCAACACGACCTGCGGATGTGGTTAAAATCCAAACAAATGCGGTTACGCTAGCGAGTGAAAACCAAATTTTACAAATGGCGAAAGACTTAACCAATGCCAAAGCAATGATTGCTACTCTGCCTAATTTAAATGCTGCTGAAAAAGAGGTCTTTATCACGCAATTAGACGCAGCAAACACCCCTGACGAAATTGCTACGATTACTGCTCAAGCCTTAACCATCACAAAAGAAACAGCGAAGGCGACCATTAATGCTTTACCACAGTTAAGTACGAGCGAAAAGAATGTCTTTTTAGATCGGGTCACTGCGGCGACTACGGTGGATAGTATTAAGAAAGCCGAAATCGATGCGACTAAATTAGCAGAAGAAAACCAGCTTACGCTTGATAAAGCCAAGGCTAAAGCCACCATCAATGAGTTAGCGGATTTGAATACGTCAGAGAAAACGACCTTATTATCCCAAGTGGATATAGCACAAACTCCGCAGGCATTGGCAAATATCCAAGCAGAAGCCCAAGCGACCGCCGCCAATAATCGGCTCATTGCCGCAAAAGTGGATGCGAAAGTAGCTATTTCCGCCTTGTCGGATTTAAACAACGAGGAAAAAGTTAGCCTCTTGACCCAAGTTGATCAAGCTACGACGCCTGAACAAGTGGCGCAAGTCCAAACGAATGCGGTCACGCTAGCCAATGAAAATCAAGTTTTACAAGCGGCGAAAACCTTAACTAACGCTAAAGCCGTCGTTTCAACCCTAACAGATTTAAGTGACGAGGAAAAAACGGCCTTTATGACCCGAGTCAACGCCGCAACTACTGCCGATGAAATCAAACAGCTGATTGATACAACGACTGCTAAAGCGTTAACGACCGCCAAAGCTGCTGCACAGGCAAAAATTAATGATTTGACGGATTTAAGTAGTGAGGAAAAGGCCATCTTTAATGCCCGAGTTACAGCTGCACTGGACGCCGACGGCATTATGGAAGCACAATTAGCTGCGACTAAACTAGCAACTGAAAATCAATTGATTTTTGCTAAAGCGGAAGCCCAAGCGGCGATTACAGCCCTAACCGGCTTGAGTGATGAAGAAAAAGCGGCCTTGAACAAACAAGTAAGCGTGGCTGCTACCGCAATGGATGTAACGAAACTACAAATTGATGCCGCTAAATTAGCGGGTGATCATCAAGCCTTAAAAGCTCAACAAACTATTGCAACCACAGCGATTGAGGCTCTATCTGACTTGAATGCAGCTGAAAAAGCGGCTTTTATCAATCAGATAGCACTAGCAACCTCTCCTGATGAAGTGATAAAAATTCAAAATAACGCCACAAAAGCAGCGGCGAAAGCGGTAATTAATGCCCTAAAAGATTTAGATGATACCCAAAAAGCGACCTTACTAGCCCAAGTTGACGCGGCAAAGACGCCAGAAGAAATAGCACAAGCCCAAAAAACAGCTACGATTCTAGCGAATGAAAACCAAGTCTTGCAAGAAGCGCAAACATTAAACACGGCTAAAACATTAATTTCGACCTTACCTGGTTTAAATGATGAAGAAAAAGCCAACTTACTGGATCAAGTCAATGCTGCAACTACTGCCGATGAAATCAAACAGATGGTTGATACAATCATGTCGAAAGTATTGAATGGCACTAAAGCCGATGCCAAAGCGAAAATCAATGCGTTAACGGATTTAAGTAGTGGGGAAAAAGCCATCTTTACGGCCCGAGTAGATGTAGCGACCACGGGTGATGGCATTGTGAAAGCGCAAAATGATGCAATAAAATTAGCGGCAGAAAATGCCCTCTCATTAGCGAAAGCTAACGCTAAAATTGCCATCAATATCTTACACGGATTAAGTGAGGTAGAAAGAACTACCTTGGCGGATCAAATTGATGCTGCAACAACAGTTTATGAAGTTGCCACTATCCAAGCAGCAGCAGAAGCGAAAGCGATCGGCAATAGTCTAGAAACAGTGAACGCGGCCACCACGGCGAAATTAATTATTTCCGCTTTAACCGGATTAAGTGACGAGGAAAAAACGGCCTTTATCACACAAGTAAATGATGCGACCTCGGCAGAAGCAATTAACTTTGCTAAGGATACGGCGGTAACCAAAAATAATTTCATAATAGTTAAAAAAGCCGCTCAAGCTGATATCACTGCCTTAACTGAATTAGCTGATGAAGAAAAAACGGCCTTTATGAATCAGATCAACATGGCAACTACGGCAGATTTAGTCGCAAGCATACGAAAAGAAGCTATTAAGCGAGACAATGATAGTATCATAGGAAAGCCAAAAGCAGAAGCGATAGCGAAGATTACTCGGTTAACGACTTTAAATAGTACTGAATTAACAGAATATATTAACCAAATCAACGACGCTACCTCAGGTGCTCAGATTGATACCATAACTAAAGCAGCGGAAGCGAAAGATTATAATTATCGATTAGAAGAAGCTAAAGCTGAATTTATTAGTATATTGAGAAGTAGTTCAGCAAATGAAGATAATATAAATTCTGCTATTAGTTATGTTGAAAATATTAATGATATTGAAAAATTAAGTACTATTAAGTCTATGAGTTCTACTGATCCTGCTGGATTTTTAATTGCTATGAATTCTATTAATCCTACTAAATTTTTAGGTGCTATAGACTCTGTATACACTTTATACACTAGTAGTGATGATTTTACTAAAAACATAATAATTAAATTAGCTTCTAGTCCATCAGGATTAAGCCAAGAAGAAATTGATTCTATTAAAAATAACAAAACTATGATCAATGCTATTAATACACTGGCAAATTACTATTTAGCGCAATCATCTGCCTCTCCAGCATCTATTAGTAGCACTAAATCTCGATTAGGTACCGCATATGGCTATGCAACTGCAGGAACAAGTATTTACTGGTTACTAATAGACTTAGAAGTAGCTAAATTACTAAACGTAGAATTTACAACATCAACTACAATTTCTGTTTATGGTTATAACTATACTTACAGTAATTATGCCGATGTTACAAGTACGTTTAATGATCATAATTATAGCCATGCTGATATGTATAATAAGCAAGATAGTTATAGTGCATTGATGTCTGAACTAAATAAACTTTATGTAGCTAATGCTAAAAAATAGAAATTACTATTAATAGTTAGGATAACTAAAACTACCTACCACTGTAGACGCTAAATAATCTCTATAATTACGAAGCGTCTAAACTAAAATCATTAAAAAAAGCAAACTTTATTAATTAAGAATTAACGACTACAACAGTGGATATAGTGAACAGGATGGCAGATGGTGTGTGACGAAAAAAAGTCATGCACCTTTTGTCAATCTATTATACGAAGCAACCGCCTTTTTCAGACGAGTAAAAGCGCCCTACGGAAGGAGTCTTGTTAATGCGCCATACACAGCGTGAAATTGAATGGCAGAATAGCAGAGTGAAATTATTACGGGAACTCTGTCTAAAATACCCGTATCTAAACATGAATGAGTTAGCGCATCGTTTACAACTAAGCGTAGAAGATGTTTACCAGCTCATTAAAGAATACGACGTGCCTTATTGTTGGAAGTTCCAAAAAGAAAAAAAGTTAATAAACTAGTTAAAAAGCCACTATGCATTTAATCGCCGATAATAAGCCGAATTACGCAAATAAATAATGGATTGCTTATTCTAGTAACTAAGACGATTTTAACGAAGGAGCTGGTTTAACTATGACCCTAAACAATTCCTTTACTGAATATATCAAACAACAATTTACTGCTGAATTATACAGTGCCGCCAACCACTTTGTTGAACACGAACTCTCTGAAGTAGAACTTGCTTACTATCCAGGGGTTAAATTTACGACCTTCTCATTGTCTGATCTGTTGGTTAGAAAAGTTTATGTACAAGACCGACCAGGTCTTTTTCTACGATTCGATGTACTGGCAGAAGCGGTTTTAACGGTGCTAGATGATGGATATGATGATACGGCGTATCAATGGTTACGGATTGCTTGTGAAGGACAGCTACATGCTGGCTTAACTTCCTTGCACGTGTTACGTTGTGATTTTTATGATAACCAAAAATCGCATTTTACTCATACCTTATCTGAGCAGCTAATCCCTGTTTTAAGCACGGGACAACTAGAAAAATTGGCAACGGATTTTTTACAAAGTTATGCTCCACAGGCGTTAAATACGCCGATGGCACTTGACCCCAAAGCCCTCGCTGAATGTTTGGGTTTAAAGGTAGTAAAACAATCGATTACTCCTGATGGAACGATTTTTGGACAAACTTTTTTTGTGGATGATCCCCACGGTCATACCGCAGGAACCATAGTCATTGAAGAACAGTTAGCGACTATGACTAGTCAAGCCGTAGTAAATATGACCATTATGCATGAATGTATTCATTGGGTCTTACATCGTAAAGTATTTGAACTTGCTCGTTATTATAAAGAGCAATTAAACAGTCTGCCCACGCTACCAAGAGCCCCAGAAAAACCTTCAGTAAAACCAGCAACCACAGACCAAGGATTGATGTGGATGGAATGGCAAGCACGAGCGTTAGCTCCTAAAATTTTAATGCCAGAAAAAATGGTACATCACTACATGGCAACTGTATTACCCGCTAGGATCGTCTCAACTTTAAAAGAACAGCTCCCAGCCACCATAGACCATGTCATTGAAGCAATGGCGCATACTTTTAATGTTTCACGATTAGCCGCTAAAATCCGCTTAGTTGAATTGGGCTACGAAGTAGTCATGGGGGCGTTTAATTTTATTGAAGATCGCTATGTTCCTACTCATTGCTGGCAACTCGGACAGCTTCAATCCCACCAAACGTTTTGCATTGACCCAGTAAGTGCAAAACATGAAATTGAAAGGAATCCCAAATTACAAGAAAAACTATTGTACGGGCAATACGTCTATGTGGAAGCCCATTTTGTCCTTAATACCCCTAAATATGTGACCCGCGATCAACAGGGGTACCTGTGTTTAACCCCTTATGCCCGCGCGTTTATGGATGAATGTGCGTTATTATTTGAGCTAAAGCTCCCATTAAAATCGCCCACCGTCCCACAAGAGTGGTTGTTAGAACTGGTATTAAATCGGGAACAACGGGCACCCTTTGAATTAGAAATTACTTGGCATCAAGGGTATGAACATGCCACACCGGCAAAACAAGCGGCTTATTTACAAGAAATCATTACGGAAAATAGACGGATGTATCAACGATTAACGAATGATGTTAGCGATTGTTTACAACAAGTATTAGCATGGCGTGGGCTAACACGTAAAGAACTGGCTGATAAAATTCCCATGGAGGAACGTCAAATCCGACGGATTTTTTCAGGCGAATCAAGTGGGTCACTACCAACCTTAGTGGCTATTTGTCTCGCTTTGTATCTACCATCCAACATTAGTTTTCATATTATTGAACGTTCAGCAGTATCTTTTAACCTTAATGATCCTGCTCATGAATGGTATCATTTTGTCTTATCAAGCTGTGTCGGAAAATCTTTAGAAGAAGTCCGGCATCTGTTAAGGGAAAAACAAATTCCTTTGTAAAAAAGGAAGCATAGAAAACAAATTGATTGAAATAGCCACCTTACTATCGCATTAATAACGGGAACTGCCAATAAAAGAATAGTCATTAAGCGCCTTATAAGTGAACGGTCAACTCGCTTATAAGGCGTTTTTTGGACTAATAAAAAGAGTAAATCGGTAAAATGAGCCCACTTTCATAACGTTTTTTTCTGAATAATTGAAAAAAGCGGACATCCCCATGTCCGGTTTGAGAAAAATAAAAAAACAAATAGAAACGTTGAAAATACCGTTATAGCGATGTTTCCAGTGGTTAATATAATTTTTTGAACTATTCATTTTTTTTAATATTACATATTAATAAGTAAATCAGAAGGTATAAACGCTTATTTAACAATGATTATTGTTCATAAAACGTGAATAAAAAAACGGACATCTCCATGTCCGCCACAATGTGTGAAATCTCGATTACAATAAAGCTATCAACCCGGGTTGTACAGATAAAAACCTTCATTATGCGCAGAATGAAGCCACTACATTAAATTTTTCTAGGAGGATACTCATTATGAAAACAACCTTTAATCAAACCAATCACTATACCGAAACAACCGCTCAAAAATTTATCGTACCAGATAAGCCCATTCAATGCGTGACGACCTTTATGGAAACCCAATACGAATACGTTGAAAAGCAACGGACAGACACCATTAAAGGCTATAAACTTTGGTTTATCCAAGAAGGCTTAAACCCTTTCCCGGTAAAATTTGAACAACAACCAACCGTACCCCCTTTTTTAGCCGTCATTGAATTTGAGCACTTACAAGGAATTGAGATTCGCAACAATGTGTATTTCAAAGCCGACGGCTTAAAGGTCGTGAAATGATGGATGCACACGCCATTGAACAGTACTTAAATCAGAGTTTAAATATGGCTCTCGCGATTAATGGTGAATCAACCTATACCAACTCGTTTTATGTGGTAGTACAAGCGGACGGATTTCTATTCGTCCCCCGTACCCCCGCGGGTTATTTAATTGATGATGAACTGTATCAAAAAATTTTTATTATTGCCAATGCTAGCCTTTATCCGCGCTATACCTTATTAAAACAAACAACCGCGTACTTTCTTCCTTTAGACACGGAGGATATTCATACGCAACGAGCACTGTTTTTTCCATGGTTCAAAGGCATTAGCGAACGGTTAGTGATCCCCAATTTACACTCGTACGTTCGCCAAACTAAAGATACCCAGATTCCCATCATGAAACATCTAACGATGGATTATCAAAAAGTAACGAGTATCGTGATTGCGGGGAACTCTGGGAGTGGCAAATCGTATTTCTTAACGTATTTATTGGAACAATTGTTCACCCGCTCCCAGTTAATTATTATTGACCCAAAATTCGATAGTCCTTCACGTTGGGCAAGAGCTCACCAATTGACCGTCATTCACCCGACCAAGAATCGTTCGAGAAGTGATTTCGTTAGTCAAGTCAACGATGCTTTAAGCCAAGTATTAACGACTATTTATGAACGGCAAGAACAACTATACGATCAACCCACCAAAGTCTTTGAACCCGTTACGGTAGTGATTGATGAAGTCTTGGCTTTATCCGAAGGCGTCAACAAATCTATCAAAGAAGCCTTTCTCTCCCTATTGAGTGGGATTGCCTTATTAGGTCGGGCGACGAATTGTCATTTAATTTTAGTCTCCCAACGCTTTGATTATAACGCGGTGCCCGTTAGCGTGCGTGAACAAGCCAACGTGTTTGTTCAAATTGGCAATATTAATAGTAAAACGACCCAGTTTCTTTTTCCTGATTTGGATCCCGCGGGGATTGTGATTCCCATTGGAAAAGGAACCGGCTTAATTCAACTCATTGATGATGAACATCCGTACCAAGTACTCCCGTTACTGACACCGACATTTTACACTGAGAAAGGAATTTTATCATGAAGAAAACCTATTTTATGCGCTGTTACCCACTAGCCTATGGCTTGTGCTTAAGTTGGATCGTCGTACTTGCCAGCTTCATCCTATTTACCATGGTACCAATTCATGAACAAACGAATCCGAGTGAATGGTTCATTTTTCCATTCTTGCCTCAACTCTTTCAATGGCTAAATATACTATTAAAATATAGCGTTAGGCTGATGCCGTTTTTGTTACTAGGGTTGTTACTCCCTGAAATAATGAGGCGCAGGAAAACAGATACCGGGCGTAATTTGATAAAAGCCCTGCTGGGCACCGTCATTTTCCGTCGTTTTATCCGTCAAATTCCGACTACCGTTCCGACGAATGAATCATCAGAAAAACAATGGTTGCCTGATAAAACTACCGTTAGCTGTTTCAATCGAGCAGTAGGAAAATCGGTCTTGGATATTACCCAAACGCATCTGCAATTATGGATTAAGATGCCACGGGAAATTCAAGCGCAACAGCTGTTGCATGAACAAGAAAATCATATTAAAGCCCATATTGCGAGTTATTATCCGGAATATGTGCTATCCCCTTTTGTACGGGAAAAGCGGAATTTATGGTTGATGGGTACGAAACACGAGTAAGTGGTCAGGGCTGCTTTTGTTCGGAACGAAAACAAAGGAGCAGCCCTGAGCACAACTAGTAATAAAAATTGTGCCAACTCAAAAAGAAGCCAAAAACCTTGATTTCACACGGTGGTAGGGCTTGTTATACCACCGAAATAGTAATTGTTCCAGTTCCAAAAATATAGCAAAAAATGATAGAAATGAGGAAGAGCATATGAAAAAAGAACGAAATATGATGTACGTTCAAAACATAACCCATTTCCCTTTTAAAAACTTGGCAGCCTGTATGACACATATTAAAAAAGTTATTAAACCTAAACGATGTGCAGGTATCATACATGACAAAGATGTTTATACCAAAGAAGAACAACTAGATTGGGAAAAACAGTATGAAACACCGTTTCCCCATATGATTGGGGAAAAGAAAGCCGATCATGTACACGTAATGATGCAATTTGAAAACCCTCGTAGTTTAGAAAATATAGCGAAGCTTTTAGGAGACCAACCGCAAACGATTCAAAAATGGCAGGGAAACTATAAAAACGGCTTTGCCTACTTAATCCATGCCACAACAAACGCTAATAACCAATATCCCTATCCTCCAGAGGAAGTTCTAGCGAACTTTGACTTTGAAGAAATGATGCTAGAAATACAAGAAAGCATCAAACAAAACACCAAATCAACAATTGTCAAAGATGAATTAATTATTAGAGCTTGTTTAGACCAACTAAAAACAGGTGACATTACTTTAAGGGAAGTGGAAGACCTCTTAACCGGTTATCAATATGCAAAAGCAAAAAATCGAATTGAAAATGTTTGGTTAAAGCGTAGAAAAGATTTATCAGAAAATTGGCGAAAAGAAATGATAGATACGGGAAAAGCGATTGATGTGATTTATATTTATGGGCAAGCAGGAACTGGGAAAACACGACTAGCAAAAGAATATGCGGAAAAAAATGAGAACGGATATTTTTTAACAGGTTCCAGCCGTGATCCTTTCCAACTATACCAAGGAGAACAGACTATTATATTAGATGAACTTAGACCAGCAACATTTTCTTACAATGATTTGCTAAAATTACTTGATCCTTTTAATATTCATTCTAACGCTCCCAGTCGTTATTTCGATAAAGTATTGACAGCTGATTTAATCATCATTACATCACCATATAGCCCTAAAGAGTTTTACCAAAGCATAGAAAAAAATGATAAATCTTTTGATAAAAAAATAGATAGTTATTATCAGCTAGCTAGAAGATTAGGTTTAGTCCTTTATCTCACAAAAGACACAATGCAAATTGCATTTTTTGATGAATATCTGCAAAATTTCATACTGGATACTTCATCAAAAGAACCTAATCCCTATCAACAGCTAACAACTGATGGTACGTTACGTCAAAATAGAATAGCCGAAAAACTCTATAAAGACGTAGTAAAGACCTTTTATTCGAAGGATAACTCTAAACAAAAAACTTATGAAAAGGAAGCCAGCGAACAAGCAACTCTTTTTGAAACTTATACAAAACTAGAAATAAATAAAAAAATAGTACCCACAGATAATGGAAAAAGCCTCATCATCGACCCGACCAAGACCAATAATGATGAGACTACAGAAAATTGATTCTTCATACTAAAAATATACCATTCAAATTTAAATATAAAAGATTATAGCAATAGAATTTAAAAAATTCATCTTTCGTTTAATTCTTATAACTATTTAAGAGGAGGGTTATAAATGAATGCAAATAAAAAATTTCCGTATCTTTTAACTCGTGAAATGGCTGCTATTTACTTAGGGATCGATCCAAAATCATTTGATAAATACCTAAGACAAAATACTCATTTGAAACGCTTTATGATAGGCAGTCAAGAAAGATACACCATAAAAGATATTCAAGAATTTATTGCAAAAAATTCCGTATATTAATTCACTAGTTGATAGATGGCTACTTTGGTTATAAAATAAAGGAGTAATCAGAAGTCATCTATCAACTTTGTCTTGAAGAAAGGGAAGTTGATATGCCAACTATTGAAAAAAGAGGGAAAAATTCTTTTCGTGTACGCGTTTCTATCATGGAGCATGGTAAACAAAAACAAATAGCCAAAACATTCCCTACTAAATCGGAAGCTAAAATTTGGGCACACCAACAAGAAATTTTGAAAGGAAAAGGGAAAAATATCTCCCGAAGAGAAGATACATTTGCGGATTTTTTTGAATCATGGGTTTATACAGTCAAACGTAATGATGTCCGACCAGCAACTTTTATTAACTATGAACGTACTTTAGCAATTGTACGTTCTTTATTCAAGGACATCAAATTATCAAATCTTGATGATTTAGTCGTTCAAATGAAAATTGATGAATACGGCGAAACACATTCTCGTAAAACAACAACCGAGGTATTACTTAAGATTCGTACAGCCTTACATTACGCGTATGCTCGGGGATTACTAGATAATGACTTTGGAAGTCTTGTAAAAACCCGTGGAAAAGAATTAGAAAAACGTAATAAAGCATTATCTATTGAAGAAATGAAAATCCTTAGAAAGTATCTTATTGAAAATTCAACCGTTGAATTTCATGTAGTTGCTCTTTTGGCACTAGAGACTGGAGCAAGACGTGGGGAAATTCTCGGATTGAAACCAGAAGACATTTCTGAAAAAAGTATCCATATTACTCGTTCAATTAGCCCTACCAGCGACGATACCAGATTAAAAACAAAAAAATCACAACGTACAGTAGCTATTACAAAAGATGTATATAATATAGTAAGCAAAATTACGCCGAAAGCAAATGGTTATCTTTTTGATCCTGATGGATTTAGACAATCAGCCGCTTTAAAAAAGGTACTGATAAAGTTAGGGTTAACAACCACTACTTTCCACGGACTAAGAGATACCCTAGCATCATTTTTATTTTCAAATGATATTCGGATAGATTATGTATCAAAAATATTAGGGCATTCAAATTTACAAACAACTATGAATTATTACCTTGAATTAATGCCAGAAAAAAGACATCAGCAAGAAGCTGATGCCTTAGAATTATTGAATTCTTTATCTGACTGAGCTTAAATAAGGCCAAGTAAGACCAAAAAAAGCGCATAAACGTTGATATATCAACGTTTGTATTAACGTTTTGAGAATTGTGAAGCTTTACGTGCTTTTTTAAGACCTGGTTTTTTACGTTCAACCATACGTGCGTCACGAGTAAGTAACCCAGCGCGTTTTAAAGCAGAACGGAAGTCAGGATCTACTTGTAACAATGCACGAGCGATTCCGTGACGGATAGCTCCTGATTGTCCAGCATAGCCACCACCGTTTACGTTTACGATTACATCGTAAGCGCCTTTTGTTTCAGTTACGCCAAATGGTTGGTTGATAACTTCACGCAAGTCAGCATGTGGAATATATTCTTCTACGTCTTTTTTGTTTACAGTAATTTTACCAGTACCTGGTACTAAGCGTACGCGGGCAACTGCATTTTTACGACGGCCTGTGCCGCTATATTGTACTTGTGCCAATGAATTTCCCTCCTTAAATTAAGTTCGTGATATCTAATACTTCTGGTTGTTGTGCAGCATGTGGATGCTCAGCTCCACCGTATACGTTCAATTTAGTAAATTGTTTACGTCCTAAAGTGTTTTTAGGTAGCATACCTTTTACAGAAGTTTCGATAAGACGGCGAGAGTTTTTGTCGCGTAATTCACCAGCAGTCACTGATTTTAATCCTCCAGGATACATTGAGTGACGGTAGTAAATTTTGTCTGTAGCTTTTTTACCTGTTAATTTTACTTTATCAGCGTTAATTACGATTACGAAATCTCCAGTATCCACATGTGGTGTGAATGTTGGTTTATTTTTACCACGTAGTACAGAAGCAACAACTGCTGATAGACGTCCTAAAGGAACATCTGTTGCATCTACTACGTACCATTTACGTTCTACTTCGCCAGCTTTGGCCATATATGTTGTACGCACGTTTCTTTCCTCCAATTTTGTTTTCGATGTTTGACATACACTTGAGTTTCCGGGGCTCATTGTGGGGCAAACAATACCATTTAATATTTTACCTTCAATCACTGATAAAGTCAATGTTTTTCTGCGCTTTCAGAAAATAGATTTTCACTTATTTTTTTGTGCCTTTTAAACAGAAAAAAACCGCCAACGTCAACGTCAGCGGCTTTGGGAGTTGTTTTAAATTATGCGTCAATACCAGGCGCTTTGCCAAGTTTGGCTTGTAACATCCAAATATTTTTTTCGATGTCTGTTTTGTTTGCGATGAAAATGTCTTGTGTGCAGTCGTCGCCTTCTTCACCAGAAACTTCGATTCCTTTTGCGTAAAGGTCTGCTAAGTAACGGTAGCCTGCTACTAATTTTTCCATACGTTCTGGAATGGTGCGGTCCCAGTTACCAATTTCATCTTCAATTTTTGTATTTTCTGCGAATTCACGCAATGTTGAGAATGGAGAGCCGTCCAATGTGATTAAACGTTCTGAAACAACATCTAATTGCTCATTGATTTGATCCATGTATTCATCCATTTGTGGGTGAAGTGTTAAAAATTCAGGTCCACGCATATACCAATGTGTTTGATGAATTACCACGGAAAATTGGCTTAAATCTGCAACGAGTTGGTTCAAAATTTCTTTTGTTTTTTCAAATTTCATTCTTTGTCATCCTCCTAAATATTATTTCTACACTCTTAGTGTAATATGAATTGTGAAAAAAGTACACTGAAAACCTTTCTTTTTTAAAATTATTATCAAATTATAATAATTACAATTAATAATCTAATTAATTTCCTGAAATCGCTGTTTTTTCATCCGCAGTGACGACTTTTTGTTCCGCTTGAGTGAGGATCGTGTCGAGTGCCTCTGTCAACTGGTCAGTATCTTCTTTTCCTGTGACGAAAGCTAAAAAAAACTGATTCAGTCTCAGTTGCTCCACTGCCGGCAAGTACCATTGTCCTTCTACTTGCTTAACCGTTAATGGCAGTTCAACTGGCTCATGGCTGACATTGATTTGTTGGATTTCTTTTTTTAAAACGGCTAACGTGTGCTGCATGTCTAGCGCTTGTGTCGCCTGTTGCGTTTGCTGAAGAAGAGCAGTGGTTGTATCTTCAATCGCCGTCACAAAATCTAAGCCCTTAATCTGAAAAGTGATTGTCGCTTGCCCATTCAATTCTTTCGTGGCTACTAGTTGATATGACGCTTTTTTCTTCACTTGAGCCAGTAATTCTGCGCTAAGCTTCTGGGCTTCAGTCTCGGTGACTTCAGCGTTCATTTCTTTTAAGCTATTGAAAAACTGCTTCTGGAACTGTTGACGGCTCGTCTGCAAATGCTCCGCTAAGACTTTCGGTTCACGAAAAGTTTGAGAGAATGTCTCTGGCTTTTCTTGATAAATAAAGTAATCTACCAACTGTTGCGCTGCTTTTTCGCCGGAACGAGACGGTGCACTGCAGCTTGCTAACGCCCCAATGAATAACAGAAATAGTGGTAGTAGCTGCTTCTTCATTCCTCATCCTCATTTCCTCAAGTCTTTGTCTCTCTTCTAGTTAAGCAACTTCTCAGCCATTTGTCAAAGCTATTTACTATCAATTATTTGCGGAATTCTGCTAATTTTTGATAACTTTGTGCTAAAACTTGTTGGGTTTCTTGAAAAACAGGATACAGTTCTTGATAAACTAGCAATTGATCCGCTCGTGGCGTGACCGTTTCATGAATCAGCACCTGTTGCGCCGCTGCTTGTAAATTTGGTAACTGCCCTAAGCCTTGCCAACCTAGCAAAACAGCGCCTAATGCCGAAGCTTCGGTGCTATCAGTGAACGATAACGTTTCTCCCAGCACATCAGCCATAATTTGACGGAACACAGGGGAATCAGCAAAGCCGCCTGTCGCCCGAATCTCCTGAACGGGTCCACCGAGTTGTTTCAAATCCTCTAAAATAGTTTTTAAATTGAAACAGATGCCTTCCACCACCGCTCGAGCTAAATGTCCAGCATGGTGATTTTTGCGCAAGCCAATAAAACTTGCGCTCGCCTCTGCATTCCACAGCGGTGCTCGTTCACCAAGCAAATAAGGATGAAACAGTAAGCCATTTGCCCCAGCTGGCACGGTTGCAATTTTGGCCATAATTGGGTCATAGAGATTGGTCCCGTTTTGGATAGCTTGCTGACGTTCTTCTGCAAAAATCGTTTGGCTCGCCCAATCTAACGCAACTGCACCATTACTACTTGCGCCACCAATCACCCAGTGCTGTTCATCTAGAGCAAAACAAAACGTTTCACCTTGCGGATGCAAAAAAGGTTCTTCGACAATATACCGAAGTGCGCCGCTCGTACCAACGGTCAAAGTCGCTACACCCATTCCTAGCGCTCCCAAACCTAAATTAGACAACGGGCCATCCGCACCACCAAGAACTAAAACCGTTTCCTCCTCAACACCAAGCATCTCTTGCCAAGAAGGCGCTAACGCTGGAAAAATGAACGTTGACGGGGCAACTTTTGGCAACTGTTCCTCCTCAATAGATAAATACGCTAAAATCGACGTTTCCCATTGTCGCGTGTGAATATTAAATAAACCCATTCCTGAAGCACTACTATAATCTGTCCAGTATTCGCCAAAGAAACGGTAAAAAATGTAGTCCTTAATCCCAATAAACTTGGCCGCGCTCTGCGCAACGGCTGGCTGATTTTCCTGCAGCCAGCGAATCTTGTACAAAGGCGCCATTGGATGAACTGGCATGCCTGTCAATTGATAAAACAATTGGGCCGCTGGCGTTTCTTTTAACGCTTCCGCATAATCAGATGCTCGTGTGTCAGCCCAAGTAATCACTTGGGTCAATGGGCGTCCTTGCGCATCCATGGCAATTAAGCCATGCATCGCTGAAGCAAAAGAAATGAGCCCAATTGGTTGATTCTTCACTTGTTGTGTGACGGTTCGAATACAGTTCACCACAGCTTGGAACAGCGTTTCTGGGTCTTGCTCTGCCATTCCTTCAGTCTCTTGAATTAATGGATAACGCACATAGCTAGAAGCTACGACTGTGCCATTTGCTTGAAAAGCCACTGCTTTGGCTTGCGTGGTGCCAACGTCGACACCAATCGCTAATTTTTCCATTTGATTCCCTCATTTCTTGTTTCTTTTATTATTCCTAACAAAAAAAGATTTGTCTAGTCAAACGAAAAAGTTTAAAAAAAGCGTAGTTTATTTTTAAGGAGGTAACCTATGTTTTTCTTGAGTCTCTTTTTGATTGGTGCCTGTTTCGGTTCTTTTTTATGCTTAGTGGCGGAGCGCTTACCAGTAGGGCGTTCTTTGTGGTGGCCCCCTTCCCACTGTCAAGGTTGCCACCAGCCTCTACAACTCTATGAATTAATTCCAGTTGTTTCGATTTTGCTGCAGCGCTTTCGTTGTCGAAAGTGTCAACAGCCAGTAGCTAAGAGTTATCTTTTAGCAGAACTTGTCATGGGCGGCTTAACCGTAAGCTGTTTTTCAGCTGGCCTGACGATTGATGCTTTGATTCTCTGGTGGTGGCTGACGAGCGCTTTCACATTATCCTTGATTGATTACTGGTATTTAGTGGTTGAACCGAAGATTCTTTATCCTAGTTTTTTTGTGCTTTGCTTGCTGAAAGTGGCGGGTCAGCATTCGTTTTACTTACTGACTGGTCTTTTTTGTTTTTGTTTTTTCCAAGCCGTCTTACATTATTTTCCGGAAGCCATGGGGCGAGGGGATCTTTTGTTACTGGGTTTGTGGGGCTGTTTTTTACAGGTACCTCAGTTGCTGATGCTACTATTTTTTGCCAGTAGTTATGGTCTAATCTATGGCTACAGTTGTAAATTTTTAGGGTATCCAGTTGAACAGAAACTTCCCTTTGTCCCCTTTTTAAGTTTGGGCTTACTCACAATCAGTTGGTTATAGCAAATAAAAAAAGCCGCAAGGAGCATGCTCCTTACGGCTTTTTAGGGTTTATTTATTGATGTTTTTCATCGCATCTTCAGCAGCCATTTGTGCTTCAATGTCTGAAATACTATAAACGTTTTCGCTAGCTACGCCAACTTCTTTTGGTTCCATGTTACGGTAACGAGCCATACCAGTACCAGCTGGGATGATTTTACCAATGATAACATTTTCTTTCAATCCAAGTAATGGATCTTTTTTGCCACGGATAGCAGCATCTGTTAACACGCGTGTTGTTTCTTGGAAGGATGCAGCAGATAAGAAGCTGTTTGTTTCCAATGACGCTTTGGTAATACCAAGTAAGACTGGACGACTAGTAGCAGGGACGCCACCAGCAACTAATGTGTCGTAGTTACGGTCTTTAAATTCTGCGATGTCCATTAATGTTCCTGGAAGGATTTCAGTGTCACCTGGATCCATTACGCGGATTTTACGTAACATTTGACGAACCATTACTTCGATATGTTTGTCGCCAATTTCTACCCCTTGCATACGGTAAACACGTTGTACTTCACGTAATAGGTAGTTTTCAACAGATAAAACATCACGAACTTGTAATAATTGTTTTGGATCAATTGAACCTTCTGTCAACGGTGCACCACGGTGGATGATGTCGCCTTCAGCAACTTTCATACGTGCAGTGTAAGGGACAGTATAGGTACGTGTATCTGTTTTTCCTTTGATGGTTACTTCTTTTTGACGTGTGGCAGGATCTTCAGAAATATCGATAACTTCACCGGTTACTTCTGTAATCACTGCTTGCCCTTTCGGATTACGTGCTTCAAAGATTTCTTGGATACGAGGTAAACCTTGAGTGATATCGTCACCGGCAACCCCACCAGTATGGAACGTACGCATGGTTAACTGTGTACCAGGTTCCCCGATAGATTGAGCGGCGATTGTACCAACTGCTTCTCCGACTTCAACGTCAGAACCAGTTGCCAAGTTACGTCCGTAACAGTGCTTACATACACCATGTTTTGTGTTACATGTAAAGACAGAACGGATGGTTACTTTTTCAATACCAGCGTCCACGATTTCTCTGGCAAGATCTTCAGTGATTAATTGATCCGCACCAATGATGATTGCACCAGTTTCTGGATGAACAACTGATTTACGTGTATAACGACCTAATAGACGTTCGTCTAATGGTTCGATAATTTCGTTACCTTCACGAATTGCTTCGATTTCAAGACCACGGTCAGTGCCACAGTCGTCTTCACGAATGATTACGTCTTGGGCAACGTCAACTAAACGACGTGTTAAGTAACCTGAATCGGCTGTCTTCAAGGCCGTATCAGTCATCCCTTTACGAGCCCCGTGAGTTGAGATAAACATTTCTAAGACAGAAAGTCCTTCACGGAAGTTTGAGATGATTGGTAATTCCATGATTCGTCCATTCGGAGCGGCCATCAAACCACGCATACCAGCTAACTGTGTAAAGTTGGAGATGTTACCACGGGCTCCAGAGTCAGACATCATGAAGATTGGGTTACGAGCTTCCATACTTTCGATCAGTTTTTGTTGGATTTCGTCTTTGGCACCGTTCCAAACGCCGATTACACGTTCATAACGTTCGTCATCAGTAATTAAACCACGACGGAATTGTTTAGTAATTGTTTCAACTTGTTTGTGGGCAGCATCAATGATTGCTTGTTTTTCATGAAGAACCATGATATCGGCAATCCCTACCGTCATCCCAGCATAAGTTGAGTGTTTGTAACCTAAGTCTTTCATGCGGTCAAGCATTTTAGAGGTTTCCGTAATGTGGAATCTTTTGAAGACTTCAGCAATGATATTTCCAAGATTTTTCTTCTTGAATGGTAAAACTAATTCTTGCTCTTTAATGTGTGCAGGAATGTCTGTACCAGCTTCTACGAAGTATTTATCTGGTGTTTGAACAGTTAAGTTATAGTCTGTTGGTTCGTTCAAGTAAGGGAACTCAACAGGCATGATTTCGTTAAAGATGATCTTACCAACTGTGGTGATTAAGATTCGTTCTTTTTGCCAATCAGTAAATGGTTTGTCACCTAAAAGTGTTGTTTGAACCCCAATCCGTGAGTGTAAATGCACGTAGCCATTTTGCCATGCTAAAACAGCTTCGTTCATGTCGCGGAAGATCATGCCTTCCCCTTCACGGCCTTCTTCTTCCATTGTTAGGTAGTAGTTACCTAAGACCATATCTTGAGATGGTGTAACAACTGGTTTACCATCTTTCGGGTTCAAGATATTTTGGGCAGCAAGCATTAACATACGAGCTTCTGCTTGTGCTTCTTCGTTTAGAGGCACGTGAACCGCCATTTGGTCTCCATCGAAATCGGCATTGTAGGCTTCACACACTAATGGGTGAAGACGAATCGCACGACCTTCAACAAGAACTGGTTCGAAAGCTTGGATCCCTAATCTATGCAACGTAGGTGCCCGGTTAAGTAAAACTGGGTGTTCTTGGATAACTTCTTCTAAGATATCCCAAACTTCATCTTCGCCACGTTCGATTTTACGTTTCGCATTTTTAATGTTTGTCGCAATTTCACGTTGTACTAATTCACGCATTACAAATGGTTTGAATAATTCAATCGCCATTTCTTTTGGTAAACCACATTGGTACATTTTTAAGAACGGACCAACGACGATTACGGAACGACCAGAATAGTCAACACGTTTACCTAGTAAGTTTTGACGGAAACGACCTTGTTTCCCTTTCAACATGTGAGAAAGAGATTTCAATGGACGGTTACTTGGTCCAGTAACTGGACGACCACGACGACCATTATCGATTAAAGCATCGACCGCTTCTTGTAACATCCGTTTTTCGTTTTGAACAATGATGCTTGGCGCATTTAAGTCTAATAAACGTTTTAGACGGTTGTTACGGTTGATAACACGGCGGTATAAGTCGTTTAAGTCACTTGTTGCAAAACGACCACCTTCCAATTGAACCATCGGACGTAAATCTGGTGGAATAACTGGGATAACATCCATTACCATCCAGCTTGGTTGGTTACCAGAAGCACGGAAGGCTTCTAAGATGTCTAAACGACGGATGGCACGTGTCCGTTTTTGACCAGAAGCTGTTTTTAATTCTTCTTTTAATTGCGCAACTTCGCCATCTAAATCGACGTTATCTAATAATTGTTTCACGGCTTCGGCACCCATAGCAGCTTTGAAGGCTTGGCCATATTGTTCACGTTTTTCACGATATTCGCGTTCCGTTAACAATTGTTTTTTCTCTAATGTTGTGTCACCTGGTTCGATGACAACGTATGAAGCAAAATAAATGACTTCTTCCAATGCACGAGGGCTCATGTCTAAAACAAGACCCATCCGAGATGGAATTCCTTTAAAGTACCAGATATGTGAAACTGGTGCGGCTAATTCAATATGTCCCATACGTTCACGACGTACTTTTGAACGAGTGACTTCAACGCCACAACGGTCACAGACAATACCTTTATAACGGATACGTTTATATTTACCACAAGCACATTCCCAGTCTTTGGTTGGACCAAAAATGCGTTCACAGAATAACCCTTCACGTTCGGGTTTTAATGTACGGTAGTTAATTGTTTCGGGTTTTTTAACTTCCCCATAAGACCAGCTTCTGATCTTTTCTGGTGAAGCAAGCCCTATTTGCATACTTTCGAATTTATTTACATCGATCAAAAGGAATTCCCTCCATTTCCTTATTTAGAGAAGCTGAGTCAGCAACTTGTTAGCAAATGGCAAGCATCACTTGAAAGAAGGTCTGACGACACTTGGAACAAGTAATGGCTTGCGCAGTTGCAACAAAGTCGCAGTTGAATCAACTCATCAGAGTGGTAGCGACAAATTAGTCTCTGTCTTCGGCTGTTTCAATTTCTTGAACAACGTCTTGTGCTTCTTCTTTCACGACTGATTCTGCTTCTTTTTCCAGCTGTTTCGCTGATTGTTGTTCCGCAAATTTGGTTAGTGCGTCAACGGTGATTAAATCATCATCGTCATCGTCCATATCGCGTAACTCAATCTCAGCTTCCTCAATGTCCAAGACACGCATGTCTAAACCAAGTGATTGTAATTCTTTCACTAATACTCGGAATGATTCAGGCACACCTGGTTTTGGAATTGGTTCACCTTTAACGATGGCTTCGTATGTTTTCACACGTCCGACAACGTCATCAGATTTGTAAGTTAAGATTTCTTGTAATGTGTAAGCAGCACCGTAAGCTTCCAGTGCCCAAACTTCCATTTCCCCGAAACGTTGTCCACCGAATTGAGCTTTACCACCCAACGGTTGTTGCGTAACAAGAGAGTAAGGTCCGATTGAACGAGCATGCAATTTGTCATCAACCATGTGGGCTAATTTAATCATATACATGACACCAACGGAAATACGGTTATCAAATGGTTCACCTGTACGTCCATCGTAAAGAACTGTTTTAGCATCGCTAGCCATACCAGCTTCACGAACAGTTTCCCAAACGTCTTCATCGGTTGCCCCATCGAAAACAGGTGTTGCGACGTGAATACCTAATTGGCGAGCAGCCATACCTAAGTGTAATTCAAGTACTTGTCCGATATTCATACGAGAAGGTACCCCTAATGGGTTCAACATGATATCAACAGGTGTTCCGTCAGGTAAGAATGGCATATCTTCTTCCGGCATAATACGGGAAACAACCCCTTTATTTCCGTGACGTCCCGCCATTTTATCTCCTTCGTGAATTTTACGTTTTTGAACGATATAGACACGAACTAACATGTTGACACCTGGTGATAATTCATCGCCAGCTTCACGAGTAAAGATTTTCACATCATGAACGATACCGCCGCCACCGTGAGGTACACGGAGAGACGTATCACGAACTTCGCGGGCTTTTTCCCCGAAGATTGCGTGTAATAAACGTTCTTCTGCAGATAATTCTGTAACCCCTTTAGGTGTGACTTTCCCAACTAGTAAGTCGCCATCTTGAACTTCAGCACCAATGCGGATAATCCCCATTTCGTCTAAGTCTTTCAACGCGTCTTCCCCAACGTTTGGAATTTCACGGGTAATTTCTTCAGGTCCTAATTTCGTATCACGTGCTTCTGATTCATATTCTTCAATATGCACAGAAGTGTAGACATCGTCTTTAACTAAACGACGGCTCATGATAATGGCATCCTCGTAGTTGTAACCTTCCCATGTCATGAAGGCAACTAAGACGTTTTGCCCTAAAGCCATTTCGCCTTCTTCCATAGAAGGTCCATCCGCTAAAGTATCGCCTTTTTCAACTTTTTCACCTAAGTGAACAATTGGGCGTTGGTTGTAGCTTGTTCCTGAGTTAGAACGACGGAATTTTGTAACCATATATTTGTCTAATGCGCCATTGTCGCGACGAACGCGAATTTCTTTTGCATCGACGAATTCTACGACACCGTCATGTTTACATAGTAAAGCAGCACCTGAGTCATGGGCTGATTTATATTCCATACCTGTACCTACCCACGGAGAGCGTGGTTGAATTAACGGCACCGCTTGACGCTGCATGTTGGCACCCATCAAGGCACGGTTGGAGTCATCGTTTTCTAAGAAAGGAATACATGCTGTTGCGACTGCGACTACTTGTTTTGGTGAAACGTCCATGTAGTCAACTTTGTCTACGGCAACTTCTAAGTTTTCACTTTGTAGACGCGCCATAACAACATCATTGGCAAATGTGCCATCTTCATTTAAAAGTGAGTTCGCTTGCGCTACGATATAATGGTCTTCGATGTCTGCTGTTAAGTAATCTACTTGATCAGTAACACGGCCTGTCGCACGATCAACACGGCGATAAGGCGTTTCGATGAAACCAAATTTATTCACTTTCGCATAACTAGATAAGCTATTGATCAACCCGATATTTGGTCCCTCAGGCGTTTCAATTGGACACATACGACCATAGTGAGAGTAGTGAACGTCACGAACTTCATAACCGGCACGGTCACGAGTCAAACCACCAGGCCCTAAGGCTGATAGACGACGTTTATGGGTTAACTCACCTAATGGGTTTGTTTGGTCCATGAACTGTGATAACTGTGAAGAACCAAAGAATTCTTTGATACTTGCTACCACTGGACGGATGTTGATTAATTGTTGTGGTGTCAATGTTTCTGTGTCTTGAATAGACATTCTTTCACGAACCACACGTTCCATACGGGCTAAGCCAATACGGAATTGGTTTTGTAATAATTCGCCTACTGAACGGATACGACGATTACCTAAGTGGTCGATGTCATCGACATTGCCGATATCTTCCATTAAGTTGAAGAAGTAGCTCATTGAAGCAACGATATCTGCTGGACGAACTGTTTTTACGCTGTCGTCTGGATAGCCGTTACCAATCACATTTACGATACGTTCAGGATCTTTTGGTGAAAGAACTTGAATCACTTGGATTGTCATTGGTTCAGTTACTACCGCATCTTCACTTGGATAGTAAGTTACGCTGTTTAAGCCGTTGTCAATGTATTCGCCTAATGTTTCCATGATTTGGTGTGTTAAAACCGTGCCTTTTTCGACAATGATTTCACCAGTTTCTGGATCAACTAGCGTTTCAGCTAAGGTTAAGTTTAATAGACGTGTTTTTAAGTCTAATTTTTTGTTAACTTTGTAGCGACCAACGTTTGCCAAATCATAACGTTTTGGATCAAAGAAACGTGCAGTTAACAAGCTACGTGAGCTATCTGCTGTTTTTGGTTCGCCTGGGCGAAGACGTTCATAAATGTCTTTCAAGCCTTCTTCTGTACGAGAATCACTTGCGTTTTTGTGTAAATCTTTTTCAATTGTGTTGCGTAAGCTTTCGCTGTCGCCGAAAATTTCGAAGATGGTATCATCTGAACCGAAACCTAAAGCACGAACTAACACAGTTAAAGGAATTTTACGTGTGCGGTCAATCCGAACATAAGAAATGTCTTTCGCATCTGTTTCCATTTCTAACCATGCACCACGGTTAGGAATGACTGTTGAGCCAAAACCTTCTTTGCCGTTTTTGTCCACTTTTCCATGGAAGTAAACACCTGGAGAACGAACTAATTGGGAAACGATAACACGTTCTGCCCCGTTGATGATGAAGGTACCCATTTCTGTCATTAATGGGAAATCGCCGAAGAAGACTTCTTGGGATTTAATTTCACCTGTTTCACGGTTGGTTAAACGTAATGTTACATGTAATGGCGCAGAATAGTTGGCATCATGTGCGCGGGCTTCTTCTACTGTGTACTTTGGTTCTTTTAATTCATAGTCAACAAATTCTAAGGATAAGTTTCCTTGGAAATCATCAATTGGTAAAATGTCTTCAAACATTTCACGAAGTCCCTCATCTAAAAACCATTGATAAGAGTCTGTTTGGATTTCAATTAAATTTGGTAATTCCAATACTTCACTGATACGTGCGAAACTTCTACGTTCGCGATGCTTTCCGTATTTTACTACGTGTCCAGCCAAGCTCTTCACCCCTCTAGTTATAAGTCTATCAAAACACCGATCCGAAAAATTACATTTACGTTACATATATTAAATATATGTAACAAAAAGCATTTTTTGCAGTTTTTAAGCAAAAAAAAACCAAAAATAGAACATGCTTCCGAAAAATTTTCTGGCGTTTCTACTTTTGTTTTCCTATAAAAAACCGGAACGGACAATATTTCGCTCCTGCTTCGTCACTTTCAGATAGTTTTTGCTCTATAGATTCTACTACCTTTGTCTAGAAAAGTCAAGGGTTTCTTTAAGGTTTTCTTTTTCATAAAAAGGAGTTTTTTTGTAAAGGGTTTTAATGAAAAAATGCGTAATAAATAATTACGCATTTTGTCAACAACTAGAAAATATATTCAATTATTTGGTCAATTTTCGCCATATCTTTTAATGGCAAATGCTCAATTTGACTTAATTTTCTTTCAGTGAAGTCCAAAGATTTCAGTTGTGAGATCACTACTTGTCCATGGGTTTCTATGTCATCGGGCAACGTATATCGAGTGGGAATATTTTTAATGGTGGAAGTAATCGGGCAAATCACAGCAAACATGGTTTTCCGATTAAATTCATATCTTGACACGACTAAACCAGGCCGTCTCTTCTGAATCTCTTTGCCTGCAGCAGGATCAAAATCAATCCATACAATATCTCCTTTTTTGGGAATGTACTTCTTTTCAACATTCATTAAAAAAGTTCTCTCCCCTCAGGTGCAAGATCATGCCACTCATCTTTTTCATAATACTCACCTTCTGGACCTTCACTAAACGGATCCTGAATTTTAGGGACTAATGTAATTGTACCGTCGTCAGAATACATCACAATATATTCTTGGTCGACTTTTGGTTTTTTACCATTATCAGTGGGTAATGTTAAAACGACCGAGCTTCCTTGTCTTCTTGATTTAGTTGTTAGCATGAAATCACTCCCTTCGCTTCATTATACTATGCCTTTGCAATGATGGAAAGAATTTTAAATCACACTTAATGTGACTGAGTTTACTATATAATGCGTGTGGGACAAAGATCACTTTGGATTTTTGCTCCACGCTCAAAAACTGATAAACGGCGGGAACAGAAGCAACACTACGCGTTGCTCCGATCTCAACAACTTCTAAGGTGTTTTCTCGACATGCGTCTCGTCACAGTACAGCCTTCAAAAGAGCTACAGCTCTAAGAGTTGCGATGTTTCACTGTGAAGCATGAACAGATAAAATCATCGTACCTACTTGGTTCTCGGAGTTAAACGCTTCTGGCCCGACCTCCTTTTCCCCTATCTTCCTCTTCACACAAAAAAACGAATGCAAAGATGCATTCGTTTTTGACTAACCGCCACCTAATAAAAAGTCTAGGACATTCATGCCGCCGCTTGTTTGGCTGCGGTAAAGTTCGGTGTAGCCGCATTGGGTACAGCTAATTGTAATAAATTTTTTATTTTGAACATCAAAAATTTTCGCAAAGTTCCCACCTGTTGCTTGAAATTGGTCCGACACATAGTGCATGTTGCCACATTTCTCACAAACATATTGTTGCTTTTCCATTCCCCTCACTCCTTCTCAATAAAACAAGTATAGCAAACGCCTGCTTCATTTTCCTCCATCCTAAGATGGATTTTTTCACTAGTTGACCAAGCCTTTTCCTTTCCGCTACAATAAGCATAACGAATCGGAGGAAAAAATATGTCGACAAAAAGCCAAGTCCTAACTTTATTGATGAAACAAACGCCCGCATTCCTTTCGGGCGAAGAGATGGCACAACGTCTGTCCTTATCTCGCACAGCTATTTGGAAAGCAATTAATGAATTGAAAAAAGATGGCTATCAAATTACTAGCGTGCAAAATAAGGGGTATCGCCTTGAGAAATCAGATGTCCTTTCTGCAGAAGGCATTCAGTTGGCATTATGGCCCCAAACGCCACCTTTAACAATTACCGTCCTAGAAACATCTGAATCTACCATGACCGATGCTAAGCGGGCGATTTTAGACCAGACGCCCGACAATACATTGATTGTTGCTGACATGCAAGAAATGCCGCGGGGCAGGTTCGGCCGACCATTTTTCGCTACGCCAGGTAAAGGGATTTACATGAGCATGGTGCTTCAACCGAACCAAAATTTTGAAGAAATCGCCCAATATACTGTGATTATGGCCGTAGCGGTCGCTCGAGCAATGGATGCTCTGGCAGGCGTTCACACAGAAATTAAATGGGTCAATGATCTTTATTTAAATGGCAAAAAAGTTTGCGGGATTTTGTCGGAAGCCATGAGCAATGTGGAAACAGGGCAGATTTCCAATGTCATCATCGGCATGGGGATTAATTTTTCAATTACAGAAACCGAATTTCCTGAGGACATTCGGCAGAAAGTGACTTCTCTTTTCCCAGATGGTGAACCGACAGCGACGCGAAATGAATTAGTCGCCAACATTTGGAATCATTTTTATCAAATTTTAGACGAACGTTCAACGAAAGACTTTTTAGAAGAATACCGACAACGCTCCTTTGTGATTGGCAAAGACGTCGCTTTTACCCAAAACGGGCAAGACTTCCGCGGCGTTGCGACAACCATTAATGGAAATGGAGAATTGATTGTCCAGTTGCCTGATGGCACGGCCAAAACGTTGTCTTCTGGGGAAATTAGTTTGGACCAGATTGGTGAATGGCGTCGAGAATAAGTGGGGAAGTTTAGAAAAAAGCAAGTGGGACATCAGTCGTTTTGACTGATGTCCCACTTGCTACTTCTGAAGATAATCAGCTGAACAAAAGCAGCCCCTTCGGAAATAAGCCGAAATTGACTTTCTCACACAAGTGTTCGGCATATCTTAATCCTTCCAAGTGTTAAGAATCACGAAGAACGTAGTGATTCGATGATGAACAGAACCTACTTAGTTCTTGGCGCTAAGCACTTTTGTCTCAGCCGCATTATCTTGATACCTGATTATTGAACATTAACATCTATCGCTTGATAAAATGAATTAATCGTGTCATTGATATCCCAAACGGCATAAATAACATGGTATCCTTTCCTATCAGCGGGAATCTTTATTCTGTGTGTTTCTGTATCATTGACCATAAATCCTTGACCAGGAGGTAAATCTTGACCGATTGGTTGCCCTACTATGCCAATCAGTTCCATTTCGTCCATCGTTAATGGTGCATTAGGATTCCATCCAGGTTTCGTCATATAGTATCTAAAACGATTGGTCTTATGTTTTGCCGTCATCACCCATTTAAAATTATTCTCTCCTGTTGTTATATTACTTTTTACCCAACGAGTGGCTGTTTGTTCATCTAGTTTGGAATAGCTTGCTAATCCAGCTGAAGGCAACCTTCCATTTAATTGACCCGTGTCTAATAATTTAGTTGGCGCTTCAATTCCTTGGGGTGTCGTGATAATTTCTGGCTGTGAGCTGTCTTGACCAGGTCCCCATCCAAATCCGTTTGCTTCCGCATTTTTGACTCGACTGACTGGGCTATCAACATAGCCATGTGCATAACTCTGCTGTGCATCTCCTAAAGCAAAAACACTGATCATCGTTGCGCCCACTGCAATTATGAATAACATCATTTTTTTCATGTATATCGCTCCCTTATAAGCAAAACCCTTCAAAAAACATGTAATCTTAATCAACTGAAACGTAAAATCTCCACAACATCATTTTTACTTTTTCGATAGCGACCATCAACTTTGTGCACAATTATTGTCGACATATTTATTTTAAATGAAGTAGCAATTCAATAGCAACTGTCCGCCTTTTTTACTGAGAAAAACTTATAGCACTCTTATAAAAAATGTTTGTTTTTTAATTTATCATTATTGAACACCAACTATTTATAGCGGTTAACCGAGAACAGCCTTGTACACTTTTTTTTAGAATGCTCAAGTACTGTTTTTTTAACTGCTTCACTTCCCCACACCTTTAAATTTATTTAAAAAACAATAAATTTTCTTAAACTTCATTGTGAGAACCGCTGCATAAATTCTATACTTCTAGCGTTAGATAAAATAACCTTGTTAGGTGAGGCTCCTATCCAAACATAGGCTATTGCGCAGAAATGTCGAAAGACACCAATGTGTAAAACAGGAATGGTCGAATTAAGGCTCTTCTAAAAATAGCTAAGAGAAATCTTTACGTTGGATAGTGCTAAAGCTCAGACGATGAGAACCGATTGGCTTGCTGTGTCCTGTTTAGTCGCAAGCGCTTATTTACGATCGATGCTGGCTTAGTCTACTCTTTCAAGGGAAAAAGAAAGGGATTCTCATGCAAACATCGAATAAAAAATTTCCACTTTATGCCCTAACAACGCTTGGTTTTACTTTCCTCACTTTGTTAGTGGCGGCTAGTCCAAATTGGTTTCAACAAATGGACGAAGCTATCTATCACATCAAATGGCAATTAAATGCCCCACTTTTAACAGCGGTCAATCTGTTAGCAAAAACAGCCACAATTGGACCAATGCTGCTATTCTTCTTATTATTGATGGTATACCTTTTACGCAAAAAAGAAAAAATCCTAGCCTTTTGGGCTGTCAGTAACCTATTAGCTGTCGGCTTCTTAGGGAGCGTTTTTAAACATGTGGTGGGTCGGGCTCGACCAAACCTAGGCGCTTTAGCTGACCGGAGCTCTGCTAGCTTTCCCAGCGGACATTCATTATTAGCAATGGCGCTGGTCTGTACAATTTTGATCATTTTGGCCTATCTTCATGTCGAAAAAACCAAAGGCATCAAAATTTTCTTACTCACTTATTTAGTTTTGATTGTGTTAGGTCGCTTAATCTTACGCGTTCATTATCCTAGTGATGTCATCGCTGGGATGCTCCTAAGTTATAGCTGGATCAACTTTTCATTTCAAATTGTTCAACGTTATTTGCCGGCACCTGAACCAGAGGAAGCAGAAGTACCGACACAACGCCGGCGCCGCCATTCTCGTAAAAGAAAAAGTTTATTCGTGGTCTTCAGTTTAACTCTTTTATTTTTAGGCACACTTTCTGTTTCGGCTTACGGCGTCAGCATGTATCGTAATTTGCAAAAAACGGCGAACACCATGTATAAACCAAGAAAATCTTCCACGAAGAGTCCCGATTTAGCCAAAGGAGAACCGGTTAGTTTCTTAATTATGGGAATTGCGAATGACTCAAAACGCAAAACCGATTACCGCTCCAACGCCTTGATGGTGGTTACAGTGAATAATCAATTACAAAAAACTACCATCACTAGCATCCCGCGTGACTACTATGTGGAAATGGCTGGCACCAATGGCGAATACAATAAAATCAATGCGGCCCACGTTTTCGGTGGTGCCGATATGCAAATTAAAACGGTTGAAAATGTCTTGCACATCCCAATCAATCATTACTTTTCAATTGATATGGATGCTATGAAGGACCTTGGCGATGCGGTGGGCGGCGTCACTGTTGACAATGCCTTTGCTTTTGACGCTGAAGGGATTCATTATCCGAAAGGCAAACAGCATTTAGGGGGCTGGGAAGCTTTACAATATGCGCGCATGCGTTACGAAGACCCCGAAGGCGACTATGGTCGTCAACGCCGCCAACGAGAAGTTTTAATCGAATTAACCAACAAGCTACTTTCTTTTAACAGCTTGCTAAAATATCAAGAAATTCTGGACGTAATCGGCGAGCATGGCGAAACCGACTTGTCCTTTGACCAAATGATGGCAATGCTAAAAAAATACACCCCCGCACTAAAAACGATTGAAACCGATCAATTAAAAGGCTACGATTACACTGGCGATGGCGTGACAGGGATTGAAGGTATTTCTTATCAACTTGTGGAAGAGAGTGAACGCCAACGTGTCGAAAATGCCATCAAAGAACAAATGAACCTCTCTACGAAAGACACTGAACAATCGCAATAACGACTAAAAAGCAGCGCCCCTTAATGAAAGGGGCGCTGCTTACTTTGGCTAGTTAGACGGTCATTTCAAAAATATTAATTTTTGTCACCGTTAGTAACGGCTCTACATCAGAGAGGTATGTTAGCGCATAGCTCTCTTTTCATTACCATTATAGCACAATTACCTAAAAAAATATATTGGAAACTAATTATTTTTTTGTTTCACATGGTATAATCTAAGTGTAGAGAAGTTATGGCGGTGGCTATCCAATCTGAAAGAGAGGTGATGCGTATGCACGTATTTCCGAAATTTAGAGAAAGGAGAGGCCTTTTGTCAGCATATGAAACAATTCAGACAATTCTTGGGTTTGGTATGTTTACCATTGCTTTGATTGCGCTGATTGTGAAATTGCTTAAAAATGACAAGAAAAAATAACCGTCTACTTTGACTGAGTACGGTTATTTTTTGTAACTAAAAAGGTCACCGTCTTAAACGGCTCTACACTAGAGAGGTATGTTAGAGCATACCTCTCTTTTCGTCTCTATTGTAGCATATTTCTCTGAAAAATACGAATAAAAATATCGTTTACTGTACAACATATGAAACAATTCAGACGATCCTAGGGTTTGGTATGTTTACCATTGCTTTGATTGCACTGATTGTGAAATTGCTTAAAAATGACAAGAAAAAATAACCGTCTACTTTGACCAGTACGGTTATTTTTAAATAATCAAAAAGGTCACCGTCTTAAACGGCTCTACATCAGAGAGGTATGTTACAGCATATCTCTCTTTTCATTGCTATTATAGCACAATTACCTAAAAAAACATGTTGGAAACTAATTATTTTTTAGCCCTACATGGTATAATAAAATTGTAGAGAAGTTATGGCGGCGGCTATCCAATCTGAAAGGTGGTGGTGCTTATGAATGTAAGTACTAAAATCTATGAAAGGAGAGGCCTTTTGTCTATCGCAGAAGCTTTAGCTCTGATGATTAGTTTCGGTTCTTTTATCGCAACGTTAATCTTCGGAATCCTAGAGGCTGTTAAAGAAGACAATAAAAAATAACCGTCAACTTTAGCGAGCACGGTTATTTTTTATAAATCACTAAAAATCGCTACCGTCTGAAACGGCTCTACACTAGAGAGGTATGTTGGCGCATACCTCTCTTTTCATTACCATTATAGCACAACGACCCTCAAAAGACCATCAATAAAAATGCACGAGCCTTAGAAAAATAAGAGGCTCGGGCATTTTTATTTTTATGGGCCAGTCACTAAATTCCAAGTGACGGCGGCTTGGTATTGTTGGCCAGACATGCCTTGATTGGCGGGCACTTCTAGTTTGATGTTAGCAAACGTGAAGTCCAACTGATAGACGTCACTACCTGTGAACTGTTGGTTCGCGACCACCGCTGTTGCGGTATTGTCGGCGGTTAAATTCACGGTGCCAGTCTTGCCAAGCGGCGTCTTGGTTTCTGTTGGTTGGTTGTAATCGGTAAAGCCGGCAGCAGCGGCCGCTCCTAGCAACAAGCGGGTCGTTGTCGGCAGGCTGTCTGTGGCTGATTTTGGTTGCGACAGTTGCGCCGTTAAGCTCCAGTTGTCTTGGCTAGTATTCAGGCGTAAATAGGGATTGCGTGTGCCGTTGTCGTAGTAATCAGCGGCTTTTTTCAAACCATATTGTTGCTTACTTCCTGAAATCGCTAATTTGCCAAAATCAAATGTTGGCGTACTAATGAAGCCGTCGCCGTCAGGATTAGTTATTTCTTGGTCTAGGTCTTTAATACGGACCGTATCTTTGGCGATTAAGCTGCCAAAGTTGCCCGTTACTTCAACTTCAGCGGTTAAAACTTGACCAGGATTTCCTGTAACGGCGGTTCCTAATAAGTTCATTTGTAACTGTCCGCCTGCTGGTAAGGGCGTATTTAATGGCAGAGAAAAACCTGCTGCCCACTGTTCTTTCGTAACTGGATAGGCCTTAGCATTCTGCCCTGTACCTAACACAAAAATAGTATTGGGCGGGCTGATGCCAGCGGCCCATGTCGCCGTTGGTTTGATTTTAATGGTCGTCAACGGGGCTTCTCCCGTATTTTTTAATAGCACTTCCCAGTGATCCATTGTCGTGCCATTTTCGACTATGTCAGCGGAACCTTTTACCGTTAATTCTGCTGTAGGAACCGCTTCTTGATACACAGCGGTCATGTCGTCATTATCATCAAATGTTGGAGTAAAGCTTGGTGTTGTTGTTGTTTTTAAAGGTGTTGTTGTTTCTTTCCCTTTGTACCAGCCTTTGAATACATAGGTTTTTTCTCCGACTTGGTAAGTTTTCGGCAACGCTTTTGCAGCGGTATATTTATACGTTTCACTGTTCATTACCAGCTGATTTCCTTGCATAAATCCTGTCGGTGCTGTAATCTTCGTACCATTCTCATCTACAAAGTTTTCAGTGATGCGCCGATTTTCTAAATAGTAATTTACTGTCCCTGTTGCGTATATTTCTGTGTGGGCAGTCACCCCGCTCACTGTACTATTATAATCCATTTTATAAAGAGAAGAGAAGGTTGTTCGAGTGGTTTCCCCTTGCCACCCTACTTCAGGAAACCGGTAATCCGTTTGAGACCCCGCAATTGGTGTCACTTGTAAACGATTTTCAGTAAATTCTGCACTATTTTTCGTATTATGATACGCAATTATTCCCGTAACCCCAGAATAATTCGGACCATTATATTTACTCGATGGGGTTATAGTCGGCGTTTTATAATACTTAGGAATTGTCACGATGCTATTACGTGTTCCATAAAGCTCTTCATCCGACGTAAAACTTCCCACAATATTGACAGCTGGAAGCTTTAACTGTAGAAAATCACCAGTTGGTAACGCGGTAATAGTTTGCAACTTGCTTTGTAAACCACCCACTACCTGAGACATATCTGTGCGGATATTGAAATTACTTGGTGCTACATAGTCACCCGTCTCATTGATAAAACCAAAATTAATCGTTTTGTCTTCCGTCTTAAATTCATCATATACTATAGTGATATCATCTTGGTCATCATAAGTCACTGGATAACTAATATTTCGATTTGTTCTGGTGATTTCATTTAGTTTGTCTGGTTTTTCTTTGCCTTTATACCAGCCTTTTAAGACATAAGGCCGATTATTGACTTTGTACATAAAAGGCAACGTACCTGCCTGAGTAAATGTAAAATTATCCTTATCAATGATTGTTTGTTTCCCTTGTGTGAACCCAGTTGGCGGCGTAATTTTCGTTCCAGATGCATCCACAAAATTTTCAGTTACACGGCGATTAACAAGATAGTAATATAACGTGCTTTCAGGAAACATTTCCACGCCAGCTAACGAATTATCATTTCTTATAAGTGTTGTTTTATATAAACTTGAGAAAAGGTTTTCAGGATTATCATCCCAGTATATTTCACGGAGTTTATAACGTTGGTTCTGACTCTTCGTTACTGTGAAATATACAGGATTTGCGCCTTCTGTATAAGGATTACCAGCAAAAGTCCTTTCTACTCGTCCTGCTAAAGGATACTCTTGTCCTTGATACCCAGAAGGTTTTTGAAATGAAAGGTTCTTATAGTATTTAGGAATCTCAATAAACGAGTTCCTTGTACCATAAAAGTTCGAGCTATTCGTTAACGTGTACTGTTTTTGTGGAATTGTCATGGCTTTTAAGTTTCCTGTTTGATCCGTTGCCGAAATATTATCTAAAACCGTGCTAACGCCATCGATAATCTGAACTACCTCTGTGGTGACTTTAAAGTCAGCAGGATTGAGTAATTGCCCACTTTCTCCAACAAACCCAAACTGCACGGTATTGCCGCCATATTTAATTTCTTCATATATAATTGTTAAATCATCATTATCATCATAGGAGGCATCATATTCCGGCACTCGTGTGGTTTGTAAATTTTGAGGTTGCGTTTTCCCTTTATACCAGCCTTTAAAACGATAGGCTTTGTCATTCGCGTAGTAACTATAAGGTAATTCTTGCGCCAATTTAAAATGGTAGGTGTCGCTGTCAATGACTGTTTGCTTTCCCTGAGTAAATCCTGTCGGTGCTGTAATCTTCGTACCATTCTCATCTACAAAATTTTCAGTGATGCGCCGATTTTCTAAGAAATAATACATCGTATCATCGGTTGTATAGTAATTTGGCACACTTACTTCTGTATTTGTACTAGTCAAAATAGAATCAAATCTCGTTTTGGTTGTATCCTCTATCCAAGAAGTGTAGTACAGTCGATACTGATTGGCTGTCGTTGTAGGATATAAACTATAATATTTGCCATCTGTCTCCACCCGTATGTCAGCTATCGTACTGTCCACAAAACGCATTCTTTTTGTTGCAACAGGATAAGCTGTACTGGAGCCTGTATAATGAGGCCCAGGTGTTACTGTTGGTGGCTTGTATTGTTTAGGGATTGTTAAGCGAAAATTAGTACTACCATAAAAGGCAGGATTTATCGTTTTCGTGTAGGTTAATTGTTGACTAGGAATGGTTAATTTTTTCAGATTCCCACTATTAACACCTGTTGCTGTTCCTACTTGTTTCGCTATTCCGTTCATGATCGATGTTAAATTAGTCTGCATCCCGAAATTCGCTGGCGCTATTAATGCGCCTTTTTCATCTACAAACCCAAAACTATAAGTGATTTCCGGGATTGTCGTTGTCTTTTCTTCTAATTCCTCATAAAAAACATACACATTGTCTTTACCATCGTAAGTAACATCAAATTCTGGTGTCAATGTGGTTTCCAACTTAACGGCTTTAGGATCTGGTCGAGCGGATCCTTTATACCACCCTTTAAACTGGAAGTGGCGATTCCCAGAAGAATAGGTTTTTGGAAATGCTTTTGGGGCTTTATAGTGAAAATTGTCTGACTCAACCACTGTTTTCGAAAGGGCTGCGTTATAGCCTGTCGGATAGGTTGGCAAAACTGTCGATGTCATGTCATTATAATAAATACTAACTCGTCTATTGGGTACATAATAATAAATCGTATCATCGGTTATTAAATAATTATTTTCACCTGCAGTCGTGGCCATATTGTAAGCAGCAGAAAATTGGACTTTTTGAGGATCAGGGACCCAAGAATATGTTCGCAAACTAAATTGCTTAGGCGTTGCCGTAGTAAACATATTAAAACGTTCCCCTGTTGTGTATGTACTATAATCCTTGCCAGTAGCTATAGTTACTTGACGGGAAACAGCCAAAGGAAAGGTTGTCGTGTCTGGTCCTTTATAAAAATTATTAGGCGTTGTCTTGGGGGCAGTATATTGCCCTGGCAACGTAATTTTGTGATTGGTTAGTCCCGAAAAACCGTAGTCCTCTGTGGCGTCATCATCAGGAAGTGTAACTTTCGGCACCGTCAACATCTTGAAATTCCCTAGATTACTAGTTGTAATGGTTCCCACCTTTGTCTGAGTACCTGATTTTCTTTCTACTTTCGTGACATCGGCTGTGAACGTCACTTTAGCAGGATCAATAAACAACCCATTTTCATCAATAAAGGCCATTTTATAAGTTTTCCCAGGAATATCAGCCGTTTTAACTGCACGATTTTCTCGCTTTGTCGGCTCCTCCTGAGTCGCTTCAACAGCCGCTGTCGTTGTATCGGCTGTTGCTTCAGTCTGGTCCTCTGCCGATGGTAGTTGCGGCTCTTCTATCATCTTTTGAGGTAATTCTGATGTCTCTGGTTCTGTGGTTGGTTCTGATGACGCAACTGTGTTGGCTGTTTCATTTTCTTGACTAGCGTTTAACGATGAGTCGCTTGTAGCGGTATCCTCACTTGCCGTTGTTTCGCCCGTTTCAGTGGTTGTTTCATTTTCAACAACCATTGTTTCGGCGAGTACTGAGATGCCATTGAGTGAACTTATCAATAAGGAACAACACAAGGCGGTTGTAAGTAACTTTTGCCATTTTTGATTCATGCTATTCTCCTTTTTATGTATTGGTTTTATTGTTAATTGTTATATGTAAACCTTTTAATTTTCTCCATTATTCTATCAAAAAAAGGCGGCCTTGAAATTTTAAATTTTGCTACAGCTAAGTGACTTTTCCAATGATTCCTATTATACCAAGGCAGAAGAGCACTTTTTCATCGAAAAAGTGCTTGATAATCAAGAGAATCTGCCATTTTGCTACTGATTCTCAGCCAAATTCCTTAATTTTCATAAACAAAAGCTCAAAATATTAGTATCAAACACTAACATTTTGAGCTTTTCTCATGATATTTTTACTATTTATAAAAGGAGTCCGCCACATAATCCCGAAGGTTGTTAGGGACCAGTCACCAAATTCCACGTAACGGCGGCTTGGTATTGTTGGCCAACCATGCCTTGATTGGCGGGCACTTCTAGTTTGATGTTAGCAAACGTGAAGTCCAACTGATAAACGTCACTACCTGTGAACTGTTGGTTCGCGACCACCGCTGTTGCGGTATTGTCGGCGGTTAAATTCACGGTGCCAGTCTTGCCAAGCGGCGTCTTGGTTTCTGTTGGTTGGTTGTAATCGGTAAAGCTGGCAGCAGCGGCCGTTCCTAGCAACAAGCGGGTCGTTGTCGGCAAGCTGTCTGTCGCTGATTTCGGTTGCGACAGTTGCGCTGTTAGGCTCCAATTCGGTTGGGTTTTCTTGATCCGCAGATAGGGATTGCGTGTGCCGTTACCATAGTAATCAGCGGCTTTTTTCAAGCTGTGCTGTTGCGTACTTCCCGCTACCCCAACCTGACCAAAATTGAAGGTTGGAACACTGATGAAGCCTTCCCCAGTTGGTTCCTTTGTTTCTTGATCTAAATCTTTAATCCGGACCGTATCTGAGGCAGTCAGTTTGTTGAAGTTCCCTGTGACTTCCACAGCGGCTTTTAGCACTTGGTTTGGTTGTCCAGTAACTTTTGTTCCTAGGAGATTAATCGTTAGTTGGCCGCCCACAGGAAGACTACTGTCTAAAGGAATCTCAAAACCTGCTTCCCACTGCTCTTTCGTGATTGGTCGAACTTTCGTATTTTGACCAGTACCTAAAATAAACAGTTCCGTGGGTGTACTAATTCCAGCCGCCCAGTCAGTGGTTGGTTTAATCTTAACTGAAGTTAAAGGTGCTTCTCCAGTATTTTTTAACAGCACTTCCCAATATTCCATGGCTGCGCCATTGTCAATGACATCGACTGCACCACGCATCGTTAAGTTAGCGCTGATGTTTGCTTCTTTGTAGACTGCCGTCATGTCGTCATTGCCATCAAAAGTTGTATTGTATGTTGGCGTAGTGCTTGTCGTTAAGGTATTAGGCTTGGTTTTACCTTTGTACCAGCCTTGGAAAATGTAAGTTTTACCACCTACTGAATAACTAGCTGGTAAAGCTCTTGTTGCTGTATACTTGAAAGTGTTGCTCGTCATGGGAATCTGGTTCCCCTGCGTGAAGCCTGTTGGCGGCGTGATTTTAGTGCCGTTGGTGTCCACGAAGTTTTCGGTGACTTGTTTACGGGTGACTGTGTAGACTAATTTGGATGCATTTACTGGATTTCCACTAAAAAGATTCATGGTAATTAGGGGCTTACCTCCGTCACTCGCATAACCCATCAATGTATTGAATACTCCACTACTTTCCTTTGAAAAATATACTCCATCTGTATCAAAGCCTAATAAGGCGATATTTCCAGCACTCAGGTTATATTCTGTTGGCACTTGATTAGGATCTATAATTGTGGCGCTACCACTGGTATAGTTATAGCCATACATTTTCATAACACTTTTCACCGTATCTAATTCAATACTATTGACATATTTTAATTGTTGATTGATCGCTAGTTTATCTAGAGAAAAATTAAGTCTGTTCGTACCATTAATTGGTTTGTCATTCCCATAAACTCGCAATAGCTCTGGTGATAATGGCATCGTACCATTGTTAAGACTTAGTGTGTATTGTCCGCTACCTTTGCTTTTGGATGTTAAATCGTACAAATCTGTATAAAGCCTATCACTCGTTCTTTGCACACGATATTTACCGCTAAAAGTTAACGCTGGCGTGAAGCCAACCCCTTTTTCGTCTACAAAGTTTACATCTAATGATGGATACAACGTTGTGACTGCCTCTTCCTCATACACCACCGTCAAATCGTCATTCCCATCATAGGTCACCGCATAGCTTGGCGCTTTGGTGGTGGTCAAAGTATTGGGCTTGGTTTTACCTTTGTACCAGCCTTTGAATTTGTAGGTTTTGCCGTTGCTTGCTTTGTAAGTCTCTGGTAAGGTGCCAGCTTGTTTGAAGGTGAAAGCATTGCTGGTCATTGGTGTTTTCTTGTTTTGGGTAAAACCTGTTGGCGGCGTGATAGCTACGCCGTTAGTATCTACGAACTTTTCGGTAACTTGTTTCCGAGTGACTACGTAATTAAGTGTTTCTCGGTACGTGGTAGTGCCATCAAAACCTATTAATATTGGTCCACGTTCTATAGAATCTGTGCGCAGCATCGTTAATACGTCAGTAATTTCTGGAGCCAAAGCTAATGAATTTAGAGAAAAGATATTTGCACTATTTTTAGAAAATGTTCTATCCCTCTGAGTCAAACTACCTGTAACATAATTACCAAATTGAGCTGCTTCAGATGTTTGTTGCTCACTGTATCTGGTCCTGTTTATACTACCAGGCGGGGCAACAATACTGTCGACATACTTTAACGTGTTATCAATCTTTAATTGTTCAATTGCGTACAAATTATGAGTGTAACCTGCTGGTAAATTTGTGAGAAAATCGTACGGCATAGGAATCGTTGCATTGACAGCTACTCGATATTGACCACCACCTGCATTAGAAGAAACAATTGGATATCTATCAGCGTATGGTCGCCACTGACTAGTTGCCGTGTGGCGAGCTAATTTATAATACGTCCCTGATAACGTTAAGTTTTCATCAGCAAAAGCTTTTCCTGTTTCATCAGTAAAGCCAAAGATCATTCTCGGATAAATCACTTGATCATTCGGCACCCAACGTGGCGAAATACTCGTTTGTCGGTCATTTTCACTACTATTTTCTGGTACCGATTCTGTTGTTTCAGTTTTCACCTCTGGTATTTCTGCTTGTTTCTCTGTTTCCTGTGTTACTTCTTCCCGACTCGTTTCAGTCGTTTCTTGACTGCTTTCCGTACTTTCTTGCGTTGTGCTACTTGCTACTGTCGGACTACTTTCACTCGTGACTGTTTCCGCAACTGCGGTCACGCCAGAAAAGGCGTTAATCACTAAAGAACTACACAAGCCAATGGTTGCTAAGCGTTGCCAGTTAATTCTCTTCATGTCGTCCCTTCTTTCTATGTACCATTTTGATTCATGCTATTCTCTTTCTTTATGTATTGGTATATGTACAGCTTTTAATTTTCTCCATTCTATCAAAAAAAGGCGGACTTGAAATTTCAAATTTTGCTACAGCTAAGTGACTTTTCCGACGATTCCTATTATACCAAGGTAGAAGAGTCCTTTTTTACTAGAAAAATGTGCGAAAAACCAAGAAAATCTGCCATTTTGCTTCTGATTCTCAGCCAAATTTCTTAATTTCCATAAACAAAAGCTCAAAATGTTAGTATCAAACACTAACATTTTGAGCTTTCCTCATGATAACTTAACTATTTTAAGGACCTGTAACTAAGTTCCACGTAACTGCGGCTTGGTATTGTTGCCCCTTGACCCCTTGGTTGGCTGGCACTTCAAGTTTGACATTGTTGAAGGTGAAGTCCAACTGATAGATATTACTCCCAGTGAATTGCTGGTTGGCAATAATCCTAGTGGCCGTGTTGTTGGCATTCAAACTAATGGCACTCGTAGTACCGACCGCATTTTTCAACTCGGTAGGTTGGTTGTAATTTGAGAAACTCGAAACAGGAGCCGCCCCTAATAATAAGCGGGTCGCTGTTGGCAAGCTGTCTATCACTGATTTTGGTTGCGACAGTTGCGCCGTTAAGCTCCAATTCGGTTGGGTTTTCTTGATCCGCAGATAGGGATTGCGTGTGCCGTTGCCATAATAATCAGCGGCTTTTTTCAAGCTGTGCTGTTGCGTGCTTCCCGCTACCCCAACTTGACCAAAATTGAACATTGGAACACTGATGAAGCCTTCAGCCGTTGGTGTCACAATTGCTTGATCATTGTCTTTCACACGTACGGTGGCCGAAGCAGAGACACCACTGTAATTCCCACTGGTGGTAATCCCAGCGCGCAAGACTTGCCCCGCTGTCCCTGTCGCTTTCGTAGTGAACTGAACCGTGGCAGATTTTCCTACGGGAATGTCAGTGCCTAAGCTAACACCATTGGTCCACGTAGTCGCTGTGACGGGAACTGTTTTCGCGGTTCCGCCAGCTGGCGTGACAATCATGGCGGTTGGTGCTGCTAAGCCAGTTGTCCAAGCGGTTGATTTCTTGATGGTCGCCGTGGTTAGTGGCGCTTGGCTTGTATTGGTAATTGTGGCACGCCAGGTGACATTGCCGCCGCTAGTCACGGTTTCAGCGGTAGTGCGAGTTAAAGCGACACTTGCTTTCGGTACTTCTTCCTTATACATCGCCGTCATGTCGTCATTGCCATCAAAGGTTGTACTGTATGTTGGCGTAGTGCTGGTTGTTAAAGTATTAGGCTTAGTTTTGCCTTTGTACCAGCCTTGGAAAATGTAAGTTTTACCGCCTGTTGTATAACTAGCTGGTAAGGCTTTTGCGGCTGTGTACTTGAAGGTGTTGCTAGTCATGGGAATCTGGTTCCCTTGCGTGAAGCCTGTTGGTGGCGTGATTTTAGTGCCACTTGTGTTCACAAAGTTTTCGGTGACTTTGCGGTTGGTTAGATGATAGTAGATTGGTCCTTCAATCGTTTTATATCTAATATTTCCATCACGTTCATCTAAACTATTAATATTTCTACTAATAAGATTGGGATATTTAATGTTAGGATTCATCGACACATTTACCTCCCGCAGAGTATAACTCTTGTCTGCTTTCTGTGTTAAGGCTAAATCAGAAATGAGCGTTGATTCACTAAAAATAGTATCTGGCACATTAGATTCAACTAATGTTACTCTTGGTAACGGGTAATTTGTATTAATCTTACCTGTTTTATCATAAAGGTTTACTGATTCGTAATATTTAGGGAGTTTAATCGAAAATTCAGAAAATCCATCACCATTCCACCCTGTTGTAGTAGGTCGTTCTATACTTGATGCAGGAAATATCACCTGTTTGAAATTACCCACTGTTGTACCGCTCTGATTTGAAGCAATCGTTTTAAAAGAAACATTTGAATCTGCTCCCCCATTTCCTCTAACTTCAATACCTGTATAGTCATACGTGATATTAATATCGGCAGGATTTGCTAATTTTCCATCTTCACCAACGAAACCAAATTGATAATTCACTGCTGGGAAATCAAAAGCTTCAATCTCCTCATACACCACATTCAAATCATCATTATCATCATAAGTCACTGGATAACTAGGTGCTTTGGTGGTGGTCAAGGTGTTTGGCTTGGTTTTACCTTTGTACCAGCCTTTGAACTTATAGGTTTTGCCACCTGTTGTGTAAGTGTCTGGCAAGGTGCCACTTTGTTTAAAGGTGTATGGGTCACTGTTAATTACTGTTTGTTTTCCTTGCGTAAAGCCTGTTGGTGGCGTGATTTTAGTGCCGTTGGCATCGACGAAGTTCTCAGTGATCTTGCGATTAGTTAAGTGATAATAAACTGGACTACTGAAAGTTGTATATTTTGCATATCCAGAGACTAGGTCAGTACTATAAATTACTCTATGTAAAAATTCTGGATATTTTACACTAGGATCCACCACTGAATATGACTCATATGGCGCATAACTCTGATCTGATTTCTGTGTCAATCTTAAAAAAGCAATTACCGATGCTTCTGATAGAATCTGATCATCATAGCGGACACTATATTTCCTAGTATATGCTGGCAATGGATAGCTTGGATTGATTTTGCCTGTTTTATCATAAAGATTTAACGATTGATAGTACCTTGGAAGTTTAATTGAGAAATTAGCGTACGCATCTCCATTATAACCTGTTTCAGTAGGGCGAGCTATAGATGTTGCAGGCATTGTAACGTTTTTTAAGTTGCCTACTGTTGTGGCACTTTGATTGGTGGCAATGGTTCCAAAAGAAACAGTATCATCTGCTCCCCCTCCTGTTCCTCTATAAGCACTGGTTTTGTAATCATAGGTGATATTAATATCGGCAGGATTTGCTAATTTTCCATCTTCACCAACGAACCCGAATTGATAGGTCAGCGCTGGGAAATCAAAAGCTTCAATCTCTTCATACACCACATTCAAATCATCATTATCGTTATAAGTCACCGCATAGCTTGGTGCTTTGGTGGTGGTCAAGGTGTTTGGCTTGGTTTTGCCTTTGTACCAACCTTTGAACTGATAGGTTTTGCCGTTGCTTGCTTTGTAAATCTCTGGCAAGGTGCCACTTTGTTTAAAGGTGTAGGGGTCACTGTTAATTACTGTTTGTTTGCCTTGGGTGAAACCACTTGGCGGTGTGATTTTGATTCCATTGACATCAACAAAATTTTCAGTAACTTTACGTTTTGTTGTATACATATAAATAATATTATAGTTATTTGTTAAAGCATCGGGTCCGATATTATATTTAGTATATGTTTTATTTGCTATCGAGCCAACGCGATAAACGGCATTAAAACTGAATGAAGCTGTTGCTAGACCTACTTCATCAAGACCATGCTTGACTTGATAAACATTCGGCTGAGCAATGACATGCATTGATTGCCCAAGTGCACTATCTGATGACATTTTCCACCAGCCAACTTGGGTCTGCCCGTTATTATCATACCTACTTATATAAGATGCTGGATATATTGAATAGGACGGCTTGACAAAACTCAGCCCTTTATACCATTTTGGCAGTGTAATAGTAACATTCCTTAAGCCGTATGCAAAGTTCACAGTATTTGAATAGTTAACCCCTGGAATCGTTATTCTATTAAAAAAAACGTTTTTCCCTGCATATGCTGTACTATATCGAACAGATTGAACACTACCAACAAGTCCATTGACGCCACCTGTTCGTACCCACTGACTATCGCCCGTAATAGGTGTGGTCAAAGCAACGCCATTATTCTCTTCATCTACGATTGCAAAATCCATTACTTGACTAGGAATTGCAACAGTTGCTTTAGGGGAAACTGTTGGTGAATTCTGTAGTGAATTGTTTAATGGGTCTATCATATCTATTTTAGAATCACTCGTTTTCGTGATTTCTTCTGGTTTCTCTGTTTCCTGTGTTCCTTCTTCCCGACTCGTTTCAGTCGTTTCTTGACTGCTTTCCGTACTTGCTGGCGTTGCGCTACTTGCTGATGTTGCTTCCTTAGCGCTACTTGCTACTGTCGGACTACTTTCAATCGTGATTGTTTCCGCAACTGCGGTCACGCCAGAAAAGGCGTTAATCACTAAAGAACTACACAAGCCAATGGTTGCTAATCGTTGCCACTTAGTTTGCTTCATGTCGTCCCTTCTTTCTATGCACCATTCCCGCCAAGCCGATTAAGGCTAAGCCGAGAATGCTAAGATTTGCCTGACTCTTGCTCCCTGTACGAGGGAGCTGCGAGCCAGTTGTGGTGGTCTGTGTCGAACCACCACTTCGTTGATCTCCTTGCGGAGGACCAGCTGGTTCCTTGGGATCAGCAGCTGGCGCATCTGTTTTCGGTGGGGCATCTTTAGGAGCGGGTGTTCTCGGATTTTGGTAAAATTCAATCCCCACCGAACTAGAACCACCATCAGACGCTTCAACATTTATAAAAAAACTAGGAGAAGATAGTAGACACACAATCATTAAATAACGCTTTTTTTTCATTTAAAAACCTCCTTTAGATTCACTTGTATTCGTTGATCTTTTATACAAGGAATGTGTAACAACCTTTTTTCATACCTCTATAATAACAAAGAACCCCCCTTTAGGAATTGACGTTTTTTTCGCACCTCTTGCGAAAATTTTGAAAGTTCTTGTTATACCAGGGTTTACAACACCCGTTATTTAATAATCATTACTAAAAAAAGGCGATTTTAGTCAATTTTTATCAAAAATCCCCGACAAAAGTTTAAGGTTTCTAGCCATTTAACGAGAAAAGCTCAAAAAGTTAGTAATTGATACTAACTTTTTGAGCTTTGTGTAACACTTTTGAAGAAGTCGATTGAAAAAAAACAGTATTTTTTTCGTATTTTCTCTACTTTTTTTAGAATCTAGCCAAGCAATGCACTAATTAATAGCCCTAAGGCATAGGTGCCATTGAAAACCATTAAGTTTTTAATGGAATGACGGAAACTTTTCGGCTGCGGCAATTCTTGTTTAAACGTTTGAATATTTTTCCAAATGACTGACAGAGTGGCAAACGTGATTAACACAGGCCATTGATAAATACCACTAATGAAGCCGAATAAAATCACCAGATAACCAGCTAGCGCTAACACTTGAAACAGCACAATCCCTGCTGGGCGCCCGATATAATAGACTAATGTATAACGGTGGTTCTCAATATCCGTGTCTAAGTCCCGTAAGTTGTTGGCGAGCATGATGTTAGCAATCGAACAAACCAAGGGCAAGGACGCCACGACAATCGCAAGCACCGCCCAGAGATTGCCGTCTAAGCGAAAGGCGCCGCTAGCAAAATCGACCGTTAAATAAAAAGGCGGATTGGTGACGACGTTCAAGTAAACGGTTAAGACGAAGATGCCTAAGCCCATCGTGAAGCCACTGAAAATTTCCCCCAAGGGCATGCGGGATAACGTAATCGGTCCATACGTGTAGAAGATCCCGATGAAGCAGCAAATCCCCCCTAATACGAGGAAGAGCCAGCCTGTTTGAACCGTTAAGTAAGCACCCACAACGGCAGTGAAGGCAATCATGGCAAAAATCATGTTGCGGACCAGTTGTGGTGAAACGCCTGATTGTCCGATAATATTTTCTTCATATTTATAGACGTCAGATTTGGCTTTTTTGAAGTCCATGTAATTGTTAATGGCGGTGGTGGCCATATCAAAGACCACCATGCCAATGAAGAAAACCAGCGTGTTGCCCCACTGAACTTCCCCGAAATAGGTCATTGAAAACAAGACCCCGATAATGAAGGGAAAGAGACTGGCAAGCTTCGTCTGAATTTCCACTACTTTTAAAAACACATTTAAAGACATTTTTAGTCGCTCCTTATTTCAAATCGGCCCGATTCCCCATCGTATAGCCAGAGTCTTTGCCGATTTCAAAGTTGCCTTCGATATCTTTGCTGATGTAGACTTTGTCGTCTTTTGTGACGAAAATGGCATCGGTTCCTTTCAGACTTTCGACATATTCTAGTCCTTTTTTGACGCCCATTGAGAAGACGGCTGTTGAGAGACCATCACCATCGATGGATTTGTCGGTGATAATGGTGACACCTGCGATGTCGTTATCAAACGGATAGCCAGTTTCACGATCAAAGAGATGGTGGTAGGTTTTGCCATCGACTTTTAAGTAGCGTTCATAAATTCCTGATGTGACTAAGGTTTTGTTGCTTTCTTTGACTTGACCTAAGACTGTGTTGCGGGCTTTATTCGGATCTTGAATCCCGACTGTCCAATCCATGTCTTTGCCACGTGGGCTGTGTCCTAAGACGTAAACATTCCCGCCTAAATCGACGATAGCGGTGGTGACGCCGTTGTCTTTGAGGACTTTCACGACTTCGTCGGTGATGAAGCCTTTGGCAATTGCGCCTAAATCCAATTGCATGCCTTTTTCTTCAAGGTAAACGGTTTGCTCTTTGTCGTTGAATTTGACTTTCGTGTAATCAACGAGTTTCAAGGCTTGATCAATTTCGGCTTGGCTTGGTTTGCGGGCATCATCGAAGCCAATGTGCCACATAGAAGTGATTGGGCCAATTGCCATGTCGAAGCCGCCGCGGGAGTCTTTGCTGTATTCATAGGCTTTTTTCAACAAAGGATACAGGTCATCTGAGACTTTGACTGGTTTTACGCCTGCTTCTTGGTTGATTTCATCAATTTCTGAACCTGGTTGGTTGACCGTGATTTTATCGCCTAGTTCTTTGACGCGGGCAAAGGCTTTCGGTAAGACGTCTTCTTTGCCATCATCGTAGATGCGAATTTGAACGTAGGTACCAAGCATTGTTTGACGGTCAGAGTATGGTTCTGTATTAATTTTCGCTTCTGGTTTTGAGGAACAAGCAGCTGCCACAAACAGCACTGCTAGAACACTCACCATGAGCAGAAGTTTCTTTTTCATAGGATTCCCTCTTCTTTCCTTCTTTAATTAAAAAATAAGTTCTCTTGCATAGTAGCCTTTTTTGGAAAAAATGAAAAGTCTTTCTCTTGGAAATTCACAAATTTCTGTGAAAAAATTTGTGAAATGATGGACAGAACTAGCGAAGAAAAAGGGGCGGGAAAGTCAGCCAACCGACTTTTTCCCAACCCCTCAATGGTGTCAAGTAATTGCTGAAAAGCATTTCAGGAACTACTTCACGATTCATTTATTATTACTTATTTTGTTACGATGTTGTCAACAACGATTTCAGTTGTGTCGCCTTTTTCAGCAGCGTTCACTAATTGTTGTGCGTAGTTGATGAATGAATGTGTGCTGTGTGTTGCACCAGTTACCACTTCAACACCTGCAGGTGAGCCGTCTTCTTCGCCCATTGCTTTAACAAATTCTTTGTTTAATGTTTCGATATATTCTTTTGGTCCAACGCCAGCAACGTCTTTCATTTTGCTTTCGTATTCAGTGTCATCTTTTTTAGATTTGCCGTCAGCGTTCACGTTATCGTAGTTAGATTCAGTCACTTTACCATCTTTCACAGTCATTGAGAATGTTGTGTGGTAGCCGTTTGAGTCATTTTTTTCTTTCAATGAGTACGTACCATCTTTCAATGCTGCGCCATTGTCGATTTCGATTGTGTCTGTGTTACCAGCTTGTGCTGCTTGGATTAATTGTTGTGCGTAGTTTTGGAATGATTCAGATGAATGAGTCGCACCAGTTACTACTTCCACACCGCTTGCGCTTTGTGCTTTAACAAAAGAATCGTTTAATTGTTTGATGTATTCTTTTGGTCCAACACCAGATTTTGCTTTCATGCTTTCTTCATACTTAGTGTCTTCTGTTTTAGATTTGCCGTCAGCATTGATGTTGTCATATTTAGATTCAGTGATTTTGCCGTCTTTTACAGTCATTTCAAAGACTGCACGGTAACCATTTTTTTCATTTTTTTCTTCTAATTTATACGTACCATCTTTTAAATCGCCACCGGCAACTTTTTTCGCTGGTGCTGATGATTCAGTTGATTTTTTCGTTTCTGAAGATGCTGCGCTAGAAGAGTTCGTTGTGTTGTCTTTCTTGTCTGCGCCACAGCCTGCTAATACTAAACTAAATAATGCAATTGCCGCAAAACCTTTAACAAATTTATTCACTTTCATTGATAGTCACCTTTTCTTTCATGATTTTCACAAACATCAAAAGTTTGTGATACATTACACATTATAATGGTTTTAAAAACGTTGTCAAGACCATCCCCTAAAAATATTTACATTTCGGTCTTTTTTTCATCAAAAACTCATCGTTGGAGTAAATTTGTTGACAATTAAAATTTATATTAGACAAATTCGTGAAATACTTATATAATGTTAGTCGATTGTGTACTTATTAATCATTATCACTATTTTACTACTTACAATATTAAGGAGCGGATTGTCAATGACAAAGCAAAATATTGTCGTTGTAGGTGCTGGGTATGCTGGCGTTTCAGCTACTAAATTTCTAGCAAAGAAATTTAAAAAAGATACGGACGTAACAATCACATTGATTGATCGCCATTCTTACCACACTATGATGACCGAATTGCATGAAGTAGCAGGCGGACGTGTTGAACCAGAAGCAATTCAATACGACTTACAACGTTTGTTCTCACGCAAGAAAAACGTAAAATTGGTAACAGATACTGTTACTGGGATCGACAAAGAAAACAAAGTTGTGAAAACTTTAGCAGGTTCTTATCCATTTGACCAGTTAATTCTGGGTATGGGTGGCGAACCAAACGACTTTGGAACACCAGGCGTGAAAGAAAATGGTTTCACCTTATGGTCATTTGATGATGCAGTGAAAATTCGTCATCACATTGAAGCAACCGTTGCTAAAGCAGCCATCGAACCAGATGCTGAAGTACGCAAAGCAATGTTAACATTCGTTGTCTGTGGTTCTGGTTTTACTGGGATCGAAATGGTCGGCGAATTAATCGACTGGAAAGATCGTTTAGCGAAAGATGCCAAAATTGATCCAGACGAAATTACATTAATGGTTGTTGAAGCAATGCCAACCATTTTAAACATGTTATCTCGTAACGATGCTGCCAAAGCAGAACGTTATCTAGAAAAGAAAAATGTTCAATTATTATTGAACTCACCAATCGTTGAAGTTGCAGCAGATCACATTAAATTAAAAGATGGTTCTGAAGTCCCAACGCATACGTTAATCTGGACAGCTGGTGTGAAAGCAACTTCTGATGCCGCTGACTTTGGTTTAGAAGCAGCACGTGGTAGTCGTTTAGTTGCGAATGAATACATGCAAGCAAAAGGTTACGAAGACAAAAACATTTATATCATTGGTGACTTGGTTTATTACGAAGAAACACCAAATACACCAACTCCTCAAATCGTTCAAGCAGCTGAACAAACAGGTCATACTGCGGCTGCCAACATCGTTGCAGATATTAAAGGTGGCGAAAAACACGCCTTTAAAGGAAACTACCAAGGATTCATGGTTTCCATCGGCGCGAAATGGGGCGTTGCCAACTTATTCGATAAAATTCATTTGAGTGGTTTCTTAGCCATCATTATGAAACATATCGTTAACTTGAAATACTTCTTTGATATTCGTTCTGGTTACTATATGTTCCAATACATTATGCACGAAATCTTCCATATTAAAGATGATCGTTCTGTTGCTCGCGGACATACGTCTCGTTACGGCAATGTCTTGTGGAGTGTTCCGCTACGTGTTTTCTATGGTATGGTTTGGTTAGTCGAATCAATGAAGAAAATTGTCGGCAACGGCGATTACTTGAAACCAAGCACTTGGTTTGGTGACGGTTCTTGGTTCACAGATAAAGTCGTTTTCCCATTCCCTTGGTTACAAGAACAAGTAACAACAGGTGCTTCTCAAGCAACTGAAACAGCAACAACTGCTGCAAGTGGTGCGGCGGATGCGGCGGCAAGCGGTGGTGCCGATGCGGCAACACAAGCAGCGCACTTTGGTTTAAGCTACGCTTACGGCGAAACACCAATGCAAGTGTTTGATCACATGCCTAAATGGTTCGAAAGCGTAATGAAATTTATGATGCCAAACCAAGAAGTTGCTTTGTTCATGCAAAAATTCATGACAATCGTTGAAGTATGTATTGCTTTAGCATTGATTGCTGGTTTATTCACTTGGTTATCAAGTGCTGCTACAATTGGTTTAACAATTGCCTTCTGTTTATCTGGCATGTTCTATTGGGTAAATATCTGGTTTATCTTTGTCGCTTTTGCTTTGATGAACGGTTCAGGCCGTGCTGTCGGTTTAGACCGCTGGGTAATTCCATGGATTCAACGCAAACTTGGTAAAGCGTGGTATGGTACCCCGAAAGCTAGATACGGCGGTAAGTAAGCAATCGATAATCGATTGACAACTACGAGCAAAAGCTGAGACACATGTCTCCAGCTGACTATCATAGGATTTAGTATGTGGGACAGCAGTCAAGCATGACTTTTGTCCCACATATTTTCTTTTATATAATATGGTGGCTCAACTGAGGTCGGGACAGAATCGTTTATTTCCGAAGGAGTTGGTTCTGTTCCCGCCGTTTATCAGTTTTTGAGCTTGGAACAAAAATTCAAAATAATTTTTGTTCCAAGCTCGTTCACTGTGTTATGATAGACAAGAAAAAAACACCAAAGGAGAGAGAAGAAAATGACGATCAAAGAATTCATTAAGAAGAGTCGCTTGAAAACATGGGACGTTATTATTATTGCTGTTTTAGTTCTTGGTTCTTTTCTGCCCCTTGTTGTTTTTGCCATGCAAAACCGTGGTCAAGAAGCGGCTACGTATCAAGCAGTCTTGAAAGTAGACAACAAAGTAATCAAAGTCTTTGACTTAAAAAAGGACGGCCCGCATTATACATATAAATACGAAGCAAAAGACGGTGATTACAACCTGATTGAAGTAGATGGTGATCGTATCCGCGTGAAGGAAGCCAACTGTGCTGACTTAGTGGATGTTCGACGAGGCTGGATTTCCAAACCTGGTGAAACCCCGATTGCCTGTCTACCCCACAATTTGTTTATCACCGTGGAAGCTTCTGATGGGAGTGAAGACGGTAGCTTAATTTATTAAGCACGACAACTATGAGCAAATTACACAAGAATATTTATATTGCTATGCTCGTTGCCCAAGGGGTCATTATTGGTTTAATCGAAAATATGATTCCTTACCCTTTCGCATTTGCTCCTGGGGCAAAGCTCGGTCTAGCAAATTTAATTACCATTATTGCGATTTTCACCATGCGTAAGCGTGATAGTTTTTTCCTGGTCTGTTTACGTTTGATTTTAACGACATTACTAGGCGGCACACTTTCGACCTTTTTCTATAGTGCCAGTGGTGCCTTATTAAGTTATTTCGGCATGTTACTTGTCAAGCAGCTGGGGCCAAAACGGGTCAGCATTATCGGGATTAGTGCCGTTGGTGGTTTCTTACACAACGTTGGTCAGTTGCTAACGACCTCTTTCTTTGCTCATTCGTGGGCGCCGATGCTGTACTTACCATTTTTATCTCTGTTTGGGTTACTTTCGGGGATTGCCATTGGGATTGCCGCTAATTATTTACTACAACATGTCCAGACGTTACGAAAATTCCAACTGAATTATGAACAAACAACGAAACATAAGTGGAGTCAATTTTTCTAATTGAAAACCTGTCCGCCACAATTAAAGGAGTCATCTTATGAATATACATCCTATGTGGAATACCTATCCTACGTTATCAAAAGAATTAACAACTACTCTTCGCTTGATGGAACAAGCGGTTCAAATCGATAATCAAGAGATTCAAGCTGCTGTCCATGACATGATTCATTCTGGCGGCAAATTGCTACGTCCAGCCTACCAACTGTTGTTCTCTTATTTTGGTGAACAGCGGGACCCTAAAAAGGCGACAGCGTTAGCAGCTTCCATTGAATTACTGCATACCGCCACGTTAGTTCACGACGATATTGTCGACGAAGCCGATACGCGTCGTGGCTTGCCAACATTGCGTTCGCGCTTTGGAAATAGCACAGCCGTGTATACAGGCGATTATCTTTTTGTTTGCTGTTTCAAGCTCTTATCTGATTATTCTTCTTCATTAAAAAGCATTCAATTAAATTCGCGCAGTATGGAAAAAGTCCTGACTGGTGAGCTTGGTCAAATGGACAATCGCTATAATTTCGAGGTAACGATTGACCAATATTTAAAAAATATTTCCGGGAAAACTGCGGAACTATTTGCGCTAAGTTGTTTTGTCGGTGCCTATGAAAGTGGCACCTCCCAACGTTTTGCCAAACGTTGTGGTGAAATCGGCGAAAATATCGGACTGGCTTTTCAAATTATTGATGATATTTTGGACTATACGCAAACTGCCGATGCTATCGGCAAACCCGTCTTAGAAGACGTACGTCAAGGCGTGTATTCTTTGCCCTTGATTTATGCACTTGAAGCCAATCGTGAAGTCTTGTTGCCACTTTTAATGAAAAAAGAAGCCTTGACCGATGAAGAAACACAGGAAATTTATCGTCTTGTCCATGAACTAGGTGGCGTAGAAAAGGCCCAACAATTAGCCACTCATTACACAGAAAAAGCGCTGAAAGAAATCAGCAAACTTCCTGAAACAAAGGCCCAAGCGAAAGAACAATTGTATGAAATTACACAAACGATTTTGACAAGAGAAAATTAAAAAAGCCGCTGGATCCTATTGAGGATTTAGCGGCTAGCTTTTTAGGTGATACCTTGGTATAATAAACACGAAGAGAGCGTACTAGACATACGCTCTCGGGTAGACCGTTTAAGACGGTAGCTTGATTTTAATACGGAAATAAACCCGTCAATCTTCGCTAAAGGTTATGACGGGTTTATTTTTTGTCGTTTTTATTACTGATTTTGACAATTAATGTTGCGAAAGCAATCGCAAGCATCAATGCTTCAAAGACAGTCACTACTATTCCTTTCTAGGGAAAGAGCAAACAAGCAAAAACATTGGCAGTCCCCCTTTTTTTGAGAAATTGCCACCGTCATAAACTTCCTACTTGTGTAGTATAACACATTTACGCCTTCCTAGAATACGCTTTCTTTTTTATTTACTATTCGACTTTTCCGTTTCAACTTGCTATAATAAACACGAAGAGAGCGTACTAGATATACGCTCTCGGGTAGACCGTTTAAGACGGTAGCTTTAATTGTGGATAAATAAACCCGTCAATCTTCGCTAAAAGTTATGACGGGTTTATTTTTTGTCGTTTTTATTACTGATTTTGACAATTAATGTTGCGAAAGCAATCGCAAGCATCAATGCTTCAAAGACAGTCACTACTATTCCTTTCTAGGGAAAGAGCAAACAAGCAAAAACATTGGCAGTCCCCCTTTTTTTGAGAAATTGCCACCGTCATAAACTTCCTACTTGTGTAGTATAACACATTTGTACCTTCCTAGAATACGCTTACTTTCCTGATTATTCAACAACCGCTTTCTTTTGTAATAAAAATCGCGCACCGTTTACTGGGATAAAACGATTCAGCCAACTAAAATTTTTTAGACTAAACAGACCGACCATCTTTTTTGATGGTCGGTCTGTTTAGTCTATTGCTCCGCCTTTACTCCTTCTCCGACAATGCTCGCCAGACATCAAATGTTTGTTTTAAGCCTTGGACATTATGAACACGTAAAATTTCTACGCCTTGTTGTGCTGCATACAAGGAAGCAGCGGCTGAGCCAAAATCACGGTTGGCTGGTTCTGGTTCGTTCGTTAAAGCGCCAATAGTTCGTTTGCGAGAAACGCCGTACAGTAACGGATAATCTTGGTAGCGAAAGGCGTTAGGATCTTTTAACAGTTGAAGGTTTTCTGCGACAGTTTTATGAAAGCCAATCCCTGGATCGAAACAAATTTTTTCTAAGGAAAGCCCATATTTTTGGCATTGTTCAATTTTTTCTGTATAAAATTGGTGCAACTCTTCTTTTAAAGAAAGCGATTGGCGTTTTCTAGAATGCATAATCACAACTTGGACTTCAGGATATTGTGCGAGGACTTCTGCCATCCCCGGAGTGTCTAATCCTTTGATGTCATTAATCATTGTGGCGCCAGCTTGGATCGCGGCTTCTGCTACTTCGGGATAGTAGGTATCCACAGAAATCGGCGCTAGAGAAGTCTCACGTATTTTTTTAATTAACGGTAATACTCGGTCTGCCTCAACTTGTGGAGAAACTTCTTCGTAGCCAGGACGTGTGGATTGGCCGCCAATGTCTAAAATATCGGCCCCCGCTTCTAGTAGATGAAGCGCATGTTGATAGGCCACGTCGACCGTTGTGTAGCTACCGCCATCAGAAAAAGAGTCGGGGGTCGTGTTGACAATCCCCATAATTTGGTAATTCTTTTTTAAATCAATCATTGTCACATTGCTCCTTCATCTGCTGAATCATCTTTCGTAAAGCCCGCATTCTAGGACTTATCTTCATTCGTTCACTCGTGGACAACTCCGCTAAGGTTTTGCCTCGATCTGGTAAATAAATAATCGGATCAAAGCCATAACCACCTGTACCGCGCGGTTCAACTAATTCACCAGTCAAAGTGGCTTCCGTTTGCAACAGTTTGTCGTCATCGAGTACATAGACCAACGTGGCTGATAAGGTTAACTCTCGGGTCGACTGTTGCCCTTCAAATAAGTGCAACAGTTCGCGGTTCTGTTCTTCCGGATTGGCTGAATGGAAAAAACGGCTTGTATGAATACCTAATAAATCAGGAAAAGCAGTTAACGTTAAGCCGCCATCATCACCTAACACTGGGCGGCCAATTAATTGTTGGAAAAAGCGAGCTTTTAGATAAGCATTTTCAGCATACGTAGTGCCAGTTTCTGCAGGTTGTTCTTGACTGGTTGTATACTTTCGATAAGAGACAAGTTGAATAGCGGGGTCCTTAAGTCCTGATTGCATTTCTTTTAACTTACCTTGGTTATTCGTGCCAACAATGATTTCCATTTTCTAACGTATCTCCATTAAAAATTGATTTTTCCACTCTTGTTCTTTAAATAGTCCGGTAAATTGAAATGTTTTGGTGCTACTTTGTGGTGTTTTCACTCCGCGCATCGTCATACACATATGTTCCGCTTCAATGGCTACTGCAATGCCTTTGACGGGAATATTTTCTTGGAGTTTGCGGGCAATTGTCACTGTTAAATCTTCTTGAACTGTGGGACGTTTGGCACAATGTTCTACTAATCTTGGTAACTTGCTTAGTCCCAATACTTTGCCACCTTCTGGCAGATAAGCGACATGTACTTTTCCATAAAATGGCAATAAATGGTGTTCACACATTGAATAAAAGGCAATATCTTTTACTAGAACCATTTCGCCTTCATTTAAGCTATCAAATAATTTATAATCATCAAATTCAGGTTCGGTTAATCCACTAAAAACTTCTGCATACATTTTAGCTACGCGTTTGGGTGTATCAATGAGTCCTGCCCGTTGAGTATCTTCCCCCACTGCTTCTAAGATTGTGGTAACTGCCTGCTCAATTTGCGCTTGTTTTTCCTGCTCCATCTCTACCATTCCTTTTCACTTACTCGCACTTCTTCTTGATTGCCACTGCGCTGAATCCACGTAGCTATTGGCGCGCCCAATAGTTGTTCCTCTGCGTAAACATCACTTAAGGGAATCAAAACAAATGACCGTTTTGTTAATTCTTGATGAGGAACTTGTAAGTGGGGCAACGTGACTGACTGCCCCCCTAATAATAAAATATCAATATCAATAATCCGCGGACCCCAGTGAATTAATTTTTTACGTTTCATCGCTTGTTCAATTCCTTGGGTAACAGCCAGTAATTCTTCAGCGGTATAGCTAGTATCAATTTTCAATACGGCGTTCAAAAAATCATCTTGGTCTGTATAGCCGTAAGGATCCGTTTCATAAAGTTTTGAAGAAGCCACGACCTGAATCTGCGGGTCTTCGTTTAAATAATTGCGGGCTTTCACTAAATTTGCGTACGGATCGCCGACGTTACTACCTAATGCTACATAGCCAATCATCTATACTTCTCGCTCCATTTCAATTTCAATATTGTCAAAAAGGCCTGGCATCGGCACACTATATTTTCTAATTTTAATGATAATTTTGTTCAATTGTTCTTGATAATCTGCGGAAATATCATCTAAAATAGCACTCGCTAAACCTTCGATTAAATCGTACGAGTGATTGTTTACTCGTTGGGCAATCAATTCATTCACTTCGGCATAATTGACGGTTTGGGTGACATCATCTGTTCGCCCTGCCTCGGCTAGCGACAACTGCATTTCAAGGTCGATTTCTACTTGCTGTCCTAGACGTTTTTCTTCTGCCAAAACACCATTTTTTGTGAAAAATTTCAAGTTGTTAATTCTAATTTTATCCATCCTCTAACTCCCTACCCTCTGTTTTGCTGATTTTTTTAATCATAGCATATTTCTTGGAAAAGTCAGTAGTTAAAAGATGGAAAAGTGGTTATTGGTATGATATAAAAAATTACTTTTTACGAATCAAATAGTATAACTCGTGTATTCAAAAAAGAGCGTTGCTGATGCAACGCTCTTTTTTGGGGTTTATTCGCCTTTTATCGCATTGTTACAAATTCTTCTGAGCCTGTTGGATGAATCGCAACAGTATTATCAAAATCTGCTTTGGTCGCGCCCATTTTAATAGCGACTGCAAAGCCTTGTAGCATTTCGTCAACACCGATGCCGATGCCATGCAAACCGACAATTTTTTCTTCTTTGCCGACACAAATTAATTTCATGTCGCATTTTTGACGGTATTCTCCTAAAGCGAAATACATTGGCGTAAAGCTAGAGCGATAGATTTTCACTTGGTCTTCACCATATTCTTCAAGCGCTGCTTTTTCCGTCAAGCCAATTGTCGCAACTGGTGGATGGGTAAAGACCACCGTTGGTACCAAGTTATAATCCAAATATAAATCGGTTTGTCCGTTAAATAAGCGTTCAGACAGGCGCCGACCAGCGGCAATCGCGACTGGCGTTAAGTCGATTTTCCCAATGACATCGCCGACTGCGTAGATACCATTTTGCGTGGTATTTTGGAATTTATCTACTTTGACGTAGCCTTTTTCATCAAGGGCTACTTTCGTATTTTCTAAGCCTAATTGATCCGTGTTCGGCTGACGGCCTGTCCCGAAAATCACGGCATCTGTCGTGATTGATTCACCATTTTCAAATGTAATAACGTACTCATTCTGCGCCGTTTTTTCAATTTTAGCTGGTGTTGCATTCGGATGAATTTGCATGCCCATTTCTTGATAGCGTTCTACGACTTTTTCAGAAAGCATGTCATCAAAGCTTCGTAATGGTCGTTCATGACGGAAGGCCCAATGTGTTTCCGCGCCTAAGCCATGTAAGGTTCCTGCTAATTCGGCTGCGATGTAACCCGCACCGACAAAGACCACACGTTTTGGCATTTCTTCTAACGCAAAGAAGCCGTTTGAATCTAAGGCATATTCTTCTCCTGGAATACCTAGTTTTTTTGGACGACCACCTGTCGCAATTAGAATGTGCGGCGCCGTATATTCTGTCCCATTGACTTCAATTGTTTGCTCCCCAGTAAACGTAGCGTAACCATGGATACGTTCAATGTTGTTACTGTCTAAACCACGATTATACGCACCATGTAAGAAGTCAATATATTTTTCACGATTTTCAACTAATTGTTTAAAGCTAAAATTTTTGATTTCAACATCAAACCCATAGCCTGCTGTGTCTCTTTCCATCATTTCCATCATGCTGCTGGCTTGCCACATGACTTTTTTAGGCACACAACCAACGTTGACACAGGTCCCACCAATTTCGTTGCCCTCAATTAAAAGGACGTTGGCTCCGTGCATTCCTGCGCGGTTAGCAGAAGCAATCCCGCCACTACCGCCACCAATAACAATATAATCATAGGTTTTCATTTATTCTGGCTCCCTTTCAATTTGAACTTTCTCCTTTATTATCGCAAAAAATAGCAAAAAAAGACAGTCGTATTACTTACTTTTGTTTAGTTTTCTGCTGCTTCTGTTTCATGGATTCGTTCCGTAAAAGCACTGGGGGAAAGGAATTCAATCGTAGCATTGTCGAAGGAAATTCCTAAATCTTCTTTCGTTACGTTTGGATTCATTGTAATGACATAAAGTGTTTTGCCTAAGGAAAGTGCAATCCCAATTTCTAAATAACTTAGTCGGTCAAAGTCACCATTAATAAAAACGTAGGTTGCTTCGTGAAGATACCGTTTTATCACTTCAATATCTGTAAACATTCCGGTTTGAACACAATCTGCTAACCCGAAGTCCACACCCCCCGCACAGCCATGCTCATCTTCAAACAGCTGAGGATCTACCAAAAGGTCCGTTTGAATACGAGGGTTTTGACCAATTTGGTAGGCGAATAATTTAGCCATAGTTATTCCTTCTTCTTTTTGATTACTTGTTAGAACGTAATAATTCAAGAACAATTTCTGTTTTGTCCTGCTCCGTTTGAATAGCTGTTCCTAATATCTTTTCTATTTCTTCTTTAGGTAATTTAAAAGCTTGATTTAGTTGACTTGCAGGAATGACTTGGTGCTCTAAAATCATGTGGTAAACTTTTTGGAAAACTTCTGGCTGTTCGATAGTCAGTTGTTCATCGTAAGGCTCTTTCGTTTTCCATTTATTTTTAGCAATTCTTTTATTTAAATAGAGACGTTGATCATCATTAATTAACGCTAATGTGTATGTTTTTTGAATCATTGATTGAAGAGAAACTTTCCAATACTTTTTCAAATCAATATAGTATTCTAACGAAATAGACAAGAGCGAATCAGAAAAAGCCGCTGAAGGAAGGAGAAAATGCGCAGCAAATAGATTTGCTTGATACTCAATAATGTTCTTTAATTCTGTTTGCGAATACTCATGAATACTTTCAACACCGTTGTGTAATAAAATATGTCCTAGTTCATGCGCCACGTTAAAACGACGACGGACAGCAGATTCATGATTATCTGTGAGCATAATAAACGGCCGACCAATCATCCAACGCGAGACCGCATCTAGTGTTGGATTGGACATGTTGGCTTCTGAAATAATCACACCATTTTGTTCAGCCAACTGAATGAGATTAGGGACTGGCGAAATCAAGTCTAAGCCCCAAATTTTCCGTAATTCCTCAGCCTTTTTCACAATTTCTTCTTCTGTGATTTCATAAATACTCTTTTCAATTAATTCTGGTAAACAAACTTTGGGAAAGTTAACATATGTTGCTAATACTTTATACACTTCTTGCACATATTTTAACCGCTCTTTTTGCATATCTCTTACTTTCTTCGTCGCCGCACTTCGGCTTCTAAAAAAAGTTGCGCCTGAATACAATTCAAATGTATCTGCTGAAAAGAAACTACGGGGAAATTGTAAAACAGAAATTAGTTTTAATATGCTATCTGCTTTAGGAATTGTTTTTCCCGATTCGTAATTCGAAATCATTTGCCTAGATAGCTCTGCTTTTTCGGCTAATTCTTTCATTGTTAATCCTCGTGCAATGCGAGCCGAAGTTAATTGCTTTGGATTAAAAATCAACCTCTCGTTCATTTTCTAGTCCTCTCCTTATCAGTTCGTCAGCGGTTGACGTAAAAGTCAAATGTAGGTCCTTACGAACTTCCTCTGGATTTTTTAAAAGAACTGGTGCCTGCGTAATATCAATTTGGTCAATCCAACGACCAACTCCAATATCTGGTAACCCTAATCGAACAAAACGTAATTGATGATTCGATCCGCCATAAGTTAGTAATAAGAATGGCGGTTGATTGGCATCATAATACTCATTTAAATCTTCTGGTTTGTCAAATAAATTATACTGCTTATTTAATAAGCTCCCACGATTTCTAAATAATGCCTTTTTAGGAACTGAAGCTTCTGATAAAACTTTCGCTGGCGTTAAAATTGCGCCTTTGGTTTCAATCATTAAGTACGTATGGCCATTGACATATCGACTACTAGCTTTGTCAGCTATTTCATGTGGGATTGCTGATGAAGTTAACACTTGTTTTAAACCAACATCAACCAATCCATGCCGAACGTGTCCCCAAACTTTTTTCATTTCTGCTCGTTGAAAAATAGATTCTCTTTCTGTTAGCTCCATTAAGTAGCGATATGCTTCTCTTATGCTTAACGATAAAACACCAACCATTCGTGCATCACAATTTCTTTTTAAATGTTCTTTTAAAATACTCATTATTTTCTCTCCTTTTTTCATAACACCCCAACAACATACCATGTTAACATTTTGCCTTTTCTAAAAAAATATGTCAACACAAAAAAATGAACTTAGGAAGGTAAGTCATTTCGACTTACCTTCCTAACTCTGAATTTTAAAATAAACGGCGAGACAGATATAGCTTCTTCTGTACTCTTCAGGATAAAACTTCAATCGACAGCCCTAGCCCGACCTCATATTTCAAATAACTCTTCTTATAACTTTTGCTTTGCACTGGTCCTCAATACATGTTCCCAACCACTTTTACTCGTAAGCGGGTTGCATTTTCTGGATGATAGGCGAGTGGTGTTTCTTCCACCTCGACTAACTCGATTGTGCCAGGGACTGCACCCGCAAGTTCGGCTTGTTGGACGGCTTTTTCTTGGGCATCGGCCAACGCCGCGTCCCGTTGGATTTTTGAATAGACATAAATTTGTTCGTATTGTCCGCTAATCTGAGCGATAGAGGCACCGATGGCATTCGCCACTGCCCCGTTTTCGTTGCGAATTAGCGCTTTAACGCCTGTCAATTCTTCGGGGATGATAATACTCCCACCACCAACTAAAACGACCGTCACGTCTGCGGAACTGGTCTTCATGCGATCAATCGCTTCACTGACCAATTCGCCAATTTTTTGGTACACTTTTTCCGCAAACGCTTGGTCTAAATGAGCCACTTTGCTAGGATCACCAACTTGGGCATGGCCTAAGCGAACCGCAATATCAGTGGTCGTTAATTGTGTGCCGCCAAAAACAAGGGCCTCTTGTGTAATACGGTAGCCGACACTGTCGGGGCCAACTGTCACAGAACCATCTGGTTGTTCACGCACTAGACTGCCACCGCCGACACCAATTGACACGATATCTGGCATTCTAAAGTTGGTCCGTACCCCGCCAACATCAACGGCCAGTGAAGATTCTCTTGGAAAGCCATCCACTAACACGCCAATGTCGGACGTTGTGCCACCAACATCTAAAACAACCGCATCTTTCAAGCCAGCTAAGTATGAAGCGCCACGAATACTATTGGTTGGTCCACAAGCAATGGTTAAAATAGGAAACTGTTTGGCATAAGTTAACGACATTAACGTACCATCATTTTGACATAAGTACACTTGGGCGTGATGAATTTTTTCTTGTTCTAAGGCTTGTTCAAAGCCTTCGCTGGTCACTTTAATTACTTTGTGCAACGCAGCATTCAAAATTGTCGCATTTTCCCGTTCAATTAAACCGACAGACCCAATCATTGAGGAGCAAGATACAGGAACATCTGCCCCTAACACTTCCTTCGCAAGTGCTTGAACAAACAATTCTTGGTCATTTTTTAAAGAAGAAAAAACGCCAATTACTGCGATTGCCTCTACTTCTCCTCGCCAAGAGGCCAAAATCCCACGTAATTCTTCTTCGTCCAGTGCAGTCAATGGTTGTCCATCATATTCGTAGCCGCCATGTGCTAAAGCATACGTTTCTGAAAGAGTGGCCACTAAATCCTTGGGCCAAGCTGTGTAAGGCAAGACCGAAGCGGTTGCTGGATAGCCCAAACGAAGGACCCCAACTTTTGCTAATTTTTTTCGCTCAACAATGGCATTCGTACATTGGGTCGTGCCCAACATTGCATGTGTGACTTTGGTTGGGTCCACTGCTGATTCTGCCAAGACTTTATTTAAGGCACCGGCAATCCCTGTTTGAATATCATCGGTTGTTGGAACTTTCACTGAATGAATCAAGTTTAATTGATGATCTAAAATAACAGCATCTGTATTTGTGCCGCCGACATCGATACCGATTTTATACATTTATTTGTCCTCCTTCGCTACTAAGTTTTCTAGTGGTTGATAATCCATTTCGTAGCCGAAATACCGAGGACCCACTGTTTCGATACCTTTTTTCGTTCGCCAAGCGGCATTCGCTTTCAAGCCCATTACTTGGACACGTTTGCCGTATTTCAAGCTTTCTGTTGTCACAGGCGTTAAAGTTTCTAAATCTACCATACAAATCAAATCAGGCGTCATCGCAATCACCTGACCATCTTTCTCGGCAATTAAATTTTCATTTTGAAAATGGACGACTGCTTCTGAACCAGCATCACTGTTTAAGCCACTCAATTTGACACGTCCCAAATTGAAGCCACCTTTTACTTCTCGTTCCACATCTAGAATTTTTCCTTGGAACAATTCAAAGCCATCCGTAACTTCTACTAATGCTTGGCGTTTTTCTTGTTCATCTGCATAGGTACCTCGAATCACTTTGCCAATTTCTTCTGATAATGTCACGATGTTGTGAATACCATAGTCTTGTAATTGTTTGCCTGTCGCGGGATAAATACTCACTAAAGCACTGGCGCCCATTTCAACCGTTTGAACACGAGCAAGACGTTCTGTCCAAGTATTATCAATCGTTTCCATAATGCCAATATTTCCTTTTTCATCGGTAATTGCCATAGGGGTCGCTGACATCCCATTCAAATGGAACGTTACCATAGGCAATTCTGGAAAGGCCCGACCCATACCATCGCAATCCACCAAGGGAATGCCTAGCTTCGCTGCAACAACAATTGGAATCATTGAATTGACGCCCCCAGCTTCCATTGGAAAGGTTCCCGCAATCGTTTCTTGGTCTAAATATTTTCCTAACTTCTCAAAGACACGGACGAATTCGTCGCCTTTGGGAAATTTTTCAATTGCGACAGATGGGGCACCCATCATTGCGGCGGGTAGGAAAAAATCCTCCGCGGCAATTTCTTCTGGAGAAACCAGTTTGACAGGTCCGTTTTCTTCGATGGCGGACAAAGCCATCATTTTACCAATGTAGGGATCACCGCCACCTCCTGTCCCTAAAAAAGCTGCTCCTGTGGCTATATTCTCAATTGCTTCTGCATCTAAATAACGCATTCTCCGACACTCCTCTTCTTCATTCCATTTCTAATGATTCGGTGTTCGTCTGTTGACGTTTTGCACCGAAATAATAAATAACAAACGATAAAACAATGCCAATTAGCGGTTGGTTAGGCAATTGAGGGGCATTGGGAAAGAAACTCATAATCACCGGAATGCCCCCCACTGCAGCACCAATTAGCCATGAAAAAACACCTAATTTATTCACGCCAGGCGTTGGCTGCCATTTGGTTCGATCGCCTTTGTTAATCAACCAATAGGCAGCAATCATTACACCAGCCACTGGTGGAACCATCGCAGAAAGGACAGACATAATCGGCGTAAAGTAATTTAAGATCCCCACAACTGCTAATAAGGTCCCAATGGCGCCGGCCGCACCGACAGCGACTTTTTCTTTTTCTTTTGGAATATCAAAGACATTAATCAAGGCCAGTCCGCCAGAAAAAGCATTCACGGCATTCGTGGTCCAAGTTGCTAAAATTAGCGCAATAATTCCTAAAACTGGAAAACCGAGATTCATAAAAACTTCCGTGATATCTGCGGTGTTCGAAGCAATGGTCAAGACCGCACCAACGCCAATCATCAACAAGCCTGTCGGTAAAATCCCTAATGTGGCCGCTTTAACCACATCTTTACGAGAAGAAACATATTGAGAGTAATCTCCAGCAATTACTGCGCCTAATGCAAAAGAACCGACAGTCATTGAAAGACCTGACATAAAGCTTCCTGCTGTTTGAGGTGTATATTGACTAACAGCTTCCCAACCGTTGTTTCTTAACGAAGCCACCAAGCCATAAAGACAAACCAGAACTAACACAGGAACCGCAAAATAATTCAGAATTTTCAATATTTTTATGCCATAAAGAGCCGAAATAAGCATGATAATTCCCCAGATTAAGGAAGAAAGCGACACAGGTAAATCAATGCCGTAAATTTTTAAAAAGTTCGTGAAGGCGCCGCCGCTGACATTGGCTTGCAAACCAAACCAACCTAAGCAAGCAATCGCTAAAATAATGGAAATAATCTTTTGCGAACCTTGAATGCCAAACACTTGAGAAGCGACTTTGACAGAAGGTTCTTGTAAGTCGGAACTTTGAATTCCTTGTAAAATCATTAAAATAACAATAATACCGTAACCAATAAATCCTGTTAACAAAGCTTCCCATAAAGGCATGCCTGCAACTAACGTTCCTCCAATAATTAATCCTGGCACGCTAATCATTGCGCCCGCCCAAACAAATGCTAAGCTAAGCCACGATTGTTGTTGCTCGTTTTTTAATTTCATTCTCATTCCTCCTTAATTATTTTTTCAATTATAACGAAAAATCAGTCATAGGTCTTTTTCAAATTGAAAAAAATATCAAGGAAGTTTTGGCTTAAAATAAAAAGCAGGCAAGAGCCTGGGACAAAAATCACTTTGGATTTTTGTCCCAGGCTTAAAAATTGATAAACGGCGGAAACAGAAGCAACTCCTTCGGAAATAAGCCGAAATTCTCCAAAAATTAAAGAACACCGGGTAGGTATCATGCAACATCAACTCGTACCTCGTTGTGTTTTATGACAATTTTCGGAAATTCCTTCTTATTGCTGAGAAACACCATTTGCAAAGCAAATAGATGTTGAACAGTACCTACGTGGTTCTCGGAGTTAAACACTTCTGTCCCGACCTCTGTCTGCTTTTTTCATTCATTCGTGACCAAGCGATATAAGATCATCGCCAAATAGACTTCATAGGCTTCGGCGGCGTTAGTCATATCATAGCCGAGCGCTTCATTAATTTTACTGATACGATATTTGACCGTATTTTTATGAACAAATAGGCGTTCGCCGCATTCTTTAAAATCACTACTTGCATCTAGTAAAAACGTTCCTAATGTCATTAACTGCTCTGATTCTTTTAAGAGAGGTTGGATAACTGCTAAGCGTTGTTGGATTGCTTCTTCTCCTGCTTGGAGACACGTCATCATTTGTTGAACTGTACGAATTTCCGCGATTGATAACACTTTTCTTTGTGGATAGACGCGCTTTAAAAACGGCGCGACTTGATTAGCGGTTTGGTAGCTGACACGCACTTCAGTCGTGTTACGAACTTTCGGACAAAGGATGATTTCACCTAAATAGTCCTGATAGTCTGTGGCTTGCAAGTATTCTTTACTAATCGTGGCTTCAGGCTGTTTGTGTAAATAATTACCTAAGAGAACAATCAGGTAATTTTCTGTTTGCTGGACAATCGTTGTTTGGTAATAGTAACGTAGGAAATCTTTCAAATCTTGCTGAATAGCGTGGATTTCTTGTCCTTGTTGCCAAATAGGCAAAAGCCACATCGTTTCGACAGAAGAAATATCAATCATTAATTTTTTGGCTAATTGGTACATCTTATCACTTTCATCGTTAATGATTGCTTGGACTAAGGCATACTCACTGACTTCGTCATAGTTTTTCCCCCATAAATTCAGAGCCATCTGAACGACTTCCACCGCTTGATTCATCTCAAAAGAGGTTAACTGCTCTTCTTCTCGAATGAAGTAAAGCTTCAATGTTTGTCCATCTTTCTGAGGAAGTTTTTGCGAGGTAATGAAGTAGGTCGTTTCTCCCAGCGCTACTTTCTCTTGTGATTGATAAAGTAACTTGGTTAAGGGCAATTTCGTGCTTCGCGGCCAATTGATGGTGCTGATGATTTCATTGGTATATGTGGTTAACGCAATGTTGACTTTTAAAAAATCGGATAGGATTTTCAAGGTCATTTCCACACTGCGGTTTTGTTCAGGCAAAAGGGAAACTTTTTCCAAGAGGTCCGTTGCAAAAGAAGCCATTTTATTTTTATTGACTAACAATTTCATGACTTCATAAATGACTTCGTTGTAGCGTAATGTGGGATCATTTTTAGGCATTTGGATTAAAATAAAACCTAAAGAATCCGCTAATTGAATCACTTCCTCTGCAACTTTCGGTACGATAATCCCAACGTAGTACAAGATTAGGCCTACTTCGCCTAATTCATGGAGATGCCGAATCGTTTCACATTGCTTCACCACATCATGACGAATGGCACAAAATGAACCAATCAAAATTTCGCCAGCATGGTATTCATTTGTTTTGTGAAGTTTTTCCGAAAACAAAGACATATCAGAGACTTCTAAAAAAGAAAGAGAAGCAACAGATGTGTCCAATTGGTTTTTACCAGAAAGTACCGTTGCTTCTCGCAAAGACGGTAATTTTAATAAATCATTCACGCGGACACTCATATTTACTCCTCCTTTTGGCTGGTTTATTTTTTCTTACGAATCATATCGCCGACTGCAACAGGTTGCGTCACTTCCATTGTTAATAACATCATGGGATTAGGTGCCCGATCGATCGCTTCACCGTCTTCATTATACATCTCTTTAACGGTTTGGTGGAAATGGGTAAACCCGGGACCATAAAATTCAATTTCATCGCCGACACTGAAAAGGTTCCGTTGACGAATTGTCGCGACTTGCGTCTTTTCGTTATACGCAATCACTTCGCCAACAAATTTATATTGTGGAATTTTACGACGTTCGCCGAATAATTGTTCATTTTCACTTGGTGTATTGTAATAAAAACCAGTTGCTAATTCACGTTGTGCTACTTTCCATAATTCATCAATCCACTCTTGTTGGCAGACATAGTTTTCAGGGTCTTCCATGTAAGAATCGACGGCTTTTTTATACACATTAGCGACTGTCGAAACATAGTGAATGGATTTCATGCGGCCTTCAATTTTAAAACTATCGACACCATTTTCAATTAATTCTGGAATATGTTCAATCATAGACATATCTACGGCGCTCATTGAAAACTCTTCTTCAACTTCCCCTTCGCTGGTTTTGCTCCGACGTTCTGTCCCAAAAGGCATATCAAATAACTCATATTTCCAACGACAAGATTGAGAGCAACCGCCACGATTGGCATCCCGCATCGACATATGGTTGGATAAAGTACAACGTCCTGAATATGAAATACACATTGCTCCATGAATAAAGGCTTCAATTTCAATGTCCGTATTTTCACGAATCGCTGCAACTTCCTCCATTGAAACTTCGCGCGCTAATACCACACGTTCTAAGCCTTCATTTTTCCAAAATTCTAATGTTTCATAGTTGGTTGCTGAAGCTTGTGTCGATAAATGGATAGGTAAACCTGGTGCTTCTGTCGCACAAATTTCGATTAAAGCTGGATCGGAAACAATCACAGCTGAAATTCCGATGTCTCGCAATTCTCTGAAAAACGCTCCTGCCCCTTCCTGGTTTCCTTCATGAGTGACCATATTGGCAGCGACATAAACTTTCGCATTATGTTCGCGGGCAAAAGCTACGCCTTCCGCCATTTCTTCTGGCGTGAAATTTCCTGCGCGGCTACGCAGACCGTAGGCATTCCCTCCGATATAAACGGCATCGGCACCGTAACGAATTGCGACTTTTAGTTTTTCTAGCGTCCCGGCTGGAGCCAACACCTCGGGACGCTTCAATGTTCGTTCTGTCATTACTTTCATGTTCTTCTTCCCCTTAAATGAATCAATTTATTTTATTGCATCGGCACTTAAATCAAAGAAACCATTGTCTAAGCCACGACCTGTTGGATGTAATTTTTCAATTTCAGCTGTTGCATGAGCTGCTTGATCTTCTGACCAAGTTCCCGCTTCAAGTGCTGCTTTCGCTTCAGCAAATAAGCGAGCAATCGCGACAAAATTTTCACCTGGTGTGTAAAGGCCATCGAGCTTCCATGTGCGATAGTGATGGTCATACAAGTTTGTTAACTCATTCATCAAGTTCACATCGTTATTGGCAAAAATATGCGTACCATGACTATCTTCATAAATGGAATAGTGGGTTTCTGGTTTTTTGGGTTCAGAAATAAACAGCCCTTCGTCTTTCGTAACCCCTTTGTCGTTCTTTGTGTAATTGTAGTAATTTTGAATTAATGGGCGTTTCGATTGATGAATACAGGTCGCCCCATAGACAAGAATTTCAGCTGGAACTGCTAAGTTTTCTTCCATTGCGACCATTTCTTCAAAAGGTACTTCCCGAGCTAGGACAGCTCCGATGGCTCCTCGTTTACTCCAAAAATTGATTTGACGTGAGCTCGTTACTAAGGTTTCACCATCATAAACGTAAGGAATTTCTAATCCATCTCGTTGCATAATAAACACAATACCTGGATCACCCAAAGTAATTTTATCGACGTTGATTTCTTTTAAAAATGTCAGATACTCTGGGACTAATTTCATTTTTTCAGGGTGCATAATGCCATTTACTGCAACTAGCACTTGTTTGCCCATTTCATGTGCACGTTTCACAATCTCGCGTTGTTCATCTCGTGTAAAAGATACGGGCAAACGCAACCCGAATGTTTCTTCTCCAATATATAATGTATCCACACCTGTTGCGAGTAATTCTACAGCCTGCTCAACAGATTCTGCAGTTGCAATCAGTTCAATCATAAATATAGCCTCCTTCTTTATGACCGTTTAATAGTATCATACGTTCACAAACTTTAAAAGAGCCTATCTGTATTAAACGTACATTTTTCACAATGTTTCCGAAAAAATTTTGGTAGAAAAGCGCCAACCGCTTACCTACCAAATGTTCTTTTTTTTAATTACTGGTCATCTGTTCTTTGGTCACTCGTTCAAGTGATATTTTCGTTCATAAAACGTTACTACAACGGTGAATAGCCACGCTGCCGCTAAGCCTAACAAGCTGCCTAAAACAATCCCCAAAAAGCGGAATTGAATCAACGTTATCACGTACTGCTGACGAACGAGCAATGAAAGCATCAGAGCCATAGGCGTTGTGAAAAATTGCGCCAATCCATAATTACGACGAATAAAATACTCAACGGTCACAAATAAGATTGTAATCACGACAATCGATTCAAAAGTTGTCAAAGCTAAATTAAGCAGAAAAGCGGAAATAACCAATCCAATCGTTGTGCCAAAAATTCGCTGAATATTTCGCTGCTTAATCGCACGTAAATTGTCTCCTTGTAAAATGGATGCACAGGAAACGACTAACCAATACGGATTCTGTAAATGTAAACTTTCGCTGATATATACAGCAAAAAATAAGACAAAGCTATAATATATGCTATCTAATGGCGCTTCTGGATGCCGATAAATTCGTTCCCGTAATGATCGCTTAGCTAGCGGGGCACTGATTTCCTTCTCTGTAAAATGCAACACTAGTGCAAACAAAATGGAAAAGCCAATGCCTAATAACATACAGCCACTCATGAACGGAATTTTTGCTAACGGAATACTCGTACTGGCACCCATCGCTGTCACCATCACACCAAAGAAGGCCCCTGGTTTTGAAATATCGTAGACTTCAAAGAAAAAGCGGCCACCAAAACCGACCAGTGCAACAACAATGGGAATAAGCCATGCAATATGGGTCGATAACATGCCTAACAAATTTCCTAAAAAAAGGTAACTACCGACCACAGATAAACGAGTCATTAACTGTTTTAATGGTAACGGCTGATAATATAAAAAAGTAAAAATACCTAACGAGCCAAAGCTTGAAATCAATAATTGATGATTGATATAGCCCAAAAAAAGAATGCTGAACATAACCAAGCCAGCAAACACTAGTCGAAAAGGATTATCCTTTGGACGCTGATAATGTAGTAATTCTCGAAAAAAAGATTGTTCCATTCCATCACCCCTCCTTATTAACGTAGCACAGAAAAATCAATCTGGCAATTCTCAAAAAGAAATCACCACTGGAAAATAGAAAAGCCTGGTATAAAAACCCTAAATGGTTTTTATACCAGACTTCGCATCTCATCTATACAGTTTGTAATTCTTTCGCTTCTGTCTTTGGTGCTTTTGGTGCCCGCACATTTAACGTGATTTTACCTTTGCTAGCGCCTAAAGTTACTTTATCCCCTAACTGAATTTGACCAGAAAGAAGGGCTTCACTTAAACGATCTTCCACTTCTTTTTGCAAGGCCCGACGAATTGGACGTGCGCCATATTCTGGATCAAACCCGACTTTACCAATAACTTCAATTGCAGCTGGTGTGATTTTCACTTTAACCTCTTGTTCGGCCATCCGTTTCACGACAGATTGACTCATAATTTTTACGATTTCATGAATTTCCTCTTGTTTCAAGGAATGGAATACAACCGTTTCATCAATTCGGTTTAAGAATTCTGGACGGAAGGCTTTTTTCAATTCTTCCATGATTCGTTTTTGCATTAATTCATGATTTTTAGAAATGTCTTTCACATTGAAGCCGACATGTTTTTCTTCACGAATCGCTGTTGCTCCTAAGTTGGAGGTCATGATTAAAATCGTGTTACGGAAATCGACTTTTCGTCCTTTGGCATCCGTTAAATGGCCATCATCTAAGACTTGTAATAAAATATTAAAGACATCTGGATGGGCTTTTTCTACTTCATCTAGCAAAATAACGGAATAAGGACGTTGACGAATTTTTTCAGTTAGTTGGCCGCCTTCTTCGTAGCCGACATAACCTGGAGGAGAACCGATTAAACGGCTAGTGCTGTATTTTTCCATAAACTCAGACATGTCCACGCGAATCAAGGCTTCTTCGCTGCCAAACATTGCTTCGGCTAAGGCTTTGGCAAGTTCTGTTTTCCCAACCCCTGTTGGTCCTAAGAACATGAAGGAACCAATCGGTCTTGCTGGGTCTTTCAAGCCACTACGCGCACGACGGATAGCGCGTGAAACAGCTTCAACTGCTTCATTTTGGCCAACGACCCGTTGATGTAAAATGATTTCTAATTCCATTAATCGTTCGCTTTCTTTCTTCTCTAGCTGCTGCAAAGGAACGCCTGTCCATTGTGAAACAACCCCAGCCACGTCTTCTTCTGTTACTTGTGTACTGTAACCAGACAGACTTTTTTCTTTCACTGCAATCAATTCTTCTAGTTTTTCCATCACTTGTTTTTCTTTTTGACGAATCCGAGCGGCACTTTCAAATGATTGATTTTGAATGGCCTCTTCTTTTTCCGTAATTAATTGAGAAATTTCGGTACGCAATTCATTAATTTCTGAAGGTTGATCTGCCTTATCTAAACGAACTTTTGCTGCAGATTCGTCCATTAAATCAATTGCTTTATCTGGTAATTGGCGGTCATTTAAATAGCGAATCGATAATTGAACCGCTGCATGTAGAGCTTCATCTGTAATTTCTACGCCATGATGTTTTTCATAGCGTGAACGCAAGCCTTTTAGAATTTCTTCTGCTTCTTCTGGGGTTGGTTCTGCTACTTGAATACGGGCAAAACGACGTTCCAAAGCGGCATCTTTTTCAATATATTTTTGGTATTCATCCAGAGTTGTCGCACCAATTGTTTGCAACTCGCCACGTGCTAAAGCAGGTTTTAAAATATTTGAAGCATCAATCGCCCCTTCTGCACCGCCAGCACCGATCAAGGTATGCAATTCGTCGATAAATAAAATGACTTGTCCATCTTGATAGATTTCATCGACAACTTTTTTCAAGCGATCTTCGAACTCACCTCGATATTTGGTTCCAGCAACCAAGGCACCCATGTCTAGCATCATTAAACGTTTGCCTTGCATATCTTCAGGGACTTCCCGGTTGACAATTTTCTGGGCTAAGCCTTCTGCTATCGCTGTTTTCCCAACACCTGGTTCACCGACTAAGACAGGATTGTTTTTGGTACGGCGACTCAAAATTTGGATTAAACGACGGACTTCGGTCCCGCGACCAACTACTGGATCCAAGCTTTGTTCTCGTGCTAACTTGGTTAAATCTCTTGCTAAAGAATCCAATGTTGGCGTCCCTTGTGGCGCATTTTTATTTTGACCATTCCGACGACGTTGTGCGCCATTGGGTTCGGAAACGCCCATTTTTTTCAATAATAATTGACGCATTTTGGATAAGCTTAATCCTAAATTCACTAAAATTCTAGACGCTAAAATTTCTTCGTCTCTTAACAAGCCCAATAATAAATGCTCGGTACCAATCTTTTGAGCCCCTAAGCGCTTCGCTTCATCTCCAGCATAGGCAAAGATTTGTTTGGCTCTTGGTGAATAAGGTAAGTATAAGTTGTTATTCCCCATTGGACTTTGCATGGTGCCATAGCCACTTAAATGCTCAATTTCTTCACGGATGTCTTCTGTGTCAGTATTCAATTGTCGTAATGTTTTTCCGGCAATCCCATTTGGTTCTAAAACGAGTGCTAATAATAAATGTTCAGAACCGACGGATTGGTGACGAAAATACTTCGCTTCTTCTTGGGCAATCGCCAGTACGGCTTTCGCACTTTCTGTAAATAGTTCATCCATAGTTATTCCTCCTCATAGCTCAAGCGCTCTAAAAATGACCGCATTATTTGAGCTCTTAGAAAATCTTCGTGATTCCCCAGACCATTCAATGTGCTTTTACTTAAAGCAGCTAGCATTAAATTGCCTTCCTTTTTCGTAATCACTTCTTCTTCATACAATGTTTGAATAAATGTTAGCGCATCTTTTTCTGTTAAGGTTGCGCCAATCAATTGATCCATTTGTTTTAGTAATTGATCGTTATCTGAAATTTGTACTTTGACAATGCGAATATAGCCGCCTCCACCACGTTTACTTTCAACTGCGTAGCCTCGTTGGATGGTAAAACGTGTATTAATTACATAGTTAATTTGTGAAGGAACGCAATTAAATAAATTAGCCATTTCCGCCCGACGGATTTCAATTTTATTACTTTCTTCTAAAATCTTTTTTAAATAAGCCTCGATTAAATCTGACGTATTTTGATTACTCATAGTCTTCCATCCTTCTTCTCTCTTGACTAATATTGACCATTATTATATCGAACTTTGCCTATTAAATAAAGAGGAACGCTTTGACTTTAATAAAAAAATGCAAAACAGGAGGAGCAACCTCAGTCAAACTGACTTAAGTTCCCCTCCTAAAATTGAAAATATGTTATTGAATCACAGGCAGACAATGGCTCCGCCTTAATGTCTCACAAAAGCGATTCTTCGCCATAGGCTTGATCCAAGGCTTGTTGAATATCTTCGATAATAGATGTTGGCTCTTCCAAACCAACGTACATGCGAATGTGCGCTGGCGACAAGCCTCTTTTCTGAACAGCCGCCAAGTTATTGCCTTTGAATACAGGCAAGGCCAAACTTTCAAAGCCACCCCAACTGACCCCAATTGTGACCAGCGTCAATGCGTTCACAAATGTTTTCAAACGTTCAAAATCGGTATCTTTTAAATCAATCGCAAACAATGAACCATAACCTGTTAAATATTTTTCTGCTAACGCTTGTTGTTGTTGATTTCCTACAAAAGGATGATATAAGCGGCTGATTCGCGGATCCTTTTGCAAAGCCGACAGCACCGTTTGGATGGCTTGAGACTGATGCGCCAACCGAACAGGCATGGTACGAATACCTCGTAACGCTAACCAAGAATTGAAGGGACTATTGACTGCGCCTAATGCTTGATGACCATGTTCAAAAATTTGATCTACAAGCGCTGCTTTGCCAATGACAGCCCCTGCTACAATATCCGAATGACCACCAATATATTTGGAACAAGAATGAATCACCAGGTCCACATTATGGCATAAAGGATGCTGAAATAACGGTGACGCCCACGTGTTATCAATGACAGTGTATGCGCCGATTTTTTGTGCTAACGCAGTTATTTTTTCTAAATCTAGCAGTTCAAACTTTTGTGAGGACGGACTTTCAAAGTAAATGACTTTGGTGTTTTCCTGAACAAATTGAAAAAGTTCTTCTGTTTCTGCAACGTCTACTTTGGTCAAGGATACGCCAAATTTCTCTAAATATTGCACAAACGAAACAGATTCTCCATAAATTGTGTTGACCATTAAAACATGATCACCTTGTTGGAGCAACGTAAACAGCGTTGCCGAAATAGCGCCCATTCCTGAGGCAAAAACTTTACATTTTTCTCCACGTTCCAAACGAGCAATTTTTTTCTCTAAAATTTCTGTTGTGGGGTTGGTGCCACGTGTGTAAACATAATTATTTTTTTCATCTATACTCGCTGCCATAAATTCTTCGTAAGTTGGAAAATAAAAGGAAGAGGTTTGAACCAACTCGGGCACCATCGGATGATACATTTTTTCCATTCCTTTTTCCACTTCACAGCAAATATTTTCATCATTCTCAACATGCATTTCCTTCACTCCTCTTTCTCTACAATGTTTCTGGTACTTCATGGGCTTCTTCTTTTTGATATTGTCGATCTAAGGCTTTTACAAATGGATAATAAATAACGACACTAGCGGCAACAGCTAAAACTTGCGTCACTGCACCTTGCCATTTTCCCACTAAAAAGCCCGAAAACAGAAAGGGCGTAGCCCATGGTGCTTGAATGTTTGTAAACATTGGCATGAACCCAATTTTCATTGACAGAAAGGCAATCAAGACCGATACAATCGGCGCGACCGCAATCGGAATCAATAATAAAGGGTTAAAAATAACTGGGAGTCCAAAAATCAAGGGTTCATTAATGTTGAAAAATGCTGGAACAAACGAAATTTTCGACATGGCTTTCATTCTAGACGAATGTCCGACGATGGCCATTGCAATAGCCAAGCCAATCGTGCAACCAGCGCCTCCAATTGTGGCAAATTGATCGAGCATTTGGACCGTGCCAAAGTTGCCACTTTGAGCAGTTAATTGTCCTAATTCCGCTAAGCTTTGGTTTTTGTCTGCATTCGCATATAAAATAGGATATAGCATGGAATTGATGACAGTTGGATGAATCCCAAACCACCAGAACAGTCCATTTAAGCCAGCCACAATAATAATTGCAAAAGGGGTTCCGATTAAACCTTGCAGTGGCGCTTGAATCACCGCATAAATTAATTGCGGGAAGGAATCCGCAAACGAAAGCCCAATCCCATTAATCAATAAAGCCACCGCTACCACAAAAATCCCAGGAATCAATGCACTAAAAGCTTGGCTCACCATAGAAGGCACGCTTTCAGGCATTTTGATGACTAATTTTTTCTTAATACAGAAACGAGTCAATTCAACCGAAAGAATTGACATAATAATGGCCGTAATCACCCCTTGCGTTCCTAACCAATCAAACGATAAAACTTTCGTCACAACTTCGCCTGATTCAGTGGTCACCGTTTTCGGTAAAACGACTACGTAAGCAACAATTCCTAAAATTAATGAAGTTAAACGATCCATTTCGTAACTTTCCGCCAATTTATAGGACATCGTCCCAGCAAAAATAATTCCCATCATGTTGAAAGTTGCTCGATAAGCTGGTGAAATCATATCCGCCCAATCTGCACCGAAAATTCCAGCCATAAAATCGCCATACCCTGCTACTGGAAAATCTGTAATCAACATAAAAATCGATCCAATAATTGTTAACGGCATAATCGCAAAAAAACCATTTCTTAAGGCTTGAAAATAACGTAAACTTGTAATCCTTGAAACTTTAGGCACTACGGCTTGCTCCACCCAGTTTGTTAACTTATCCATTTCACTTCTCTCCTTAATCCTTTGTGATATCCTCATCATAAAGAAACCGCTTTCTGATGTAAATACGACTAACTGATTCTGTAACTATGTTTCATAATTCATACGCTTAAGGTATACTGAAAGCGAAACAAAGTACCACAGAGAGGTGAACCCATTGAATCTAATCGAATGTTTAGAACAAAAAGAACGCTATACATATAACGAAGGGCTAATTATTGATTTTATTTTATCTCATACTGAACGAGTCCTGCATATGTCGATTTATGAACTAGCAGAAGCCACCAACTCTTCAACCTCCACGATTGTTCGTTTGTGTAAAAAAACAGAAACTAGCGGTTTCAAAGAATTTAAAATCCGCTTGTCCCGCGACTTAGAAATTCACTACCAAGCAATCCGGAATGTTGATGCGAATATGCCTTTTTTAGCGCAAGATTCTGATTTACTAATTGCCAAGAAAATTGCGCAGTTAACGACTGAAACTGTTCAATCCACCCAACAGTTATTAACCGAGGCCATGTTAAATAAAAGCATTGATTTACTTTTAACCGCTGAAAATATTTTAGCAGTGGGTGTCAGTAACTCCTACATTCGCTTAACGGATTTTCAAACAAAGTTATTACGCATTCAGCTATTTATCCATTTAATCCCTTATCAAGCTGAACAATTTTATTTAGCCATCAATGCCACCAAAAATGACGTAGCCATCCTCGTCTCTTACAGTGGTAACACTGCAGAAATCGTAAATGAAGCACGGATTTTTGCAGAAGGAGGCACCCCGATTATTGCCATTACTTCAGACTTGAACAGCCAATTAGCTAAATACGCCACAGTGATTTTGCCCATTCCTAACGTTGAACATGCAGATTTCAAAGTCTCGACCTTTTCCTCTCAACTAGCCATCGAATATATTCTCAATGTCCTTTATTCCTGTATTTTTAGTCGCAATTTCGATAAGAATTACACATCACAAAAAAATACACCTACTTCGATACTTAAATTTTAAACAAAACAAAACAAAAAAACAGTACT
>NZ_JBIOOI010000001.1:657500-937500 GCF_051712165.1 Enterococcus sp. DIV1420a
ACCGCTACACATGGAATTCCACTCTCCTCTTCTGCACTCAAGTCTCCCAGTTTCCAATGACCCTCCCCGGTTGAGCCGGGGGCTTTCACATCAGACTTAAGAAACCGCCTGCGCTCGCTTTACGCCCAATAAATCCGGACAACGCTTGCCACCTACGTATTACCGCGGCTGCTGGCACGTAGTTAGCCGTGGCTTTCTGGTTAGATACCGTCAGGGGACGTTCAGTTACTAACGTCCTTGTTCTTCTCTAACAACAGAGTTTTACGATCCGAAAACCTTCTTCACTCACGCGGCGTTGCTCGGTCAGACTTTCGTCCATTGCCGAAGATTCCCTACTGCTGCCTCCCGTAGGAGTCTGGGCCGTGTCTCAGTCCCAGTGTGGCCGATCACCCTCTCAGGTCGGCTATGCATCGTGGCCTTGGTGAGCCGTTACCTCACCAACTAGCTAATGCACCGCGGGTCCATCCATCAGCGACACCCGAAAGCGCCTTTCACTCTTATGCCATGCGGCATAAACTGTTATGCGGTATTAGCACCTGTTTCCAAGTGTTATCCCCCTCTGATGGGTAGGTTACCCACGTGTTACTCACCCGTCCGCCACTCCTCTTTCCAATTGAGTGCAAGCACTCGGGAGGAAAGAAGCGTTCGACTTGCATGTATTAGGCACGCCGCCAGCGTTCGTCCTGAGCCAGGATCAAACTCTCATAATAAAAGTTAGAACAACCTTGCGATTGTTAAGCTCAATTTGTTTGCTAGCATATTGCTTGCTTGTTAAAAATGTTTGTTGTCTTGAATTGAATCAAGACGCCCTACACATTTGGTTCGTCTATTCTTTGTTCAGTTTTCAAAGGTCTACGTTACCTCGCAGCAACTTTTATATCATAACAAACTTTCGTTTGAATGTCAAGAACTTTTTTAAAAAAGTTTTTTTAAGTTGTTTTGCTCGGTTGTTGTTGTCCGTTGTGACAACTTCTATATCTTATCATCTCGTTTGTTATTTGTCAACAACTTTTTTGTTGTTTTTTCAAACTTTTTTCGAGAGATTTGAAATCAAGAATTGTTATTTAATTATTGATTTCTGAATCGCTCAGCTGTGTGACTCGCCTTGCGACATGTAATAATATACCAAGATTTCAAGCATTGGTCAATCATTATTTTCACTTTTTTTAAACTTTTTTTCAATACCGATTATTATGATTGGTATAGGTATTTTCGTTCGTTTTTTACCCCCTTTCATCCTTTTTTGGCTATAGTTTATTAACTTTTAGCAAAATCTTCTAAATTTATCGTAATATATCAAGGATTTTGTCCTTTTTAGCAATTATTTGTTAAAATATGGAAAAGAGATTTTTTTATATATGGAGGAAATGAACGCTTATGAAAATTTTAGTTGCAGATGATGATAAAGAAATTGTAGAACTATTGAGTATTTATATTCATAATGAAGGATACGAAGTCGTGAAAGCTTATGATGGAAAAGAAGCGTTATCCAAATTGCACACAACACCAGATATCGATTTATTAATCTTGGACATTATGATGCCAATCATGGATGGAATGGAAGTAGTAAAAGAACTTCGAAAAGAATCGCAAATTCCAATTATTATGTTAACAGCAAAAACAACCGATATGGATAAAATAAAAGGCTTAGTTGCTGGTGCAGACGATTATGTCACCAAGCCTTTTAATCCTTTAGAAGTAATGGCTCGGGTAAAGTCTATTTTACGTAGAAGCCAAATGCAATTAACCAAAGAAGAACCCGATGAATTAGAAGTCGGCCCATTAATGATTAATAAGGACTCTCACGAAGTCAAAACAATAGAAGGAAAAGAAATTCAATTAACCGCTCTTGAGTTTGGTATCCTCTATCTATTAGCTAGTCATCCAAATCGTGTGTTTAGTGCGGATGAAATTTTTGAGCGTGTGTGGCAACAAGAAAGTATTGTTTCTGCTAAAACCGTGATGGTTCACGTCAGTCATTTAAGAGATAAGATTGAAGAAGCAACTGGTGGAGAAAAAGTCATTCAAACAGTGTGGGGAGTTGGATATAAGATCGATGCTCGTTAAACCTAAAAAGATTGAAAAACAAAAACGAATTACCTTAACTTCTAAAGAAATCAGCGAGTTATTAGCAGAAGCAATTGTGACAATTGTTTTATTACTACTATTAAATGTCTCAATTATGTTCCTTTTAGGACAACTACTTAGTGAAAACTCGCCCTTAGCTGGTGTCATCTGGGCCACTAAGGATGCGGTCGCTAAAGAATTAAATACTGATTTGTTTTGGAGCTGGAATAAATTTGTCTTACCCATTTTCTTTTTAGTAGATGCAGCTGTTCTCTATTGGCGCTTAATTCGTCGCTACCATCAAATGCAATTACGTCATATTATCAGTGAGTTACATTACATCGCTGATGGTAATTACAATCACCGCATTCCGTTTGAATTAAGTGGTGATTTAGCAAAAGTCGTGACGAGTATTAACGGTCTGGTGGATAGTACTGTCGCAGCCATTGAAGATGAACGGCGAATTGAAAAATCAAAAGATGAATTAATTACGAATGTCAGTCATGATATTCGGACACCGTTAACTTCTATTATTGGTTATCTGGGATTGATTGAAGATCGTCAATTTCATAGCCAAGAAGATTTACTGAAATATACGCATACCGCTTACGTCAAAGCGAAACAAATGAAATTATTAGTTGATGATCTTTTTGAATATACAAAAGTCCGTCAACCAAGTGTACCGATTCATACGACGACTTTTGATATGGCACAATTAATTGAACAGCTTGCTGCCGATTTTGAATTGGAAGCGAAAAAGATTAATATGCAAATCCAAGTAAAAGCCAATCCAGCTTCTTTAATGATGGAAGGCGATACAGAAAAACTAGTCCGAGTCTTTAACAACCTTCTTTCAAACGCTTTGAAATATGGCAAAGGCGGCCATCATATTGTGATGGAAGTAGACAAAGTCGGCACCGAAGCAATTATTGCTGTTCGCAATGATGGACCAGCTATCCCTAAACATTCTTTAGATCAGTTGTTTGACCGCTTCTATCGTGTCGAAGAATCCCGATCACAAGAAACGGGGGGTACTGGTTTAGGTCTGGCTATTGCACAAAGTATTGTCGCTTTACATGGTGGATATATTTATGCGAAGTCTGATCAAAAGTGGACTTCCTTTATTATTCATCTACCCTTACAGCGTACCAACAAGAAATCAGAGAGTTAATTGACATCCCTGAACTTTTTCGGTATTCTATAGAAAAGAGAAAACTAAGAGAAAAAGTATTTATGGCACTGAATTCCAGAGAGTTTGCGGGGGTGCGAGCAAACATTCATCTATAAAGAAGTCCGTCTCTTCCAGGTGTCCAGCGAAATAAGTTGGAACGGTCTGCAGCCGTTATCTGCAAATCAAGGGCAGTAACATTACTGAACTTGGGTGGTACCGCGAGATTTCCAGTCATTTCGTCCCAAGAATATTTATTTTTGGGGTGAGATGGCTTTTTTGTTGTTTTCTACAACAGTTATTATTGATTATGTACTAATTTTAAGGAGGAAAAAATATGTTAGATGTAAAAATGATGCGTCAAAATTTTGACGAAGTAAAAGCAAAGCTACAAACCCGTGGTGTGAAAGAAGAAATCTTAGTGGAATTTCTGCGTTTAGATGAAAGTCGCCGTGATTTATTAGTCAAAGTCGAAGAAATGAAAAAATATCGGAACGATGTGTCTGCTGAAATTGCTCAATTAAAACGGAACAAAGAAGATGCAACGGCCAAAATCGCGGAAATGAAAGAAGTCGGCGGTAATATTAAAGCGTTAGATGCAGAAATTAATGCTATTGACGAAGAGCTACGTGGGATCACAACTACTTTACCGAACTTGCCAGATGATTCTGTGCCTGTTGGTGCTGGTGAAGAAGAAAATGTAGAAGTACGTCGTTGGAGTGAACCAAGAACTTTTGCTTTTGAACCAAAACCACACTGGGAAGTCGCTGAAAACTTAGGCATTCTAGATTTTGAACGTGGTGCCAAAGTAGCTGGTAGCCGTTTTGTTTATTACAAAGGCTTAGGTGCTCGCTTAGAACGTGCGTTATACAACTTCATGTTAGATTTACATGTTTATGAACATGGCTATACAGAAATGATTACGCCTTATATCGTTAATGACACCGCCATGTTCGGAACTGGCCAATTTCCTAAATTTAAAGAAGATGTCTTCCAATTACAAGATACAGATTTAACGTTAATCCCAACGGCAGAAGTCCCGTTAACTAATTACTACAACAATGAAATTTTAGATGGCAAGGATTTACCGATTTACTTTACGGCCTTGAGCCCTTCTTTCCGTTCTGAAGCTGGTAGCGCTGGTCGTGACACACGTGGGTTAATTCGTTTACACCAATTTAATAAAGTCGAAATGGTTAAATTTAGTGATGCAGAGCATTCTTATGAGGAATTAGAAAAAATGACGAATAATGCCGAAGAAATTCTGCAAAAACTGGGATTACCTTACCGTGTCATGGCTCTTTCAACAGGTGACATGGGCTTCTCAGCTGCGAAAACTTATGACTTGGAAGTTTGGATTCCCGCTCAAGAGACATACCGTGAAATCAGTTCATGCTCAAACTGTGAAGATTTCCAAGCGCGCCGTGCGATGATTCGTTACCGTGATGAAAACGATAAAGTCCAATATGCGCATACACTCAATGGTTCTGGTTTAGCCGTGGGACGGACAGTCGCTGCTATTTTAGAAAACTACCAAAACGAAGATGGCTCTGTGACTGTACCAGAAGTCCTAGTTCCTTACATGGGTAACCTAACAGTTATTAAATAAGGGGAAGATGAAGGTCGTTGTCTGATATCAGATAACGGCTTTTATTCTACAGAAAAAGGAGCCTGATAAACGGCGGAAACAGAAGCAAATCCTTCATTCTACAGAAAAAGAGGCAGACGTCGAAATGACGTCTGCCTCTTTTAAATTTCAAAAAAATCAGCTTTTATTTTATTGAACAGAATAGTTTGGTGCTTCTTTTGTGATTTGAACGTCATGTGGATGTGATTCTTTCAATCCGTTACCACTCATTTGAACAAATTGTGCTTCTTCACGCAACGCTTTCAGGTCTGCTGCACCGACGTAACCCATCCCTGATTTCAAGCCACCGATTAATTGGAAGACAATATCAGAAACGCTTCCTTTGTAAGCGACACGTCCTTCGATTCCTTCTGGCACTAATTTGTTTGCTTCATTGACACTTCCTTGGAAGTAACGATCACTTGATCCTTTTTCCATTGCGCCCAATGAGCCCATGCCACGGTAAGTTTTGAAACGACGGCCTTGATAAATTTCAAATTCGCCTGGAGATTCATCTGTACCAGCTAACATACTTCCTAGCATTACAGCATGGCCACCAGCAGCTAAGGCTTTCACGATATCACCAGAATATTTAATACCGCCATCAGCGATAATTGCTTTACCATATTCTCTAGCTACAGAAGCAGCATCATAAATCGCTGTTAATTGAGGAACACCAACACCAGCAACGACACGTGTTGTACAAATTGAACCAGGTCCAATACCAACTTTGACAACGTCAACGCCGACATCATACAATGCTTTGGTTGCTTCAGCAGTGGCAACATTACCAGCAATTAATGTTGCTTCAGGGAACGTTTCACGAATTTCTTTAATTTTGCGAATAACGCCGGCACTATGGCCATGTGCAGTATCGATAACAATCGCATCGGCACCTGCTTCTAATAATGCTTCCGCACGTTCGAACGTATCACTAGTGACACCGACTGCTGCCGCCACAAGTAAACGACCGTGTTCATCTTTGGCAGCATTTGGGAATTCAATCACTTTTTCAATGTCTTTAATTGTAATTAAGCCACTTAAGCGACCTGCTTCATCAACGATTGGTAATTTTTCGATTTTATGTTTTTGTAAGATTTTTTCTGCATCTTTTAAAGATGTGCCAACTGGCGCAGTGACTAAATGATCTTTTGTCATGACTTCTTCAATTTTGATTTGGTAGTCCGTTACAAAACGCATATCACGGTTTGTAATAATTCCGACTAATTTACGGTTTTCCATTGTTTCTACAATTGGCACACCGCTAATACGGTAACGACTCATTAATTCTTCTGCATCCGCTACTAAGTTTGTTGGTGTTAGAAAGAATGGATCAATGATAACGCCGCTTTCAGAACGTTTGACTTTACGTACTTCGTCTGCTTGTTGGGCGACAGTCATATTTTTATGTACGACACCTAGTCCACCTTGACGAGCCATCGCAATTGCCATATTACTATCTGTAACAGTATCCATACTGGCACTCATCAATGGAATATTTAACTTGATATTTTTAGCTAATTGTACACTCATGTCTACATCATTTGGTAAGACATGGCTTTCTGCAGGGATTAATAGCACATCATCAAATGTAAGACCTTTTTTCGCAAATTTTGTTTCCCAATTTGACATTTTTTTGTCCACTCCTCGACTTAATTTTATATATGAAAATAACAGATAATACTAAGGAAGTCAACTAGATTTGTTTAAATAATCAATGAGGAATAAAGGACAAAACGCCGAAATCGGTTTGTCCTTTATTCAACTCTTCCTAATTAAGGTCCTACTTTCATCGTTGTTCTTTTATCTTGTGTTTCTTTTTTTGTTGTAAAAATCGGCTAAATCCAAAACCACCGACAGAAAGCAAGGTCATCATTGTCCCTATTTTTTGCACTTTTGTTCTTTGGTAACGGATGTCGACATGTCCTGTACCAGATAAAGAAAGAGCGGCTAAGCCTCCTTGGTTGGTTAGGCTCATTTTTTTAGCGCCCGTTTGGTTTTTCATTTGAATCGTGGCTTGATAGCCTAAGTAATAAATAAAAGGAACGGTCACCTTCGCTGATTGATTCACCACTTGGTAGTCAAATGAAATTTTCCCATAAGGCATTCTAACATTTGTAATGGTTACTTGTGCTGCCGAATAATCAAGTTGTCGTTTTTTCTGTTTCAATAATTCCTGATAATTGATTTCATCTGGCAAATATTCATGGCCCGCACCGATATAAAAAGGCGTTGGTTGCTCATACTCAGCTTTTGTTAACAGGTGGCCTTGTTGTGACTGAATACTTTGATATTGATAAATGCCTAAATTGCTGATGGCAAGGAAAACCAACAAAGCCACAGTCCAAGATTTACGGAAAACGCCCCATTCGTCTTGTGCAATGAAAAAAGCGAGCATTACGGAAAGAATCCCTAAAAACCGCCAAGGAAACTGAATCGTATTTAAAGGCGTGTGGTTCAGCCAGTGCCAAGGAAAAAGCGTAGTAACCATCAATAAGAGTACCAGCGTCAAACCAATAAACCGTTTGTTCTGAATTTTTTTGCTGGCAAGCGAAACCACTGCTACAACAAGTCCCACAAACAAAAGGGTTCCTAGATTCGCTGTTTTCGCGTGAAAAACACTGCTCTTTAAACTATTAATGAAAAGAGAATCAATGGGATAACTTCTTTCGGAAATATAAGTGAGTGGATTGGATGTAACTTTAAACACTTGATTTTTCATTTGTTCAGCAACTGGTAAAAGATAAAAGGCCAGCCAAAGTAGTGTCAGACCTGCAGCCTTCGCTAATGCCCACAGGACCTCCTTTTTAAAAAACTGCTGCCAATAAAACAGAATGTATAACCCAATCCAAATAGAAACCATTTCAATAGAAATAAAGTGAGCCAACCCAATGCCAGTCATCGCCAGCGTTAACAACGGCCAACATTTCGTGGTTCCCTTTCGTAATAAAAACAGGCTCGCTAAGACCAACGGAAAAAAGCTTAGCGCCAAAAATTCTCCTAACGCTTGGCGATTAAACAAGTCTTGCATGCGGTAAATAGATAAGCCATACAAAATGGCAAAGAGATAGCTTCTTTTTTTAGAGAGCGCCATTAATCGGCCTGCATAATAAGTAAGACTAAATGTTGCCAAGTTTACCGCAAACACAAAAATTGCCATACTAGCGACAAAGGAAAGCCCCAGAACACGCAAAAGCGCAGGTAAATAAAGATACGCATCTGGATAAAACAAACTAGAGGCATAGCCATAGCCTCCCAAGAAAAAATAATTGATTTTAGGAAACCAGTCGTTGTTTTTAATTGCTGATGCGAGACCTTCCACCCGATTTTGATGAAAGCGGAAATCACTTGCTCGTAAAAAATTCTCTTGAAAATAGACAAAATAGAGAGAAAGTCCACTTAATAAGAGAAAACTAATAAAAATGAGTAGCCGCTCGTGTTGACGGCACCAAGACTTCACTTGTTGTCCCATAAGAGGCTCCTTTCTTTACAAACTTCTGAAAACAGAAGCCTGGGACACTAGTTTTTTCGACTAATCCCCCAGGCTTTAACTGTTAAAACGCTCTATTGAGAGAGCGACTTTGCTTGTTGCAGTTTCTGCGTCAGCCGAGCGCATTCACAATTGAGCGCGCGCCGTTTATTGACGTGTCATGAAACTACCTTGAATATTGTATTTTTTCTTGAAGAAATAGCGTGCTACAAAGGCTAACGCACCGATTACTAAAGCAATCATCGGATCTAAAATGGGATTGATTACTGGTGGCAGCATCGCTGAACCAGCGAAAACTGCAATCCACAAGAACATTCCGCCAAATAGAATGGCAGTCGTTTTTAACCAACCAGGACGTTTGCTTTTGTCGCCACCTTGACGATCAAAACGGTAAACATATTTGTGCATTAGATAGAAAACATAACCCCCAGCCATCGCACCTAAGATATATGTGGTTAATCCGAGAGGCTGTGCGGTTCCTTTTGAAAATAGAGACATCGCCGCTAACATGATTGTTAATAAACCAAGCAATAATAAGGTATTGTCGAGCCAAATCATCCAGCCCGCTGGTTCTTTGACTTCTGCTGGTTTATTTAAAATTGCTTCCGTCCGTTCTGAAACAGTGCCAAATAACTGACGGGCTGTTTTACCTGTTTTTTGACCGGCTACTAATTCTGGTAAAATACCGTGTAGAGCCAATGCTAGCTCCTCTTCAGATAAATTAGCCGCTTTTAATGATTTTTTTAAGTCAAAAATGTATTGTTCATTTCTTTTAGTCAAATTCTGTTCTAATTGACGATTCTCAGCCACGATTGCTCGTAATGCTTCTGCTTCCATAGTTGTATCCTCCTCACCCTCATGTAGAGGGAACCTCTTTCTAAACGGCTGAATGGCCTTAAATATGTGGGCTTACCCCAAAACAAATTGCTTGTTGGGCATGGGTCTTTTCTTAAACGTTAAAACGGAACAACATAACATCGCCATCTTGAACGACGTAGTCTTTTCCTTCTAAACGAACACGGCCCGCTTCTTTGGCAGCTTGCATATTGCCATATTTATCTAGGTCTTCATAAGAAACTGTTTCCGCACGAATGAAGCCTCGTTCAAAGTCACTGTGGATAATCCCAGCTGCTTGAGGTGCCTTGATTCCCTTACGGAACGTCCACGCACGAACTTCTTGTTCACCAGCTGTAAAGTAGGTAGCTAAGCCTAACAAATCGTACGCCGCACGAATCAATTGATCTAAGCCAGATTGTTCAATGCCCATTGCTTCTAAAAATTCAGCCTTGTCTTCTTCAGAATCCAATTCAGCAATTTCTTCTTCTGCTCGCGCACTAACTACGATTACTTCCGCATTTTCACTGGTTGCAAAATTACGAACTTGTTGTACATACTCATTGTTGTCTGGATCTGCCACTTCATCTTCTGAAACATTTGCTACATAAAGGACCGGCTTTGTGGTTAATAAGAAAAGAGATTTAACAATTTTCTCTTCTTCTGGCGTAAATTCAATCGTACGAGCAGATAACCCTTCTTCTAAAACTGGTTTAATTTTGTCTAAAACAGCTAATTCTTCCACCGCTTCTTTATCTTTTGCTTTCGCCATTTTAGCCACGCGAGTATAGCGCTTATTGATTGAATCTAAATCTGCTAAAATTAGCTCTAAATTAATTGTATCAATGTCTGCTAAAGGATCAACGAAATCCGCATCCCGATTTTGTTCACGCATGATATTTTCGTCATCAAAACAACGAACCACGTGACAGATTGCATCTACTTGACGAATGTGACTTAAAAACTGATTTCCCAGCCCTTCTCCTTTGCTGGCACCTTTAACAATTCCGGCGATGTCTGTAAATTCAAACGTTGTGGGAACTGTTTTTTTCGGTTTTACTAGTTCTGTCAAGCGTTGTAAACGGGCATCTGGTACTTCAACCATGCCGACGTTCGGATCAATCGTTGCAAAGGGATAATTTGCAGCTTCTGCTCCTGCTTTTGTAATTGCGTTAAATAGGGTCGATTTACCAACGTTTGGTAAGCCGACAATTCCAGCTGTTAGTGCCATTTGTTTTCCACTCTTTCTCTCAGTCTATTCTCTTTTCTATTAGAGGCATCAAAGCATTAGTCTGCTTTTTTCTCGATTACTTTTTTTAATTTTTTAGTAAAATCACGACGCGGCATCATGACAATATGCCCGCAATTCGTGCACTTGATTTTGATATCAGCGCCCATGCGAATGATTTGCCAACGATTTGCTTGGCAAGCATGCGGCTTTTTCATTTCGACAATATCGCCTAAATCATACATGTTCCAAGCCTTCTTTCTTCTCTTACTTATATAAAAATACCATGATTACAATACCATTTTTTACCGAAACTAGCAAAAGGATTTGTGACTTTCTGTTTTACTTTCTCACTTTGCTTTTTATTCCTCGTCAAAATGAATATCTAAAATATCTAAAATTCTAGCCAAATCCGAAGAGGACAAGTACTCAATTTCAATTTTTCCTTTGCCTTCTTTTTCTTGAATCGCTACGGTTGTCCCAAATTTATCCATTAAGCGGTCTTCACTTTCACGAATATAAATGGGTTTTTCTTTGATGGCTTTTTTCGCTTTTTTGCCCTTTTTGCCTTGTGTTTCGTTTAATTCAGCGACAAGTTGTTCTAATTGTCGAACCGTTAAATTGTCTTTAATACAACGATTAGCTAATGGCAATAGCTGTTCTTTGTTCTTCAAGCCTAATAACGTCCGTGCTTGACCCATTGACATGCTTTGTTTTTGAACCATTGCTTTGACCGCATCTGGTAAAGTTAGCAATCGTAAATAATTGGCAATATACGGGCGACTTTTGCCCAAACGTTCTGCGACTTCCGCTTGTGTTAATTTCAAATTTTTCATTAGCATTTCATAGGCTTCTGCTTCTTCTAGCGGATTTAAATCTTCCCTTTGTAAGTTTTCCAAAACAGCAACTTGCATCATGGATTCTTCATCAAATTCGCGAATAATTGCGGGAATTTTTTCTTTGCCGGCTAATTTAGAAGCCCGGAACCGACGCTCACCTGCAATAATTTCATAGCCTTTAACTGCCGATTTACGAACAATAATCGGTTGAAACACACCGGAATGTAGAATCGAGTTTGCAAGTTCTTGTAAAGAGGTTTCATCAAATGTTTTCCGTGGTTGGTAAGGATTGGGACGAAGTTCGTTTAATAGAATTTCTGTCACTTGTTCGTTCTTAACGTCGACATCTTCTAGCTTTGCGATATCTTGAAACAAGGCATCGATGCCTCTGCCTAAACCTTTGCCTTTATTCATTCTCCAACACTTCCTTTGCTAGTGCTTGATACACTTCGGCACCTTTTGAGCGAATATCATAGTCAATGATTGGTAAACCATGACTTGGTGCTTCGGATAAACGGACATTTCTTGGAATAATCGTGTCATAGACTTTTTCACGGAAATATTTACGGACTTCTTCAACGACTTCGGCACCTAAATTGGTCCGAGCATCGTACATGGTTAACAAGACCCCTTCAATTTTCAATTCAGGGTTAAAATGTTTTTGAACCAAGCGAATCGTATTTAGCAATTGACTCAAGCCTTCTAATGCGTAATATTCACATTGAACAGGAATTAGAATCGAATCACTTGCTGTAAAAGCATTGATTGTTAAATGCCCTAGAGAAGGCGGGCAATCAATTAAAACGAAATCATACATGTCTCTTACTTCATCAATTGCTAATTTCAAGCGCGATTCTCGAGCCATCATTGAAGTTAACTCAATTTCGGCGCCTGCTAATTGAATAGTTGCAGGGACAATATCTAAATTTTCACGGCTGGTATGTTGAACCACGCTAGTGATTGGTTCTTCATTTACAAGGACATCATACACATCGTGTGCGACATCTGGTTTAGGGACACCCATGCCACTGGTAGCATTTCCTTGTGCATCAATGTCGATCAGTAAGACTTTTTTGCCTAAGTTTGCTAAACATGCGCCTAAATTTACAGTGGTCGTTGTTTTACCAACGCCGCCTTTTTGGTTCGCTACAGAAATAATTCGTGTCATGTGTGTGCCTCCATCTTATTTAATCGGTTGTTTATTTGGTAATCCAGGTTTTCTGGGATATTTTTTAGGGGTTTCTTTTTTCTTTTGAATCACGACAATGTGGCGTTCGTCTGCCGTAATCGGCAAAGTAAAACCAACTTCTTTTTGAAATTGACCGCCTAATGTAGCGATTGCAGGTTTTGCTTCATTAATTTCTTCTTCACTTTTCGATGCTTTTAAGGCTAAAAAATAGCCTTCTTTTTTAACTAAGGGTAAACACAGTTCACTTAAAACATTTAATCGTGCAACTGCTCGCGCTGTAACGTAATCAAACGCGCCACGAAATTCTGCTTTTTGACCAAATGTTTCTGCACGATCATGATACAAAGAAACATTAGCCAAACCTAGTTGATTCACCAACTCTGTTAGGAAAGTAATTCGTTTATTTAAAGAGTCAACAATTGTGACATTTAATGAAGGAAAAACAATTTTCAAAGGAATACTTGGAAATCCTGCGCCTGCGCCAACATCACAAATGGCTTTGTCACTGGCAAAGTCTTCAAAGAATGCCAACGAAACAGAATCATAGAAATGTTTCAAATAAACTTCTTTTTCTTCTGTGATGGCTGTTAAATTCATTTTTTCATTCCATTCTACTAGTAAATGGAAATATTGGTCAAATTGTGTCATCTGTTGGTCTGTCAATTCAATGCCTTTTGCGGCTAATAGTTGTCTAAATTCTTCGGGTAGCATAAAGACTCCTTCCTTTTTTGTGAAACAGAAAAATGTTTCACAATCATCTTTTCCTACTTTAACGCAAATAGCAATTTCTTGCAATGCTTTTCGGAAGATTTTTGCCTGAATGATAAAAGAAAAATCCGCCTTTTTGTGTAGTAAAAAGGCTCTAGCCCACGGGCCAAAATGTTCAATTGGCGGCAACGAAAACCGCCTTTCTCTAAGAGTAAAACAAGCCAATGTTTCATGTGAAACATTGGCTTGTTTTACTTACTATAATCATCGCACTTTATTTGTCGTTCTCTGCGGTAGTCGTATTCTTGGATACGGGGACTTAACCAACCTTTTTTGGCTGTTTTTCGTAATTGATGATCAAATCTCCCTGGTGGTGAACTATCTAGTAATTCATGGGTACGATTATTCCGATTTGCATAATTAAACGATTCACCATTCAAGACTTTTTCCTGGTATTCATTGTTTTTGGCCGCTTGATAATAAGCTGGATTACTAATTAATCTGCCTCGCCAGTCTTCAACTAACACATCCCACTGGGTTACAAAGGTCCCTTCTTCATTCAAAATAAACTCACTGTGAAAATTAGGCGTCAATCGTTTCTTATTAATTAAAGAATAAGATGCCCCCTCAGGGTATTTGTTGTGTAAACGAGCAGAGCTTTTTTTCAGTTTCCGCCCGCCCATTCCTTGCGGCTTCGCCGCAAAAACATAGCGTTTTAATGCCTGTTCATCGGTGTCCCCTTCTTGTTTAAAAAAATCGCGGATATACGTGATATTTTGACGATCAATATACATTCTTAATTGATGTATCTTTTTCGCTTTCTCTTGATTAAAGCTCCCAAGAAGACCTAACGGATAGGCTTTTTGAACTGTTTTTGCCAACAAATCCCAAAACGTCGCATGCGGTGCAACCGTCTTCGAGAAACGATAAGGTCCTACTAATTGCAACATGCCATGCTGATCCAACACTGCACCTAATTGCCATAACAGTAACGAGAGCTTTTCTTGCGGACGATAAGCCGAAAAGCAAAATAATCGTTCATACGCTGAAGAGCCCACTTCTCCCACTTCAGAAAACAGTTCCGCGACTGCTGTTTTCGCTTGCTCAAGTGGCAAGAAACGCGTGTCTTTTATGGCGCTTTCCACTAATCCATAAACAGCTTGGCGGTCCCAGCCAGCGTCAATCGCCGCCTCTACACCAGCACTCATTGCTTGTTGTAATTCTTGCCAACGTCCCATCTTCTCGCCGCCTTTTTCTATATACTTCTTCTATAATGATAATCCTTTCCCCGCAAAATGCCAACTGCTTTAAAGCAAAAAAACAACCCGCCCTTTGGGGAAGGGCGGGCGGAGGAGTTAAAAAATGAAAAAGTGTTTTGTTAGGGTTTTGTTTATCGGGTATGTTTAAATAATAGCCGTTAAATGTGAAGAAACTATGGTAAAAATGCGCCTTCTTTTCAACAAAATTTTGAAAAAGTCTCTTCAGAAATTAAGATTTTTTTGCGAAGTTGCCCACTGGCTACTCCCATTCAGCATATTATATATTTAATATCCATAAAATCACAAAAGAAATATACATAATAATGAATATTTATTCAATGGTTAATAAAACAACCAAAAAAGCGAGTGATTTACACTCGCTTTTTCAACTAAATTAAATGATTTTCTCTTAAAATATCACCAATATACGTATCCTCAAATTTCTTCACAAAGTGTTCAACCATTTTGCGTTCCACGAACGGCATATCCATTTCTGTTAATTTTTTCTTGTCAGATAAATAATAAACAGAGTTTGCTAAGACGCGCAAGTCGTATGCAGAAGCAAACACTTCTGGTACTCCGCGTTCAACCTCTAGCAATTGATAAACAGCTTCCATCGCTGTCCGTACAGAATACTCTGTTGTAAACACCGTATCTCGTTCAGTATCTGCGAAGTTCCCAATGAAAGCAAGATTTTTAGAGCCGTTTGGTACAACTAATGGTCGATCGCCTGGTTCTCTTAACATAAAGTAAGAAGTGATAAACGGCATATAAACCGGAATAGTGGTAGCCGATTCTTCTGAAATACGTTCAATTTCCCCTTCTGGGACCCCTAAATGATAAAGTAACTCTTGCGTAATTTCTTGCCCTGTACATTGTTCGATTGGTTTTTTAATATAATTTCCTGGTTTATTAGAAAGCAATCCATATACCCAAGTTATAGATTGTTGATCATTTTGTTCTTTAAAATGCGGTTGTCTATGCATAGCGAAACTCATCATCCAATTAGAGTCTTTGATAGTAATAATACCACCTGTGACAATTTTTCCTGTGCGTAATTTACGATGTGTTAACCGAGAAAGATACGGTTCAATATCGAAATTTTCCCACGTAATCGTTGCTGAGACAAACCAACTTTCATCTGGTAAATTTTCACAGAAAACTTCTGGGTGCCCAAATTCTGGGGATTGTTTTGCTAAGTTTTTCCAGAGATTCCAACTTCCCCCTAGTTCATGAGTAATTGGTGCTGGTGTATGATGATCTCCTTGCGTCGAACTTTCAGTAATTGAGCCATTCGTTACGAAGACTAAATCATTTTCAGTTAAAGGAATTTCTTTGGTTTTGCCCGCTTGTGTCAACAATAATCGCCGAGCAACTTTAGTAGCTCCTTTGATGTCGACTTGGATATCATTGATCGTTGTTTCATATTGAAAGTCTACCCCTTGATTGGTTAAAAAGCTTAATAATGGTTTCACTAACGATTCGTATTGATTGTATTTGGTAAACTTCAAGGCTGTAAAGTCAGGCAAACCTTTGATGTGGTGGATAAAGCGCATGATGTAGCGGCGCATTTCAATGGCAGAGTGCCATTTTTCAAAAGCAAACATTGAACACCAATAGATCCAAAAGTTGGATTCAAAAAATTCTTCGCCGAAAACATCTTCAATTTTTTTGCCAATTAATTGATCTTCAGAAGTCATAAATAAATCAACGATTTCTTTTTGTGCTTTTTTGGATAAAGTAAATTGTCCATCATCGGGGACACGTTCGCCACGGTTATGAATAATGCGGCAATTTGAAGAATTCGGATCATCTAAATCTAACCGGTAAAACTCATCTAGGACAGAGGCATCTTCTACTTCTAATGATGGTACCGAACGAAATAGATCCCACAAACACTCGAAATGGTTTTCCATTTCGCGTCCGCCGCGAGTGACAAAGCCATCATGGGGAATAAATTTACCATCTAAAGAACCGCCAGACAGCGTGAGTTCTTCAAAAATGTGAATATTTTCGCCCTTCATTTGACCGTCACGAATTAAGAAAACAGCCGTTGCTAAACCTGCTAGGCCACCACCAACGATGTAGGCACTCTTGTCATCTACACCTTTTGGTTTTCTTGGTCGAGCAAATGCTTCATAATTTCCATTTGTGTATCTCATTCTCGTTTCCTCCTATCATTTGATACCCTCATCATACTGCTACCAAAAAAAATACCCAAAAGATAACCCTTTTTTTTAAGAAATTCTTTGACAAATAAAGAGAATTGTCTAATTTTTAAGCAAGTGAATAATCGTAGATGTTTCATGTGAAACAAAAAAAGAACGAGAAGAAAAATGGCCGTTTTTTCTTCTCGTTCTTTTTATGCTAATTCGTTTACCGTTTCTACTCCAAAAACAGCAACCCAATCTTCCTGAAAATCAGTTACTGCTTTTTGAATGGCGGGCATTGCCAAGCCTTGTGTCACGAGTTCTGGTGCGATAGTGACCGCTTGCGCCCCCATTTGACAGGCTTGATTAATTTGTGCCACGTTTTTAAAACTAGCAGCTAAGATCTTACTCTTTGCGTTCGTCCGTTTAATTTCTGCAGCTAAATGCTCAATAACCTTTTGAGAATCAATTGTTAAATTCTCCATCCTATTATAATACGGCGCTAAATAATCTGCACCTGCCGCAATCGCTAGGTAGCCTTGAAATTCTGTATAAATAGCGGTTGCTGTTATCCGATAATTTGCCTGCTTTAGTTGTTTGATGGCTGCCAAGCCTGCTTCATTGACTGGGATTTTAATGAATGTTTCTTGGCCTAATTGTTGTACAATGGTTTGGGCATCTTCTAGCATCTCTTCTGTCGTTTGACCGACCACTTGGACGTGCAAACTCGCTTGTCCAATCGTTTTTTTGATTTCTTTCATCTGCGCAAAGAAGTCAATTTTTCCTGCTTGCTTAACAATACTAGGATTAGACGTTACGCCTGCCAGTGGTAAAATTTTCTGATACTTTCGAATAGCCTCAAGATTAATTGTATCTAGCATAAATTCCATCTTTTACGTTCCTCCCTTAAACGATAATTATAGAATAGTGATTGTTGTACCAACAGTTATTTCAGGAATAGCTTTTTCTTCAACATATAATGTACCTGGTAATTCAGGTGTTGTTGCGCCATCAAATTTAATAGTAATGTGACCCAATGTGTCTAAATTAGTTAATACTACCTCGCCTACAGCGGTAATCTGGTAAGTTTGTTCATCAATCACTAACGTTTGCTTGTCCGTAATCGCTTCTGTGACTGGCTGAACCTCAATGTTATAACAATAATCTGCTAAAGCATCTGGTGCATCTTTTCCAAATAAGATGACCATTTTTTCTTCTTTAAATAATTCGGCTTCTGGTCCAATAGACTGAACCTTTGTTGTAAATACTGACATTTCCCATCCTCCAAAAAAATTTTTTAACTATACAATCCAAAACTTGCTAACCAAGCAACTAGTACTCGAGGGGCACCATTTAAGAAACGAGAATATAAAACAGAAGGGACCCCGACTTCAACGGTTTCAGCTTCAGCTTCTTCCAAGCCTAAACCCACGGGAATAAAGTCGCACGCGTTTTGTGTATTAATAGCAAACAATGCTGGTAGAGCTAGTTGTGGCGGAATGTTGCCTTTCCCAATTTCCACACCAATTAACGTACCAATTACTTGGCTGATTACTGCTCCAGGACCTAATAAAGGAGAAAGAAATGGCAGAGAACAAATAAAACCAATAATTGTTAACCCCACAATGTTTCCTGCCAATGGCGCCATGATATTGGCAAAAAATTCACCAATTCCTGAACCTTGAATCACACCAATTAATAAAGAAACAAATGCCATAAACGGAATCACTGTGTTGATCATCGTTTGTACGCCTTCACGGGCTGATTGGTTGAATGTCGCTACAACTTTTCCTGCACCCATACCAATTTTCGCAACAAAACTTTGTTGTTCCGCTTTTTGTTCAGTAATTTTTTTACTTGTATCATATTTAAATTCTGTTTTTTTCGAGGTGGGCTTTTCTGTATCAGCAGAAGCTTCTTCTGATGTCAATGTAATCTGTTTCGGGCCTACAGCGGAAACATAAATTGTCTCATTAATGTATTGTGCTAAGGGACCACTTTTGCCAGTTGGAACAACGTTAATAGTAGGAATTCCTTTTTTAGGATAAATCCCGCAACGAAGAGTGCCTCCACAATCAATAATGGCTAATGCGATTTCATCATCTGGAATCGATGTCTTAAAACCATTGACCGCTTCCATTCCTGTCAATTCTACGATTTTATCAACGATTGCGGGTTTCTCGCCGCCACCTGTAATGTAAATAAATTTATGTTTTTCTTCTGTCGGTGTAATTACTAAGGGCCCACCATAACCGCCATTTCCTTTAACTACCTTAATACTATTGTACGTCATCGCACCTTGCTCCTTTCTAATCCACAGCAATCTCTACTGTTTTACTAAGGGTAATTCCTTGTTGTTTGCAAACATAGGCGGTAGTGAAATCGGTAACCCAACCGCCAATAAAATTCATTAATATCCCTACAAACATATAGCGAATCGCTAGGTCCATCGAATTTAGTCCTAACGTATCAATCCCTTGCGCAATCCCTAACCAAACGAACAATTCACCAGGATTAATATGAGGGAAAACTCCATTACTGGTATGACAAAATTGCGCTTGTGCAGCATAATAGCTAGGTTTATAGTATTCTGGTAAAAATCGAGCCATCGTAAAGGACATTGGATTGCCTAACATAAAAGCGGATAAAAAAGGCAGCACTAAATATCGCGTAACAGGATTTTTGGCAGAAAGTTTGGCTACTTTGGTTACTCTTTCTTCTCCTAGAAAAGCAATTAAAGTATTCATAGCTACCATTAACATCAAAACAACAGGTACGATGCCTGTCATCCAAGAAATAAATGTTTCTGCTCCTGTTTGGAAAAGGTGCATAAATCCTTCCGCAAATTTTGTAATATAAGACATTACTCGACACTTCCTTTCAATTTTGTTTGTACTTTATTTTTCCATAATTGCCATTGAATTTTGGCTCCATTAAGCGGCGTTAATGGTTGTGTTTCTTGATAATTGCCAAGCTCAACACGTAAGTAAATTTCTCGTGCATTTTCCATCGCTTGTTGGGTTAATTTATTTTCCTTTTGTACGAGTGGATGGTAATGATCCATATAATGAATATCCTCGTTCACGTACTGAGGTAAGGGATGAAATTTAGCTAGAACGGTGACACCTTGCATCTTTCTAGCGGCTAAGATTTTCCCTTGCGAATCCACAGCAAACAAGATAATCGTGCCTGCTTTTAACTTCCCTGCACGTCGACCAATCGCGACTTTTCCTAATTGTCGCAATTCTTGGTAGTTTTGATTAAAGTGTTTAATCTGTTTCATTCCCATAGCTATCTGAACGAAGTAAGCTGTTAAAAAAAGCGCCCCGAATACGTAGATAAAACTCATATGATAATCCCCTTCCTTTGCATCCACTCTTTAACCGCTAAAACATCTCGTTGCTTCCGTAATTCATTACGTAAACGTTCGTCTCCTGCGATTGTAAACAAGCGGTCATATAGTTGTAGTAACTCTGCTTCAACAGTGGCCGTCAGCTCTTCTGGAATACCCAACAGCAAAATAACATCAACTTTACCTTCTGGTGTAACCAGTGATTCTTCAAAAACCCCAATCGATAAAATAATCGTTGGTAAGGCTTGATTAATTGTATGGGGAAAGGCAATCCCCGATTCAAAAATAGTTGTTTGTTGATCTTCTCTAGTAAAAATTCGTTCGATAAATTGAGGATCTACTAATTTTTCTGCTTCTAAATCAGCAACCATTTTCTGGATATTCGCTCGGTAACCTTGAGTATTCTCTAATAATTGATAGGTCATATGAATATTTTGAGATTCCACGGAACGAATTTCTTTTGCTCTCTGCCACTCATTTCTGAGCCAAGTATCGTTAAATAAATTAGTTAAATGGATCATCGGTGTTTGTGGTCGAATATTTTTTAAGGGAATGGTTGTAAAAATAGCAAAATATTGATTCAATTCTCTTCTCTCTGCCTCTTCTTCAGAAAAATGGGCAATCTGGACGTCTGGACCCAAAACTTTTTCCAATTGCCGCTGAATGATCAAGGCCGTTCCATGACCTGTACTGCAGATTACAGCGATTTCTTTTTTGGCTCCCGCTTCATAGTTCCCTCTCAATGCTAGTTCAAAATACAAAGCGAGATACCCAAATTCAACCGTCGGCACACAACGATTTAACAAACGGCCCAATTCTTGCAAGCCAATCTTGGCTAATTCATAGGCCAAAGGATATTGTCGTTCAATTTCTCCGTAAAATAAATCGTGACACTCCACATGAAAAACGAGTCGATTCATCACGTTTCTTAAATGATCTTTCATTTCTGAAAACAAGAAGTCCTCATCAAATTCAACAACAACTGAATGATGAATTTTTTTCATCATTTTTTGAAAATAGTCAGCTAAGAGTCCTTCATCAGCCAATAAAGAATTACGAATATGGTTTGTGTTGATGTTAAAAGGAAAGCTGATAAAGGAACGTTCCCATTGGCTTAACGTTACATTATAGGTTATTTCCAAGTGATACATCAGTTCTTCAATCTGCTCGTTATGACGAACATAATCAACATATTCTAGTGGTAGTTCCGTAATGAGTTTTCCAGCTAAAACACGCTGCAAAACAATTGAAACCACTCTTCGTAAAAGAAAACTATCTTGTTTCGCTAGTCTTGTTTCTTTGATTATTTTTTGTATCATTTGTTTGGTAGTTTCATGAAGAAACTGTTCTTCAAAATATTCTTGGACGTAATTCACATGAAGTAAGCGTAAATCAAACTCTTTTCCTTCTAAATGAATACCACGGTTTGGCGTACCTACAACCGCAACCTGCCAAGGAGCAATCAGCTCTTTCATGCGCTTAATGTCTTTATTAACTGTGCCGCGACTAACGGCGAGTTCTTCGGATAAATTATAAGTTGAAATAAATTGATCTTCTTCTATTAATCGTTTGATAATGTAGGAAACACGCTTGCTTGAAGAATTAAAATCAGATTCCCTTTTTAGCCGTCCAGACAAAACCTCTTCAAAACCTTCAAAGTTATTGATTTCTAACTGAAAGAGATTTTCCTTCTGAATAATTTGGGCGATACCGATTAATTCATCATTCAATGTATCAATGTTTTTACGAACTGTTTGAGGACTTGCGGCTAATTTTTCTTGCAATTCCTGTAAGCTCATTCCTTTGTGATCAACTAGTAATTTTATTACTTGGTACCATCTATTTACTAGCGTCATTTAGTTTTCCCACCTCTATCCTCTTGTTTTACCTCCAGCTACGTTTGTGGTGATGCCTGTAATATAGCTTGAACGGTCTGATAAATAATAGCATACTAAGTCAGCGACTTCATGGAGTTTTCCGCTACGACCTAATGGAATCGTACTTGTTTTTGAATAACCTGCTCGCAATTGCTCCACAGAAATGTTTCGTGTATAAGCCAATGCTTCTTCGTATGCTAAAGTGCGCAAGCCCGTTTCTTCCATAATGCCTGGCGCAATCCCCACGACACGGACGTTTGATTTTCCTAACTCTTTAGCCCATGAACGTGTATAACTGCTGACCGCTGCTTTCGTTGCAGCGTAGGCGCTTTGCCCTTCGGAGCCTTCTAATCCAGCTTCTGAAGACATATTAATAATGACACCTGCTTGTTTTTGTACAAGAACCCGGCCCACTGCTTGGCTCATTAGGTAGAGCCCTTTTTGATTGATGGCTACAATTTTGTCGAATACCTCATCCGATAATTCATAAGGCCCATGAGGATGATTTTTATCCACCAATAGACGAGGAATATTGATTCCGGCATTATTTACTAGGCCATCTACGGTTCCAAATTTTTCCACCACTTGAGCGACACCCGCTTCTACTTCTGCTCGAGAAGTTACATCGACTTTCACAAAGAGTAAATGCTCATGTTGCGTTTCTGATGCTGAAATATCAAAATTAGCGACATAGACCTCTTGTGCTAACAAGCTTTCAACAATGCTGCGACCAATACCAGATGAGCCTCCTGTAACAATCACTACTTTTCCTTTAATTCCTAACCAATCTGTCATTTGTTCCACTCCTATCATTTGTTTGCGCTTTCAGTATAGGTCAGTTTGTGAAATTATTTAAGACAGTCTTTTTTTGCAGTTTAGAAAAAAAAGTAGACTAATTCAAAACAAAAAAGCAGTTGCTTCTTCACAATCAATCATCCGTGAAGAAGCAACTGCTTCAAATTTTTATTATCCTTGCACTTTCGCGATTTTTCCTTGTTCGATGTAGACCATCAAAATGCTAATGTCAGCGGGGTTCACACCGCTGATACGGCTTGCTTGGGCAATCGTTTCTGGTTGGATTTTTTGTAGTTTTTGTTTTGCTTCTGTAGCCAAGCCGTTAATCGCTTGGTAATCGATGTTTTCTGGAATGCGTTTTGCTTCCATGCGTTTTAGTTTCTCAACTTTTTCCATGGCTTTTTTAATGTAGCCTTCGTACTTGATTTGAATTTCTACTTGTTCAATCACTTTTGGATCGAGCGCCTCTTCAGGTGCGGGAATAAATTGAGCGACTTCTTGATAACTGATTTCTGGGCGTTTCAGAAAATCTCTAGCTAAAATACCGTCTTTTAAGCCAGCAGCGCCTTTAGTTTCCAAAAATGCTTGCACTTCTTTGGTTGGTTTAATCCGATGTTTGCCTAAGCGGGCAATTTCCGCTTCAACAGCCGCTTTTTTGACTAGATAGGCGGCATATTGTTCTTCTTTGACTAAGCCAATTTCATGACCCATTTCTGTTAAACGTAAGTCCGCATTGTCATGTCGTAAAATCAAACGATACTCCGCACGTGACGTTAATAAGCGATAAGGTTCGTTAGTGCCTTTTGTAACTAAATCGTCAATCATGACGCCAATATAGCCATCACTACGTTTTAAAACAAGAGGCTCTTTGCCTTGAATTTTCAATGCAGCATTAATTCCTGCCATCAAGCCTTGACCAGCAGCTTCTTCGTAGCCACTAGTTCCGTTCGTTTGACCTGCTGTATAAAGATTTTCAATGACCTTTGTTTCTAATGTTGGGCGTAATTGGTGAGGGACTACCACATCGTATTCAATGGCGTAACCTGTACGCATCATTTCTACTTTTTCTAATCCTTCAATAGAATGAAGCATTTCTGTTTGGACATCTTCTGGTAAAGAAGTAGATAAGCCTTGGACGTAAACTTCTTCGGTATTCAACCCTTCTGGTTCCAAGAACAATTGGTGTCTTGGTTTGTCTGCAAAACGAACAATTTTGTCCTCGATGGATGGACAATACCGAGCGCCCACACCTTCAACAATCCCAGTAAACATTGGGGCGCGGTGTAGATTTTTTTGAATAATTTCATGCGTTGTTTCATTCGTATAAGTTAACCAACAAGGTTCTTGGTTTTGATTGTAGGCACTATCTGGCGTGCTGTAACTAAAGTGGTTGGGTTCTTTATCGCCTGGTTGTTCCTCTGTCACAGAATAATCAATCGTACTTGATTTTACTCGCGGCGGCGTTCCTGTTTTAAAGCGATCGATTTCTAAACCTAATTCTTTTAAATGATTGGCTAAACCAACGGAAGGTTGCGAATTGTTTGGTCCTGATGAATATTTTAATTCACCAATAATAATTTCGCCACGCAAGGCAGTACCGGCAGTAATCACCACTGCTTGACTACGGTATGCGGCACCTGTTGAAGTTACAACACCACGACAAACGCCATCTTCCACGATTAATTCTTCAACAATCCCTTGACGAAGGGTTAAATTTTCTTCTTTTTCAATGGTATGTTTCATTTCTGTCGCATAGGCATGTTTGTCAGCTTGCGCGCGCAACGCACGCACTGCTGGACCTTTACCAGTATTTAGCATCCGCATTTGGATGTAGGTTTTATCAATGTTTTTACCCATTTCGCCGCCTAATGCATCGATTTCTCGGACAACGACTCCTTTGGCAGGTCCACCAACAGAAGGGTTACATGGCATAAAAGCAACCATATCTAAATTAATTGTTAAAAGTAACGTTTTAACGCCCATTCGTGCGGCTGCTAAGGCTGCTTCAGAGCCAGCATGTCCAGCACCGACGACAATAACATCATATGATTCTGCTTGATATTGATTCATAAAAAATTCCTCTCTTGTCTTATTTTCCTAAACAAAATTGACTAAATAACTGTGTAATTAATTCATCTTGGACACTATCGCCGACGATTTCCCCTAAATAATCCCAACAACGGGTCATATCAATTTGAACTAAATCGACTGGCATACCTGCTTCGATGCCGTTAATCACTTCTTGTAACGAAAGCGCTGCTTGATCCAGCAAAGCAATATGACGTGTATTAGAAATATAGGTAGCATCTTTTTCGCCTGTTTGGCCGCCAAAGAAAAGATCAGCAATTTTCGCTTCTAACTGGTCTAAGCCTGTGTTTGACAACACCGAAACGGATAAAATTTCTTCTGCAGGGACTAATTCTTGTAATTCGTTAGGATCCAGTTTTGTCGGTAAGTCCATTTTATTTAAAAGAATAACGCGTTTTAAGCCTTTCGTTGCTTCCAACAGTTGACGATCTTCCTCTGTCAATTCTTCGCTTTGATTTAAGACTAACAAAATTAAATCCGAATCTGCTAACGCTTTGCGGCTACGTTCGACACCAATTCGTTCCACAATGTCTTCTGTTTCGCGAATCCCCGCTGTATCAATTAATTTTAAAGGAACGCCGCGAACGTTAACGTATTCTTCAATGACATCACGTGTCGTTCCAGCAATATCTGTAACGATAGCTTTTTCTTCTCGTAACAGATGGTTTAACAAACTGGATTTCCCGACATTTGGTCGGCCAATAATTGCTGTACTTAGACCTTCTCGCAAAATTTTTCCTTGTTTAGCGGTCGTTAATAATTGTTGAATCTGCGCTTTCACAAATTCGGCTTTTTCTAAAAGTAATTTCGTGGTTAATTCTTCGACATCATCATACTCTGGATAATCAATATTAACTTCTACTTGTGCTAAAGTATTTAAAATTTCTTGTCTTAATGAACGAATTAACGCCGACAAGTTACCATCCAATTGGTTCAATGCAACATTCATCGCTTTATCTGTTTTAGCACGGATTAAGTCCATCACTGCTTCTGCTTGTGAAAGATCCATTCGGCCATTTAGAAAAGCACGTTTTGTAAATTCCCCAGGTTCGGCCATTCGTGCGCCTTCACGTAACAGTAATTGCAATAATTGGTTCACCACGACAATGCCGCCATGACAGTTAATTTCTACTACGTCTTCTCGTGTAAATGTTTTCGGTGCCCGCATCACAGAAAGCATGACTTCATCAATCAATTGATCGTTTTTCGGATCAACAATATGACCATAATGAATCGTGTGCGTGGGGACTTTAGCTAAATCTTTAGTGCCTGACCGATAAACTTTGTTTGCAATAGCAACTGCTTGCTCGCCACTTAAACGAACAATACTAATCGCACCTTCACCTGGCGGCGTAGAAATCGCCGCAATTGTATCAAATTCCATTGTAGCTGATTGCATAATTAGCTTCCTTTCTTCATAACAACAAAAAAAGCGCCCACTCCTCCTGCATTAAAAAATTCAGGTTGGATTTAGCACTTTCACTGCTTGTTCCTTCGATTTTCTGAAAATAGAATAGCACATTTTATTCTATTTGGCAATTTTTCTTCATTAAATGGAACGAGAAAACGTATCATTGAGTGGGGAATTCTCAACAATACGTTTTCTCATCTATAGGAATTAAAGGAGAGAGCTAGTTTTTACGTTTGCGTTTGATGATTCCCATGCTCGCAAGGAGTGCGACAAAGGCGCCAAACAAACTTGTTGTCACGGCTGAAGACTCTTTTTCACCTGTGCTAGGTAATAAGCCTGTTTTCCCGTGATTTCCAGTGCCATAACTGATGGTGCTTAGTTTAGGGTGGTAGCCACTACCATTTGTACCGAGGCCATTGCCTAGTGAACCTAAGCCAGAACCTGTTGTGCCTAAACCAGAACCTCCATTTGGATTTGAACCTGTGTTTGAACCATTCCCATTATTCCCGCCAGTTGCGCCATTGTTTCCTGTATTGCCGCCTGTATTGCCGCCTGTATTGCCGTTATTTCCGCCAGTGTTACCATTGCCTCCTCCAGGATTCGTTGGGTCGGCTGGTGTCATGAAGGTTGTAGCCGTACTGTAATGTCCTGCGCCATCGGTAGCTGTCGCAAGTAAACTTTGTTGAGCAGTCGCTTGTCCCGCTGTTAATTGGATAGCGAAGTTGCCTTCAGCATCGGTGGCACCTACAGCAATCACACTTCTTAATAGTCGGTTACTAATTTGAATGATTCGGTTTGGTTCAGCTGTTCCTTTGATGAGGTAGCCGGCTTTAGACGTTCCTAAAACTGAAGAAACAGTTGGTGCCGCAATTTTAATTTCTGGTTCTCCCGTAATATCGGCTGGCGTCATAAATGTGGTTTTAGGACTCACATTTCCTTGTGTATCTGTGGTTAGTGCGGTTAACGTTTCTTTTTCTGTTGCTAACCCTGCTGCAATATGAACGGAGAAGGTGCCTCCAGTAGTTGTATTGCCACTTGCCAATAATTGTTCACTGCTATTGTAAAATTGAACCGTGACATTTGGATCAGCAGTTCCAGTGACTGTATAGCCATTGGCTTTGTTTCCTTCAACCTTCGTAATAGTTGGCGCCGCTAAAACAACATCCGCTGGAATAACGGCTGTAGCTGGTTGACTTTCATTGCCAGCGCCATCTTTGCTAATAATCGTAATCGTTTCTCCTGGTGTCACTACGCCAGCTGGTAGAGTCACCGTATATTGGCCGGTTTCGTTAGCAGTGGTAGCAGCAATGATGGTTCCGTCTGCGTCACGGACATCAATAGTGGTTTTGGGCTCCGCCGTTCCAGTGATTTCGTAACCTTTACCAGAATTTCCGGTAATAGAATCAATGGTTGGTGTGGCTAAGTCGGCTGGTGTAGTTGCTGTAGCTGGCTGACTTTCTTTTCCTGTTGCATTTTTCGCTACGACAGTTATTGTTTCGTTAGCTGAGGCCTTCCCTGGCTCTAAAGTCACTGTGTATTTGCCATCAGTTCCAGTAGTTGCCATGCCAAGGACTGTGCCATCGGCATCACGCACCTCAACTGTTGTACCAACTTCTGCTGCTCCTACTACTTGATAGCCTTTTGTCGTGCTACCAGTGATTTTGTCAACAGTAGGTGTCGCGACTGGTGCATCTGGATCAGCAGGTGTTTTGAAAGCAGTCGGATTACTTTCTTTCCCAGCAGCATCTTTCGCAATGGCAGTTAAGGCTTCGTTAGCTGTTGCTGTGCCCGTCGGAAGAGTGATTGTAAAGGCGCCAGCACCATCAGTCGTTCCCGTAGCAATAACTAAACCTGCTTCATTGTGAATCTCAATGGTGACATTTGGCTCTGCCGTGCCGGTTACTTGATACCCAGTGGCAGTTGTTCCTGTAACAGTCGTCACAGTTGGTGCTGCTACGGTTGCATCTTCAGGGACCGTCACTTCCGTTGGTTGACTTTCATTGCCGTCACCGTCTTTTCCAACAACTGTTAATGTATCACCAGGATTAGCGGCTCCCGCTGGAAGGTCCACAGTAAAGTTTCCTTGATCATCCGTTGTCGTTGTACCAATAATTGTTCCATCTGGGTTCCGTACTTCAATGGTGGTATTAGGGTCCGCCGTCCCAGTGATTTCATAACCAGTTGTTGAATCTCCAGTAATGTCACCAATTGTTGGTGTGGTAACATCAGCGGGTGTCATAGCTGTAGTTGGTTGACTCTCAAGTCCAGTATCATTTTTAGCAACTACATTCACTGTTTGTTTAGCTGTTGCTTTTCCTGAAGCTAACGTCACAGTATATTGGCCAGTCGGTCCAGTTGTTGCGGTGCCTAAAACTGTTCCGTCTGTTGCACGAACTTCAATGGTGGTGCCAAGTTCAGCGGTACCTGTCACTTGATATCCTTGTGTTGTATTCCCAGTTACTTTGTCGACACTTGGCGGTGCCACTACTTCATCTGCTGGTGTTTGGAACGTTGTCGGTGTACTTGTATTGCCAGCAGGATCTTTGGCTAACGCTGTCAATGTTTCATTCGCATTTGCCGTCCCAGCTGGAAGGTTCACAGCAAAGGAACCAGTCCCATCGGCAGTCCCTGTTGCAATCACGTTCCCATCTGCATCACGAATTTCGATGGTAGCATTCGGATCAGCGGTGCCTGTCACCTGATAACCAGCAACTGAATTACCTGTTACTCCTGTTACAGTTGGTGCTGTAACCGTGGCATCAGCAGGAACAAGGACTTCAGTCGGTTGACTTTCATTTCCCGCGTTATCCTTTCCAATCACTGTTAACGTATCCCCAGGATTGGTCGTTCCCGTTGGTAGCGTTACAGTAAAATCACCATTCGCATCAGAGGTACCTGTACCAATGACTGCCCCAGATGGATCACGAACTTCGATTGTTGTGTTAGGGTCTGCTGTTCCTGTAATTTCATAACCCGAACCAGAGTTGCCTGTGATGTTATCAACTGTTGGTGCAGTGACATCAGCTGGTGTTGTCGCCGTTGCTGGTTGACTTTCCGTGCCACTAGCGTTTTTCGCTACAACGCTCAGCGTTTGATTTGCTGTTGCTGTTCCTGAATCTAAAGTCACTGTATATTTTCCGTCAGTTCCAGTTGTTGCAGTACCAAGGACCGTGCCAGCTGCATCGCGAACCTCAATGGTGGTGCCAACTTCAGCAGTCCCTTTGACCTCATAGCCTTTTGTTGTACTACCTGTTACAGTCTCAACAATTGGCGTCGCCACGGGCGTATTAGGATCCGCTGGTGTTTGGAACGTTGTTGGCGTACTTTCTGTACCGCTAGCGTTTTTCGCTACGGCGGTTAACGTTTCATTGGCGCCTGCTTCACCTGCGGGAATGGTAACTGTAAATGCCCCTGTCCCATCAGCGGTACCTGTACCTATCACGGCACCTCCTGCATTTCGGATTTCAACCGTGGCATTGGCATCGGCAGTTCCTTTAACTTCGTAACCTGCCGTTGAATTACCTGTCACTCCTGTGATTGTTGGTGCGGTTACGGTTGCTTCATCCGCTGGCGTTTGGAACGTTGTTGGCGTGCTTTCTGTGCCGCTGGCGTTTTTCGCTACAGCGGTTAACGTTTCATTCGCACCTGCTTCACCTGCGGGAATGGTAACTGTAAATGCCCCTGTCCCATCAGCAGTACCTGTACCTATCACGGCACCTCCTGCATTTCGGATCTCAACCGTGGTATTGGCATCAGCGGTGCCTTTGACCTCGTAACCTGCCGTTGAATTACCTGTCACTCCTGTGATTGTTGGTGCGGTTACGGTTGCTTCATCCGCTGGTGTTTGGAACGTTGTTGGCGTACTTTCTGTGCCGCTGGCGTTTTTCGCTACGGCGGTTAACGTTTCATTCGCACCTGCTTCACCTGCGGGAATGGTAACTGTAAATGCCCCTGTCCCATCAGCAGTACCTGTACCTATCACGGCACCTCCTGCATTTCGGATTTCAACCGTGGCATTGGCATCGGCAGTTCCTTTAACTTCGTAACCTGCCGTTGAATTGCCTGTTACTCCTGTTACGGTAGGTGCGGTTACTTCACTAGTAGTACCTGCAGCAAAATAAATGTTGGATACACCGTCTGCTGTTGCTAATAAATTAACGTCTAAAAGATCTGTTTGAACGACTGTTCCTACAAAACGAGCATCTAAATTATTGGATAAATTTTGAGGTGTTGAAACGGTAGTTGGTAAAGTAACCGTAGTTGCGCCTAGTAAAGAAGCATCCACTAACTCATTCACACCTGAACCACCAACCGCTAATAAAGGCAAAGCACCTGAAACAGCCACGTTTACCGTGCCTTTGACAGGAAGCAAGGCTGTATTTATGGCTGTGGCGACAAGATTACTTGGGATACTGGTTCCTTTTGCCTCCAAAGCTTGAACTGCTGCATTCAAATCTTGTAAGATGTTTGAAACATTTTGGGCTAAAACTAACCCTAAACCATCACTAATTGGTGCGCTAATGTATGAGCCGTCAGCTGCTAACGTTTCCGGAGCTGTAAATGAAGCAGCACCTAAGTTTTCAATGTTATTCACTAATTCCAACTGACGATTCACTTCCGTCAGATCAATATCAACACCAGTTAAATTCCCTAACGCTCCACTGGTAATTTGAGTAATGACATTGGTTAAATCATTGGCTGCATTCAAAACGGCGGTCAAAAAAGTAACTTTTGAAAGATCAATCGTGACATTGGTATTGATTGCTGCGCTGCCTGCTGCAGCTACATTTCCTCTTAACTCAGGAGGAACCACTAACACCGCTTGTTTTTGTCCACTAAACACAGCGGAAGCATCTGCTAAAGCGCCACCAGAAACCGTGAAATTAACTGGTTGATTTTGGTTTGCGGCTGTCCAACGATTACTCGTTGAAGTGCCACTGTCATTATTTGACGTAACATTTGATAATAGTTCGATATCCAAGACCGCTGCTGATGCACTGATTGTGCCAGAGGTAACAGCTATACTTACAGGGATTGCTAATGACGTAAATAATAAACCACTTGATATTGCTAAATTAAGCATCTTGCGTTTTGTCCATTTTTTATGCTGACTTTTCCGATTAAAATCCTCAACAATTTTCTTTTTCATCTGATCGTCCCTCTTTTCTTTAAAATAAACGATAAATACCAAGATCATTAGCTTCCCCTAGTTGTTCATCTCCCCCTTTAGCGATTTAAATGGATTTAACACCTGCAGTTTAGTACATTTCCTCAGCTTTTCAAAATATAATGCTGTGAATTTTTATATAAAAATTCATTTGATAACAAACATCCTCTCATTGTATAATAACTCACTAATTCATTAGTGAGTTATTATACAATGAGAGGAAAATGAGGAAGTTTATACATTTCTCCTCAATCATTAAAGATAAATAAATTATTTTATTATAACTTATCGTTTGATAAATCGATAATTAAATAACGGAAAATTTTTTTATTTTTTTGAGAAATTCCACTATTATTTTTTCTGCTTCTTTGACTGTTTTTATCAATTTTATGGCTGTAAGTCATAAAAACTTTACATTAAAAAAATTTCATAAAAAAAGGCGACAGCCGTTTTTGAACGAATGCCGCCTTTTAGATAAACAAAAACCTGATTCTAAAAGAATCAGGTTTAGGAAAAGCAAATCAAGATTCGCTTCAACTGTTTATCATCGTATTTGTATACTCTGATAAGAATGATTTCGTAATAAAATATACTGTGTTTCGTGGTATTTGTCAATCGCTTTCTTGAATTCTCTTGAGACCTTTCCATAGGCATATAAGGTCAAAATAACTGACCAAATCAGCGTTGTAACTATCTTTTTAATTAAGGGGTCAGCCAATTTAATTTCATTAGTTTATCTAAAAACACCACCAAAATTAAAGCATCTGCACTGCCACCAATACTCCAATTTTTTTCTTTGAATAAGTGATTCAATCTTTCTAAGCAAAGGGTTCCCCGTAACGTTTGTGTCCCCCCTAAAGCAAAATATTCCTGGATTAACGGTTGATATATTTCAAAAATTTGGACATTTTGACTTCGTTTAATCAAATTCGTATCCTCAACATAGAGCGATAAATAAAGGAGCGTATCAATGAGTTTTTGTTGTTGTGTGCCTTGATGTTTTTGATAATAAGGCACTCCCTGTTCAAAGACAGCGGGATAACCTTGTTGCGCCTCACCACGGATTCCAGTCAAGCCATGCTGAACAAATAGTCGTTCACCCCAAGTTAGTTTTTCTAGCTCATTCGTAGCGAGGTTTTCAAAGTCGGCCAGTAAGTCTTGCGTCATTGTTTGAAGCGTTTGTTGAAACAATTGTAAGGTGCAAGGGGTCTCCCAAATCATTAGACGACCACAGACAGCTAAAAAAATACCTAGAGAAAAAATCGCTCCTTTATGTGTATTGATACCTTCTGTTGCCTCAAACATCGCTCGTTCTGCTTCTAAACCAACTTGTCGAATCGCGCGAAATGTTGCCTCAATCGGCAAATGACGTAGCTCTGTCCCAGCTTGAACGAAGGTTTCAAAATAAGGAGTCAAAACCACACTACTTTCTAAAAAAGTGAAAACATCCATATCTTGATGGGCGCCTGCATCGACTGGATCCACCAAGCCTGGTTTATTTAAACAGGTCACTTCATAGAGTAGTGCCAATTGTGCTTGCTGCGCTAATTTACTCCTTGCTTGCTTTGTCATTGCCTTTTACGTCCCTTCTTCTGCCGTGGCCTTTTCTTGTTTTATATAGTCTAGTACAGCATTAAAAACCGTGTCAACTACGCCGCCATCAAATACATTAGGTATGAATTTTTCTGCTGTGGGTTCTGAAATCATAGCGGCCAAGCTTCGTGCTACTGTCATTTGCAAACCGACATCGACTTTTCTGCCTTTCGCTGCCAATAACCCTTTAAAAAGACCTGGAAAAGCTAAAATGTTGTTCACTTGATTCGGATATTTGGAAGAACCAGTTGCTAATAAACGGACACCATTGGCTTGGGCGAGGGCTGGTTCAATTTCTGGTTTAGGATTTGCTAAAGCAAAGATAATTGGGTCTTGGTTCATTGATTTAATCAGGGCTGGCGTTAGCACATCCGCTTCTGATAAGCCTAAAAAAACATCCTGATTGACGACAGCGGTGGCTAAATCTTTGTTTTCTACTGATGGTTTTATTACCTGTCGAAGCAAAGCACGTTGGTAAGGATTCAATGTCGGGTCTTCTTCTCTTAAAACACCTTGGCGATCTACTAAGGTGAGATGCGTAATTCCCGCTTGAATACATAACTTAGCGGTCGCTACACCAGAAGCACCAACTCCGTTAATCACCACACGCAATTCATTTAAAGGTTTTCCTTTAATTTTGGCTGCGTTGATTAGCCCAGCTAAAACGACAATGGCTGTGCCTTCTTGGTCATCATGATACACAGGAATGTTCAAACGTTGTTGAAGTTTTTCTTCAATTTCAAAACATTTTGGTGCAGAAATATCTTCTAAATGGATTCCTGCAAAACTATTTTGTAAATTTTCAATTGTTTGAACCATCTCATCCACTGATTTTTGTTCCAGTGCTAAAGGAATAGCATCGACCCCCGCCAAATTTTTATAAAGTAAAGCTTTGCCTTCAACAATTGGCAAGCCCGCTTGCGTGCCCATATTGCCGAGACCCAGAACAGCTGACCCATCTGTAATAACCGCAATTAACTTACCACTAATGGTCCACTCGCGCGCTAATTCATGATTTTGGGCAATCATTAAACTCAATTCTGCGACACCAGGTGTATACATTTTGGCTAAATCATGATGGTTTAACACCGCTTCTGTTGCTTCAAGACTTAGCACACCAATATTTTTTTGATGAATTGCTAGAACTTCTTCTAACACATTGTCACTTCCTTTCACGGGCTGCCTTTTTTCTATTTGATGAAGCAAGGGTTTGAACAACCGTTATCGTCGCTCAAACCCTTGCTTCTTTATACATTTGCGGAGCACTTGCCCGTTCTATTCTGGCAAGTCAAGTTTGACTGTCACTTTCTGTAACGGTACATCGTAAAAAGGATCTTCGCGACGTCCTAAAAAGTCTTTTCCTTGTTGTGGGAACATCGCATATAATAGGACATCCTCTTCAGATTTTGCGTATTGTTGGATTTCCTTTTCTAAACTATGCAACTCTGGTTTCAATAAATCCGCTGGTCGACAAGTGATTACCTCTTCATCCCCAATGATTTTTTGCTTAATCTCTTCTGCGATAGGTGCTGGTGATTTACCGTATTCTCCGCGCACATAATCTTTGATTTCATTCGGTATTAAGGAATATCTTTCCCCAGAAATCACATTCATTAAAGCTTGTGTTCCGACCATTTGTGAAAGCGGCGTAACTAGTGGTGGATACCCTAAATCCGCTCTTACTTTAGGTACTTCAGCTAAAACTTCTTCATATTTGTCTTGTAAACCTTGCTCCGTTAATTGACTTAATAAGTTTGATAACATACCACCAGGCACTTGATAAATCAAGGTTTTCGGTTCCGTATCTTTAACTTTAGGGTTTAAAATGCCTTCACTTCTAAAGCGATCACGAATCGGATTGAAATAGTCAGCAATCTCTGTTACTTTTTCCATATTTAAACCTGTTTCAAAGCCTAAATCTTCTAACGCAATGGTTACAGATTCTGTGGCTGGTTGACTCGTACCGCCAGCGAAAGAAGAGATAGCTGTATCGATGATATCCGCACCTGCTTCAGCAACTTTTAAATAGGTCATCTCAGAAATACCACTAGTCGCATGCGTATGCACCTCTAAAGGTAAATCAATGGCATCTTTCATTTTGCTCACTAATTCAAAACCCGTTTGTGGCGTCAAAACGCCTGCCATGTCCTTAATACAAATGGAATCCGCTCCTGTTTGACTTAATTCTTTGGCTAATTTTACAAAGTAATCGATGGTATGAATTTCACTCGTAGTATAAGAAATCGCTGCTTGACAGTGTCCGCCAGCTTCTTTTGTTGTTTGAATTGCTGTTTGTAAATTACGGACATCATTCAAGGCATCGAAAATACGAATAATATCAATCCCATTTTCAACTGATTTTTCGACAAAGGCCCGCACCACATCATCAGCGTAATGACGATATCCTAGTAAATTTTGTCCTCGTAATAACATTTGAAGTTTGGTATTTTTAACTTCTTTGCGAATTTGGCGAAGACGTTCCCAAGGATCCTCGTTTAAATAGCGGACACAGGAATCAAACGTTGCCCCGCCCCACATTTCTAATGCATGAAATCCTGCCTCGTCCATTGTTTTAATAATCGGCAGCATATCTGAGGTTGGCATCCGTGTTGCAATTAAACTTTGTTGTCCATCCCGTAGCACCGTTTCTGTAAAACGAATTTTTTTACTCACTTGGCTGCTCCTTTCGTGTCAAAATTATTTCTGTTATTTTTTCTTGCATTGCTTCAAGACTGTGACGTCGATTTCGTCCACAGACTTTCGCCTCTTCTTGGCACATAAAACAGCGCCGTGGTGGCAAGCCTAAATCTCCTCGATGAAGGCTTTTTAGTTCCTCATTTCCCCATAAAACATCTAGGTCCACTAAACGACCATAAGGATGTGTTTCTTCAATTTTGACCATTCTTTGTTTTAACTCTTGCGGGGCTAACGAAACCGCCAAATAATATTCAGGACCTGTCTTTTCATTCCGGTAAAAATTAACAATCGGTACTTGATCCAGCAATTGTTGCTCGACTTCGTCAATTACTTCTAAAAAAACAGCCGTTAAGGTGGGCGAATTTTTCACTTCTCCAGGAATATTCATTGTGGCAGATAAGAGACTAGCTTCTGGTGCTGTTTCTAACAACTCCTTCTGTGTGGCAGCTCTTTGTTCGCGAGCATCCAACATCTCTAAAAGTGTTACTTTTTCCCCATTAAACATTGCGTACCACATCAATTAGACTACCATCTCGGTATTCAATTAACGCAACAACTTTGTCTCCATATTTAATTGGTTCCGGGGTGCCAACAATGTTGTAGGCTTTGTCTTTCAACTCTTCTAACGTAAACTGAGGAACATCTAAGGTTTTAAAACAATCAATTAAGTCTGTTCTTTTTGGATTGATTGCAATGCCGACTTCTGTTACTACGACATCGACACTCGTACCTGGTGTAACGACTGTATTTACTTGCTCAACGATTGTTGGGATCCGTCCACGAACAAGTGGTGCAATCACTAGACTCATTTTACAAGCCATACTTGTATCGGAATGTCCGCCAGAAGCACCACGGATGACACCATCTGAACCAGTAATGACATTTACATTAAAATCTGTGTCCACTTCTAAAGCAGATAAAATAGCTGTGTCTAATTGATTAATAACCGCCCCTTTGCTAAGCGGTGAAGCATACATATTGGCATCAATTTCATAATGATTGGCATTTTCCCCTAAAGAAATAGCTGATGGATGATCAAAGTCTTGGACGTCAATAATTTTTTCTACTAAGCCTTCTTCCAAAAGTTCCACCATTGCATTCGTAATTCCGCCTAAAGCGAAACTTGCTTTAATGCCATCTTTAAGCATTTGTTCTCTCATGAACCGCGTAACTGCTAGTGAAGAGCCACCTGTTCCTGTTTGGAATGAGAAGCCTTCTTTGTAGTAAGGAGAATGTGTAATTATTTTTGCGGCATATTCAGCAATCAATAATTCTTTAGGATTCTTTGTAAAACGTGTTGCGCCTTTGGCAATTCCATCTGGATCACCAATTGCATCAATTTCTACCACATAATCAACATCTGTTTGTGGAATACTGATAGGGGTATTAGGATATGGTACTAATGTGTCAGTAATGATGACCACTTGATCCGCATATTTTGCATCGACCATCGCATATCCAAGAGAACCACAGGTAGCTTTTCCTTTGGTTCCATTCGCATTTCCATAAGCGTCTGAACTTGGTGCACCTAAGAAAGCTACATCAATATGGATATCGCCTGCTGCTACTGCCCGTGCCCGGCCACCATGTGAACGAATCACCACAGGATTTTCCATGATACCTGCTGAAATAGCGGCGCCTACTTTATCTCTCAAACCTGAAGAAGTAATGTTGGTGACTACTCCATTTTTAATGTGTTCGATCAAAGGTTCATGAACATTTGCAATTGAACTAGGTGCAATCGAAATGTTTTTCAGCCCCATGGCGGCAATCTCGGCTAAAACTAAATTCATCACATAGTCTCCTTCACGGAAATGGTGATGGAAAGAGATGGTCATGCCATCTTTCAACCCTGTTTTTTCAATTGCTTCACGAATACTTCCTAAAAGTTTTGTCTCCCGAGGTTTCACTGGTTTAATTGCTCGGCTCGCTTCTTGATAAGCATCAATGTGTGCTAATTCTCCTTCATAAATGCCGTATTGCTCTGCATAAGATTGAGGAATGTCTTTGCCTACTTTATTTACTACCATGTCTATATTTCCTCCTCGGTAATTAATTTAGCCGCCAATGCTAACGCAATGACCCGTTCAGCTCGTTCAACAATTGGTTTATCAACCATTTTTCCATTTACGGAGATAACACCGGAACCTTTTGCTTCGGCTTCCCGAATGCCCCAGATTACTTCCTTAGCATTCTGGATTTCTTTTTCTGTTGGCGCATAAATAGTATTAACTAATGGGATTTGACGAGGGTTAATCACCGATTTCCCATCGAAACCTAGCTGTTTAATCAAACGAACTTCGGCTTCAAAGCCTTCCGTATTGTCTACATCTGAATAGACCGTATCAATAGCTGCAATCCCAGCTGCTCGAGCGGCATGTAAAATCATGCTACGAGCAAAGAATAGTTCTTGGCCATCTGGATGGCGCCGTGTTTTCATATTGGTAACATAGTCTTCGGCGCCTAACGCGATGCCAATCAAGCGAGTTGAACTTTTGGCAATCGCGGGCGCATTTAGAACACCTTCGGCCGATTCGATGGCAGCCATCATTTTCGTTGTTCCTACGGGAATGTCATTTTGCTGTTCTACTTCTGTAATGACTGCCTCGACATCAATGATATCTTGGGCTGTTTCTGTTTTTGGTAAACGAATCACATCGACACCAGCTAAGACCATTGCTTCAATATCTTCTGCACCACCAGCATCTAAAGCATTGATCCGAACAACAATTTCAATATTGCCATAATCGAAAGTTTTCAAAGCAGAATGGACTAAAACACGGGCAGAGTCTTTTTCTTTTAATGAAACTGCATCTTCTAAATCAAACATGATTGAATCTGCCCCATACAAAGGTGCATCTCTTAGCATTGCCGCGTTCGCTCCAGGGACAAACATCATTGTTCTTCTTAAACGTTCCATGAGTCCAACTCCTTCCAATCATACGTTTCTTTTTCAGCGCCTCGATGTAAAACTGTAATCATCCGAGCTTTGATTGTACAATCTAATGCCCCTTTATCAATCGCCTTGACCGCAACGCCTTGGACATCTAAATGTTCCAAAGTTGTCGTAATCACCTGACGAATTTGATTGCCAAATTGTTTTTCGACACTACTTTCTAATTCAATGGTATTTTCTGTTGATTCAATGGGTTGGACGGTAATCATAATATCACTTGATTCTACTGTCCCTGCAGTAGCATTTTTGATAATCTTCACTTTCTTCACCTCATTAGTTTCTTGTGTTCTACTAAGTATTGATAACTTGTTGCTGGTAAAAACTTCTTGAGTGTCTCTTTGTCGCCTTCAGCCATCGCTTTGCGAACTTTCGTCGCACTAATCAGCTCTCCATCACTCGCTAATCGCGGGACAATGGTTAGCGTTATCGTTTGTCCGAAAACTTGTTGCATTGCTTGATTGTAGACATCGGTCACTTCTGAATAAGGCTCTTCTCCCACATAACGTTGCTGAATTTCAAGTATTGGCGCAATTCTTTCTTTAAATAACGTTGCATCAAGCGTTGCTTGAATTGCAGCTACCTCTAATGGCGCTTTTTCTTTCAAAAAATAGGTAGGAAAAGTCGCAGACGAAACTAAGTAATCTTCTGTAGATAGGACTGTCACATTGGGTAAATGGGCGACCCCTTTTTGCACCATTGCGAAACGTGCTTCTTTTGAAAACAGCGATTTATCTTCAGATAAAACAAACACATAAACGTGCGGACTTTCTTTGGCTGCTTTTTCGACTAAGTACTGATGGCCTTTCGTAAAAGGATTTGCATTCATGACAATGCTACTGGCTGGCCCTGCTTTTTTATGCTGTGTCAGGTAATCAAGATAATCGGCAAAATCTGGTTTGCCTTGCTCCATAAATAGCACCTCTTGATTCGCAACCACTTTTTGAAAGCCTAGCGACTGAAAAATTTGTTCATTTTTTGGTTTTGTATACAAAAAACTGTGTAATTGGTTTTCTTCTCTCAGTTTTTCAAGTAGATGAACCACCAATTGGGTTAACAAATTTTCAGATTGATATTTTTTACAAACGGCCACGCACTTAATCGTTTTGCCTGAAAGCGAGCCAGAGGCGATTAATGCTGTGTCATCATATATGCCAACGGTGTAATCAAGTGCTTCTGTCGTTTGCAATTCGGCTTTTTCCATTAATTCGCGCCAAGCTTGATAAGCTTTTTTATCTTTTTGCAACCAGATTCTTTTCATTGTATATACGCTGCTCACAGCAATAACCTCCTTTATTTTTTAATTGGAAATAATTTTGTTAGTAATTTAGATGCTAGATAAATGATAAATAAAACAACGAAAACGCCGCCCCAACCAAAACCTAACAGTTCAAAAGCAATTTTTAAATCTTCCATGTTAACAGACATGTATTCGTTCTCCTTTCCGTCCTATGTTAAAAAGGCTAATAGTAAGCCACCAGCAATTACAGAAGCGATTTGTCCTGAAACGTTGGCACCAGCAGCATGCATTAAAATAAAGTTTTGTGGGTCTTCATCTGTAGCCATTTTTTGAATGACCCGACTAGACATTGGGAAAGCGGAAATACCCGCAGCACCAATCATTGGATTGATTTTTTCTTTTCTAAATAAATTCAAGAATTTAGCAAAAAGCACGCCGCCGACTGAGTCCATAATAAAGGCGACTAACCCTAAGCCAATAACCATCAACGTATCGACTTTTAAGAACTCTGCATAGTTCATGCTAACGGAAATAGATAGTCCTAGCAAGATACTAATAATATTTACCAATTCATTTTGAGCTGTAATGGATAAGCGGTCCAAAACGCCACATTCTCTTAATAAGTTCCCAAACATTAAGAAACCAACTAATGGTAATGACACCGGCGCAATTAACCCTGCGACAATCGTAATAACAACCGGGAAAAGAATTTTTGCTGTTTGAGAAACTTCACCGGCCCGATAAGTCATACGGATACGACGTTCGGCTTTCGTCGTCACTGCTTTAATCGCTACTGGTTGAATAATCGGAACTAACGCCATGTAGGAGTAAGCGGCAACCATTATGGCCCCCATGTATTTTGAATGTAAGGTATTTGCTACGAAAATAGACGTTGGACCATCAGCGGCACCAATAATCCCAATCGAAGCAGCATCGTTTAAATCAAAACCTAATAAAACAGCCATAATAACTGTAAAGAAAATCCCAAACTGTGCAGCGGCACCAAACATCAACATAAACGGATTTTGTAACAATGGCCCGAAATCAATCATTGCCCCAATCCCAATAAATAATAATAACGGGAATAACTCTGTTTTTATTCCAAAATCAAAAAGAACATTAAACGGACCTGGCTCGCCGCCAGCGCTCAATACGCCGGAATTAGGAAAGTTCACTAAAATCGTTCCTAAACCCATCGGCACTAAAAGTGTTGGTTCATATTCTTTTTTTATTCCTAAATACATTAATAGTCCACCAATCAGCATCATCACAATGCGTCCTGGTTCTTGGCCCATTCCTATAACACCTTGAATCAGTGTCTCCACACAAATCACTTCCTCTTCTTAAATTAATTCTAGTTAATTGTTATTAATGGTTCCCCTGGATTCACAATTTGGCCTTGGGTAACATGAATTCCTGTTACCGTACCTGCTTTTCCTGCAACGATTTCATTTTCCATCTTCATTGCTTCTAAAATTAACAATGGTTGGTTCTCAGACACCGTATCACCAACATTGACTAATACTTTTAACACAGTTCCTGGCATTGGCGCAGGCATTGCATCTGCTCCTGCTGGGGCGGCTGGCTGTGCTGCTGGCGCTGGGGCTTCTTCAACAGCAGGGGCTGGTGTTTCTGTCGTAGCAACTGGCGCTGTTGGTTGTGGCGCAACAGGTGCTGGTTGTGGGACGCCACCGATTTCTTCCATCTCGACTAAATATTCTTTCCCATCAATTGAAATTTTAAATTTGCGTAACATAATGATCCTCCTCAAGGTTTTGTTTTGAAATTCTTTTGACAACTAGCTGAGACTCTTCTGAAAGCTCTGCAGCTATACTGGCTGCAATAATGGCAACTTCTTTTGCTTCTGGATTTCGTTTTGCGATTTTTTTGATAACAAAACGACTTTCTGGAAACTCTCCTGCTGCGATGGCAGTGGCCACAATACTTACCAATTGATATTCTTTTGGCTCAGCAGGAATATATGCTGGTATATCTATCCATCGCTTTTCCAAGTTATCCGCTTCACGTTGGATAACGCTTTCATTAATCTCGGTATCCTGCGTGTGTTGCTCTTTCTTGAATAAGGACTTAAATAGGCCCATATTGTCTCTCCTTTCACTAATTCTTGGTATACGTTCATTATAGAAAAAACCGTTAAAAAACCTAGTGAAAACACTAGCTCAGATTGTTCTTTTATTGTTTATTTTGTGAAAAAAACTCTGTAAACATTGGTATATAAGCATTTATCAGCCGTTAAGATTCTATTAATATTATATTAAGTTATTAATAAGAATTTGATTGTTGAATTGTTTTTTTGATGTTCTTTTTGTTTTAGGCTATTTATTCTCTGCGAAAGTTTGTATATTCTCACACTATAGACAAACACAAAAAATATTTTTTGTTGTAAACCAGAATACTGTGAAACATTTCTCATGGCTATTCTTTTTTATTAACACCGGTTGTTAACGCTTACAAAAAAGTTCTAAAAAAGAAAGGAAGAAAAACATGTTACTCACTATTTTAGCTTATGGTATGATTATCATCTTTATGTATGTAATCATGAAAAAGAAATTGTCACCGTTTACATCTTTAGTAATTATTCCTCTTATTTTTACTTTGATTGCAATTGCAACTGGAGTAGCGAGTCCGCCACCTGGTGCTGACGGTGTTGTCCCTGAAGTCAACATTGGGAATTTCGTCTTAGATGGGATTTCAACTACTTCAAAAACTGGTATTATGTTATTATTTGCCATTCTTTACTTCTCTATTATGTTGGATGCTGGTTTGTTTGACCCAATCACTAAAAAAATGATTTACTTTGCTAAAGGCGATCCAATGAAAGTCTTGATGGCTACTGCGGTAGTTGCTGCTGCTGTTTCCTTAAACGGAGATGGAACAACTACAACCTTGATTTGCTGTTCTGCGTTTATTCCCATCTACAAAAAACTTAATATGAAATTGATGAATTTAGGTGTGCTTGTTATCTTACAAAACACCATTATGAACTTATTACCTTGGGGCGGTCCAACAGCTCGTGCCATGGCCGTACTAGAAGTTGATGCCGACATTCTTTCTTATTTAGCACCTGGTATGATTTTATCTGTATTGTATGTTATCTTCTTTGTTGCTTATCGCATGGGGAAAAAAGAACGTGCTCGCTTAGGCGTGACAACGCTTACTGATAAAGAATTGGAAGAAATGACTATTGTTAACGATCCTGAGTTATTAGAAATTCGTCGTCCAAAGAATTTTGCGTTCAATGGTATTTTAACGATTGTCTTAATCGGTTGGTTAGTCCTAAGTTCATTCGTTGGTCAATTAGGTTTGCCTTCGTGGATTGAAATGCCACCGTTATTATTATTCCTAGTTGGTACTTGTATCGCTTTAATGATTAACTATCCAAAATTAAAAGATCAAAGCAGCCGTATCAGTGCAAATGCTGGTGATGCTGTGCAAGTAGTTATCTTAGTTTTTGCTGCTGGCGTCTTCATGGGCTTATTCCAAGGTTCTGGTATGGCCAATGCCTTAGCAAATAGCTTTGTTAATATTATTCCAAAACAATTAGCCGGCGCTTGGGGCTTAGTGATTGCGTTCATTTCAGCACCAGGAACATTCTTTATTTCAAACGATGGTTTCTATTTCGGTGTCTTACCAGTCCTAGCAGAAGCTGGACGTTCTTATGGATTTGACAATATGTCTATGGCTTTAGCTTCCTTAATGGGGCAAGCGTTCCACTTATTAAGTCCATTAGTGGCATTTATTTACTTGCTATTACGTTTAACTGGTTTAGATATGGGCCAATGGCAAAAAGAATCAGCAAAATATGCCTTAGGAATTTTCGTTATTTTCGTTGTTACAATTGTTGCTTTAGGTCACATGCCTTTATTTATTCCACAAAATTAAACGTCGTCGCTGAAACCGTAGGAGTGCCTTTTCTCCTCGGTTTTCTTTTCATTTTGTCTTTTCTTGCGTTATATTTTCATTTTTAATATTATATTTATTATCTATAAAAATAACCTATAGGGAGGTGCCTCATATGAATCCAACGGTTGAAGCAGTAAAACGGAACTTAGATTTAACCAGCAGTAAACCTCTAAAAATTTGTACCTACGAAGCCTTTAAAAAAACCATTATTTTAGGGGATATTCCTGCAGGTGAACGGATTAACGAAAAAGAATTTTCCGAGCAATTAAACATTAGTCGGACGCCCATTCGCTTTGCTTTACAAGAATTGGTCAAAGAACAATTGGTGGAACATATACCTATGGTGGGTATCGTGGTTAAAGGGATTAGTATGAAAGATGCTTATGAAATTTATGATATTCGTAAATCTTTGGACACTTTAGCAACCATTAAAGCCATGGAACTCATGACACCAGAAGATTTTGATGAATTGGAAGCCTTACTTCTCGAAGGAGAACAATACAATAAAAATAACCAAGTAGATGACTTACTACAGAACTTTTCAGATTTTAATTCCTTTATTTATACTAAGAGTCAGATGCTACGTTTAAAAAAAATTGTGACTGATCTCCATGCTTACTTAATCTATTTCAGAGATATTGCGATTCGTGCCTCAGAACGTCGTAGTATTGCCCTAGAAGAACATTGGTTAATTTTCCGCGGAATGAAAACAAAGAATATTGACCAGATCACACTTTTAACCCATGAACATCTAAATCGTTCGCTTCAATTTATTTTGAAAGAAATGGAACGTCGACAAATTGAATAATCAAAAAAGGCCCGCAGTCGCTCGTGCAACTGCGGGCCTTTTTTCATTTTTTTTGTACGCAACCATCTGGCGTAAAGGTATAACCAATGCCCCAAACGGTCCGAAGGTAACAAGGTTCTTTCGGGTTTTCTTCTAATTTACTTCGTAAACGATTAATAAAAACCATAATCGTATTCGCATCGACATCCCCAGTACCCCAAACACTGCTGTAAATTTGTTCTTTAGAGAATACTTGCTCGGGATTCTCCAGAAAAAATTGAATTAATTGAACTTCTTTCGAAGACAATGAAATAGGTAAATCCTTTTTAAATAGTTGATAACGACCATAATCAAAACGGAAATCGCCTACCTGTAGCTCTTCTTTTTTATAAACATTCAATTGTTTTCGAATCATTCGAGCTCGATTCAACGAAGCAATCACCTGAGCCTTAAAAACATTCAAGGAAAAAGGTTTCGTTATATAACTATCCACGCCCATTTCCAAGGCTGCAATGATATCCTCTTCTTCTTTTTTGCTACTAAAAAAGATAATTGGCACTAGTGGATATTTCTCTCTAATCATTTGGACTAAGTAGTAACCATCGCTGTCATGTTCCAAGTTATCATCTAAAATGAACAAATCAAAGGTAACTCTGGACACAATATCTTTTGTTTTTTCAATTGATTCACTTTGGTAAATAAGAATACCTGTTGATTGTAATGCTTTCCAAATCAAGCGACGAACTGCTGCATCATCATCTACAACCAGTATTTTCTCCGTACGCATACCTGTTGCTCCCCCTACGTCTCTTTACAAAACTTTTTCATTTGAATTTACTACTGGAGTAATTACTGATTATCATAACATAAAAAAAGAAACGGAGACGGCTAAAAAATCATTTAACAAAGAAACGTTGGCAACTATTCAGTCCCTGCTGAGAGTTGCCAACGTTTCTTTGTTTGTTTAAAAATACTTCTTAACTGGTTCAACCACTAAATACCGATAAGGTTCATCCCCTTCAGAATGGGTTTTGATTTGCTCATCTTTACTTAGCGTGTGATGAATTTGTTTTCTTTCAAAAGCCGGCATTGGTTCCAAGAAGACTGGCCGCCCAGTGCGTTTGGCTTTTTCCGCGGTGCGTTTCGCTAAACGTTCCAAAATTTCATGACGTTTTTCACGATAATTTCCGACATTCACAACAATCGATAGCTTATTGCTTGCAATGCGGTGAATAAAGACTTGCGCTAAATACTGTAACGCATTTAACACTTTTCCGTGTTTTCCAATTAAGATACCTTGTTTTTCTGTTTCTAAATGGAAGATAATATTGCCATTCTCGCGCGCTATGCGAACCATGGCAGGGGCGTTCAGTTCATTTGAAATATTCGTTAAATACATCGCTAATTCAGTAATAGCAGCTTCGTCTTCCAGATTTTCTAAAGAATGTGTTGATTCCTCTGAGAGACTAGGAATTGCTTCGGTTAATTCCTCAACTGCTTCTTCCACTGCTTTTGCTTCATCGGCAACAACAATATCTTCCACTGTTTCTTCGACCGCTTCTGTGACTTGCTCACTAATCGTTGGTTCCATTGAAATTTGGGCAAGTTTTTTTCCTAGACCTAAAAATCCTTTTTTTCCTTCGTCTAACACATCAATTGTAACATCCTCTTTGGTTAAACCAAGTGCTTGTAAGCCTTTCTGCGTTGCTTCTTCGATTGTATTTCCTTCATAAATCGGCATCTGAACGACCTCCTTTATTTTTTCTTCCCTTTTTTCTTAGGACTTTTTGCTCGTTCAAGCGCTCGCTCCCGTGCTTTGGCTTGACGTGCTGCTTCCTCCCGCTCTTTACGGATTTTGAATGGGTTGTTTAATAACAATGTTTGCCCTGTTTGGAAGGCATTTGAGACCACCCAGTAAAGAGATAAACTGCTGGCTAATGAAATCCCCATAAAGAAGATCATCGCTGGCATAACGTAATTCATAATTTTCAGTGAGGCATTTGTTTCTAGTTGGCTCATACTTGAAAGATACGTACTAGCAAACGTAAAGACAGCCGCTAAAATCGGTAAAATTAAATACGGATCCGGCTTATCGAGGCTTAACCACAAGAACGTTCCTTCTTTTAACTCAGGCACGCGTGAAATGGCTTGATACAAAGCCATCATGATTGGTAGTTGAACCAACAGTGGTAAACAGCCAATGTAAGGATTCACATTATTCTCTGCATACAAACGTTGCTGTTCTTCTCGGAATAAGCGTTGTGTTTCAGGATCTTTTGAAGAATATTTTTGTTGCAAGGCCTTTAATTGAGGTTGCAACTCTTGTGTTTTACGCATACTCTTCGTTTGGAAATGCATCAACGGCAATAAAATAATCCGGATGACTAACGTAAATAGGATAATCCCAATTCCGACACTGCCGCCTAATGATAGGAACTTAATCGCTTGGGCAAAATAATAAACAATGTATCGATCCCAAATTCCTGTACTACTTTCACTTACGGGCGCGGTTCCGCAGGCGGATAAAACAAAGACTAAGGTCACTAACCCAGCCATTAATAATAAGCGCTTATACTTCTTCACTACTCAATTCCCTCTCTTACATCTAATATTTTAGCTAAATTTAACACATGTGTTAAATTAGCTTTCACTTCTTCAGACGATAATTTTTCCAATCCTGGACGTGCAATCACGATAAAATCAATTTCTGGAGAGATACGGTCTTTTAATTGAAATAAACTCGCGCGGATTTTCCGCTTCACAGCATTTCTTGTGACCGCGTTTCCAATTTTCTTCCCAACAGAAATCCCCACTCGAAAATGGGCTTGTTGTGGTTTCTCTAAAACGTACACCACGAAACGACGATTTGCACAAGATTGTTTTTTATTAAACACCTGTTGAAATTCTTTTTCTTTCTTGACACGGTAGGACTTTTTCATCGGCATCCCTTTGTTTCTATATTTTTTTACTTCTTAATAATAATAGCATATTTCCGCTCTTTTTTAGTAGCCTTTTCTATAGAATCCTGCTTTCTTTTATTGAAAACAGAAAAAGAACCCTTAGTTATCTTCACATCTTCCAAAAAATTATGGAGATAACTAAGGGTTCTTAGAAATTGACTGTTTAAAAGACCAGACCATCATTAAGCAGAAATAACTTTTCTACCTTTACGACGACGGCTTGCTAATACGCGACGGCCATTTTTAGTGCTCATACGTTTACGGAATCCGTGAACTTTTTGGCGTTTACGTTTGTTTGGTTGATACGTTCTTTTCATGCAATTACACCTCCTGAAATTGTAACTATCCATCAATATATAGACATACTTTGATAGTATAACGAGTAATGGGGTCTTTTGTCAATAAAATTTAAGAAATATTTCCTGAGAAAGATTCGTTTCAATTATCCACAAATTAAATTTTCCTGTGAGTAGCTTGTGGATAGTTTTCCACATTTTTTTCTGTTCACAGCCATTTTTCCACTAGTTTTACACAAAAAAACAACCTGTTAAAAAGTTTTGCACAGGTATTTTTTTATCTGTTGATAAGTTCTTGAAACATGATTGTGTCAAGCTTAATTATTCTCAACTTTTTGTGGATAACTCATTCAGCAACCACTTTCTTCCGCAAGTGTCGACACCCTGTGGGAAACTTTTTTCACCCTTGTGTACTTTTTTTCCACATTGAACAATTGCTTGTGGAAAAAGTTTTAAAAAAATGCTAAAATCGACTATGCTCATTCTTTTAAGTTATCCACATTTTTTAGATAACCAAAATTTAAACATATAGGAGGTCACTGTATGCCCGACGTGGAAAGTTTTTGGCATAGCCTTGAAGAAGCCTATCAAGCGATTTTGTCGGCGCCAAGTTTTGATGCTTGGATTAAAACCACACGCCCTTTGAAATTAGACAATAATCAATTGTGGCTAGAAGTCCCTTCTGCAGTTCATCGTGATTACTGGGAAAAAAATCTTTCGGCAAAAATTGTCGAAACTGGATTTAAATTGACCGGTGCAGAAGTGATGCCCCATTTTGTTGTTGCCGATGAAAAAGACGCAGCACTGGCACAAGAACTCGAAGAACCTGCCGAAGAAGAAGTTGTTTTTAGTGAACAAAGTAAAAAAGCGATGCTTAATCCTAAGTACACTTTCGACACCTTCGTTATTGGTAAAGGAAACCAAATGGCTCATGCTGCAGCGCTTGTTGTTGCCGAGGATCCAGGTTCGATTTACAATCCCCTTTTCTTCTATGGTGGTGTAGGGTTAGGGAAAACCCATTTGATGCATGCTATTGGTCATCAAATGTTAGTGAATCAACCAGATGCCAAAGTCAAATATGTTAGTAGCGAAACGTTTACGAATGAATTTATCAACTCAATTCAAACAAAGACATCCGAACAATTTCGGAAAGAATATCGCAATGTTGACTTATTATTAGTCGATGATATTCAATTTTTGGCGGAAAAAGAAGCAACATTGGAAGAATTTTTCCATACCTTCAACGATCTTTACAATGAAAATAAACAAATTGTTTTAACAAGTGATCGCCCGCCGAATGATATTCCAAAATTACCTGAACGATTAGTTTCTCGCTTTGCTTGGGGTTTGTCTGTCGATATCACCCCGCCTGATTTAGAAACACGGATTGCAATTTTGCGCAAAAAAGCAGATGCCGAGCGTTTAGAAATTCCGGATGATACACTAAGTTATATCGCTGGTCAAATTGATTCCAACATCCGTGAATTAGAGGGTGCTTTGGTCCGCGTTCAAGCCTTTGCAACTATTAATGGAGAAGATATTACCACTAGTTTAGCGGCGGACGCCTTGAAATCTCTAAAATCAGTTGGTAGTAAAAATCAATTGTCCATCTTACAAATTCAAGAAGAAGTATCCAAATATTATCATGTGCCTCTTAAAGATTTAAAAGGGAAAAAACGGGTGAAAACAATTGTGGTTCCTCGTCAAATCTCAATGTATCTTGCTAGAGAAATGACCGACAATTCCTTGCCAAAAATTGGTGCCGAATTTGGCGGCAAAGATCATACAACGGTGATTCATGCGCACGAAAAGATTCAGCAATTATTGGAAAAAGATCCAGCGATTCAAAAAGAAGTCAGTGAAATTAAAAATTTATTGAACTCTTAGGATGTGGAAAACTAAACAAAAAAGAACAAAGTTATCCACAACTTATACACAAGTGGATAACTTAGTAAAATCAATGCTCTTTTGACTTTTCCACAGAATCAACATGCCCTATTACTTTTATTATTTATTTATATATAATATACAAAACAGTGGCGTACAAAATTAGAACGTATTGAAAATACTTAAAAAGGAGTTTACATTATGAAATTAACGGTCAAACGAAGTGTCTTTTTACAAGAATTACAAACTGTTCAACGAGCAATTTCTTCTAAAACAACGATTCCAATCTTAACAGGTGTTAAAATTGTGTTATCAGAAGATGGCTTATCACTTACTGGGAGTAACGCGGATATTTCAATTGAAAGTTTTTTAAGTAAAGACGATGAAAAAGCTCAAATGACCATTGAACGCACAGGTAGCATCGTTTTACAATCTCGTTTCTTTGGCGAAATTATTCGTAAATTACCAGAAGATATGTTCACAATGGAAGTTCTAGATAACAATCAAGTTGCAATTACTTCAGGAAAAGCTGATTTTACGGTTAATGGATTAGATGCGGATAATTATCCGCACTTACCAGTAATTGATACTCAAAACCAAATGAAATTACCTGTTCATTTATTGACAAAAATTATTAGTGAAACAGGTTTTGCTGTATCGATGCACGAAAGTCGTCCAATTTTAACTGGGGTTCACTTTATTTTAGAAAATCAAAAATTACTTGCCGTTGCGACAGATTCACATCGTTTAAGTCAACGTGTGATCCCGACAGAACAAGCAGTAGAAGACTTTAACATTGTAATTCCAGGAAAAAGTTTAACTGAACTTTCTCGTTCATTAACCAATGAAGAAGAAATGGTTGAAATCAGCATTATGGAAAACCAAGTGCTATTTAAAACAGAAACAATGTACTTCTATTCTCGTTTGTTAGAAGGAAATTATCCTGATACCAACCGTTTAATTCCAACTAGCCATAACACGCAAATTGAATTTTATGTACCAGAATTGCTTTCAGCAATCGAACGTGCCTCTTTACTTTCTCATGAAGGACGTAACAATATTGTTCGCCTTTCAATTTCACCAGATTCTGTTGTTTTATATGGAAATTCACCTGAAATTGGAAAAGTCGAAGAAGCTTTAAACTATGAAAATGTTTCTGGTGAAGCGTTGGATATTTCTTTCAACCCAGATTATATGAAAGATGCGTTGCGAGCGTTTGGCGATATGAATATTACCGTGAAATTCCTTTCTCCAATTCGTCCGTTTACATTGGAGCCAACCGAAACAGAACTAGATTTCATTCAACTAATTACACCGGTTCGTACAAATTAATCATGTTTAAAAAAGACCTTCGGAAAATCACTATGATCGCCGAAGGTTCTTTTTTGTCGTCTGTTTAAAGCCGATAAACGCTGCTAGATAAGCTTTTTAAAACTAGAATAGCTTTTACGCTAATATGATTGTGAATGTTTGAACTATCGTTTGACGAATAAATTCTGCCTTTTTTTCGTGGATAAAGAAAAAAGCCCTTTAATTTTTCGTTTAAGGGCTGTTCATTTTTTTATGAATATTTCCTAGTGAAAGAAGTTTACGTTGCTTAAAACGACGCTCAGACCTCTACAAGCTACTTTTCTTCATTGCGCGCCCTCTTCGTTTGTCTTTGAGTTACCCCTAATTGTTTTTTAGTTAAACGCTACTCGTCATTTCTGCCAAATCAGGCCCCTTTTTTCTCAAGAAAATATCAATTTCCGTTTTAAAATGCTTTTTAAGAGTTTTTTTATCCTAATAATATTTTCGGTCATTTAGAATTAAAATTGCTTAGAATGAAAATTAGACAGATAAATTTGTTTTCTCTTATGAAAAAGGGTATAATATATATGAGAACGTATTAGAAAAAAGAGGGATGCACATTGAAAAAAACGTTTGTTTTAGCAACTGAGTATATAACGCTTGGTCAGTTTCTTAAAGAAATCAACGTCATTGGTAGTGGCGGCCAAGCCAAATGGTATTTGGCAGATAATAGCGTGTTTGTTGATGGCGAGTTGGAAAATCGTCGCGGACGGAAACTTTATGCGGGCATGATGATTGAGATACCTGAAGAAGGTACTTTTTTTATGGTGAAAAACGGAAACGAGTCCGACGATGCGGCTGAATGAGCTGACACTTCAGCATTATCGTAATTATGAAACAGTCAGCTTAGATTTTCCAAAAACGTTAAATCTTTTTTTAGGCGAAAACGCCCAAGGAAAAACCAACTTGTTAGAAAGCATTTATGTTCTAGCAATGACACGAAGTCATCGAACCAGCAATGAAAAAGAATTAATTGGCTGGGAACAAGCAGCAGCTAAAATTAGCGGTGTGGTTGAAAAAAAGACAGGCACCGTGCCGTTGGAAATTTTAATTTCCAACAAAGGACGTAAAACCAAGGTTAACCACATTGAGCAAAAAAGGCTCAGTGCGTACATTGGGCAACTGAATGTTATTTTATTTGCCCCAGAAGATTTATCTTTGGTGAAAGGCTCACCTCAAGTCCGCCGGAAATTTATTGACATGGAACTCGGACAAGTGAGTCCTATTTATCTTTATGATCTTGTCCAATATCAGTCTGTTTTAAAGCAACGGAACCAATACCTAAAACAACTAGCTGAAAAAAAACAAACAGATACTGTTTATCTGGATATTTTGACAGAGCAGCTAGCTGAATTTGGCGGGAAAGTTCTATACGCTCGGTTAGGTTTTCTTAAAAAATTAGAACACTGGGCAAACTTACTCCATCAAAAAATTAGTCATGGACGCGAAACGCTCACCATTGACTACGCATCAAGCATCCCAATTGACAACACGGATCTTTCCTTAGAAGCACTTCAAAATCAATTGCTCCAACAATTAATGAACAATCGTAAGCGTGAATTGTTTAAAGCGAATACTTTTTTAGGCCCTCATCGTGACGATTTGCTATTTATTGTCAATGGTCAAAATGTTCAAACGTATGGCTCACAAGGTCAACAGCGAACGACAGCTTTAAGTATTAAATTGGCAGAGATTGATTTGATGCATTCAGAAACAGGAGAATATCCTGTGTTATTACTAGATGATGTCATGAGTGAATTAGATAATGAACGTCAAATTCACTTGTTAGAAACGATTGAAGGCAAAGTTCAAACGTTCTTAACGACAACTAGTTTAGATCACATAAAAGACAAGCTAACAGTTGAACCAGATATTTTTTATGTTCAACAAGGCAAGATAGAAAGGAATTCAGCGACATGACAGAAGAAGAAAAAAACATGAGAGAACGTGCGCAAGAATATGACGCTAGTCAGATTCAAGTTTTGGAGGGCTTAGAAGCTGTCCGGAAACGTCCTGGTATGTACATAGGTTCTACTAGTGGCGAAGGGTTACACCACTTAGTATGGGAAATCGTTGACAACTCTATCGACGAAGCCTTAGCAGGATTTGCTAAATCAATTCAAGTAATTATCGAACCAGACGATAGTATTACTGTTATCGATGATGGTCGTGGAATTCCAGTCGGGATTCAAGCCAAAACAGGTCGCCCAGCTGTGGAAACAGTGTTTACAGTGCTACATGCCGGCGGGAAATTTGGCGGTGGCGGCTATAAAGTATCAGGTGGCTTGCACGGTGTTGGTTCCTCTGTTGTTAATGCTTTATCGACCAGTTTAGATGTTCGTGTTTATAAAGATGGCAAAGTGTATTACCAAGAATATCGTCGTGGTGCGGTTGTTGATGACCTAAAAGTTATCGAAGAAACGGATCGTCACGGAACTACTGTTCACTTTATTCCAGATCCTGAAATTTTTACAGAAACAACCGTTTATGATTTTGATAAATTAGCAACACGGGTTCGTGAATTAGCCTTTTTAAATCGAGGCTTACACATTTCAATTGAAGACCGTCGTGAAGGACAAGAAGATAAAAAAGAGTATCACTATGAAGGCGGGATTAAGAGTTATGTTGAGCATTTAAATGCCAATAAAGACGTTATTTTCCCAGAGCCAATCTTCATTGAAGGAGAGCAACAAGATATTACAGTGGAAGTGTCAATGCAGTATACAGATGGCTACCACTCAAATATTTTAAGTTTTGCCAACAATATTCATACTTATGAAGGCGGAACGCATGAATCTGGTTTTAAAACTTCTTTAACACGTGTGATTAATGACTATGCACGTAAACAAAAATTGATGAAAGAAAACGATGAAAAATTAACTGGGGAAGATGTTCGTGAAGGTTTAACCGCAGTGGTTTCCATCAAACATCCAGATCCTCAATTTGAAGGACAAACCAAAACGAAATTAGGGAACTCAGAAGTACGGACCGTTACGGATCGTTTATTCTCAGAATACTTTACAAAATTCTTAATGGAAAATCCAACAGTCGGCAAACAAATTGTCGAAAAAGGTATGTTGGCCTCAAAAGCTCGTTTAGCCGCTAAAAGAGCCCGTGAAGTCACCCGTCGTAAAGGCGCGTTAGAAATTAGCAACTTGCCAGGGAAGCTGGCTGATTGCTCAAGTAAAGATCCGGAAAAATGCGAATTATTTATCGTCGAAGGAGACTCGGCAGGCGGTTCAGCAAAACAAGGACGTAGCCGTGAATTCCAAGCCATTTTACCAATTCGTGGGAAAATCTTGAATGTTGAGAAAGCCAGCATGGATAAAATTTTAGCCAATGAAGAAATTCGGTCATTATTTACAGCTATGGGAACAGGCTTCGGCGAAGATTTCGATGTTTCTAAAGCACGTTATCACAAACTAGTGATTATGACCGATGCCGATGTCGATGGTGCGCATATTCGAACGTTGTTATTAACCTTGTTCTATCGCTTCATGCGTCCAATTGTTGAAGCTGGTTATGTGTATATTGCCCAACCACCACTATATGGTGTGAAACAAGGGAAAAACATCACCTACGTTCAACCGGGCAAACATGCTGAAGAGGAACTAGCAAAAGTGTTAGAAGAATTACCTGCTTCACCAAAACCAAGTGTTCAACGTTACAAAGGTTTGGGTGAAATGGATGATCACCAACTTTGGGAAACAACAATGGACCCAGAAAAACGATTAATGGCGCGAGTGAGTGTCGATGATGCCATTGAAGCTGACCAAATTTTTGAAATGCTAATGGGCGATCGTGTGGAACCACGTCGTGCGTTTATCGAAGAAAATGCCCATTACGTGAAAAACTTGGATATTTAATGTGTCGCAACGTTGTAAGAGACGCTAGAACATATATTTAGAGGGGAAAAAATTCATGAGTGAAGAAATTAAAGAAAACATTCAAGACGTCAATCTGACCAGCGAAATGAAAGAATCTTTCATTGACTACGCAATGAGTGTTATCGTAGCCCGCGCGTTACCTGACGTTCGTGACGGTTTAAAACCTGTTCATCGCCGAATCTTATATGGAATGAACGAATTAGGGGTAACCCCTGATAAACCACACAAAAAATCAGCCCGGATTGTTGGGGATGTTATGGGTAAATATCACCCCCATGGGGACAGTGCGATTTACGAATCAATGGTGCGGATGGCACAACCTTTTAGTTATCGGGCTATGTTAGTTGACGGCCACGGAAACTTCGGTTCTGTCGATGGTGACGGCGCTGCCGCTATGCGTTATACCGAAGCACGTATGAGTAAAATTGCTTTAGAAATGCTACGAGATATTAACAAAAATACAGTCGATTTCCAAGGAAACTATGATGATTCAGAACAAGAACCAGTAGTTTTACCTGCTCGTTTTCCAAACTTACTAGTTAACGGAACAACGGGGATTGCGGTGGGGATGGCAACAAATATTCCACCACACAATTTAAGTGAAGTGATTGATGCAACAAGTTTATTGATGGACAATCCTGATGTAACGACGAATGAATTGATGGAAGTGTTACCTGGACCAGATTTTCCAACAGGCGGTTTAGTGATGGGGAAATCAGGGATTCGCCGAGCATATGAAACAGGGAAAGGTTCGATTACTGTTCGTGCAAAAGTTGAATTGACTGAAATGCCGAATGGAAAAGAACGTATTTTAGTAACTGAATTGCCTTATATGGTGAATAAAGCCAAATTAATCGAACGAATTTCTGAATTACACAGAGATAAACGAATTGAAGGAATTACTGATTTGCGAGATGAATCTTCTCGTGAAGGCATGCGGATCGTCATCGATGTTCGTCGAGATGTGAGTGCCTCTGTTGTGTTAAACAACTTGTACAAAATGACTGCCTTACAAACATCTTTTGGTTTTAACATGTTAGCCATTGAAAAAGGCGTACCGAAAATTTTAAGCTTGAAACGTATTTTAGAAAATTACGTCGAGCACCAAAAAGAAGTCATTACTCGCCGGACGATTTTTGACAAAAACAAAGCAGAAGCACGGGCGCATATTTTAGAAGGTCTACGAATTGCCTTAGATCATATCGATGAAATCATTGCCATTATCCGTGGATCACAATCAGATGACGAAGCAAAAGCAACGTTAATTGAACGCTTTGAATTTTCAGATCGTCAAGCGCAAGCGATTTTAGATATGCGTTTACGCCGTTTAACAGGCTTAGAACGCGACAAAATTGAAAATGAATATCAAGAGCTATTGAAATTCATTGCGGACTTAGAGGACATTTTAGCCCGCCCAGAACGCGTCATTGAAATCATTAAAACAGAGTTAAATGACGTTCGCACAAAATTTGGTGATGCACGACGCACAGAATTATTAGTAGGTGAAGTCTTAAGTCTTGAAGATGAAGATTTAATCGAAGAAGAAGAAGTCGTGATTACGTTAACCAATAACGGCTACATTAAGCGGATGGCAAACTCCGAATTCCGGGCGCAACGCCGCGGTGGACGTGGTGTCCAAGGGATGGGCGTTCATGATGATGATTTCGTGAAAAACCTAGTTTCTTGTTCAACACACGACACGTTATTATTCTTTACGAACACTGGGAAAGTTTACCGAGCAAAAGGTTACGAAATCCCTGAATACGGTAGAACAGCAAAAGGAATTCCAGTGATTAACTTACTGGGAATTGATTCTGCAGAAAAAATTCAAGCGATTATTTCTGTTGAGGGCAAAGCGGAAGCAGGTAAATACTTGTTCTTCACAACCTTAAAAGGAACCGTCAAACGGACAGCCGTAACAGCCTTTTCTAATATCCGTAGTAATGGATTAATCGCCATTAGCTTAAAAGAAGATGATGAGTTAGTTAACGTGGTAACGACTAATGGCAATCAGAAGATGATTATCGGAACACATGCAGGATACTCTGTCACGTTTGATGAAAATACTGTACGTGATATGGGCCGGACAGCATCAGGCGTTCGGGGAATCCGTCTCCGCGAAAATGATTATGTGGTCGGCGCAGCGATTCTGGATGAAAATAAAGAAGTCCTAGTCATTACTGAAAATGGTTATGGTAAGCGTACAAAAGCTTCTGAATATCCAGTTAAAGGACGTGGCGGTAAAGGGATTAAGACAGCAAATATCACTGAGAAAAATGGTCCATTAGCTGGTTTAACCACGGTCAATGGGGATGAAGATATCTTGTTGATTACGAACAAAGGCGTCATTATCCGCTTTAACGTAGATTCTGTTTCTCAAACAGGACGCGCAACATTAGGGGTTCGTTTAATGAGAATGGAAGATGGTGCCAAAGTGGTAACAATGGCCGTTGTAGAACCAGAAGAAGTGGAAGAAGAAATTGTTGAAGTTGTAGAAACAACAGAAAACGAAACAACATCAGAAACAGAAGAATAACATAAAAAAGTTTCGCCAGTTGGCGAAACTTTTTTATTGGGGCTTTTCAAAACTATTTCTTGCTTTTGTCCATCAATTAGCATATAATTAGAGATTGTGAACTACCTTTTTAGGTATGTTCTCCTTGCTCTTAGCCAACTAAGAGCCTTGAAGTCCATAGGGAGGTGAAAATCAATGAGTCAAGATACGAAGTACGAAATCATGTACATTATTCGTCCGAACATTGATGAAGAAGCAAAAACTGCTTTAGTAGAACGTTTCGACACAATCTTAAAAGATAACGGAGCAGAAGTTATCGAATCTAAAGATTGGGAAAAACGCCGCTTAGCATATGAAATGAACGGATTCCGTGAAGGCATCTATCATATCGTTAATGTTACTTCTCCATCAACAGCTGGCGCAATCAACGAGTTTGATCGTTTAGCAAAAATCAATGACGATATTATCCGTCATATGATCGTGAAGGTAGAAGCATAATTTGTTTCACATGAAACATTTATTGACGAAAGGAGATGTTTTGAATGATTAATAACGTTGTATTAGTCGGAAGATTGACAAAAGATCCTGACTTACGTTACACCGCTAGTGGTTCAGCTGTTGCGACCTTTACACTTGCTGTAAACCGTAACTTTACGAATCAAAATGGTGACCGTGAAGCAGACTTTATCAACTGTGTGATTTGGCGTAAACCCGCAGAAACAATGGCTAATTATGCCCGTAAAGGTACATTATTAGGTGTTGTCGGAAGAATTCAAACTCGTAACTACGAGAACCAACAAGGTCAACGTGTCTACGTAACTGAAGTGGTTTGTGAAAACTTCCAATTGTTAGAATCTCGTTCTGCTTCAGAACAAAGAGGAACTGGCGGCGGTAGCTTTAATAACAACGAAAATGGTTATCAATCACAAAATCGTAGCTTTGGTAATAACAATGCCGGTTCTGGATTTAATAACAACAACAATAGTTTCAATCCATCATCTTCTCAGTCGCAAAACAATAACGGTATGCCTGATTTCGATAAAGATTCTGATCCATTTGGTGGCTCAGGTTCATCTATCGACATTTCAGATGATGATTTACCATTCTAAACGAATTTGATAGGAGGGAACAAGAATGGCACAACAAAGAAGAGGCGGACGTAAACGTCGGAAAGTCGACTATATCGCAGCAAACCACATCGAATACATCGACTATAAAGATACTGAATTGTTAAAACGATTCATTTCAGAACGTGGCAAAATTTTACCACGTCGTGTTACAGGTACTGGCGCTAAAAACCAACGTAAATTAACGATTGCTATTAAACGCGCACGTATCATGGGATTATTACCATTCGTTAGTGACGAACAATAATTTTATGACAATTTCCAGAACCAAAGAGCTTGCTCTTTGGTTCTTTTTTATCTTGACTAGTGTTTCACGTGAAACATAACAAGGTTCGCAGAATGAAGTGTTTTGTGATAAAATAAGGGATGAAATAACTAGTGAATCACCAGAGCAATATGCTCGTTGGAACAAGTCGCCTCAAAGGTCTGCAGAAAGATTGGAGGCAAAAAAAATGCAAAAGAAGAGAATTCAAAAAAACGGTTTCTTAATTGTTGTGGGTCTTCTCTTAGTAGAATTTCTCCTCTATTTCTTACTAACAAATAAATGGCTGCTATTGGCGGTAATTATCGCATTAGATATCTTTCTCTTAGTGGTTATTCGGCTGTTGATTAGAGATGTAGAAATTACAAACGTAGAAAAGATTCAAGAAGCAAGTTCCATTGCTGAACAATCGTTGGATTATGTTGTGAATGAAGTACCTGTGGGGATTATTACGTATAACGGGGAAACACGCGCGGTAGAATGGCTTAATCCTTATGCTGCTTCTATTTTTAATAAAGACAATCAGCTAACGTTAACCGCTAGCCAAGTTACGTCTTATTTAGAATTAGCAGAACGAAACCAAGATATTTTTACGATTGACGAAAATACCTATCGCTTTAGCGTCAATAAAGAACAACATACAATTACTTTTGAAGATATCACTAAAGAAAGTAATTTGTATCAAGAAAAAGTCGAAATGCAAACGGCTATTGGCATTGTGTCTGTCGATAATTATGATGATGTCACCGATACAATGGATGAGAAAGAAATTTCTTATTTGAATAGTTTCATTACGACGATGGTTTCTGATTGGATGGACCAATACAAAGTTTTTTATAAGCGAATCAACGCAGAACGTTATTTTTTCATTGCCCAATGGGAAGATATTCAAAAAATGATGGACGAAAAATTTTCTATTTTGGATACGATCCGTAAGGAATCAGCTAACCATGAAGTAGCCATTACGTTAAGTATGGGGATTGCTTATGGGGGGCCAACCTTAGATCAAACCGGGACCACGGCTCAAACAAACCTAGATACAGCTTTAGTACGTGGCGGCGATCAAGTGGTTGTAAAAGAAGCCAAAGATGAAGCGAAGCCGTTATTTTTTGGTGGAAAAACGGCAGTAACGACGAAACGTTCCCAAGTACGTTCTCGCGCAATGAGCATGGCAATTAAGGGAATTATTGCGGAATCTGCTGACATCTATATTATGGGCCATCGTTATCCAGATATGGATGCGTTAGGTTCAGCATTTGGTGTTGCTCGTTTAGCCTCGTTTAATAATCGAAAAGCGTGGATTGTTTTAGATGAAAATGAAATCATTCCCGATGTCAAAAGAGTGTTAGAGGCGATTAAAGAGTACCCAGAATTAGAAGAGCGCATTATTAGTCCTAAAGAGGCCATGAAGCGCAAGAAAGAAAGTAGCTTATTAGTTATGGTAGATTACCATAAACCGTCTCTATCGATCTCACAAGAGCTCTATGAGCGTTTTGATAAAGTAGTAATCATTGATCACCATCGACGAGGAGACGAATTTCCAGCAAAACCCTTGCTTTCTTATATTGAATCTTCTGCCTCTTCTGCTTCAGAATTAGTCACAGAATTGATCGAATACCAAAGTAATAGCGCAAATAAACTGCAGGCCTTTGAAGCAACCATGATGTTGGCGGGAATTGTGGTTGATACGAAAAGTTTCAATACACGAACGACGGCGCGAACATTTGATGTGGCTAGTTATTTACGAACTTGTGGAGCAGACTCATCTTTAGTACAATATCTATTAAGTTCTGATCTTACAAGCTATCTGGAAATGAACAACTTAATCTCTAAAAGCGAATATGTCACAAAAGATACCGTCGTTGTTGCAGGGAGTGAAGACAAAGAATATGATAGTGTCACAGCTGCCAAAACAGCGGACACATTACTTTCTATGGCAGGGATTAATGCAGCATTTGTCATTACCAAGCGGACGGATCAACAGATTGGCATTAGTGCTCGGAGTAATGGTTCAATTAATGTCCAAATTATTATGGAAAATTTAGGTGGTGGCGGTCACTTTACTAATGCGGCAGTACAATTATCAAACGTAACAGTAGCAGAAGTAAAAGAGCAACTACTTGATGTAATTCGTCAAAATATTAATGAAATGTATGAACAGGAGTGAAGGAAATGAAAGTCATTTTTTTACAAGACGTTAAAGGAAAAGGAAAAAAAGGGGACGTAAAAGAAGTGCCAACTGGTTACGCCCAAAACTTTTTAATTAAAAATGGTTATGCGAAAGAAGCCAATAAAGGGAGCATGAGTGCGTTAGCGGGTCAAAAGAAAGCCCAAGAAAAACATGAAGCAGAAGTTTTAGCACAAGCAAAAGAAATGCAAGCCTTTTTAGAAGATGAAAAGACTGTTGTAGAGATCAAGGCAAAAGCTGGAGAAGACAGCCGTTTATTTGGCTCAATTCCTTCAAAACAAATTGCAGAAGCCTTAAACAAACAATACAATGTAAAATTGGATAAACGCAAAATCGAATTAGCCAACCCAATTCGTTCTCTAGGTTACACTAACGTACCAGTCAAACTACATCATGAAGTTACAGCGAAAATTAAGGTTCATGTCGTAGCGGAATGATACAATCGATAAAAAAGAAGCCGATTTCTCCGGCTTCTTTTTTATGCCAAATAAATTACCAGGTTTATTTTTATTGTTTTTTTTAAAATAAAATGAATAACACTTTAAATTAACGGAAGTATTATATTTTTATTAGTTGTGTATTTTTTAAAATTGGAAAGTGAACTAAAAATAGAGAAATCAGCAGAGAAAAAATGTACTTTTTTTAATGAAATTGTGTTAAAATGGATAGACTAAATGAACCAGAAAGTAAGACATCGTGGGAGAGAACAAAATGAATGAATTATTGCAAGATAGGGTACCGCCACAAAATATTGAAGCGGAACAAGCCGTTTTAGGTTCTATTTTCTTAGATGCAGATGTGCTAATAGAAGCGATGGAATATGTGGAACCTAAAGATTTCTATCGTCGTAGTCATCAGTTGATTTTCCAAACGATGATGACCTTAAGCGACCGAAATGAAGCGATTGATGTGGTAACAATCAAAGATCGCCTAGAACAAGAGAATTTGTTAGAAGATGTTGGTGGACTAAGTTATCTGTCAGATTTAGCTTTAGCTGTGCCGACAGCTGCCAATGTCATTTATTATGCAAAAATTGTTGAACAAAAATCGTTGCTGCGCAACTTAATCCAAACCGCTACAGAGATTGTAACTAAAGGCTTTGAGCAAGGTGAAGATGTTGAATCTATTTTGGATGATGCAGAACGAAGCATTTTAGAAGTCTCCGAAAAGCGGAATCGTAGTGGCTTTTTATCAATTTCAGATGTTCTAAATACAACTATTGCGAATATTGACCAATTATACCAAAATGATGAAGAGATTACTGGTTTACCTACAGGCTATCAAGCATTGGATAAAATGACTGCTGGCTTGCAAGCGGAAGAGCTAATTATTTTAGCGGCCCGTCCAGCGGTAGGGAAAACCGCTTTTGCATTAAATATTGCCCAAAATGTCGGCACCAAAACAGATAAAGCTGTCGCTATTTTTAGTTTAGAAATGGGGGCAGAATCATTAGTGAACCGGATGCTTTGTGCAGAAGGATCCATTGAGGCCAGCCATTTAAGAACAGGGCAATTATCTGAAGAAGAATGGCAAAACTTAATTATTGCGATGGGTAGTTTGTCCCGTGCGAATATCTATATTGATGACACACCAGGGATTAAAATTACCGAAATTCGTGCGAAATGTCGTAAATTAGCACAAGAAAAAGGCAACTTAGGTCTAATTTTGATCGACTACCTACAATTGATTGAAGGAACTGGAAAAGAGAACCGCCAACAGGAGGTTTCTGATATTTCACGTCAATTAAAAAAATTAGCGAAAGAATTAAAAGTCCCGGTTATCGCTTTGTCACAGCTTTCTCGTGGCGTGGAACAACGTCAAGATAAACGTCCTGTGTTAAGTGATATTCGTGAGTCAGGTTCCATTGAGCAAGATGCCGATATCGTTGCCTTTCTTTATCGTGATGATTACTACGATCGTGGTGAAGGAGAAGACGGCGATCATGAGCCACCAGAAGTTGACAATGTTGTAGAAGTCATCATTGAGAAAAACCGTAGTGGTGCGCGTGGAACGGTCGAATTACTTTTCATTAAAGAATATAATAAATTTTCTTCGCTTTCGCCGAGGACAGAATTTTAAAAAACGAACTCATTTTTTGAGTTCGTTTTTTTGCTTATTAAGGGATTAAAATCAGAGAGTAAAACACGAACAATATTCGTATATTTTATTATTTTACAAAAACATAACTAAAAATGTTCGTATTTTTGACAGAAACGCTTTTAATTGTGAAAGAATATTCGATTTTTACCCTTGAAAGGGACTGGTTTTACTGGTACAATGATTCAGGACAAAAAAATTATGAACGAGGTGTTCGAATGTCATCAGTAGTAGTTGTTGGAACGCAATGGGGCGACGAAGGTAAAGGAAAAATTACAGACTTTCTAAGTGAAAACGCAGAAGTGATCGCTCGTTACCAAGGCGGAGATAACGCCGGACATACCATTAAATTCGACGGCGTAACGTATAAATTACATTTAATTCCTTCAGGGATTTTCTATAAAGAAAAAATTAGTGTAATTGGTAACGGCGTAGTTGTGAATCCAAAATCTTTAGTAAAAGAATTAGCTTATTTAAAAGAAAATAATGTTGCCACTGATAATTTACGTATTTCAGATCGTGCTCATGTCATCTTGCCGTATCATATTAAATTGGATCAATTGCAAGAAGATGCGAAAGGTGAAAACAAGATTGGGACAACGATTAAAGGAATTGGCCCAGCCTACATGGATAAAGCAGCACGGGTGGGAATCCGTATCGCTGATTTATTGGATAAAGAAATTTTTGCGGAACGTTTGCAAATTAACTTAGAAGAAAAAAATCGTCAATTCGTTAAAATGTTTGATAGCGAAGCCATTGAATTTGATGATATTTTTGAAGAATACTATGAATACGGACAACAAATTAAACAATATGTTACAGATACTTCGGTTATTTTAAACGATGCATTAGATGCTGGAAAACGGGTTTTATTTGAAGGGGCACAAGGTGTCATGTTGGATATCGATCAAGGAACCTATCCATTTGTTACTTCCTCTAATCCAGTAGCTGGTGGCGTAACTATCGGTAGTGGCGTTGGTCCATCAAAAATTAATAAAGTGGTTGGTGTCTGCAAAGCGTACACTTCACGTGTCGGTGACGGCCCATTCCCAACAGAATTATTTGATGAAACAGGAGAAATCATTCGTCGTGTCGGTAAAGAATACGGAACAACAACAGGACGTCCGCGTCGTGTCGGCTGGTTTGATTCAGTAGTTATGCGTCATTCAAAACGTGTATCAGGGATTACAAACTTGTCATTAAACTCGATTGACGTGTTAAGTGGTTTAGAAACGGTGAAAATTTGTACAGCTTATGAACTTGATGGTGAATTAATTTATCATTATCCAGCAAGCTTGAAAGAATTAAGCCGCTGTAAACCAGTTTATGAAGAATTACCAGGTTGGTCTGAAGATATCACTGGTTGCAAAACTTTAGCTGATTTACCAGCTAATGCTCGTAACTATGTGCATCGGATTTCAGAATTAGTTGGTGTGCGCATTTCAACATTCTCTGTAGGTCCAGACCGTAACCAAACGAACGTTTTAGAAAGCGTTTGGGCACAAATTTAAGCAGATTTTTAAGGGAACGTAAAGGATGGCTTATGCCAGTTCAGCCTTTACGTTCTTTTTTAATTTTATATAAAAATGAAAAACTATGGTAAAATAAAAGAAAACATGAAGGGGGCAATTGTCCGTGAATTATCAATTAGTGACAGATTCTTGTTGTGACTTGCCGTATACATACTTAAAAGAAAACCAAGTACCTTTTATTAGCATGAATATTCAAATTGACGGGAAAGAATATCGCGATGATTTAGGTGAAACGTTTGATTATCAGAACTTCTTAACGGCTATTAAAAATGGAAGTATGCCCACTACCTCTCAAGTTAATGTAGGACGCTACAATGAATTTTTCCGTCCTTTTGTGGAGCAAGGGTTACCGGTGATTTATTTAGCTTTTTCATCTGGGTTAAGTGGCTCTTATCAAAGTGCGTTGCAATCAGTAGAGATGTTAAAAGAAGAGTATGATAATGTAGAAATTCATATTATTGACACAAAAGCAGCTAGCTTAGGTCAAGGGATGTTAGTCCGAGAAGCCATTCGATTACAAACAGATGGTCATTCATTAGGAGAAGTTGTTGCCTATCTTGAAGAGCAAAAAATGAAACTTCACTCGTGGGTAACGGTAGATGATTTAAAACATTTAGAACGTGGCGGACGGATTTCTAAAACAGCGGCAGCACTTGGTGGCTTAATGAACATTAAACCAATTATTCGCGTGGATGCGGCAGGCAAACTAGCATCCGTTGGTAAAACTCGTGGACGAAACAAGTCCTTGCAAAAGATTGCGCAAGAAACGATTCAAGGCATTGTAGAGCCAATGAAACAAACACTGTTGATTGCATATGCGGGAACGAAAGATGACGCGGAAAAAGTCAAAGAATTAATTGAAAAAGAAATAGAAGTTAATGAGATACTGATTTATCCTCTAGGACCCACCATTACTAGTCATACCGGAATAGGTTGTATTGCTGTGTTTTCTTTTGGTGAAAAAAGAAAATAAAAAATGAGCCTGGGACAAAAATCACTTTGGATTTTTGTCCCAGGCTTAAAAATTGATAAACGGCGGGAACAGAAGCAACACTACGCGTTGCTCCGATCTCAACAACTTCTAAGAGCTAAAGCTCTAAGAGTTGAAGGTCCTTCGGAAATAAGCCGAAATTCTCCAAAAATTATAGAACAATTTTCGGAAATTCCTTCTTATTTCTCGGAGTTAAACGCTTCTGTCCCGACCTCATTTTTTAATAATCTGAACTGAATAAAACGTCCATTTGTTTTTGAATTTCTGGGTTTTCCAAGAATTCATCATAGGTTGTTTCTGCCCGATCAATAACCCCTTTATCAGAAACAGCAATAATTCGGTTCGCTAATGTTTGGATAAATTGGTGGTCATGTGAAGCAAAAAGAATTGAACCAGTGAAAGCCATCAACCCATCATTTAATGCAGTGATTGATTCTAAGTCTAAGTGGTTCGTTGGATCATCTAAAACCAAGACATTGGCTTTAGAAAGCATTAATTTTGAAAGCATGACACGCACTTTTTCGCCTCCGGAAAGAACATTGACTGGTTTTAGTACCTCTTCACCAGAGAATAACATCCGACCTAAGAAACTACGTAAGAACGTATTGTCATCTTCTTCTTTACCAGCAAATTGACGTAACCAATCTAAAATGGTTAATGGCTCTTCAAAGTCTTTGCTGTTGTCTTTTGGTAAATAAGCTTGGCTAGTTGTAACGCCCCAACGAACAGAACCTGTATCGGGAGTAATTTCGCCCATAATCACTTTGAATAACGTAGTCGTTGTAATATCTGAGTCAGCGATGAATGCCACTTTATCATCTTTTGTTAAGTTGAACGAGATATTATCTAAGATTTTTTTGCCATCAATCGTTACAGAGACATTTTCAACTTGTAATAAGTCATTGCCGATTTCACGTTCTGGTGTAAAACCAACGAATGGATAACGACGAGAGGAAGGTTGAATGTCATCTAAGGTAATTTTATCTAACATTTTTTTACGAGACGTTGCTTGTTTTGATTTTGAGGCATTGGCGCTAAAACGAGCGATAAAGTCTTGTAATTCTTTGATTTGTTCTTCTTTTTTGGCATTAGATTGTGCTTGCAATTTTGTCGCTAGTTGGCTTGATTCCAACCAGAAATCATAGTTACCAACGTAAAGTTTGATTTTACTAAAGTCTAAATCTGCCATGTGAGTGCAGACTTTGTTTAGGAAATGACGGTCATGGGAAACCACGATAACGGTATTTTCAAAGTTGATTAAAAATTCTTCTAACCAATTGATTGAGCGGGTGTCTAAACCATTTGTCGGCTCGTCTAATAGTAAGACATCTGGTTTACCAAAAAGAGATTGAGCTAATAATACTTTGACTTTTTGACCAGCTGTTAATTCGCTCATTTTTTGATCATGTAATTCTTCTGGAATGTTTAGCCCTTGGAGTAAAACAGCTGCTTCAGGTTCTGCTTCCCAACCGTCAAGTTCAGCAAATTCGCCTTCTAGTTCTGCGGCACGAATCCCATCTTCATCTGAAAAATCTTCTTTCATATAGATAGCATCTTTTTCTTTCATTACTTCGTAAAGACGTTTATGTCCCATAATTACAGTTTCTAAAACAGTGTAGTCTTCGTAGTCAAAGTGATTTTGTTTCAGCGTTGCTAGTCGCTCATTAGGACCCATTGAAACCACGCCAGTTGTCGGTTGAATCTCACCTGATAAAATTTTAAGAAACGTTGATTTTCCTGCACCGTTTGCGCCGATTAAGCCGTAACAGTTGCCAGGAGTAAATTTAATATTCACTTCTTCAAAAAGTTTACGATCTGGAAATTGTAAACTTACATCATTAACAGTAATCAATTGTTTTCCTCGCTTTTAATATATTCTTGAACCTCTCTGCATTATATCGGCTACAGAACCTTTTTTCAAGGAGTTTCAATCTTTTTACAGAAACGAATAAAAAGGTGGGTTTTTTATAGAAAAAAGGCGCTTTTTTAAAATGTTTCATGTGAAACAGAAATTTTTTTCATGAAAGGGTTTTTAGTGTATTTCTTTAATGATACACTGTATCATGTAAATTAATTAGTGTATCGATTAAAGGAGCCATCAAAAATGAAGCGGATTGAAAAAATCTATCAATATGTTAAAGAGCAAACGAAGAATTTAACGCCAATGACCTTAACAAGTGATGCGGGAGTCACGACACAAGAAATTTCAGAACGTTTAAACATTCAGCGGACCAATGCTAGTAAAGATTTGAATCAACTGGTTCGTGAAGGGCGCTTGAAAAAATTATCTGGTCGACCAGTAAAATATGTCGCGCAGGTGGCGTTTCAGCATCGACCATTAACCAAGCCAGTTAAAAGTTATCGGGAAAAATCAATGGATCACTCCACAAAAACTTTTATCGAACCATTGGTTGAACCAGTAGTCACGACAAGTAAAACCCCAGAAGTTGAAGATATTTTCAAAAAAATTATCGGTTCAGCTGGAAGCATGAAAACGCCGGTGGAACAAGCCAAAGCAGCGATTTTATATCCGCCAAAAGGCTTGAATTGTTTAATTACTGGACCAACAGGTTCTGGGAAAACTTATTTTGCTCATGCCATGTTTCAATTTGCGAAGCTGAACCAAATTGTGGCCAAAGAAAAAGAGTTTGTGGTGTTTAACTGTGCAGACTATGCGCATAATCCAGAACTTTTGATGTCGCATTTATTTGGGTATGTAGAAGGGGCCTTCACAGGCGCTACGAAAGCGAAAGAAGGGATTATTGATGAAGCAGATGGCAGCATTCTGTTTTTAGATGAAGTACATCGGTTACCACCCGAAGGACAAGAAATGATTTTTTATTTTATGGATCACGGCGTGTACGCGCGTTTAGGTGAAACAGTGAAATCACATCATGCGGATGTTCGGATTATTTGTGCTACGACGGAGAATCCTACTTCTTCTTTATTGAATACTTTTGTGCGACGCATTCCGATTATCATTCAATTACCGAACTTTAGTGACCGTCCTGCGAAAGAAAAAATTGACCTCCTAAAAGTGATGGTTTCAATGGAAGCAGCGCGGATTCAACGGCGAATCTCTTTGTCAGAAGATGTGGTCAAAGCGTTAATTGGAAGTGTTTCTTATGGAAATGTCGGTCAGCTAAAATCGAATGTGCAACTTGTGACTGCGCGAGGGTTCCTTAATCAGATGGAACAAGAGGAATTAATGATTACGATGGACGAATTAACGGACAATATCAAAGAAGGCATTATGCAACTTGCCAGTAATCGAGAAGTATTGTCGGAGTTATCGAAATATCTGGAACCGCAATTAGTGGTATCACCAAATGAATCTTTAGTAGCTATTCAGTCAGATGCCTATGAATTGCCTTACAATCTATATGAGATTATTGGAGATAAAGCGGCTCTCTTAAAAGCAGACGGCTTGGACCAAGAACTAATTAATAATTTTATTACAACGGATATCAATGTTCATTTAAAATCTTTCTACAAAGATTATGGATTCACCTTTGATACAGAAAATAAATTGGCCGAAATTGTTGACCAACGAATTATTGATGTCACTAAGAAAATTTATAATTTTGCAGCGAAGCGGTTATCGTATTCGTTTCAACCCAACTTTATTTATGCAATGAGTTTACACATTAGTTCTTTCTTGAAACGCATCCAATTAGGCAAAGATCCTAAGCATCCTTTAAATGAAAGTATTCGAAATATGGTTTTAGATTATCCAACAGAGTTTGAAACAGCGAAAGAAATTAAAAATATTATTGAAAGTAGTTATCAGATGGAGATTCCTGAATCTGAAAGTTACTATTTAGCTGTTTTGCTCATTTCTTTAAGAGAAAATCCTGAGGCTGGCCGGATTGGCATTGTCGTGGCTGCGCACGGAAATAGTACCGCTAGCAGTATGGTACAAGTGGTTTCTCAATTGTTAAATGTTGATAATTTGAAGGCTGTGGATATGCCGTTAGATATGCCACCGAAAGAAGCTTTGCGTAAAATCGTTGAAGCAGTTGGTGAAGTGAATGAAGAGAATGGCGTACTATTATTGGTGGATATGGGTTCATTAAGTACTTTTTCAGAAGAAATTGTACGCCAGACAGGCATTGATGTGCGGACAGTAGACATGGTGACCACGCCAATTGTTCTTGAAGCGGCCCGCAAAACCGCATTAATTGATACGCAATTGGAAACACTTCACGAGTCTTTAAAAAACTTTCATGGCTATGCCGATATTCGCCAAAGTGAAACGAAACAAATCATTGAAAATTGGAAAACAAGAGCAATTATTGCTATCTGCGCTTCTGGAGAAGGAACTGCGCGCCGAATGAAAGAGCTTATTGAGGAAGCTGTCTTGCCACAAATAGACTGGCATTTAGAAGTGATTCCTTTGTCCATTGTAAATATGAAAGAAGTCTTGCCTAAAATTCAAGAAGACTATGAAATTATTGCGACAACTGGGATTACCAATCCCAAAATTGGTGTTCCTTATATTTCCATGGAAAATTTCTTTTCCGGTGAAGCAGAAAAAATTATTCAGCAATTACTAGCAGAGCGGAAAGAAGAAGTAATGAATAAGCCGTTGGACGAAGCGGCAGCAAAAGAAATTTGTCTAAAATATATGGAGCAAAGTTTCACTTTCATTAATGGAAAAAAAATCATTGATCTGTTGTGGTCATTCGCTAAAAATATCCAAACCCAATTAGCGATGCCAGAAGAGTACACATTTTACATCAATTTGATTATGCACACATCGGGCATGTTGGAGCGTATTTTACGGAATGATACACTGACGGTTTCAGAAAAAGAACTTGGTCGATTGGTTCAAGAGCCAATTTATCCAGTGATTGTGGCCTCAATTGAGACTATGGAAGAAGCTCTTAATATGGATGTTCCAGCAGAAGAAGTTTATTTTATCGCACAGTTAGTCAAAAATGCTCAGTGTATCGAAGATAAAATCACCGAAATTGATACACTAGATTAATACAGAAAAAACGATACACTATTTATTAGTGTATCGTTTTTTTTATTTTCTTAAAAAAACCTATAATTTTCTAGGTTTCGAACCGATACACTAAAGTTGGCACGAAACTTGCTTATAATAAGGTGTCCCTTTTTACCTAAAATTTTTAGGTAAAAAGACAAAGGTCCTAACCTTTAAAAATGAATTTAAAGGAGCATTCCCGATGGTAATGGATATTCGTTTAGCTCGAATTGATGATCGATTAATTCATGGCCAAGTAGCAACTGTTTGGGCAAAATTGACGAACATTAATCGCATTTTAGTGGTTAGTGATTCCGTTGCTCATGACAATTTGAGAAAAGCCTTGTTGGTTCAAGCTGCTCCACCTGGTGTCAAAGTAAATGTCATCACTGTTCAAAAAATGATTGATGTTTACCCTGATCCTCGTTTTGATTCGTTTCGAGCCATGTTGTTATTCACTAATCCTTTGGACGTGAAACGAGTGGTCGAAGGCGGTGTACAACTAACTTCTGTGAATATTGGCGGAATGAGTTTCAGTACAGGCAAGCGAATGATTACGAATGCAGTCGCAGTGGATGCCAACGATTTAAAAGCATTTCTGTTTTTAAATGAACAAGGTATTGAATTGGAAATTCGAAAAGTCGCAGCAGACAGCCAAGTGAATTTGATGGATTTACTGAAAAAAGAGCGTAGCAAAGAAAATAACGCCAGCTGACGTTCATTTTTACAGACGAAAGACATTGAAAGGATGTGGTGGCCTAGGACCAACATCATTGCTTCATGAACTGTATTGATAAAGGCAAGTGCTGATGTTGAAAAAAATCAAGAACTATTGAAATTTTTTCATTTATTTTTGTCAGAATCTGATTTATCTGATTTTTTTCAAAAAGTGAAAGCGTTTAGCAGTACAACCATGAAAAAAAACATCAATTATACAGGAGGTATAAAAATGGTAGGAATTATCCTAGCAAGTCACGGTGAATTTGCTGAAGGGATCTTGCAATCTGGTGCAATGATCTTTGGCGAACAAGAAAATGTAAAAGCAGTTACGTTAATGCCTAGCGAAGGTCCCGATGATGTAAAAGCAAAAATGCAAGAAGCCATTGCATCGTTTGACAATCAAGACGAAGTACTATTTTTAGTTGACCTATGGGGAGGAACACCATTTAACCAAGCGAACTCATTGTTAGAAGATCATAAAGACAAATGGGCAATCGTTGCAGGTATGAACTTACCAATGGTTATTGAAGCATATGCTTCTCGTTTCTCTATGGAATCAGCACAAGAAATTGCGACACACATTCTTGAAACAGCAAAAGATGGTGTCAAAGTTAAACCAGAAGAGTTACAACCAGCAGAAGCACCAAAAGCTGCTGCGACAGAAGATGCACAGCCAAAAGGTTCGTTACCACCAGGTACAGTTGTTGGCGATGGCAAAATTAAATTTGTGCTAGCACGTATTGATTCACGTTTATTACATGGTCAAGTAGCAACAGCTTGGACAAAAGCAACACAACCAAACAGAATTATTGTTGTTTCTGATGCCGTTGCAAAAGATGACTTACGTAAGAAATTAATCGAACAAGCAGCTCCTCCAGGAGTAAAAGCCAATGTTATTCCAATCAGTAAAATGATTGAAGTAGCGAAAGATCCACGTTTTGGCAATACAAAAGCATTATTATTATTTGAAAATCCTGAAGACGTCTTAAAAGTGGTTGAAGGCGGCGTAGAAATCCCAGAAGTAAACGTTGGTTCAATGGCTCACTCTGTTGGAAAAGTCGTTGTAAGCAAAGTATTATCAATGGGTCAAGAAGACGTTGATACGTTTGATGAATTAAAAGCCAAAGGCATCAAATTTGATGTGCGTAAAGTGCCAAATGATTCAAAAGCGAATATGGACGAAATTTTGAAAAAAGCAAAAAATGAGTTAGCAAACGCGTAACTCGCCAAATACAAATCAAAATAGGAGGCTTATCATGTCTGTTATATCAATTATTTTAGTTTTACTCGTTGCCTTTCTAGCTGGTATGGAAGGGATTTTGGATGAGTTCCAATTCCACCAACCGTTAGTAGCATGTACATTAATCGGATTAGTTACTGGTAATTTAGAAGCCGGAATTGTTTTAGGTGGTACTTTACAAATGATCGCGTTAGGTTGGGCGAACATCGGGGCTGCCGTTGCGCCGGATGCCGCTTTAGCATCTGTTGCCTCAGCAATTATTTTAGTTTTAGGTGGCCAAGGTGTTAAAGGTGTTCCTTCAGCGATTGCCATCGCAGTTCCTTTAGCGGTTGCAGGTTTGTTCTTAACAATGATCGTTCGGACAGTTGCGGTTCCAATCGTTCACATGATGGATGCGGCTGCTGAAAAAGGCAACATTAAACAAGTTGAAATGTTACACATTTTCGCTGTATGTTTACAAGGTATTCGTATTGCGATTCCAGCAGGTGCTTTACTATTCATTCCTGCTGACACTGTTCGTAATTTCTTAGAATCAATGCCAGCTTGGTTAACTGATGGTATGGCTATCGGTGGTGGTATGGTCGTTGCCGTAGGTTATGCATTAGTAATCAACATGATGGCAACAAAAGAAGTATGGCCATTCTTCATTATCGGTTTCGTAGTCGCAGCGATTTCTCAATTAACATTAATCGCATTAGGTGCTTTAGGTGTCGCTTTAGCTCTTATTTACTTGAACTTATCTAAAATGGGCGGTTCTTCTAACTCAAATGGCGGAGGCAACTCTGGCGACCCATTAGGCGATATTTTAAACGACTACTAATTCTGAAGGAGGAGCAAAGAAAATGGCAGAAAAAATTCAATTAACTAAAAAAGATCGTTTAGCTGTAGCTTGGCGTTCAACATTTATCCAAGGTTCTTGGAACTATGAACGTATGCAAAACGGCGGTTGGGCATTCTCAATGATTCCAGCAATCAAAAAATTATATAAAACGAAAGAAGAACGTTCAGCGGCGTTAAAACGTCACTTAGAGTTCTTTAATACACACCCATACATTGCCTCACCAATCCTTGGTGTAACATTAGCTTTGGAAGAAGAACGTGCCAATGGCGCACCAGTTGATGACGTAGCGATTCAAGGGGTTAAAGTTGGGATGATGGGTCCTTTAGCCGGTGTTGGTGACCCAGTTTTCTGGTTTACTGTTCGTCCAATGTTAGGCGCTTTAGGTGCTTCCTTAGCAATGGGTGGTAACATCTTAGGCCCAATCTTATTCTTCGTTGCTTGGAACTTAATTCGTTGGTCATTCATGTGGTATACACAAGAGTTTGGTTACAAAGCAGGTTCTAAAATTACTGATGACCTTTCAGGTGGTTTACTACAAGATATTACAAAAGGTGCTTCTATTTTAGGGATGTTCGTACTGGCCGCATTAGTTCAACGTTGGGTATCGATTAAGTTCTTACCAATTGTCTCACAAGTTAAGTTAGACAAAGGTGCTTATATCGAGTGGGATAAACTTCCTGCTGGCGGTGAAGGAATGCATAAAGCCTTTGAACAAGTGAACCAAGGCTTGGCGCTTTCACCAACGAAAGTTACTACTTTACAAGATAACTTAGATCAATTGATTCCAGGTCTAGCACCATTACTACTTACATTCTTATGTATGTGGTTATTGAAGAAAAAAGTTAGCCCAATCGTTATCATTCTTGGTTTATTCGTAGTCGGCGTTGTCGGCCACTTAATCGGCTTATTATAAGAATGACGAGGTAAGTTTATTACTTCTAATCAAAAAAAGCGGAAGAGAAGTCGAGAAACTTTTCTTCCGCTTTTTTAAACAAAGATGTAATTTTGTTTGTTTCGATCAGGAAAGAAACGTATAATAAAGAGGAATTAGTCGAATGAAATGGAGCAGATAACATGGTACAATCATTAAACACAAAAGTTGATTTAGTTATAGATGCGACGGCATTTACAGGATTAACAGATTATGGACAAATTATGATAGGTGACCGCGGGTTTGAATTTTACCATGCCAAAGATCCACGTAAGTTTATCCAAATTCCGTGGGAAGAAGTCGATTACGTGTTGGCTTCAGTAATGTTCAAAGGAAAATGGATTCCTCGTTATGCGATTCAAACCAAGAAAAATGGGACGTATACGTTTGCTTCAAAAGAGCCGAAGCGAGTGTTACGAGCTATTCGTGAATATGTTGACCCAGATCATATGGTCCAATCTTTGAGTTTCTTTGATGTCATAAAAAGAGGGATTCTCTCGATTGGGAAAAAGAAAAAATAATTTATAACTGTTACTTTTTTATAAACTAGATGAAAAAGTAGCGGTTTTTTTGTAGGAAAACGAGGGACTTATTTATACAAAAAAGGCACAATTTTGCACCAAAAAAGAGACAATCAAGTGATACGTTGTTTTTAATGGAGTTATCATTGAAATGGTTTTCAGAAAGCACGATGAAAATATTTGACACCTTGTAAAATAGTAGTAACATAATAAGTGTAATAAATTATTTTATAGAGGAGTGAGTGTCATGGAACAACGACAACATCATGGAATGGACTGGGGTTCATTAGTATTAGGAATTCTATTTGTTCTGACTGCATTAATTTCTTTCCAAAATCCTGCCGGTAATTTAATTGCCATTGTGATGGTTTTTGCGATTTTTGCTATTATTAAAGGGATTTTTGAAATTTTTGTACGTAATCGTATGAAAGAATTGCTAGGCTACAAAGCTTATGCACCAATCATCTTAGGGATTATTGATATCCTAATTGGTGTTTACTTATTGTTTAACTTAAATATTGGTGTCGCTGTGTTACCATTTGTTTTTGCAATTTGGTTTTTATTCGACTCAATTTTCGGCTTATTTACTTTAGATTTTGCTAAAAGAGTAAGCACAGGTTACTTCTGGTTCACATTAATTGTTGACGTTTTAGGGATTATCTTAGGTGTAATGTTATTATTTAATCCATTGTCTTCAGCATTAACTCTAAGCTTCTTAGTTGGCTTCTACTTTATGATGTTTGGTATTAGCAATATTGTATATGCTTTTAGATAAAAGAAGTAAAAAAAACAGGTTTTCCGAAAAGGAAAACCTGTTTTTTTTTAATAACGACGGCGGCAGTTGCCATTATTTCCCGAAATTGTTCGAACAAGCCACACGATAATCGCTACGGGAACTAAAATTTTTACTGCTAGCCACAATAAGCTTCCCACGATACCGACAACGGCACTAAAGAGTGAACCGACAACTAAAAATAAAAGGACCACTAAAAGAATATTTATAAACATTGGTCGTTGATTATTCATACGTACTACCTCCAAATTTTTCCTGTTTTCTATATACAGAGTATAGCAAGAAAGCGCAACAAACACCTCCATCGGAAGGCTGATTTTTTTCTCTGGCGAATGATGGAGCCGCTGTTGGTTATTTTGGACTTTCTTATTGAAATAATCAGAATATTCTGGTGTATAATTATAAAAAAGGATTTAAAGTGAGGGATTGGATGTCGACTGAGGGATTAATCGCTTTGTTAGAAAAGAAACGAAATCATTTAAGTAAAATTGAAAATCAAGTACTGGATTATATTTTGACGCATATGACGGAAATTAGTTCACAAACCATTTATGAGGTGGCGCAGGCGTTGTTTGTCTCAACAGCCACTATTTCTCGGACAGCAAAACACTTAGGTTATCGAGGCTTCCAAGAATTAAAATACGCAATCGTCCAATCGGTGCAGAGCGAGAGCACAGAAAGCGATAGTCGTAGTTTTCAAGCTATTACGCAACAGTTGATTGCCAATGTGCAAGATAGTTTTCAACAAATGGATGAAGCCAAAGTCGCGGAAATGCTTAAAATGATTGAGCGTGCGAATACGATTGAAGTGTTCGGTGTTGGTGGCAGTTTTCCTATTTGTACTGATTTTGCACGAAAGCTAACATTTTTAGGAAAAAAAGCCTATGCACGATCTGATTGGGATGAACAAGCGGCAGCAGTTAAGAATCTGGACGGACAGGATTTAGCCATTTTTGTCAGTTATACAGGAGAAACTAAGGGGATTTTAGCGTATGCACGTGTAGCGCAGGAACAGCAAGTGCCGATGATTAGTTTGATTTCGACTAAAGGAAGCACCTTGGAAAAATTGTCGACGACGACGTTATTTGCCAAAGGGACGACACGTTATCATCAGCGCGTAGATTTAAGTTCAAGAATTGCTGTCATTTGTTTGTTCGATACGGTTTTATTAATGTATGCAGAGGCAAAGCAGCCGCGGTAATTTTATGCAACACCATACTAAATGATGTAAGGGGATACAGAAAGAGTGTAGCCTCTTTTTTCTTTGTTTTGGGCTAGTTATAATGAGGGCAATGAATGTAAACGCAATCATTTTTAGTTTTGTAAAGAATGAATGGAGGAGTTAAGAAATGGCAGTAAAGAAAAAGAAAGCGACTTTCTGGGAGTTTTTCCAAGGATTAGGTAAAACGTTTATGTTGCCAGTGGCTTTATTAGCTTTTATGGGGATTTTGTTGGGATTAGGAAGTTCTTTTTCCAGTGAATCCATGATTGAAACGATCCCGTTTTTAGGAAAGCCCGCAGTAAAAATTATTTTCCAATTTATGTCGACAATTGGTGGTTTTGCGTTTGCCTATTTACCTGTCATGTTTGCAATGGCCATTCCGTTGGGGTTAGTTCGGAAAGAAAAAGGAATTGCTGCGTTTTCAGGTTTCGTAGGCTATACGGTGATGAATTTAGCGATTAATTTCTATTTAGTGCAGACGAATCGCCTCGTGGATCCTGAGCAGTTGCGGGAAGCCGGCCAAGGAATGGTTTTTGGGATTCAAACGATTGAAATGGGTGTTCTTGGTGGAATTATCGCTGGGCTTATTGTCTATAAGTTGCATAATCGATTTTATACGGTGCAACTACCAGATAGTTTTGCCTTCTTTTCTGGCGCACGGTTTGTACCAATTATTACTTCATTAGTGATGGCATTCGTGGGCTTAGTAATTCCGTTAGTTTGGCCACTTTTCGCGCTAATGATTATGGCGATTGGCCAACTTATCCAACGTTCTGGTATTTTTGGGCCTTTTCTGTTTGGGTCAGGGGAACGTCTACTGTTACCGTTTGGGTTGCATCATATTTTGGTTTCCATGATTCGTTTTACTGAAGCAGGGGGTTCAGCGGTGGTGGCTGGCAAAGAAGTGTTTGGTGCGTTAAATATTTTCTATGCAGAATTGCAAAATAATTTACCGATTTCACCAAGCGCAACAGCTTTCTTGTCACAAGGGAAAATGCCGACCTTTATTTTTGGCTTACCAGCGGCGGCACTTGCGATGTATCATACTGCAGCTCCGGCGAATCGACATAAGATTAAAGGCTTACTCCTTTCGGGTGTAATTGCTACGGCTATCACTGGCATTACAGAACCAATTGAATTTTTATTCTTATTTATTAGTCCATTATTATGGCTGTTTCATGTCATTATGACTGGTCTAGGTTTCATGGTAATGGCTTTATTAGGTGTTGTGATTGGGAACACTGATGGCGGGCTACTGGACTTTGTTATTTTTGGCTTGTTACAAGGAACTTATACAAAATGGTGGTGGGTTCTCATTGTCGGCGCTATCTGGTTTGTTGTTTATTATTTCGTCTTTAAAACAGTCATTGTAACCTTTGATTTAAAAACACCTGGACGAGACAAGGTCTTAGATGAGACTGAATATACCGATCAAGAAGTTCAATATAAGAAAACGGGTGGCTATGATGCGCCTGGGATTTTAGCGGCTTTGGGTGGGCAAGAGAATATTCAAGCTATTGATAATTGCATTACGCGTTTACGTTTAGTGTTAGCAGATGCTAATAAAGTAGATGATGACAAATTAAAGCAATTAGGGGCTTTAGGCGTTGTACATTTAGATGCGCAGAATGTACAAGTGATTATCGGAACCAAAGTGACAACGGTCCGTAATCAATTAGAGATGATTTTAGGTTAGAAAAAAGACAGAAGGTGAAGAGTGTGTCGTTTGATAAAGCAATTGATCGACGAGGAACGTATTGTACACAGTGGGATTTTGTAGAAGACCGATTTGGGGAAGCGGACTTGCTTCCCTTCACTATTTCCGATACGGATTTTGCTGTGCCAGAGGCAGTTCTGGCAACATTACAGGAGCGTTTGAACCATCCAGTATTTGGCTATACGAGGTGGAACCATCCGCAATTAAAAGAAGCAATTCAAACGTGGTACCAGACAAGATTCCAGACGAAGATTGAAGAACACTGGATTATGTATACCCCGACCGTTATCTATGGTATTTCTGCTTTGATTCAATTATTGACTAACGAAGGGGAGGGCATTATTTTACAAACACCTGCCTATGATGCATTTTTTAAAGTTATTCAGGAAAATAAGCGGCAAGTAGTGGCGAATGAACTGCTTTATCAAGAGAAGCGCTACAGCATTGATTTTATTGATTTAGAAAAAAAACTAGCGCAACCAGAAAATCGCTGTTTGCTTTTATGTTCCCCGCATAATCCAACAGGACGTGTTTGGGAGCAATGGGAATTAGAGCGAATAGTTTCATTGTGCCAACAGTATGATGTGTTTTTACTTTCTGATGAAATTCATATGGATATCGTTAATAAAGGCCATGTTCATCGACCAATTACGCAATTTGATTATAAAAAATCTGCCATTATTACCAGTGGCACGAAAACCTTTAATTTTCCAGGGCTGATTTTTGCTTACGCCTTAATTCCAGATAACGAATTGCGTGACGCTTTTCAGCTCAAATTAAAAAACGCCGATGGTTTATCATCAACAAGTATTTTGGGAATGCTAGCAACCATGACGGCCTATCAAAAATGTGGTACTTGGGTTGACGAGTTGAATGATTATTTAGCGGAGAACCAACGTTACGTGAAAGATTTTTTACAGACATATTTGCCAAAAATTAAAGTGACGGAGCTGGAAGCCACTTACTTAATGTGGTTGGATGTATCAGCGGCAGTTCCAGATGTGGCCCGCTTACAAGAGGCTTTAGTTTCTGTGGGGAAAGTCGCCATTATGGACGGCTCGATTTATGGCGGTAATGGGCAACGATTTTTACGGTTAAATATTGGCTGTTCGCAAGCAAAACTACACGAGGGACTTGAAAGGATGCGCCAAGGTTTTGAAGCTGTTTTACAAAAGGATGGCACAGCATCAGCGCTTGGGAATAATTGAGAAAAGATAGCATTCCGAAAATGGTTGCAGTACAATGGAAAAATAGAAACAAATAAAATAACAAAAAGTAACAACTTGTCATTTACTGGGGGAAAAGAAATGAAAACAATTAAAACAAAGCAAGCACCACAAGCAATTGGGCCATATTCACAAGCAAAAATTGTGAATGGTTTATTGATTACTTCTGGTCAGATTCCACTGGATCCTGAAACAGGCAAGGTGGTTGGTACAACGATTAAAGAACAAACCAATCAAGTACTGAAAAATATTCAAGGGATTTTAACAGAAGCTGGTAGTGATTTTGCTCATGTAGTCAAAACGACATGCTATTTACAAAATATGGCGGATTTCACGGCATTCAATGAAGTCTATGCTGAGTATTTTAGTGCGGAATATCCTGCACGCACAACGATTGAAATCTCTAAATTACCGATGGATGTGTTGGTGGAGATGGAGATTATCGCAGAAGTAGTGGCGTAAAAAATACAGATAAAAGAGTGAGAAAAAAATCGTCTTAGATTTTTTTCTCACTCTTTTTTTCAATAAAACAATACGATTCAGCCAAAATGTCTAGCCGTGCTGGAAAATTTTCAGCAAATAGGCTACCATGGAAGAAAATCGATAAAACGAAAGTTAAATGAATAGAAAAGAGATATGAAAGAGATATGAAAGAGGCTATAAGATGAAAAAAAATATTAGCCAACTAACGCAGTGGTTGAAAGAACACAGTTTATTATTGAAACTAATTTTTCTTGGTTCTGTATTAGTTTTCGTGGCTAACCAAGTGACACATATCGCTCAAGGCATGACCTGGGCGGATATTTTTTCCACGATGGAACAACAAAGTACGGGGCGTTTAATTGGTATGGTCTTGGCAGGACTATTAGGGGTTATTCCGATGCTCCTTTATGACTATGTAGTCGTTAAGTTATTGGAAAAAGAAGGTAAGCCACCAATGAAACGAATGGATTGGTTAACTTCGGCTTGGGTCACCAATACCATTAATAACTTAGCGGGTTTTGGCGGTGTGGTTGGGGCAACGCTACGGATTAATTTTTACGGAAAAGATGTACCACGGGGCAAGGTTGTAGCAACGGTCTCAAAAGTTGCTCTGTTCTTGATTTCAGGGTTATCTATTTTATCTTTTGTGGCGTTTGTTGATTTATTTTTTATTCGAACCCAAAATGTTTTTCGTGAATATTGGGTTTGGTTATTACTGGGCAGCCTGATTGCGCCAGCGCTCTGGTTTTTCACGTATTTAAAACGGCGAACATTGTTTAAAACATTTTTTCCAAAAGCGGTGCTCCTTTTATTCGGCGCTTCATTAGGCCAATGGCTAGGTGGGATGTTTGCTTTCTTAATGATAGGTCGTTTGATGCAGGTACCAGTTTCGATGGTTTCTGTTTATCCAATGTTTGTTATCGCTACGTTAATCGGGATGTTAACCATGGTTCCTGGTGGTATGGGAACGTTTGATGTCTTAATGATTTTGGGCTTATCACAATTAGGGATTGATCGATCACAAGCGGTCGTCTGGTTGTTGTATTATCGTTTGTTCTATTATGTGACGCCTTTTATGACAGGAGTTATTTTGTTCTTGCAACAAGCAGGCATGAAAGTTAATCAATTTTTTGATAATTTACCTCGGTTATTTTCACAAAAAGTGGCGCATTTTATTTTGGTGGCGGCGTTATATTTTGCAGGAATTATGATGGTTCTATTGTCGACTGTGACGAATTTGTCGAATGTCAGTCGTTTATTCCAAGTATTACTTCCCTTTTCGTTTAATTTTTTAGATCAAACATTGAATTTATTTGTAGGATTCTTGTTATTAGGTTTAGCTCGAGGCATTTCTATGAAAGTGAAAAAAGCTTATTGGCCTACAATTATTTTACTAGGATTTTGTATTGTAAATACGGTGGCACGAACGACTTCGTGGCAGTTAATTGCTGTTTATGCCGTTATTTTATTGGCGGTTATTTTGGCTCGTAAAGAATTTTATCGTGAAAAGTTCGTTTATTCATGGGGCGCTTTAACGGTAGATAGTATTTTGTTTGGCTGCTTGTTTATCGGTTATGCGGTTGCTGGCTATTACGCCGCACGACCAGCTGGTGGCAATCAAGTTATCAATCACTTTTTGTTGTTTCCGTCAGATGATGTTTGGTTTAACGGATTGATTGGTTTAAGTATTTCCTTGATTGGTTTATTCTTTTTGTATCAATATTTAGCCGAAACAACTGTTACTTTAGGTGAGGGGTTTGAGGAAGCGCGGTTGACACGCTTTTTGGAAAAATTTGGTGGCAACGAAGGCAGTCAATTTTTGTATTTAAAGGATTATGGTCATTTTTATTACCAAGAAGAAGGCGAAGATCAAGTACTTTTTGGGTTTCAAATGAAGTTTAATAAATGCTTTGTCTTGGCGGATCCAATTGGGCAACGAGAGAAATGGACAGCGGCGACACTGGCGTTTATGGATCAAGCTGATTTGTTAGGCTATCAATTAGTTTTTTATCGTATTTCGGAAGAATATGTTATGAATCTTCACGATTGCGGCTTTGAATTTATGAAAGTTGGGGAAGAAGGCTTGATTCAATTTGATGAGCTGTCAACAGTGAATCAAACAGCCTGGACGGAAACAGTGACTGAAAAAATAGCAGCAGAAGCAGCGGATTTTCAGTTTGAATTTTATCCCGAAACGATTAGTGATGCCTTATATCAAGAGTTAGAACGAGTTTCTGCGGACTGGTCACGGAATCAAAAAGAGCGCTACTTTATTGGTGGACGGTTGGATCCCGAGTACTTGAAATGCAGTAGCGTGGGCTTGGTGAGACAGAAACAAACGGTCATCGGTTTCATTACTGGAAAAGAAATGGAAAAAGGCAAAAGTATTTCGTATGATTTGTTACGTATTCGTTCAGAAGCACCTGCTTTTACTAGAGAATATTTGTTCACTCGTTTTATTGAAACCTATCAACAGCAGGGCTATCAATTAATTGATATTGGGATGGCGCCGTTGGCTAACGTAGGGGAGAGCAAGTACTCTTTCTTAAAAGAACGCTTTGTTAATATTTTTTACAAGTATAGTTATCAAATTTATGCGTTTCAAGATACACGCAAGCGCAAAGAACAATATGTCACTAGTTGGCAACCACGTTATTTTGCTTATCCTAAGCGGACCAGTGTACTCTTTGCTTTTGTGCAACTTTCCTTGTTGATTACGAAAGGAAGACATCAAAGTGTTTCGCTTGTGGAAGAAGCAATGACTGAAATTTAAAAAAATCACGCGATGACTTAGCCATCGCGTGATTTTTTATTTGTCTTCTTTTTTACGGTTTCGTCTAGCAGGAATCAAGGTTACGTAGGCAACGAAACCACCAGTACATAGAACGAATAACACGATGCCAGGAATCAATCCTTCTGGTAAATAAGAGAACTGAATAGTATGGGTTCCAGCGCTGACAGGAACGCTTAGAAAGGCATCTTTAAAGGCTTTTGGGGTAACTTTTTTGCCATCAATTTTGACACGCCAACCTTTGTCATAAGGAATTGTAGTGACGAGTACTTGATCTTTGTCCGCGGTAAAGGTACCTGAAGCAGAGCGTTTGCCAGTGGTTAAATCAACGCCTTTTTCTTGCACGGCGGAAATGGCTTTTTCAAATGCATTGGTATTTAAGCCAACTACTTGCGGCTGAACAAAACTTACTGCTTTGGTTCCATAAAAACTTACTTTGAAGTTAACAGTTGTATCTTTTGGATAGTAGCCTAAATTATAATATTGGCCAGTAATGCCAATTTGTGATTGCTGACTCGAGCCGTTCACGGTGACCGTCGCAGTGGAACTTTCCAATTGAGCAAAATCCGTTGGGAATAAACTCAAATAAGCTTGCGTATTGGCGGGCACATTGACTGTATAAGAAATCTCTTTGGCTACGTTATGTTGTTTCTCCGTAAAAGTTACGCCAGCTGTATTTTGCGTAATTGTCACGTTATTTTGAAGCGTCATCGTTGGTTGATAAAAGGTAAAATACCGTTCATTGGTATTGGCTAAAGCATTTAGTAAATTTGTTTGACTACCTAAATTATCATTGAGAGGTTGCCGAACATTGTAAATCTCTTTGTCTGCTAAAAATCCTAACGGCAAAGCATTTTCGTTACGATAAAGCTGATATTTACCAGCAGCTGCTTGTCGCTCAAAGCCGAATTTCATTGGATTGTTTTCAGCAATATTGTATTTAATGCCCATCAAAGCATCCATTAACAAGGTATTATTTTGGTAACGAATATTTAAATTCGTGCCTCGTGAGCGGAAACCTAAGGCGTTTAGGTATGTTGAAGAATGTCGGTTCCGCACGGAAGAAAACATGCTAATGCCACTGTAGCCATAGTTAATGCCGTCATTGGCCGAAACACCATTTAAATTTTCCAAGCGGTAAAAGGTATCATTTTCTTTTTTTGTTTGATCGACTAGATTTTTTAAGTCAGGATAAGGTTCAGAATACAAACTACGTGATGCATAGTTCCAATCATCTAAAATACCAGTGACCATCGCCCGTGTATTAATGATTGCTTCACCAGAAACGAGCAGTAATAACAAAATCACTAAGTATTGCATAGGCGCTTTTTTCAATTGATAAAAAGCAATCCCGAAAAAGTATAATAGTAAAAAAGTTGCCGTTAATACGAAAGAGGTTAAAGTCACAAACGTATAACTAGTAGCACCTTTTGTGCCCATTGCAAGAGCAAAAATTGCTAAAAGAATCAAAATCAAGCCGCTTAAGACGCCGAGATCATCCTTTTCAAATTTTTCCCAACCATAACCAGCAAGCAAAATAACTAGGAATGAAAAGAGGAAACTATAGCGGAAAAGAAACATGTTCGGCGCATGCATACCGTGCCAGAATAAATTTAAGGGCGTGATGTAAAAGCTAGCAATCAATAGGACAAACAAACTGCCAAAAAGTAGTTTGTTTTTCAATGGAATTTCTTTCGTAACGAAATAGAAGAGACAAAAAATCAAAGGCAACAACCCAATGTAAATAAAAGGAATGGACCCATATTTGGTTGTATCGTAAACGCCAATCATATTTTTCATAATAATATCTAAAAAGGCAGTCGCTTCTGTTTTAAAGGTTGTAATTTCAGAAAGAGTTTCACCATTGGTTCGTAAATCTAAGACAGCAGGTAAGACCATAATCATGGATGCTCCACCAGCTAAAAGAGAAGTAGTAAAATACGCAACGATTCGAGATTTATATCGTTGCCAGTCTGTAAACGTTCGTGCAAAATAGTACAGGAAGGAAAACAACCCAATCATAAAGCCAAAATAATAATTTGTAATGAAAAGCAAGAAATAACTGACAAACAATAATGTCGGTTTTCGTTGGTCCATTAAACGATGAATTCCTAAAATTACGAGTGGCAGATAAATAAAGGCATCCAGCCACATAATTAATTCTGAATGGGCCACAATGAAGGACATTAGCGCATAAGACACACTTAAAGTCACATGGGACCATTTAGGAATCTTAAAGGTTTGTTTTGCCAAGAACCAAAAACTCAAGCCGGCACTCCCAATTTTCAACAACGTTAGGAAATAGAGCGCATCAGGCATGTTTTGATTGTTAAAGAAAAAGACGAGCGGCGTAAATAAGCCACCAAGATAATAGGAAATTAAGGACAAGTAGTTTAGTCCCAAAGAAGCATTCCACGTATAGAAAAGACTTTGTTTTCCATGAAGAACATTGTTAAAGCTTGCGTGAAAATTTGAAAATTGAGAAAAGGCATCGCTGGCTAAAACACTGCGACTACTTCCTGGATAAATCCCAATACTCAAATAGATAATTGCCATAATTAAAAATGGAATGAAGAAACTGGCTAACATATAAGGCCAGTTGTTTTTTAAAAACTGCCTACTTTTATTTTTCATAAATAACCTCACCTGATTTTTCGAAAGTACCTATAGTTTATCATACTCTTTATTTGATGTACCAATAGAAGAAAAACTTTAAAATTTTATTAGGATCCTAAGGGTGGAGTGAAGAAGAATTAGGAGTAAGGGATTGACATTCAAATGCTAAATCACCAGATTAAAACAACGAATATTCTCCGAAAAATTGCTGAAAACACCCTGTGGATAACTTTGTGCATAACTCTGTTGAAAACCACAAAAAAGCTTTTTATCTCGGTTTATCCACAAGGATAAGTTTTCGAGTTGCTAAAAAAAATAGACGCAAGTTCAGAAGGCCTGCTTGCTAAAAGTAAAGGAATCCCTAAAGTTGAAAGAAGATGAAAACGTTATTAAAACAACGTTTTCATCTTCTTTTTTCTAGAATTTACAAAGATTTAATGTCGAACAAATAAGCACTGTGGAAAAGTTTTTTGGAAAAAACAAGAAATTTCATCCACAAAGTTTTCTGTGGAGAATTTAAAAATGCTTGTCAAGCTTTTTTTGAAAAAATGTGGATAACTTTTTAAAGACACACTTTTTTCCATTTGCGAATTTGCGTTCGGAAACTAGTAAAAGGGGCAACGCTATTAATGTGAATCCATTTCCAAAGAGGCCATTGTGCTTTGGTGGTCGCCCAAGCCCGTTGTTGAGGTAAAAATAATTCGTCTTCGGAAAGCGAGTCAATCCAATGAAGTAATTTTTCTAAGGTGTCTTGCAACGCAATCAGCTGACTTTCTAAACTCATTTGTCCATAGGTTTGATAAAATGATTGATAGAGAGCACCCAGTTGATTCCATTTATAACCTTCAGCTGGCGTTTGAACGGTCAGACCACGTTGTTCTTGTTCTTCCCAAGAAAGCAGCAAGTTGAGCCAGCCTAATTGATAGGCTAAGTTCTCTGAAGGTGTTTTAGCTACTGTTTCAATTCGGTGATCTTTAAGTGTTTCAGGAATTTCTGCAAATTCAGCTAAATATTTTTGTGAAGCTATTTGAATGGCCTCAATCAAGGTTTCTTTTGATTCATAGGTTCGCATTCTTCGGTTAACGTCCTTTCTTGGTAGGATCTGCTTGTTTTTCATGAGTAATTTGAGTGACTAAACCAAAAGGATCTTTCACAATCGCATAAAATGTTGCAAATTCATTTTCAATTGGTTCTTGGATAATACAGGATTCGGGATGGCACGTGAGTTTTTCAAAAATTGTTTTGGCAGAGTGACGGCTGTCGACGGTTAAGCTGAGGGTCAATTGTTCTGTGGGCGTGGTATTCATTCCTGCAAACAAAGGATTATCAGCTAGTTGTAATTGAAAAGTGTCCATTTGTAAAATCGAGTGAGAAAGCCAGTGTTCTTCGCCAGCGGGAATGGTCAAAGAAGGATTTAAACGCTCTTTAAATTCTTGATTAGTAATTTTAAAAAGAATATCACCAGCAAAGGCTTCTTGGTAAAACGTCAAGGCTTCCGTTGCTCGTCCGCTTAAGACCATAAAAAGGGCAAATTGTGTGTTTTTCATTGTTTGAACCTCCTAAGGTTGATAAGATAAGCATAACAATAAAAGGTGTCAAAAAGTGACACCGATGGAGGGAAAAATGAAAAAATCAGAACGTTTAAATCAGGAACTTTTTTTCTTGAGAACCCATCCTCAGTTTAATTTAAATCAGTTAATGAAAACTTTTGGGATTTCTAAAAGCACAGCTTTGCGGGATATTGAAGCTTTGGAACATTTAGGCGTGCCGCTATATGTGGAGAATGGTCGTTATGGTGGCTATCGAGTTTTAAACAAACCGTTGTTGCCGCCGATTTATTTTAATGAAAACGAAGTGTTAGCGATCTTTTTTTCGTTACAATTACTGAAATTAGTTGCAGAGTCACCGTTTGGTCATTCCTATCAGCAAATTAAGCAAAAATTATTGCATTCTTTAGATGAACCAACCCAATTTAAAATCAGTCAAATGAGTAAGGTCGTCTATTACGAAGGAATTGAACAAGTAGAAGCACCAGGCAATTTAGAGCAGCTGTTTCATTGTATTTTGGCGCAACAAGTAATTCAGTTTAACTATACCAGATATGAAGCAACAACGAAAAAAATCTTACCAACCCGGTTAACTATTTTAGAAGGGTATTGGTATTGTTCAGGCTATGATGTGACTAAAAAGGCTTGGCGTACTTACCGCTGTGATTTTATGGAGGCTATTCAGCAGTTAAACCAAACACTGGATTTTACGACTGAAGAACTGAAAGAATCGTATCGCCATCAACAAACGACGGCACGTACGATTCCATTTAAAGCAATCATTACAGAAAAAGGCAAAGAATTTTTTTATAAACATCGCTTTGACAATATTCAGTTGGAAGAAACGCCCACGCAGTGTTTTTTAGTTGGACAGATTCATCCAACAGAAACACAATTTTTAGCCAACTATTTTATGGGCTTTGGTGAAGAAGTGACAATTTTAGAGCCAGTCCAAGTGAAACAAGCATATGTAGAAAGTATAATGAGGATTCAAAAAAAATATCAAGAATAGATTGTGGAACTGTGAACAATCTCATGTGTAAAAATGCACATTGGAGAGGAGAAAGAAAAACCCTTGATTTTTAAATCAAGGGTTTTTCTTTCTAAGAACGTGCTTGCCCATTTCCATAAATAACATATTTTGTCGAAGTAAGCTCTGCTAAGCCCATAGGTCCACGGGCATGTAATTTTTGCGTACTAATGCCGATTTCGGCGCCAAATCCAAATTCAAAACCGTCCGTGAAACGAGTTGAAGCATTCGCATAAACAGCGGCTGCATCCACTTGTTGTAAAAATTGTTGTGTGGCAAAGTAATTATCACTAATAATACTTTCAGAATGTTTTGTATTATAGCGATTAATATGCTGGATGGCTTCGTCTAAAGAATCAACGACTTTCACTGCTAAGATAAAGTCGAGAAATTCCGTTTCCCAATCTTGTTCAGTCGCTGGAATGGCTTCTTCAAAAATTGCTAACGCACGTTCATCTGCCCGAAGTTCCACGTGAAACTCCTTCAAGGCTTTTTCAATTGTTGGTAAAAAGGCTTCAGCCACTTCTTGATGAATTAATAACGTTTCGGCGGCGTTACAGACAGAAGGACGTTGACATTTAGCATTGACAATAATTTCAGTTGCCATTGTTAACTGGGCGTCTTTGTCCACGTAAATATGACAATTGCCTGTGCCCGTTTCAATAACAGGAACAGTGGCTGTTGTCAAAACAGTTTTGATTAAGTTGGCGCCGCCACGCGGAATGAGGACATCCAAGTAGTCATTTAAGCGCATAAGTTGTTGGGCTGTTTCTCTAGAAGTATCATCAACAAATTGAATGAGATGGGGAGAAACGGCTTCTTGTATTAGCGCTTCTTGTAAAATTGTCACCAATATCTGATTGGAGTGAAACGCTTCTTTTCCGCCTCGAAGAATAACAGCATTTCCCGATTTGAAACAAAGGCTAGCGGCATCTGTTGTCACGTTTGGCCGCGATTCATAAATGATTCCAATAACACCTAAAGGCACGCGTTGTTGCCCAATTAACAGCCCCGCTTCATTGCGCCACATTTTATCTACTTCCCCAATTGGATCGGGTAAAGTAGCGACTTGGCGTATGCCCTCGGCCATCGCTGTGATCCGTTCTTCTGTTAAACGTAAGCGGTCTTGCATTGTTTCAGAAATTCCGTGGGTAGCGGCTTGCTCTAAATCTAATGCGTTTGCTTGTAAAATGCGGGGTGCATTGGCTTCAATGGCTGCGGCCATTTTGTTTAACAAAGTATTTTTTTGACGAGTATCCATCAAGCCTAGCGTATAAGAGGCTTCTTTAGCTTGTTGCCCTAGTTGCTTTAAATCAGTCACTTTCATGCCCTCCTTTAATAAATAACGTACCGATATCTTTTCCTTCTAAAATTTCAAAAATGATTTTTGGCTGCTTTCCGTTTGCTAAAATCATCGCCTGTTGATTAGCTAACACACGTTCAGCAGCTTTTAATTTACTAGACATCCCACCAGTGCCAAAGCGGCTCCCCTTACCACCGGCTAATTGGAACAAGTCTTCATTAATTTCATTGATTTCAGAAAATAACGTGGCTTCTTTGTTGACAGTAGGGTTGTCTGAAAAGAAACCATCAATATCTGATAACATAACTAACAAGTCAGCTTGAACAATTTGGCAGACAATGGCAGACAATTGATCGTTATCCCCGAACTTGGTTAAGTGATCCAATTCTTCAATTGCGACAGTATCATTTTCATTGACGATAGGAATAATATTCATTTTTAACAGTTGTTCAAAAGTATTGGTAACATTATTGCGACTTTCAGGATATTCAATAACATCACGAGTTAATAAAACTTGTGCCATTTGTTGGCTATAGGTTGAAAACCGCTGATTATAAATGTTCATTAATTCTGCTTGGCCGACTGCAGCGACTGCCTGTTGTTCGGGAATTGTCGTTGGGCGCACAGATAGATTTAATTTATTCAGTCCGACACCAATTGCGCCAGAAGAAACTAAAATAATTTCTTTGCCTTGGTTGCTTAAATCACTCAAAGTAAAGGCTAATTGATCAATTGCTTTTAAGTTAATATTGCCATTGGGATAAATCAGAGAACTGGTTCCGACTTTGATCACAATTCGTTTGGCCTGTTGGAGTTTGTTTCTCATAAGTGCCTCGTTTCTTTTTACAGTAAAATTTGACACTCATTATAACAAAATCAGCGGCTACTAGAAAGTGCTAAATAATGAATAGTAAAGAAAGTTTAATGAAAGTGTGAACTTTTTGAGGGAATCTTGGGACTTTTTGGGATTTGGTCTGTTTATTTTAAGAGAAGATGATAGACTAAAAGAAGGAAAATAAACAAAAATTCTCCTCTTTTTTGCGTAGTCTAGATTAACTGGGCTTTTAGAAATGAGAAACTTACTAAAAACAACCAGAGTATCAGAGATTATGGTAAAATAGGAGTAGTTTAGACAGTAGGGGAGAATGGATATGAAACAACGTGGTTTTGAGATTATTTCTAAGTATCAAGAAGAGGGCTTGAGTGTCCCACAACGAGCAACAAAAGGTGCCGCGGGGTATGATTTTCAAGCAGCCGAAACGGTCGTTGTACCAAGTCTTTGGAAGTTACAACAAGCTGGAGAAAATCCCAAACCAATTTTAGTTAAAACAGGAATTAAGGCGTATATGCCTGATTCTGAATATTTAGAATTGGTAAGTCGTTCTTCGAACCCGCTAAAACGATTCCTACTTTTAGCGAATGGTGTCGGAGTCATTGACAGTGATTATTATAATAACGAGAATAACGAAGGACATATCATGTTCCAATTTTTAAACTTTGGATATGAAGATGTTGTCATTGAAAAAGGTGAACGAATTGGCCAAGGGATTTTTAAGCCGTTTTTATTAGCGGATGATGACCAAGTCGAGGCAGAAAGAACGGGCGGTTTTGGTTCGTCTGGACAAAAATAAAGCCCATTTTTTCAGTAGGCAACGTTATTCAAACCATTTAATAAATGTTAAAATAAACAACAGATAAGGAGATTCTACATGGCAAAAAAAGCAAAAGTTCAATTTGAATGTCAAAGCTGTGGGTATGTGTCTCCAAAATATCTCGGCCGCTGTCCTAATTGTGGACAATGGAATTCGATGGTGGAAGAGGTTATTCAAGATACTTCTGATCGTCGTGCTAGAGTAAGTTTGACTGGTAAAAAGACACAACCACAACGGCTATCTGAAGTCGTACCTAAAAAAGAGCCGCGTGTAAAAACTGAATTAGTGGAGCTGAATCGGGTTTTAGGTGGTGGCGTTGTTCCAGGTTCGTTAGTTTTAATCGGTGGCGATCCCGGAATAGGTAAGTCAACATTGCTCTTACAAGTATCGCAACAATTAGCAGCCACAGGTGGCACGGTTTTATATGTTTCTGGTGAAGAAAGTGCTGAGCAAATTAAATTACGAGCGGAGCGTCTAGGCACCGTCAACGAGACATTTTACTTATACGCAGAAACAGATATGCACGAAATATCACGAGCCATTGAAAAATTAGAACCAGACTATGTCATTATTGACTCGATTCAAACAATGACGCAGCCAGATGTTACCAGCGTTGCTGGTAGTGTCAGTCAAGTCCGAGAAACAACTGCCGAATTATTGAAACTGGCAAAAACGAATGGGATTGCCATTTTTATTGTCGGACACGTAACGAAGGAAGGGTCTATCGCAGGGCCACGGATGTTGGAACATATGGTAGACACGGTTCTTTATTTTGAAGGAGATAAGCATCACACCTTTAGAATCTTACGGGCTGTCAAAAATCGGTTTGGCTCAACGAATGAGATTGGTATTTTTGAAATGCAGACACATGGATTGGTTGAAGTTATGAATCCTTCTCAGGTCTTTTTAGAAGAACGTTTAGAAGGAGCCACCGGATCTTCGATTGTGGTAGCAATGGAAGGTTCACGCCCCATTTTGGTGGAAATCCAAGCGTTAGTTACCCCAACGATGTTTGGCAATGCCAAGCGAACGACCACCGGGTTGGACTTTAATCGCGTTTCTTTAATCATGGCGGTTTTAGAAAAACGGGCAGGCCTTTTATTACAAAACCAGGATGCGTATCTAAAAGCGGCTGGTGGAGTCAAAATTAATGAACCAGCTATTGATTTAGCGTTAGCAATCAGTATTGCTTCTAGCTATAAAGAAAAAGGAACCTCATCTTCAGAATGTTTCATTGGTGAGATTGGTTTAACTGGTGAAATCCGCCGCGTGAATAGTATTGAACAACGAGTGCGTGAAGCGCAAAAACTAGGCTTTACAAAAGTCTATGTCCCTAAAAATAACCTTGGTGGCTGGGAAGCGCCTGAAGGGATTGAAATTATTGGCGTTTCAACAATTGGTGAAACGTTAAGAAAAGTTTTTAAATAATGAAAAAAGTAGAAATAATCCGTTTAGGTTGTTAGTGGCGTATGATTTTTGTACGCCCCACAACACTAGACGTCTTTATTAAATAAACGAGGAGGATGGCTATATGCAAAAACGAATCATCACGTTGCTGATGATCATTGCTGGTGCAAGTTTAGGAATTTCTCTTTTCCCAATGGCTTGGGAAATGGCTAAGCAAGGCAATAACAGTTGGTTAAACAATAACTTTACGAACGGATTAATCGGTGCAATTATTTTCTTTATTTTATCTTTAGGGTTAGCAAAGTATATTGTTTCCGCTGTCAAAAAAATCGAAGCAGCTTTAAATGAAATGAGTTTAACCTATTTATTATTTGGAAGTATTGGTGCCATCATTGGTTTAACAATTGGCGTCATTATCTCCATTCCAATGTACAACTTACAAATTCCTGTCGTGAATAGTTTACTGCCAATTCTAGTTATGATTATTCTGGGTTACTTAGGTTTCCGAATGGGAACAACACGGATTGAGGAGTGGAAAAAAGTTTTTACACCTCGCCAAAAGAAAGCAAATACGGAAGACACCGAAGGACAAATGTTGGAACGTAAAGTGGAAGACAACTTCCATAAATACAAAATTTTAGACACCAGTGTCATCATTGATGGCAGAATCTACGATATCGCTAAAACAGGCTTTTTAGAAGGTGTTTTGCTCATCCCTAACTTTGTTTTATATGAATTACAATACATTGCTGATTCTGGAGACAGTTTAAAACGGGTGAGAGGTCGTCGTGGCTTAGATATTTTAAATGCTTTACAAAAAGAAGAAGGTATCTCCGTTGAGATGTATGACGGAGATTTCGAGGATATTTCTGAAGTAGACAGTAAATTAATCAAATTAGCAAAATTATTAGATGGCGTGGTTGTGACCAATGACTACAACTTAAATAAAGTCTCTGAATTTCAAAATGTGCCTGTTTTAAACATTAATGCTTTAGCTAATGCTGTGAAACCAGTGGTGATTCCAGGTGAAACGATGAATGTGATGGTTGTAAAAGCCGGAACAGAGCGTCAACAAGGGGTCGCTTACTTAGATGATGGCACAATGGTTGTGGTAGAAGATGGCCAGCATTACATGAATGAGCAAATCGAAGTGGTCGTCACAAGTGCTTTACAAACCGCAGCTGGGCGTATGATTTTTGCCAAACCGGCACACGCGGGTCGCGGGATTAATGATCGCAAGGATAACCATCCTAAAAACGATAAAAATTAAGCAAAGTGAGGACTTAGTATGATTCGAATCGGTCAAGGTTTTGATGTTCATCAATTAGTTCCGCAACGACCTTTAATTATTGGTGGGGTTACTCTTCCTTATGAAAAAGGTCTGTTAGGTCACTCAGATGCCGATGTTTTAACACATGCAATTATTGATGCAATCCTTGGTGCCGCTGGTCTGGGTGATATTGGGCAACTGTTTCCCGAAACCGATCCGCAGTTCAAAAATGCGAATTCTGTAAACTTATTAACAAAAGTAAATGAAAAAGTTGGGCGGTCGGGCTTTACTATTGGCAATATTGATTGTACAATTTTAGCGGAAGAGCCAAAGATGAGCCCATACTTGGCAGAGATGAAAAAGAATCTAGCCGCGAGTTGCCACTTAGCGGTCACACAAGTGAACATTAAGGCAACGACCATGGAAGCGATGGGCTTTGTTGGTAAAAAAGAAGGAATCGGCGCAATTGCCGTTGCTTTATTGGAAAAATAACTGAAAACGACGTTAAACCGTCTGTTTTTAAAAAATGGAAAGAGGAATGAACATGACGAAAGTTCGTGTGCGTTACGCACCAAGTCCAACTGGACACTTGCACATTGGGAATGCAAGAACAGCATTATTTAACTACTTATTTGCCCGCCACAATGACGGAGAATTTATCATTCGTATCGAGGATACCGACCAAAAACGGAACATCGAAGACGGCGAGAAAAGTCAGTTGGAAAACTTAGCATGGTTAGGGATGGAATGGGATGAATCACCTGCTCATCCGGGAGAATATGGTCCATATCGTCAATCAGAACGTAAAGAAATTTACCAACCATTGATTGATCAATTATTAAGTAGCAATCGTGCGTATAAGTGTTATTGTACGCCAGAAGAATTAGAAGCAGAACGTGAAGCACAACAAGCTCGTGGGGAAATGCCTCACTACGCAGGCACTTGTGCGAATTTAACACCTTCTGAACAAGCAGCCAAAGAAGCGGCTGGTCTAGAACCAGTGATTCGTTTCCGTGTGCCACGTAACACAGAATACAAATTTGATGACATCGTGAAAGGTGAAATTACTTTTGAGTCAGATAACATTGGTGGCGATTTTGTCATCCAAAAACGCGATGGGATGCCAACGTATAACTTTGCCGTTGCAGTAGATGATCACTTAATGAAAATTTCTCATGTTTTACGTGGCGATGATCACATTGCGAACACACCAAAACAATTAATGATTTACGAAGCGTTTGAATGGACACCACCTGTCTTTGGCCATATGACCTTAATCATTAATTCAGAAACTGGCAAAAAATTGAGCAAACGTGATGAAACAATTTTACAATTTATTGAACAATACCGTGAATTAGGTTACTTACCAGAAGCCATGTTCAACTTTATTGCTTTACTAGGATGGTCTCCTGTTGGCGAAGAAGAAATCTTCTCACAAGAAGACTTGATTAAATTGTTTGATGAACAACGCTTAAGCAAGTCACCAGCGGCCTTTGATGCGAAAAAATTAGAATGGATTAACAATCAATACATGAAACAAATGGACTTAAGTGAACTAACAGATATGTGTCTTCCTTATTTAGTCGCTGACGGTCGTGTTGAAGAAAATCCATCTCCTGAAAAAATCGAATGGTTAAAACAATTAGTTAGCTTGTATCAACCACAAATGAGTTATGCAGCTGAAATTGTGGAACTATCAAACTTGTTCTTTAATGAACATCCAGTTTTAGATGATGCTGCGAAAGAATTCTTGCAAGGAGAAACAGTGCCAACTGTGTTACATGCGTTTAAAGAACAATTAGAAGCCTTGGACGTTTTCGATGTCCCAAGTATTAAAGCAGCGATTAAAGCCGTCCAAAAAGAAACCGGCGTTAAAGGCAAAAACTTGTTTATGCCAATTCGAATTGCTGTTTCTGGACAAATGCATGGTCCTGAATTAGGCGAAACCATCGAATTATTAGGCAAAGAAAAAGCATTAGATCATTTAAATAAAGTGTTATAAAAACACAAAGAATAGAAGAAGTAGACAAGCAGATGGATTTCAGAGACGCTGTGGGTGGTGAGAACAGCGAGCATCTTTTGTCGAAATGCATCTATGAGTGGCTTTGGTGAAAAAAGTAACCGAAGACGTCGGCAGGCGTTAACTGTATCGAGGCAAGAGCTAGTTCTTGTGAAGAAAAGTGGAACCACGCATGGGCGTCTTTTAAGCAACGTTTTTTTGTTGCTTAAAAGACGTTTTTTATTTTTGTATAGTAGAAAGGAGTTCACCATATGAGTTGGTTGAAACGTAGCGTCGCAGCTGTTAAAAGAAACGATCCTGCAGCGCGGACCACACTAGAAGTTCTTTTAACGTATCCTGGCTTGCACGCCCTGTTTTGGCATCGCTTGTCTCATTTCTTATATAGGCATCAGTTGTTTTTGTTGGCGAAGATTCATGCACAATTTTGGCGTTTCATAACGGGCGTAGAAATTCATCCCGGAGCCACAATTGGAGCGGGAGTTTTTATCGATCACGGCATGGGCATTGTGATTGGGGAAACCGCGGAAATAGAAGAAGATGTTGTTTTGTTTCACGGAGTGACGTTAGGTGGGACCGGTCGTGATACGGGTAAACGCCATCCAACAGTGAAAAAAGGAGCGATGATTTCGGCACGAGCTCAAATTTTAGGGCCAGTTGTGATTGGTGAACGTTCAAAAATTGGTGCGGGTGCTGTTGTTATTTCAGACATCCCAGCAGATGCCACAGCTGTGGGTGTTCCTGCGAAAGTCGTTCGTCTAAATGGAAGAAAGGTGGAAAAAGGGCATGATTAAAATTTATAATACATTGACCAGAGAAAAAGAAGTATTTACGCCAATTGAGGCGCATAAAGTTCGGATGTATGTCTGCGGACCAACCGTGTATAACTATATCCATATCGGTAATGCGCGCAGTGCGATCGCCTTTGATACGATTCGTCGTTATTTTGAATATCGTGGGTATGAAGTGAATTATGTCTCGAACTTTACAGATGTCGATGATAAAATTATCAAGGCAGCTAAAGAATTGAAAATTACTGCGCCGGAAGTGGCGGAGCGTTTTATCAAAGCCTTTGAAGAAGACACGCAAGCATTGAATGTCCAACCAGCAACGTTACATCCTCGGGTGATGGACCACATGCCTGATATCTTAGCTTTCATCGACGTTTTAATTGAAAAAGGTTTTGCTTATGAGGTCGCAGGTGATGTGTATTATCGCACCCGTAAATTCCCTAATTATGGTAAATTAAGCCATCAATCAATTGATGAATTAGAAGTGGGGGCAAGTCAACGAACTGGCGTTGAACAACAATTAAAAGAAGACCCATTGGATTTTGCTCTTTGGAAAAGTGCCAAAGAAGATGAAATTTCTTGGGATTCTCCTTGGGGGAAAGGACGTCCCGGCTGGCATATTGAATGCTCTGTCATGGCGACAAAACACTTGGGAGAGACGATTGATATTCACGGTGGTGGACAAGATTTAGAATTTCCACATCATGAGAATGAAATTGCACAGAGCGAAGCCAAAACAGGCCATACCTTTGCCAATTACTGGATGCATAACGGCTATGTCACAATTGGTGAAGACGATGAAAAAATGAGCAAATCCCTAGGTAACTTCATTACTGTTCATGAAATGATTCAAAAAGTGGATCCGCAAATTTTACGTTTCTTTATGTCCACCACCCAGTACCGTCGCCCGATTCGTTATAGCGAAAGCACTCTAAAAGAGGCAGCAGCCAATTATCAAAAATTGAAAAATGCGTTTGAAAATTTACGTTTTAGACAAGCAGATGCGGTCGCAAGTTTGCCAGAGGATGAACACTATTTGGCTCAATTAAACGAATTAGAACAACGTTTTATTACGGAAATGGACGATGATTTCAATGCAGCTAACGGGATTACGGTCGTTTATGAATTAGCGAAGATGATGAATCAGTACAGTGAACAAGCGACAGTTTCGGAACCAGTTCTAGTGGCGATGGATAAGCTTTTCAGTGGCTGGTTAGCTATTTTTGGTTTATTCTTTAAAAACGAAGAATTAGTGGATGCACAAGTCGATGCGTTAATTGAAGAACGGAACCAAGCACGGAAAGACCGTGATTTTTCCCGAAGTGATGAAATCCGCGATTTATTAAAAGAACAAGGCATTGTTTTAGAAGATACTCCGCAAGGAACGAGATGGAGAAGAAGTGAATGAGAGATTACAAACAATTAAACGGTTTAGCTTTGGCCTATGTTGGCGATGCGATTTATGAAATTTACATTCGTGATTATTTAGTTTCCTTAGGACAAACGAAACCGAATGTTTTGCATCGCATGGCGACACATTACGTGTCAGCAAAAGCCCAAGCAAGCTTAATGCAAGCGATGTTAGCGGGAGAAATGCTAACGGAGGAAGAAGAAGTGATGTACAAACGCGGTCGGAATGCTAAAAGTCACACCTTTGCCAAAAATGCTGATGTTACGACCTATCGGGTAGCGACCGGTTTCGAATCCTTGATGGGTTATTTACATTTAACACAACAAAAAGAACGTTTAGAAGAATTAATTAACTGGTGTATCAAGAAAGTAGGTGAAACCAATGAAAAATGAAAAATCTCGTCCTTTTAAAAAAGGTAAGAAACGTCCAGAACGTTCAGATAAGCGTTCAAAAGAACGGAACCCACGACCAGCGACAGCAGGTGCTGATGGAACCTCAGAAGAGCTAGCAGATAACTTTGTCTTTGGTTTCCATGCCACTGTTGAGGCGTTGCAGCAAGGACGCGGAAATAAATTGTTTTTACAAGAAGATGCTCGTGGCGAGAAAATTGAGCAATTAAAACAAGCAGCGAAAGAACAGGCTGTTCCAGTCAAATGGGTGCCTAAAGCAAAATTAGATACGATGAGTGATCACGGCGTGCATCAAGGCATGGTTTTAGCAATCACGGCGTATCAATATTTAACTTTAGAAGAATTATTGGAACAAACAAAAGAAAAGACAGCAACACCATTTTTCCTAATTTTAGACAGTCTAGAGGACCCACATAACTTTGGCTCAATTTTGCGAACTGCTGATGCGACAGGCGTGGACGGTATTATCATTCCGAAACATCGTGCAGTGGGAATTACACCAACCGTAACCAAAGCATCAACAGGGGCCGTGGAACATATTCCAGTGGCTCGTGTAACGAATCTAGCGCAAAGTATTGCAACGCTAAAAGAGAATCAATTTTGGATTTTTGGTACAGATATGTCTGGGACGGATTATCGTCGCTGGAATACACAAGGCGCAATTGCCTTAATCATCGGAAATGAAGGTCGTGGCATGAGTCAAGGTCTTCATAAAGAAGTGGATGAATTATTAACGATTCCAATGACTGGACACGTTCAAAGCTTAAACGCTGGTGTGGCTGCAGGCTTGCTAATGTATGAAGTCTATCGTGGCCGCAACCCATTATAGAAGAAGGCGATTGTATGAAAAAACAATTGTTAATCGTTGATGGCTATAATATGATTGGTGCTTGGCCAGAATTGGTCCAGTTGAAAAAGCAAGAGCGTTTAGAGGATGCGCGTGAACTGCTTCTTAGTCGTCTGTCCAATTATGCCAAATATGAAGGGTTGGAAATCATTGTGGTCTTTGATGCCCAATTAGTCCCAGGTATTCAGCAAACGTACAAAAAGTACCTTTTGACCGTGGTTTTCACCAAAGAAGATGAAACAGCAGATAGTTATATTGAACGTCTAGCTGGTGAAAAAAATGATCGTTTAACGCAAGTAACAGTCGCAACGAGTGATTTGGCTGAACAATGGGTGGTCTTTTCACAAGGTGCATTGCGGACTTCGGCCAATGAACTTTACAAAGCTGTCCAGAAAACAGAAAAGACGATTGCCATTCATGCAACGGATATCCATTTCCAGCAATTTCGTCGAAATTCTCCATGGAACGTGGAGCAGTTATCAAAACTTTCTGAGAAGCTAGAAGAATTGTCTCAAAAAAAAGATTAAACAAATGTTCGCTTAAGTCATAAATTTCTAACATGCTATGCTCTCCTAAATCATTCGATACGTTTATCGAAAAGGAGGGCTTTTTATGTTAGAACAGATTCAACAAGCATTAGCAGGAGACCAAGAACAATTTCAAGCCTTATATGGGCAATATCAGCCAGTGATTTATAAGTGCATGAAAAAATACTATTTAAAAGATTATGATACTGAAGACTGGCTTCAAGAAGGACGAATTGTCTTCTTTCGGACGTTAGAACGATTTGATTCAGAAAAACAAGCATCATTAGGAAAGTTTTTTAAACGAAATTTTGAAAATCACGTACATAGCTTAATTCGCCATCAATGCGCCTATAAGCGGCGAACAGATACCTTGTCTATTTCTCTGGAACAACGATTAGAAAGCGCTGGTGAAGAGTTAGTGGACTATTTAGGGACAGCGGCTACCGACCCATTAGGTCAATTAATGATTCAAGAAAAATTGGCAGCTTTTCCGACACGTCTTTCCTCGTTGGAACAACAAATTTTAAACGCATACTTAAAAGGCTACACGTTAGAAGAAATCGCTAAAGTGCGTGGGGGAACTTTTTCAGCTGTCCGAAGTGCCTATGATCGTGCCAAAGCAAAAATGAAATATACATTAGAAAATGAATAAAAATTCGACAAAACAGCCGGTTTGTCGAGCAAAAGTAGTTGCAAACAGACTTCTAGTATGATAAACTTGAAATTTTTTAAAAAAAGTGATATAATGTTTCTCGAGGTGAATGCAATGCCAACAACGTTATCGTCAATTAAGAAAGATTTGGAAGGCCGTATCGGCAGTGAAATTATGTTAGTTGCTCAGACTGGAAGAAAGCGCCAAACAGAACGTAAAGGAATCTTAACGGAGACTTATCCATCTGTTTTTGTTGTTGACTTGGATCCAGACGAGAACTCATTTGAACGTGTATCTTATAGCTATTCAGATGTTTTAACACGCACCGTTGAAATCGAATTCATCGGTCAAGCCGTATAATTTAGAAAGTCCGCTTAGGAGTGAAGGAAGAGCCCTTCGTTCCTAAGCTCTTTTTAATTTCAGCCATCTGTCGTCAGAGAAAGAGCAATCTTCGGTGTACTTCTTCATGGACATATGATAGAATCTAAAAGATTAAAATGTTGGTAGACAAAAGATTAAGGAAGGTGAATCAGGGAACCGATGGAAATAATCGAACGAGCTCCTGCGAAAATTAATCTTGGGTTAGATGTTCTGCATAAACGTGTGGATGGCTATCATGAAGTTGAATCTATTTTTGCAAGTGTAGATTTAGCCGATCATTTAACTTTTGAAAATCTAGAAGAAGACATCATTCGTATTGAAACGGACAGCTCTTTTTTACCCGTGGATCGACGGAATCATGTCTATCAAGCAGTTGACTTATTAAAGCGTACCTATAATATTCATAAAGGAATTAAAATATATATTGAAAAACGTATCCCCGTGGCAGCTGGTTTAGCAGGGGGTAGCAGTGACTGTGCCGCAGCATTACGAGGCTTGAACAAGCTGTGGAATCTGGGGTTGACGATGGACGAACTCTGTGAAATTGGCAGCCAAATTGGTATGGATGTTCCTTATTGTTTAAGGGGCGGAACAGCCTTTGCAAACGGACGTGGGGAGAAAATTGAAGCATTACCGACCATGCCTCAATGTTGGATTGTGTTAGTTAAACCAAGAATTAGTGTATCTACTAGTACCGTTTTTAATGATTTAGCGGTAGATGAATTGCACCATCCAGATATTGCTGGACTAAGAATAGCTATTGAAAATGGTGATTATACTGGGATGACCCAAACGGTTGGCAATGCGTTGGAAAGTGTCACGATTGCCAGACATCCAATCGTGCAACAAATCAAGGATCGCATGCTGAAGTACGGCGCTGATGCAGCGTTGATGAGCGGCAGTGGACCGACAGTCTTTGCTTTATGTGAAAAGAAAACACGAGCACAACGGATTTATAATGGACTTAAAGGCTTTTGTGAAGAAGTTTATTTGGTTCGGACATTGAAATAAATAAAAACAACAGAGCGTGGAGCAAAAACCCAAAGTGATTTTTGTCCCACGCTCTGTTGTTTTTTTAAATTTATTCCTTGACGTCCCGTGATCCATTTGGTACATTATTCCTGGCAAATCGTAAATATTACGGTTTATAATAGGTAAATCGAAAAGAGGACAGAACATGACGAAAATCTACCGCCGTTTGATAATCGGCGTTACTTTAGCAATCAGTGCTTTTCTTTTAGCTAGCTGTGGGCAAACCACACAATCGCCAAAAGAGAAGAAAGAGCTCACGGTAATGACTACTTTTTATCCGATGTACGATTTCGCAAAACAAGTCGTTGGTGATGAGGGAGAGGTTGAGCTGTTGATTCCAGCTGGAACGGAACCACACGATTATGAACCAAGCGCAAAAGACTTAGCGAAAATTACTGATGCGGATGTCTTTGTTTATAATAGTAAAGAGCTAGAAACTTGGGTTCCGAATGTTATTGAAAACTTGGACACGAAAAAAGTTTCAATCGTGGAAGCCAGTCAATCCATTCAATTGATGCAAGGAACAGAAGAGGAAGAATCTGGCGAAGAAGGTCATGAAGGCCATAACCATTCTCACGAACTGGATCCGCATGTCTGGTTAGATCCCGTGTTAGCGCAAAAAGAAGTGATAGCGATTCGGGATGCGCTTATCAAAAAATATCCTGAGAAAAAAGCCGTATTTGAAAAAAATACCGCTGCTTATTTGGAAAAATTGACTGCGCTAGATAAGGAATACCAAGCTGCATTTGCAGGCGCTAAAAATCGGACCTTTGTGACGCAACATGCTGCATTTGGCTATTTGGCGAAACAATATGGCTTGACCCAAGAACCGATTGCTGGGATTTCTCCAGACCAAGAACCTTCGCCAAGTCGTTTAGCCGAATTAAAAAAATATATTAAAACAAACAATGTTTCTGTGATCTATTTTGAAGCATCGGCTTCTACAAAAGTAGCCAAAACATTGGCAGACGAGACAGGCGTCGAATTAGCCGTATTGAATCCTTTAGAGAGTTTAACTCAAAAAGAACAAGAAGCAGGCGAGAACTACGTGTCTGTCATGAAAGAAAACCTCGCTGCTTTACAAAAAAGCATTCATTAATCTGGCAACAGAAAGGAGCCAACTTATGCATTATATTGAAGTCGAAAATTTAACCTTCTATTATGATGATGAACCTGTTTTAGAAGATGTTTCTTATTATGTTGATCCAGGGGAATTCGTTATTTTAACAGGAGAAAATGGCGCTGCCAAGTCAACGCTGATCAAAAGTACCTTAGGGTTATTAAAACCAACAAGTGGCAAAATTACGGTCGCTAAAAAAAATAGTGCTGGTGAAAAAATCAGCATTGGCTACATTCCACAACAAGTCGCTTCTTTCAATGCGGGCTTTCCTAGCACCGTCATTGAATTAGTACGTTCAGGTCGTTTTCCCAGAAATCGTTGGTTCAAACCGTTGACGAAAAAAGATCATCTTCATGTGGAAAAAGCTTTGAAATCAGTGGACATGTGGGAAATGCGCCACAAACGAATTGGCGAGCTTTCTGGCGGGCAAAAGCAACGAATTAGTTTAGCACGAGTGTTTGCGACTGATCCAGATTTGTTTATTTTAGATGAGCCAACAACAGGTATGGATGAACAATCGCGAAACGAATTTTATCAATTGTTGCAACACAGTGCGCATGAACATGGAAAAGCTATTTTGATGATTACGCATGATCATGAAGATATCAAAACCTATGTGGATCGTCAAATTCGTCTTGTCCGCAAAGAAGATTCGAAATGGCGTTGCTTCCATATGAGTGAAGAATCGTATACGTAAATTTTCCAATAAAACGTTATCTGGCTCGATAATAACGAAAGCCAAGGAACGGCTTAAAGAAATGTTGGAAAAATTTAAAAAATAAGCAGGAATTAAAAAATTAATTCGCTTAAACGTCGCTACAATGGTAGTGTTCATTTTAGCGGTAAGGAGTGAATCGTATGGCAGAAATGCTTTCTTATGCATTTATGCAAAAGGCCTTTTTAGCAGCACTGTTTATCTCAGTGATTGCCCCAATGCTCGGCGTCTTTCTAGTTATTCGCCGACAATCTTTAATGGCAGATACCCTTTCACATGTGTCATTAGCCGGTGTGGCACTAGGCTTCTTTTTTAATTGGAATCCTAATTTAATGACCTTAATTGTCGTGATTGTGGCTGCAATCATTCTAGAATATTTACGAATGATTTATAGCACCTATTCAGAAATTTCGATTGCTATTTTAATGTCAGGCGGTTTGGCTTTGGCGTTAGTTTTAATGAATTTAACAGGAGGCAATTCAGCTGCTAGTATTCAATCGTATTTATTTGGTTCCATCGTCACGATTACGTGGGATCAAGTGGTTATGTTGGCAATTTTATTCGTAGTTTTAGTTCTATTGTTTATGTTATTTAAACGCCCAATGTATGTTTTAACATTTGATGAAGATACTGCTCATGTTGATGGGCTACCTATTCATTGGATGTCGATGCTTTTTAATGTAATTACTGGTGTGGCGATTGCTGTGATGATTCCGATCGCGGGAGCCTTGTTAATTTCAGCAATTATGGTCTTACCAGCTGCGATAGGTATGCGAATTGGTAAAGGCTTCAACACGGTGATCATCATCAGTGTGTTTATGGGCTTGATTGGCATGCTAACAGGGTTGACTAGCTCGTATTATTTGGAAACACCACCGAGTGCAAGCATTACCCTAATTTTTATTGGTTTATTCTTATTAGTCAATATTTATCGCCGAGTGGTTGTTATGGTCCAACGAAAACAAAAAATGCAAAGAAACTAAGGAGAAAAACGAAAGTTTTTCTCCTTTATTTCTTTTTTTTAAAAGAAATGGCGAACTATTTTCAGTTATTTGAAAAAAATCCTCGAATTTTTCGGTTAAACCCCTTATAATAAGGAACGATAGAATGAAAAGGAGTGACGAATTTGAAAATTCGGAGAAGTGAACGATTAATCGATATGACCCAATATCTTTTAGATCATCCCCATACATTGGTTTCTTTGACATATTTTGCTGACCGATACCAATCTGCCAAGTCTTCCATTAGTGAAGATTTAGCAATTGTTAAAAAAACATTTAAAGAACGTGGAACAGGTATTTTAGAAACGATTCCAGGCGCTGCAGGCGGTGTCCGCTTTATCCCTGAAATTCCTTATGAGGAAGCGGAGCAGTTGATTATGGATTTGTGTGATCGTTTGTCAGAACAAGATCGCTTATTACCTGGGGGTTATGTTTATCTTTCAGATTTACTTGGGGAACCGAATTTATTAAGACAAGTGGGCCGGATTATTGCTTCTAAATATTTAGGCAAACAAATTGATGCGGTAATGACCGTTGCGACCAAAGGAGTACCAATTGCGCAAGCTGTGTCTTATTACTTAAATGTTCCGTTTGTGATTGTTCGTCGCGATTCTAAGATTACTGAAGGTTCAACGGTGAGCGTGAACTATGTATCAGGGTCTTCAGAACGTATCGAAAAAATGGAACTTTCAAAACGCAGCTTAAAACGCGGATCAAAAGTTTTAGTCGTGGATGACTTCATGAAAGGCGGCGGCACCGTCAATGGTATGAAGAGTATGATTGAAGAATTTGAAGCAGAACTTGTGGGCATTACCGTTTTTGCTGAGTCAAAATTCAATGGCCGTCGTGCAATCGATGACTACACTTCGCTATTATATGTGGAAGATGTGGATACACAAACAAAAACGATTAGCGTAGTCCCAGGAAACTATTTCACAGAGAAATAATTTGAAAAAGAAACTGAAAATGGTCCATTCCATTTTCAGGTTCTTTTTTTCTGTTTTATTCCTTTAAAAAAAGATGAGAAAATAAATTGGTCTACCTTTTAAATGCCTTATTTTGTTGAAAAAGACAAAAGAGTAAGATAAACTAGAAAAGGTATAATGAGGACGATTTAGAAGAAAATCAAACAATTTAGTTAATTTGAGGTGGCAAACGTGGAAAATAGATACGCAATTATTTTAGCAGCTGGTAAAGGAACACGCATGAAATCTAAACTTTATAAAGTATTGCATCCAGTTGCTGGTAAACCAATGGTCGAACATATTTTAGATCAAGTAGAACAAACAGAACCAACAGAAATCGTGACGATCGTTGGACACGGGGCGGAAATGATTAAAAGCCATTTAGGCGAACGTAGTCAATATGCCTTACAAGCTGAACAATTGGGAACTGGGCATGCAGTCATGCAAGCACAAGAGTTATTAGGTGGCAAACAAGGAACAACATTAGTTATTACAGGGGATACGCCGTTATTAACTGCGGAAACCTTGAAAAATTTATTCGATTACCATCAAGGTAAGAATGCAAGTGCGACTATTTTAACAGCGCATGCGGAAGACCCAACAGGCTATGGTCGAATTATTCGTGATCATGTGGGCATTGTTGAACGAATCGTGGAACAAAAAGATGCCAGTGAAGAAGAAGCACGTGTTCAAGAAATTAATACAGGAACCTTCTGTTTTGATAATGAATCATTGTTTGAAGCGTTAGCGAAAACAGATACAAACAATACACAAGGGGAATACTATTTAACAGATATCATTGAAATTTTGAAAAAAGAAGGCAAAGCTGTCGCTGCTTACCAAATGGCAGACTTTGACGAAGCAATGGGTGTAAATGATCGTGTTGCTTTATCCACTGCTAATAAAATTATGCATCGTCGTTTAAATGAGATGCATATGCGAAATGGTGTTACATTTATTGATCCAGATACAATATATATTGATGAAGGCGTGGTAATTGGTTCAGACACAGTCATTGAAGCGGGAGTCACTATCAAAGGAAAAACAGTGATTGGCGAAGATTGCTTGATTGGCGCACATTCAGAAATCGTTGATAGTCATATCGGCAATCAAGTGGTTGTTAAACAGTCTGTGATTGAAGAAAGTGTGGTTCGCGAGGGGGCCGATGTGGGTCCGTATGCACATTTACGTCCTAAAGCAGATGTGGGGGCAAACGTACACATTGGTAACTTCGTGGAAGTAAAAAATGCAACAATCGATGAAGGAACAAAAGTGGGCCATTTAACATACGTTGGTGATGCAACATTAGGCAAAGATATTAATGTCGGTTGCGGCGTTGTTTTTGTTAATTATGATGGCAAAAATAAACACCAAACAGTCGTGGGTGATCACGCGTTTATTGGCTCTGCAACGAACATTGTTGCGCCAGTCACGATTGGTGATCATGCGGTGACTGCTGCTGGTTCAACCATCACAGAAGATGTCCCTTCAGAAGATTTGGCGATTGCCCGGGCACGTCAAGTGAATAAAGAAGGCTATGCTAAAAAGTTACCTTACATGAAGGATTAACCTCAAATAAAAAAGACTAGACCAATTGCTGCTAATATTTGTTTAGAGACATTCAAGGACTAGACCAATGCTGTTTATTCGGTATTTTTAGTTATTTTTTTCAAAAAAATAGTTTTTGTTCTGCTTTTCCAATATAAAAAGACTTTCTTTTTTATAAAGTTCGTGTTTTGGTCAAAATTACTATTTTTTTCACAAACAAATCCGCTGTATTGTCCAAAAATAAAAACAATTTACAGGAAAAACATCTTATTTTAACGGAATTTACTGTTTTTTATTTAACGGATATATTATGATAGGAAAAGAAGAGCAGCGTGATGGGGGAAGGCTCTTTTTGTTGTTTGTTACTTTGACAATTGTTTGTTGCAAATGGGTTGAAACACAAGGAGGAAATTTGTGAAAAAGTTGAGCTTTAAAAAAGTGAAGTGGGGCATGCATTTTTTAATGGCTGTTGCGTTGATAGCGCCAAGCGTTACTAGTACGGCATATGCAGTAGAAACAACGAGTCAACAAAGTTCAGAAGCAGTAACAAGTACCACCGATTCAAGTAGAAAACAAGAACCAGTCATTACACAGGAAACAACAGACATCAAACAAGAAGCACCAAATCAGGCTACGAGTGACAGTGTCAAGCAGTCACAAGAAACCACAGCACCAACAGAGACGACGAATTTAGAAACGTCAACCGCTGAAAAAGAAGAAACGAGCACGCCGCAAAAAATAACAATTTTAGGTACGTCAGATGTTCATGGTCAATTATGGAATTGGTCTTATGAAGATGATAAAGAACTACCAGTTGGTTTGTCCCAAGTAAGTACAGTCGTCAACCAAGTCCGGGCACAAAACCCAGCAGGCACCGTTTTAATTGATAATGGCGACAATATTCAAGGCACTATTTTAACAGATGACTTGTATAATAAAGCGCCTTTAGTGAATGAAAAGACCCATCCAATGATCACCGCCATGAATGTGATGAAGTATGATGCAATGGTTTTGGGAAATCATGAGTTTAATTTTGGTTTACCGTTAATCAAAAAAATTCAACAAGAAGCCACTTTTCCAATCTTGTCTGCGAATACCTACAATAAGGAAGATGGTCTTCGTTTTGTTGAAGGGACTACCACGAAGGAACTTGATTTTAATCAAGATGGGCAGCCAGATTTAAAAGTTGGGATTATCGGCTTAACAATTCCGCACATTCCTTTGTGGGATGGCCCTCGTGTTACTTCGCTTAATTTTTTACCTTTGAAAGAAGAAGCAGAAAAAGCAGTTACTGAGTTGAAAGCTAACGATCAGGCTGACATTATTGTTGCCTCGATTCATGCGGGACAACAAAATAGTGATCCGGCTGCCAGCGCCGACCAAGTAATTGAAAATGTCGCGGGGATTGATGCGTATATTCTGGGTCATGACCACCTTTCTTTTACCAAGCAAGGAGCAGCGCCGAATGGAAAAACTGTACCGGTAGGGGGACCGAAAGATACGGGGACAGAAGTTGTTAAGATTGATCTTTCAGTTGCTAAAAATGCCGATAAGTGGGAAGTGCAAGAAGGTACAGCAACGATTGTACCAACAACGAATGTTCCAGCAGATGAAGCAGTTAAGGCAGCGACAAAAGAATACCATGAAAAAACGCGAGCGTTTATTCAGGAGGAGATCGGCACAGCAACAGCTGATTTTTTACCAAAACAAGAAATTAAAGGAATTCCCGAAGCACAATTACAACCAACAGCGATGATTTCTTTAATTAATAACGTTCAAAAAGAAGTAACAGGTGCACAATTAAGTGCGGCAGCGTTGTTTAAATACGACAGTAAATTACCTGCGGGGAAGATTTCCTATGCCACGATTTTTGATATCTACAAATACCCGAATACCTTAGTGAGTGTTCCCATTAACGGTGAAAACTTACTGAAGTATTTAGAAAAACAAGGGGCGTACTATAACCAAACACAGCCAGATGATTTGACCGTTAGTTTTAATCCAAACATTCGTGTATATAACTATGACATGATTTCTGGAGTGGACTACAAGATTGACATTTCAAAACCAGTGGGTGAACGAATTGTAGATGCGAAAATTGACGGCCAACCGTTGGATCCTGCCAAAGAATATACGATTGCTATGAATAATTATCGTTACGGCGGTTTAGCTAGCCAAGGGATTCAAGTAGGAGAACCTATTAAAAATTCTGATCCAGAAACCTTACGAGGAATGATTGTTGATTATATTAAGAAAAAAGGAACGCTTGATCCAGAACAAGAAATCGAACGAAATTGGTCAATTATTGGGACAAATTTTGATGAAAAATGGCGTGCCAAAGCAATCGAATTAGTGAATGACGGCACTCTTCAAATTCCGACTTCTCCTGATGGACGTACACCAAACGCCGCCGCTATTACGAAACAAGATGTCCGTAATGCGGGTTTTGATTTAGATAATGCATATACCATTATGCACACAAATGACGTTCATGGACGATTAGAAGCAGGGAAAGGCGAATTGGGTATGGCGCGTCTAAAAACCTTTAAAGACCAAGAAAACCCAACCTTGATGGTGGATGCAGGGGATGTTTTCCAAGGATTACCAATCTCCAATTTCTCCAAAGGCGCGGATATGGCCAAAGCAATGAATGAAGTTGGTTATGATGCCATGGCGGTGGGAAATCACGAGTTTGATTTTGGTTTAGAGATTGCACTAGGTTATAAAGACCAACTGAATTTTCCGATTTTATCTAGTAATACGTATTACAAAGATGGCAGTGGACGGGTTTTTGATCCGTATACAATCGTAGAAAAAGCCGGGAAAAAGTTTGCCATTGTAGGTGTGACGACCCCAGAAACAGCAACGAAAACACACCCGAAAAACGTGGAGAAGGTGACATTTAAAGACCCGATTCCAGAAGTAGAAGCAGTGATTAATGAAATTAAAGAGAAGTACGCGGATATTCAAGCTTTCGTAGTTACTGGGCATTTAGGCGTAGATGAAACGACGCCGCATATCTGGCGTGGTGATACGCTAGCAGAAACCCTTAGTCAAACATATCCTGAGTTAGATATTAATGTGATTGATGGACATTCGCATACAGCCGTCGAAAGCGGCAAACGTTATGGCAAAGTGATCTATACTCAAACAGGTAATTATTTAAATAATGTTGGGATCGTCACAGCACCAGAGAGTGAACCAACTAAGAAAACAGCAAAATTGATTTCAGCAGCAGAGTTGCTAGAATTGCCAGAAAACCCGGCAGTTAAAGCCATCGTTGATGAAGCACGAACGAATTTTAACGCTGAAAATGAAAAAGTAATTGTCGATTATATTCCATTCACATTGGATGGACAACGAGAAAATGTGCGCACACGAGAGACCAACTTAGGGAATTTGATTGGTGATGCGATTATGTCATATGGCCAAGACGCGTTTAGTCAACCTGCTGATTTTGCAGTAACTAATGGTGGCGGCATTCGCGCTGATATTAAACAAGGGCCAATTAAAGTTGGGGATGTCATTGCTGTGTTACCTTTTGGCAATAGCATTGCGCAAATTCAAGTAACCGGCGCTCAAGTTAAAGAAATGTTTGAAATGTCTGTTCGTTCGATTCCACAAAAAGATGAGAATGGCACAATTTTACTAGATGATGCTGGCCAACCAAAACTTGGCGCAAATGGTGGTTTCCTACATGTTTCAAGCTCCATTCGTATCCACTATGATTCCACAAAACCAGGTACTCGCTTGGCTAGTGACGAAGGCAATGAAACAGGACAAACGATTGTCGGTAGTCGCGTATTAGGAATAGAAATTAAAAATCGGCAAACACAAAAGTTTGAACCATTGGATGAGAAGAAACAATACCGGATGGCTACCAATGATTTCTTAGCTGCTGGTGGTGATGGTTACGATATGCTAGGTGGTGAACGAGAAGAAGGGATTTCACTAGATGCTGTCTTAATTGAATACTTAAAAAGTGCAACCAGCTTGCGGTTGTATCGTGCAGCAACGACGATTGATTTAGCACAATATAAAGAACCATTCCCAGGCGAACGAATTGTTTCTATTTCGGAAGAAGCTTACAAAGAGTTAATCGGTGGAGGAGAGACGCCAAAACCAGATCCAAAACCAGACCCGAAACCAACACCAGAAACACCAGTAGCAACCAATAAACAAAACCAAGCGGGAGCAAGACAGAGCAATCCATCCGTAACAGAGAAGAAAAAGTATGGCGGCTTTTTACCTAAAACGGGTACAGAAACAGAAACGCTTGCATTATATGGTTTACTGTTCGTTGGACTTTCTTCTTCTGGCTGGTATATTTATAAACGACGTAACAAAGCTAGTTAGTCATTTTTTAAGAACCGTCCTTCGGGATTGGTTCTTTTTTTATTTTAATGCTTGCCATTTGTTTTTAATTTTAGTATTATAAGAATATTCTAAAAATTAAAAAATGAAGAGTTTTTTCTGTGAAGGGAGAAAGGCATGAAAAGTAAACGTATAAAAGGACTTATCGGGTTAAGTTTAACAACGCTGTTAGTTTTAGCTGCTTGTGGTGGTGATGGGGGAGCTGGCGCCGAAAAAGCAAAGGGCGGATCAGAGAAAACTGCCGCTAAACAAGAATTTAAAGTAGTAGTTCAACAAGAAATGCCTTCTGCAGATTTATCTTTAGGAACAGATACAATTAGTTTTACGGCACTGAATAATGCGTATGAAGGAATTTATCGTTTAGATGATAAAAGCAAGCCGCAACCAGCAGGGGCTAAAGAAAAAGTGCAAGTCAGTGATGATGGTCTGACGTACACAGTGAAACTAAGAGAAGAAGCAAAATGGTCCAATGGTGATCCTGTCACAGCTGCCGATTATGTTTTTAGTTGGCAACGTACAGCAGATCCTCAGACTGGCGCTGAGTATGCTTATTTTCTAGAAATGATTGAAAACGGCGCAGATATTGTAGCTGGTAAGAAACCAGTTTCTGAATTAGGCATTAAAGCAAACGGGGATTATGAGCTAGAAATTAAACTGGCAAAACCAACACCATATTTTGATTATTTACTGGCCTTTCCACTATTTTTCCCGCAACATCAAGCAACCGTAGAGAAATATGGCAAAGATTACGCTGCTTCCAGTGAAAAAGCAGTCTATAATGGTCCGTTTGTCTTAGCTAACTTTGAAGGGGCTGGCTCAGATACCAATTGGACTTTGGAAAAAAATGAAAACTATTGGGATAAAGACAATGTCAAATTAGATAAAATCAATTTTGATGTCGTCAAGGAGGCACCAACTGCCTTGAACTTATTCCAAGATGGTCAAGCAGACGATGTTATTTTAAGTGGCGAATTGGCCCAGCAAATGGCGAAGGATCCAGAATTGGTTATCGAAAAAGAAGCACGAACCAGCTATTTGGAATTTAATCAGCGAGATAAAAATTCACCGTATAATAATGTGAATTTACGCAAAGCAATTTCAGCAGCGATTGATCGCAACGCATTAGTAGATAAAATTTTAGGCGACGGCTCAGTAGTCGCTACCGGCTTAATTCCAGAAGGGATGTCGTATTCGCCGACAGATGACACAGATTTTGCTGATGAAAATAAAAAAATTGTTGAATATAGCCCAGAAAAAGCAAAAGAATATTGGGCAAAAGCGAAGAAAGAATTGGGCATAACAACACTCAAAATGGATATTGTTGCCGATGATGTCGATTCTACGAAAAAGTTAGCGGAATATATTCAAGGTACGTTAAAGGATACTTTAGAGGGCATTGATGTAACAGTGAGCCCAGTGCCGTTTTCAGTTCGAATTGATCGAGGTAGTCGCGGCGATTTTGAGACAATCTTAGGTGGTTGGGCTGCGGATTACGCAGATCCCAGTAGTTTCTTAGATCTTTTTGTTACTGGTAATAACTATAATCGCGGGCGTTTTTCAAGTAAAGCCTACGATGAGTTGATTGAGGCTTCAGCTACAAGAGATGCTTCAGATCCTGAAAAACGTTGGGAAGACATGGTTAAGGCTGAGAAGTTATTGATTGGTGAAGAGACCGCTTTAGCACCACTTTATCAAAAGGCGACTGCCCATCTACGCAGTAAAGAAGTGAAAGGCGTCGTTGCCCATGGTGCTGGCGCACAATATGATTATAAGTGGACATATGTGACAGAAGAGTAGTTAAAAAGAGACACAGAATAGTCAAATCGACTGTTCTGTGTCTCTTTTAATCAAAATATTTCTGCTGTTCTTCTTTTAATTTTTCTGGGGTTACATCTTCACCAGTAGGATCATAAATAGTGACGCCCATTAATGTTTTATTGAATTGTTCACGAATGGTCCGCAAATATTCTTGTCGCAAATCGACACGAAGAGCTTGTTCTTCAGATGTTAAACCTTGTTCACGCTCTTTTTGTGCAAGCGTATTAATTCTTTTTAAAACCTCTAACATTTCTCATTTCCTTTCTATAATAATTCTTTTGCTAGGCGTTCAAACGATTGAAAGCGCGTTTGTTTGTCATAACCTGGGGTGATTAGCATTGCTTCTGTCAACCCTAGTTCTTCTTGTTGGTGGAAAAACTCCGCAACTTCTTGGCTACTGCCAATGACAAAGCGTTGTTTATTTTGTTCTAAAACCAGTTTGTCCATTTCACTGTAAGGGAAAGCTAGGGCTTCTTCTGGCGATAAAAATTTATTTGGAAGCCCATGTTCGGTGGCAAAGATATAATGCTCGAAACTAGCCGCATGGTATTCTGCTTCTTCTTTCGTGTCGGCGGCAAAAGTGAAATACGCAGCGCTCACTTGCGGCTCTTGTTGTTCAGTTACTGGTCGGAAATGCTTGTAATATGCGGACAATACTTCTTTGGGCAAATGTCCATGAATAAACTGCGCAAAGGAAAAATTAATGCCATATTCACCAGCTGAACGTGCGCTTTCTTTGCTAGCACCTAGTAACCAGGGTTGTGGTAATAGAACTTCCCGCGGAACAGCTGAAATTTTAGAATATAAATGATCTTCAGGAAATTCCTCTCTTAAAAAGAGTAAAATTTCAGGTAATTTATCAAATTGGTCTAGCTGTGGTGGCTGACCATTATTTAACGCTAACGTAGTCAAAGGGCTGCCGCCAGGCGAGCGGCCCATGCCTAAATCGATTCGATCAGGATATAAAGCTGCTAATGTTTTAAACGTTTCTGCGACTTTAAATGGCGCATAATGCATGGTCATGATGCCACCCGCGCCAACACGAATTTTTTCGGTGGCACTAGCAATATGTGCAACTAAAATTTCTGGCGTTGCACTGGCAAAGGCGTCTGAGCCGTGATGTTCGGCATACCAAATTCTTGTGTAACCAAGTTTTTCCGCTAATTGAGCGAGCTCTTTGGCTTCTTGTAATGTGTCGCTTGCTGATTGATTTTTAGGAACCGTTAATTGATCTAAGATACTTAATTTCATGTATGTAGTCTCCTTCTTGGTTATTTTTTTGAAGCTACCGCTATTATCACGCAAGCATGTCAAAAAAAACAGTACGCACTTTTTAATTCCCTAGTGAGCGAAAAGTAACAAATAGATGTAGCCAAGATCGATGATAAAAAATTCTCCGCTATGGCTTTTTGATGCTTTGTGTTAAAATGGAACATATGTACGCAATCAGCAATTGGAAAGGTGACAACATGTACGAATATATTATTGGAAAAGTAACGTTTGTTAGCCCATACTATATTGTCGTTGAAACAAATGGCATTGGCTATCAGATTTCAGTCGATAACCCGTATCGCTATTCAGGAAAAATGGATACGGATATTAAACTATATCTTCACCAAGTCGTGCGGGAAGATGCACAACTTTTATTTGGTTTTGGCAGTTTAGAAGAAAAACAATTGTTCTTAAAATTAATCAGTGTCTCTGGAATTGGACCTAAAAGTGGCTTAGCTATCATGGCTTCTGTGGCTGATCATGGTGGTTTAATCAATGCAATTGAAGGGGAAGATGTTACATATTTAACGAAGTTCCCAGGTGTTGGCAAGAAAACAGCCCAACAAATGATTTTAGATTTAAAAGGAAAATTAGGCGAATTAGAGTCTTCCGAAGCAGCGGTTGCGGCCATGACCGCAACCGAAGCGGTGACAACAAGCAATCAAGCATTGGCAGAAGCGTTAGAAGCATTAAGTGCCCTAGGCTACAGTGACCGAGAGATTAAGCGTATCACTAAGCAATTGGAAGCGTTAGGTGAGACAACGACAGATGTTTATTTGAGCAATGCGTTAAAATTCATGATGAAACGCTAAGGAGGAATAACGATGACAGAAGAAGAACGGTTGCTTTCAGCTGCAAGTCAAGAAGCAGAAGCTTCAATTGAAAAATCGTTACGTCCACAATTTTTAGCACAATATATTGGTCAAGATAAAGTAAAACAAGAACTAACGATTTATATTGAAGCGGCGAAAAATCGGAATGAAGCGTTGGATCATACCCTTCTTTATGGTCCGCCAGGTTTAGGGAAAACGACAATGGCGATGGTCATCGCCAATGAAATGAATGTGAACATTCGTACCACAAGTGGACCAGCCATCGAACGGGCGGGAGATTTAGTCGCTATTTTGAACGAATTAGAGCCTGGTGATGTGTTATTTATCGATGAAATTCATCGTTTGCCGCGAGTTGTGGAAGAAATGCTGTATTCCGCAATGGAAGATTTTTACATTGATATCATGGTCGGTCAAGGAACCACGGCACATCCCGTTCATTTTCCGTTACCGCCTTTTACTTTAGTGGGCGCTACCACACGGGCAGGGATGCTTTCAGCGCCATTACGAGATCGTTTTGGGATTATTTCTCACATGGAGTATTATCAAGAGCAGGATTTAAAAGAAATCGTTCTCCGTTCCGCGGATATTTTTCAAACGGAGATTTTTGAGGAAGGTGCCTTTGAAATTGCGCGCCGCTCAAGAGGAACCCCCCGAATTGCTAATCGTTTGTTAAAACGTGTCCGTGATTTTGCCCAAGTCCAATCAGATGGCAAAATCGACCGAGCGATTGCAGACAAAGCGTTAACCTTACTGCAAGTGGACCATCAAGGCTTGGACTATGTCGATCAAAAATTGTTGAAAACAATGATTGATTTATACGGCGGCGGTCCAGTTGGTTTAAGTACCTTGTCTGTAAATATCGGTGAAGAAACCGAAACGGTGGAAGATATGTATGAACCCTATCTTATTCAAAAAGGTTTCATTAAACGAACACCGCGAGGACGAATTGCAACGCCATTTGCGTATGCACATTTTGGGTATGATTATTTAGAGGGTCGTAAAAATTAAAGGGTTAAATAAGAGAGAAGGGCCTTCAACAGGATAGAGTATGTTGAAGGTCTTATTTTTCATTTTTTCAAAGTTTATGTAACGGAATAAATATTCTTTTTTTGATAGACCACTATAAGTATATTAACGAATAATTTTTAAAAGTTTCATCTCTTGATAATATAAATCTTTGTAAGATAAATCAGACAGTTTGCGAGTAACTGTTTTTGATACCGGTTTGTTTTCAAAACCATTTAAAGCGGACAAAATATATAACTTAGTTGTGCAGGTATTTTTAAAATGATTTCGGATGTAGCCAAGAAGAGCGACTGCTGAGGGTGTTTCAATATTTTGATTATCTGACGGTAGAGAACACATAGAGCAAACCTGATAATTCAATGTTTTTAAATAGTTGCTGTATGAAAATTTACCTGGTGGATCACCTTCAAAATCATTTATAAAAAAGAAGAACTCTTTATTTAATAGATTGCCAGTGGGCTTGCTCAGTCCGTTTAAAGTTATACTGCCTGTAGATAAAGGTTGTTCGCTAGCTAAGTAGATGTATTCTGTCAATTTTATCACCTCTTTCTTATCGATATGAATTATCGTATCATGATATAATCAAATCCGCTATATTTTAAGGTGAAATGCTAAATGGAAACAAAAGAAAGCAAGCCTTAACCGCTTGCTTTCTTTTGTTTCACGTGAAACGTTTGTTCTTATTTAGAAGAGTGGCATATTTCAGCTGTTGTAGGTATACTGTGTTTGTAATCGCTTTTAAATTGGAGGGATCAATGTTGAATAAAGAAATCAAAGGGGCATTAATTGTTTCTTGCCAAGCGTTGGCAGACGAACCGTTGCATAGTTCCTTTATCATGTCCAAGATGGCTTTGGCCGCTAAACAAGGAGGAGCTAAAGGTATTCGAGCAAATTCTGTGGTAGACATTCGAGCAATCCGGAAAGAGGTTGATTTACCAATCATTGGGATTATTAAACGAGATTATCCTGATGCAGAAGTATATATTACTGCAACTATGCGTGAGGTAGATGAATTAATGGCTGTTCAGCCAGAAATTATCGCTCTCGATGCAACCCATTCAAAACGACCAAATGGCGAAACGTTAGCCACATTTTTCAAAAGAATAAAAGAAAAGTATCCTAACCAAGAATGGATGGCAGATTGTTCCACGCTGGAAGAGATGATTGAAGCGGCGGAGTTAGGTTTTGATTATATTGGCACAACGTTAGTCGGCTATACGCCGCAAAGTGAAAATCAGCGGATTGAACAAAATGATTTTGAACTGTTAAGAGAAGCAAAGAAGCATTTTACTACACCAATTATTGCAGAAGGAATGATTGATACGCCAGCAAAAGTCCAACGTGTTCTGGAGCTAGGTGCTTATAGCGTGGTGGTGGGATCTGTTATTACACGACCGCAAAAAATTACTGAAAAATTTGTGGAAGCTACGAAAATAAAACAGAATCAAGCATAAACTAAATACACTATCGATACACTCGTTATTTTTTGATCAATACACTTCGATACGGTCGCTTTTTTTCTAGAGAAAGTTGAATCTTTCAATAATAAAAAGGGATACACTCCATTTGGCATAGTCCTTGCTGATAATAAATCAGTGTATAAAGCGCTATCATTTTATAGGAGGGGTTTTATGAAGGGTTTATCAAAAAAGAAACGGGTGTCTACTTGGTTAGCGTTAGGAATCACCGTAGTCAGCTGTTTTGCGTTAAGCGGGGAAGTGCAAGCAAGTGTTGAAAGAACAAAAGTTGATGAATTTGCAAATGTTTTAGATGTGAGTGCATCACCAACCGAACGGACGAATGGCGTATACGATACCAATTATTTTAATAATTTTTCTGATTTAGGTGCATGGCATGGCTACTATTTACCTGAAAAAAGCAATAAAGAGCTACTGGGTGGTTTTGCGGGGCCATTGATTATTGCGGAAGAATATCCAGTAAACTTGGCGGCAAGTTTAAACAAATTAACGGTCAAAAATAAAAAAACGGGAGAAACCTATGATTTAAGCCAAAGCAACCGCATGGACCTGTCTTATTATCCTGGGCGCCTAGAGCAAACCTATGAATTAGACGATCTAACGATTCATTTAGCTTTAATTTTTGTCAGCAATCGAACGGCGCTTATCCAAACGACACTTGAAAACACTGGTGAAGAGCCCTTGTCACTTGAAGCAAGCTGGACAGGTGCGGTCTTTGACAAAATTCAAGAGGGAACGGAAACCTTAGATATTGGCACTCGTTTAACTGCTAAAGACAATGACATTCAAGTGAATTTTGGCGAAGTCAGAGAAACGTGGAATTATTTTGCTACGAAAGACACAAAATATACGATTCATCATGCGGATAAAGTTTCAACAAAAATTGATAATCGGAATTATACAGCGACCGCTGAACCAATTGAATTGAAGCCTAAACAAACGTACAACACCTATACGACAGAAAGCTATACTTTTACAAAAGAAGAAGAGGCAAAGGAACAACAACAAGCACCCGAATATACCAAAAATGCGGCGCGCTATTTCAAAGAGAACAAGCAAAGATGGCAAGGATATCTAGATAAAACGTTTGATCAAAAGAAAACAGCAGAATTTCCTGAATATCAAAATGCGCTAGTCAAATCGATTGAAACGATTAATACCAATTGGCGAAGTGCGGCAGGTGCCTTTAAGCATGACGGGATTGTTCCGTCCATGTCTTATAAATGGTTTATTGGTATGTGGGCTTGGGATTCGTGGAAAGCGGATGTAGCAACGGCTGATTTTAATCCTGAGTTAGCTAAAAATAATATGCGGGCCTTGTTTGATTATCAAATTCAAAAAGATGATACCGTACGTCCACAAGATGCAGGAGCGATCATTGATGCTGTCTTTTACAATCAAGACAGTGCGCGTGGTGGTGAAGGTGGCAACTGGAATGAACGAAATTCTAAACCACCATTGGCTGCATGGGCAGTTTGGCATATTTATCAAGAAACAAAAGATAAGGAATTTTTAAAAGAAATGTATCCCAAACTTGTGGCTTATCATAATTGGTGGTATACCAACAGAGACCACAATAAAAATGGGATAGCAGAATATGGAAGCATGGTCAGTGATGCTCACTGGCAAAAAGACGACAAGGATCAAATCATTAAAGATAAAAATGGCCAACCTAAAGTGGACGATGATGCTGTTATTGAAGCAGCCGCATGGGAAAGTGGCATGGATAACGCTACACGGTTTGACAAAGAAGGTGTGGGCAAAGGCGATGATGGAGTTAAAGTTTTTGAAAACAAAAATAAAGGAAAAGTAGTGGGGTATTCGATTAATCAAGAATCAGTGGATTTGAATGCGTATCTCTACGCTGAAAAGGGCTATTTAGCTTCGATAGCAGAAGAACTAGGCAAAAAAGAGGACTATAAGAACTATCAAAAAGAAGCGAAGAAACTAAAAAAATATATTCAAGAAAATATGTTTGATGAAAAAACGGGCTTCTTCTATGACTTACAAATAAATGAAGACGGCTCGAAAACAAAATTGTTAGTCAATCGTGGCAAAGGAACAGAAGGCTGGTTGCCGCTTTGGGCAAAAGTAGCGACCAAAGAACAGGCGGCGGCAGTTAAGAAAAACATGATGAATCAAGAAATGTTCAATACCTTTATGCCATTCCCAACGGCATCCAAAGACAATGAAAAATTTGCTGCAACGAAATATTGGCGGGGACCAGTTTGGCTTGATCAAGCCTTGTTTGGTGTAGAAGCTCTTCAAAACTATGACTATACAAAAGAAGCAAAAGAAATGACACAAAAACTCTTCTTACATGCCGAAGGATTGATGGGAGAAGGACCTATTCATGAAAATTATGATCCACTGACAGGGAAGGGCCTAAGTACGAAAAACTTTAGTTGGTCAGCAGCAGCGTACTATTTATTGTATAAAAACACCTTATTAAGTAATAACCCCACAACGCAAACCGCTTTTGAAATAAAATAGAAAAACAGCTCTTGAGAAAATATCTCTCAAGAGCTATTTTTTTCTTCACTTGCTACAATCTGTTTCCCTCTGATTTAATTAAATGTAATTTATTTGTTTAAATAAATATATTCCATATAATTAAATAAAACATCTAAAAATAAACGATATGTAATTTTATTAAAAATGTTATTTAATAAAAATGAAATAGATATTCAACGAAATTGATTGTACAATGGTTAATGAAGAGTGGGTTTAACGGAATAGTGTAATAAGGAATAAGCTGATATCAAAACCAAACATATGCAAAACCTCCTTCTCTGTTAGCTATATTGACTTATATTATAGAACATTTCTTTTGGTTTTTTCAAGGGAAGTTAAGTATATAAGTTTTTATGATTATCAAAATATTACAATATTATAATTACGGAAATAATAAAAAAGAATATTTTGAAATATTTATTAATGTTTTCGCTGATTTTGTTTAATTTGTACAGGTATTGTTGGATCTTTAAGTTAATAAAAAAATAATATTTAATATTATTTTTATTATAAAAGGGGGATATTATGGATGTGCTAGGTGCTCTAAAATATTTTAGAAAAAAGAAAAAAATTGCTCAGAAAGATGTTTTGCCAAAAAAGGGGAAACAAACCTATCGAAGAATCGAAATTGGTGAAGCCAAGCTAAGTTACGAGGATTTAATGACGGCGTTACAGTCATTGGGGATTACTTTTAATGAATTTTTTTTATGGTATCTGATACGAGAATCATGGCTTCTTCAGAAGTCAAACATCAAATTGAATGTTGTCAAATGGGGTTGAACAATACAAGTGAAAAAAAGAATCTGATTCATTATTTTTATCAATTAGAGCGCAATCCTCATAAAAATGCGTTGGAAATGTCTATTTACACAGATATTAAATTAACGTTTAGTAATGATTGGGAGGAAATTCCAGAATTTGATGAAACCGATCGAATGGTAATTCTCGCGCTTATCTCTAGCAAAAGCTACTATACATACTACGATTATCAAATGGTGACTAATCCTGCCGCCTTGTTTTCTGAAAATGAAGTCCTTCAGATTCTTGAGCAGATGTTTCCTGTCAAAGATGCTGAATTACGTGATACCCAAACACTAAATGTTGCCTATGGTTTTTACCTAAATATCATTACTGGGGAACTTTATAAGAAAAATTATGCGAAAGCCCGGGAATATTTAGCGCTAGTGAGTGTTACCACGATTCCTGCTGAAATCTACTATATTCATTTTAACTTACGTTACTTAAAAAACCTTACGTATTATCTGTACACTGGCAAAATGAGATATTATAAAGAAGTAATCGCCGTTATTGATATGATTGAAAGCTTTGGCGATGTACGTTTGGCGGAAGGCATGAAAAAAGAAATGCTTCAGCTGACGGCTGGTCGGACATTTAATTTAGAAAAAGGTCAGTTTCCATTGAATATTGTCACTGAAAAATAAAAAGCACCCCCCGCAAGGTCAAACTTGCGGGGGGTGCTGATGTTAAACAATAATGTTATCTCTAATCATATCTAAATCTTTAATCAAAATTTTGCGGTTACGTAGTTCAATTGCCCCTAACTCTTTTAGTTGCTGCATCATCCGGTTAACGCTACTAGCAGAAGTTATCCCACAAAAATGCGCAATTTCTTCATTGGTCACCACGAAATCAATTAAAATACCTTCCTCTGTTTCTACGCCAAATGAATCGTACATTTCATAGATTTGTGTACAAACGGCCCCAAATTTGCCATTCATCAACATTTGCTGCATCTTTTTCATGGAATGCATTAAACGGTCCCGATAGTATTCTTTGACATACATTTGCAAGTCTTTACTATTATTGATATCCCGCCAAAATTGAACACGGTCGATTTGGTAAAGTTCTGCTTGTGGAGATTCGATGCGAATATTAAAAGGTGCATCAATAAATTCTGAATATTCATCACGTAGCAATGAAACAATTTCCAAATTGTTGATATAACGTAAATTAAATTCACGACCGTCTTTGGAAATAACGCTAGTTTTGATGATGCCACTTTTTAAAATATAGGCATAACGATCTTGCAGTCCTTCATAAGTTAAATAATTTTTCTTCTTTTTTACAACGACTCGAAAGGAATGTTCATCTAAGTAGTCTTGTAAAACATTTCTCATTGGCGGTAACTCCTCAATTATCTCTAAATATTTTTGTTTTTGCCTGTTGGGCTTCTTTCTTATTTAAGCGAATTGGACATCATATGTCAATAACAAATGTTGATAAAAAAGGTCAATTAAACGCTATTTTGAAAAATAAAATCAGCTTTTAGATAATTTTGCCAAAAATTTCGCTTAATGAGTATTAAAAATATTTTTTTTATTTTATGTGCTCAAATATTTTTCAAAAAGAAAAAATTGTATTAAGGTAATAGTAGAAAGGGAGGAGATTTAATGACAGAACCAAACTTAAAAGACCCAAGAAAGTTATTTTATAGTGATGGATTTCCGCAACAAGATCAAGAAACTCCCGCATTACAGGACAAAATGGTCCCTAAACCAGATTGTGGGGAAGACAGCTATGTCGGAAATCACAAATTAGAAAATCGTCGGGTATTAATTACAGGCGGTGATTCTGGGATTGGACGAGCGGCGGCGATTGCTTTTGCTCGCGAAGGCGCAGATATCGCATTACATTTTTTCCCAGGTGAAGAAAAAGACGCCGAAGAAGTGGCGCACTATATACGAGAAGCTGGCCGAAAAGTCGTTCTTTTGCCAGCAGATTTAAGAGATAAACAGGCACCTGAAAAATTGGTTGCACAAGCTCATGAAGCATTAGGCGGCTTGGATACCCTTGTTTTAAATGCAGCCCAACAAATTTCCTGTGTTGCTATTGAAGAATTGCCAATGGAACAAGTGATAGACACTTTCCATGTCAATATTATTGCGATGTTTGGCATTGTCAAAGCAGCAGTGCCTCACTTGCCTACCGGAAGTAGCATTGTGACAACGACTTCCGTCCAAGCCTTTAATCCCAGTGAGCATTTGTTGGATTATGCAGCAACGAAGGCATCAATTGCCAACTTTACCGTTGGTTTAGCAAAACAACTGGCACCAAAAGGTATTCGGGTAAATGGCGTGGCTCCAGGACCAATCTGGACACCGTTACAGTTAGATCATGGACAACCAATTGAAGAGTTGCCAGAATTTGGGCAACATTCTTTACTGGAACGTGCGGGTCAGCCTGCTGAATTAGCCCCTGTTTATGTTTTCTTGGCGTCCAATGATGCAAGTTATGTTACGGCTCAAGTTTATGGCGTAACTGGTGGAGAAGCAATTAATCTTTAGGAGGGATGTTCCGTGAATAAAGTTGTTAAAATACTTTTGCTTCTAGGCTCACTGATTTTAATGGCATTATTTGGCGCGGTGGCCATCACCACTTGGTCAGCCGATACAGCTTGGCAACCACCAGATAATGTCCAATGGTTCTTGCAAGACAACGAGTACGCACGTCAAGCAATCTTTTGGGTAGCGCTGGTTTTACTAGGAATTATGCTCTTTCTCTTTTTATTCATTCTTTTATTCCCAAGAAGAAAAGGCACGTTTGAATTAAAAGAAGAGCAAGGAAAGTTAGTGTTACACCGTAAAGCCATCGGAGGATTTGTACGCTCTAGCTTGCAAGACAGTGACTTTCTGGAAGCACCAACCATTCGTGTAAAGGCGACAAAACGACGCATTAAGGTCAATGTTAAAGGCACACTGAAACGAACGGCAGATTTAATTGGACAAACAGAAGCTTGGTCAAAAACAATGGAAGAACGGCTTGCTCGTTTGGTGGGAACTGGTCACAAGATTACGATTGATGTTCATTTTGAAGATATTCAATCAATGAAACGACCACAACAACAGCAAACACAAGCACGTGTGGAGTAGGAGGGATGTACAATGGTTGAATGGATAAAACAATATGCCGTTCCGTTAATTGGTGGCCTAGTCGGCTTGGTTTTTGCAATCTTGTTTCTGTCAATCGGCTTCTTTAAAACATTGTTAGTGGTACTCCTGACAGGACTAGGTATTTGGCTAGGTTTGTATTTGGAACAGACAGGCATTGTCAAAAATTATTTTCATCATAAATAGGAGGTTTTGGCTATGGAAAATGCAAATGTATCGATTGTTAAAGGTGAGTTGACGTTTGAGGATAAAGTAATCCAAAAAATTATTGGCATTGCTTTGGAAGAAGTCGACGGTTTGTTAACTGTGGACGGTGGTTTTTTCTCGAATTTACGAGATAAAATGATTAACAGTGAAGATGTTACAACAGGCATTCACACCGAGGTCGGCAAAAAACAAGTCGCAGTGGATATGGACATTGTAGCCGAATACGGGAAAGATATCGAGACCATTTATGATCAAATGAAAGAGGTTATTACTCGCGAAGTCCAACAAATGACTCACTTGGAAGTAATCGAAGTCAATGTCAACGTAGTAGATATCAAAACACAAGCAGAGTACCAAGAAGAAAGTGAAACGGTCCAAGATAAACTTGGCAACGCCGCTGAAGCGACAGGTAGTTTTATGTCAAAACAAACCAACAAAGCCAAACATGCGGTAACTAAAGGCAAGACAAAAGTCAAAGAAAACACGGCACCTCGTGTTCAATAATTGGTTATTATTTTATTAAAAATAAAGCAATAATAGAAGAAACTAGGAGGAATGAACCATGAGTAACGAAAAATTCAATAATGTACCAAAACCAGCAGGAAACGGACCACACACACCAGAAGATCATGCAATCAAAGGTGAATTAACATTTGAAGATAAAGTCGTTCAAAAAATTATCGGTTTAGCCTTAGAAAATGTCGATGGTCTATTAACAGTCGATGGCGGCTTTTTCTCAAATATTGCTGAAAAATTAGTAAACACAGATAACGTCACAGCGGGTATTGATACCGAAGTTGGTAAAAAACAAGTCGCTGTTGATATGGATATCGTGGTAGAATACGGCAAAGATATTCAAGACATTTACGAAAAAATGAAAGAATTAATCAGCCGTGAAGTGAAAAAAATGACCCACTTAGATGTGATTGAAGTGAATGTTAACGTAGTCGATATCAAATCAAAAGAAGAATACGAAGAAGATAGCGAAACGGTTCAAGATAAAGTCACAGGCGCTGCCAAAAGTACCGGTGAATTTGCTTCTGAACAAACAGAAAAAGCAAAAAAAGCTGTGAATAAAGGAACAGAACAAGTCAAAGAAAATATGGAACCACGTGTAGAATAAACAGTTAAAGGGAGGAAACAATCATGGGCTTTATTTGGGCATTAATTGTCGGCGGGGTCATTGGGGCAATCGCTGGAGCAATTACTAAAAAAGGATCATCGATGGGCATTATTGCCAATATCATTGCAGGGTTAGTTGGTTCAACAATTGGTCAAGCCATTTTAGGCACATGGGGACCAAGCTTAGCTGGGATGGCTATTGTGCCATCGATTATCGGGGCAGTGATTTTAGTTGCCATCGTTTCATGGATTTTAGGACGAAAATAGAGAAAGTTTAAAAAAATAGGGCATAAGTCGTTTCGGCTTATGTCCTATTTTTCTTTTTCTATGTATGAGGAAGTTTCGTATGAAAAGTAAATTTTGAGCAATTAGCCAAGAGCTTATTTTAATTAAAATCATTAGTTATTTTGGCTTTTCAACAAAAATCAACAACATTTGTTGAAGTTATTTGTAGATAACGTTTATCATTCACAAATTTACATTTTTTTGTAACGGATATCTCGTATAGTAATAACTGCAAATGAATTTCAGAAAATTTTTTGATAAGTCATCAAAGTGAGGGGATAGCGGTCTTTTATTGAAAAATAGCAACACAAAATAAACAGAACAAAAGAGAGAGGAATTCAAAGAATTATGACAGAACAAACACCAACAAAGCTTTTGAATAAAGGCTTTATCAGTATTACAGTGATTAATTTCATTGTCTATCTTGTTTATTATTTATTAATGGTTATTATTGCGGTGATTGCGCAAGATAGCTTACACGCTACTTTAGGTCAAGCTGGTTTGGCCTCAGGAATTTACATCATCGGGACATTGCTTGCACGACTTTTCATGGGGAAACTCCTTGAACTGATTGGGCGCAAACAAGTCTTACGTTATGGGGCTTTGTTTTATCTTTTAACGACTGTTGCGTATATGTATATGCCAAGTATGGGCATTCTTTATCTGGTCCGTTTTTTAAATGGGTTTGGTTACGGAACCGTTTCGACAGCGACCAACGCAATTGTTACCGCCTATATCCCTAAAAACAAAAAAGGGGAAGGGATCAATTATTATGGTTTGAGTACTAGTTTAGCAGCCGGCATTGGGCCATTTATTGGGATGTTATTGTTAAATGTTTCCAACTTCCATGTCATTATTAACTTTTCAATTATTTTAATTTTGTTAACAACCATTGCTTGCTTCATTTTCCCAGTGAAAAATATTGAGTTAACACCTGAACATCGTGAAGCTTTATCTAAATGGAATTTTGATAGTTTTGTTGAAAAGAAAGTTTTATTTATTACATTTATCGCCTTTTTAATGGGTCTTGCTTATTCAAGTGTCTTATCTTTCTTATCTTCTTATGTCAAAGTAATCGATTTAGTTGACGTCAGCACCTTCTTCTTTATCGTCTATGCGGTCGTGATTACCTTAACACGTCCATCGACAGGTCGGATTTTCGATGTCAAGGGTGAACGCTACGTCATGTATCCGAGCTACATTTTCTTAACACTAGGCTTATTCTTATTAAGTATGACTACGTCTGGTTGGATGTTATTAGTTTCAGGTGGGTTAATTGGCTTAGGTTATGGTACTTTCATGTCAAATGGCCAAGCGGTTTGTCTTCAAGAAAGCCCAAGTCCTCACCGTATCGGGATTGCTTTATCGACTTATTTCATCGGTTTAGACCTTGGATTAGGGGTTGGTCCGTACGTTTTAGGTGAATTACGTAACTTTATGTCATTCCAACAAATGTACTTCTTAGCAGGCTGTATCCCAATCGTTTGTACTATTTTATATATGGTCTTCCACAAAGCTAAAAATGATGCCAAAGATTTGTCTCTTGAAACGATTGAAGAGATTGAACACGGCTCAGAACTATAAATGGACAAGGAGTGATTTCAATGCCTAACGATGAACGGATTTTAAACGTTTTACAACAAACACTAACGGAAATTCAACGCATGAACACGCGTTTAGCTAAAATTGAAACAGAGTTAGCCGATGTCGATCAACATCACGCGACTTTGGATCATTACTTGCAAGAGCTAGAATTGGTGACAGAAAATAACAACGTCATGTAAAATGAGTAGTTAGTAAATGAATGTTCTACGTTTCGGTATCACTAGAGTGGAACATTGAAAATTTTCGTAAAAAACGCCAAAAGGTAGCAGTTTTTCTGCTACCTTTTGGCGTTTTTTGTAATTTTTATCACTTAAAATGTTTCACGTGAAAACTTTTAAAAGTGGCGTGGACTTTGTTTGGTGACAATTTGTGTATTTAAATTTTCTAAGCTTTGCGCTAGTTCACCAATGCTAGCAGAAAAATCAACATAATAAGTGGGAACCGTTGATTTGACACTAACTTCTGAAAAGATATCTGTAATAATTACATCGAAAGGCTTTTCTGGTGAAGCGACAAAAATTAATTTTTTATCCACGGCTTTACTTAGCTTTTCATAAAGGGTATCTAAAATTAAATTACTTTGATTGGTCCTTACTAAGACACGAATCGGTGGTAAAGATTTCGTTTTCAATGTACAAAAAAGAATAAACAAGCAGTCAACTAACAATTTTTCATTGCCCATCAATGTCGGAAGCATTTCAATTGTAAGGCGCTTCACATCTTTGTAGAGACTTGGATTTTTTTGAAGTGCTTCTTTTAAAAAGCTTTCTTGCACAAATGGATTGGCAATCGTGACAAAGGTCTTAAAAAAGACACTTAAATTTTGGATAGAAGTATATAGATAAAGATACTCGTGAAATGTCAATTTAATTTGATAAAAAGACGTTAGTTGATAAATGATCTCTTTAATGGGTGAGCCTAATAGCTGGACCATATGCATCCGTGCTGCTGGAATTTCCAAGACATCTTGTGTGGCGTAGCTGACACTAATCGTCAATAAGAAAAAGGCAAAAAGGCCTTCTTTTTGTATAAATTTTGTTGGAACTTGGTGTAAGGCTTCTTCTTTAAAAAACAATTCAAATTCACTCAGATTAACAAAGGGATTAACAATCGCTTCTTCCTCCACGAAAGTTTCTTTGATAAAAAAGCCCTCTTTCCAACGCGCTAAAATCACAGCAGAAAAAATTAAGTCTTTTGTAAAATCTTGTGTTGTATTGAAAGAAACAGAGTGTTTTAAACGTCGAAAGAGACTATGGACTTCTTTTTTAGTAATCGTGTGCAACGGCCAATCCCCTTCAGAGTAATTGTTCCAAAAAAGCATCATAAAGAAAATCCGGATATCTTTTTCTTTGCCCACCAACACATTGGTACGTTTTAAATTGATTTCAATCTGATATTTTTGGAGCCATTGGTTTAATTGTCCAATTTTTCGTGTAAAGGTTGATGAAGAAATCTCTAGGACTTTTTCAAAATGTTTGCTATCAATTGCATTATGGTTAAAGGCATAGGTCAGTACTTGATACGCGAAACTTTTTTTTACAAAGTAGGGCATCAAAAACGACAGTTGGAAATAGGGTGCAAACCAAAATGTGATTTCTTTGGCATTTGCTGATAAAGAAAATAAGTTCTCCCAGCCGTTTTTTTCAATTTCTGTTTGGAGCAAAGCTACAGATTGTAGAATGGTATTTTGTTGCATTTTTAATTGAGTCGCTAAAGTAGAAATCGCCAATGTTTGTTCTTCTGCTTCACGACGTTCGAGTAACTCTTCTAAAAGAGCAAAACTTTTACGATAAGGTACATCAAGTAACCCTGTTAACATCCGATTCCCTCCAAACTGTTTTCCCCACGCAATTTGGCAAAATAAATTTTGCGAACTACTTGTTTTAGGTTATAGTATTCATCTAAATAAGGAACGGGATGCCAATAAAAAGTTTTACTGGCGTGAAAAAGCGGATTATTTTTGTCAGTAATGACTAAGTCAGGCACTTCTTGAATATGATTAACAAATTTCAAAGGAACATCGCAATAATTATTGATTTCCTTCGCTAACCAATTTTCTTGTATCTGATTAATAGATGAATGAAGTAAAATTTTAACAGGAATTTGTTTATTTAATAAAACACTCCGAATAATTAAAAAAATGGTTTCTTTAAATAACGCATCTAGTGGATGTTGTTTGTCAAAAGGCAAACGCTTTAAGAAATAGTTGGTTGTTCGTGAAACATTTGGGTATTGTTTTTCATACAAAGAGACATTAGCAACCTCATAGCTCAATTCCTCTTCCACAGGGAAATGAATCAGTCGTTCACTGGCATTGGATAAATTAACCAACAAAAAGACCACTTCTATTGCGCTTAAATCCAACTGTAATTGCGTACATTTTTCAAAAATCCAAGTAGCGTGTGGACTGTTATCCATTCCCATGATCGCTAAGTTGGCAAAGTTGATGGTTTCCATTTGGACCAGAGAGTACATCGTTAATGTGCTGAAGAAATCATAATAAAAATGAATCTCAGCTTGCCAAGTGTCAGGCTCTTTTTGTTCATCAATAAAACAATCATTCACTAATAGTTGGAATTCTGAATAAGGAAAGGCCAAATTAATAGCAGCAACTTCTGGATAATTGGTGATTGTAAAACCGGATTGATAACGGAGTAAACCTATGGACATAATTAATTTTAATTTGCGTAAATCAGTATATGTAAAGTAAGGGTAACGGTTTTTGATGATTTCAATGAAGTTCTGCAATTGTGCTTGATTAGTCTTAGATAGAAATGGTACTAGAGAAGTTCCTGAAATGAAGAATAAGGAATAAAAGAAACTGCGAAAATCTTTCTCGTTACCACAAATTTTTTCTCGTCTTTTTAAGTTTAAATAACAATTAAATCTAGCTAGATGATTATTTAAACGGTCACTGACTTGTTTAAAAATAGAAAAGTTAATAAAGTGCTCTTCACAAAAATCTTTGGCTGAAGTGTAGCGTTTTAAAAGTAAATCCAGGGCTAACATATAGGTTAGTGACCCGCGGACAACAGCTTCTTTCATTAACTCAATCGGGATATTTTCATCGGCAACTAATTCTATGGACTGTTGATTATTAATGATGCGAATATGTACATTTTCATGTGTATTGACTCGAGAAATTAACAAAGTTAATTGATTCAATAAATTGTTGATATTGTAATGGGAAAATTCATATTTTCGTCGGAGTACTTGCATGGGGACTTTTTCTTTACTGTCATACAAGTATTCAATTAGGGAAAGTAACTGAATTTCCTGTTTGGTTAATAAGTTATACATAATAACCACCTTTCTAATTGGTTATGATTGTTTGATTTTTCAGATAATACAGATAGGGCATTCTTTTCTAAATGACATTTGACAATTGCCAGTGAAAGAACTAGTTGTTCTTATGCTACTGTATCTATTCTTAAAAATCAAGAAGAACTGAATGTGTCAAATGGAAGAAAACATGGACAAAAAATGATAGAGCAAAAAATTATTAAGAAAAACAACCAGTTTATATAAAACATTTAAATAACAAAAATGATAATTTGAGTCTATTGATTTTTTAGCTTAAATAGCTTATACAAATAGGCTTTTTTGTCTGGTTAGTTCTTATGAAAAAAATTAAAAAAAACGGTATAGTGGAAGAAGGAATAGTAAAAATAAGAAAGGATAAGGACGTGTTTTCATAAAGATGAAAAGGGTTTCTGGGATTTCATCAACTTTTTCTATTTGGAGGAGAAGTTGTTGATAATTTTTGCTGAAAAATCTCGTTATACTCTTCTTATTCTTATAGAAGAGTCTATAGGAAAAAGCAGAAAATGAATCCGCATTCGAAGTAAGAGTGCGTTTTGAGGAGATAAAAAGAAAAGGTGTGTTGGCTGTCTGTTTTAGCAAGGAAGAAAGACAACAGAAGAGCACTCACTTATTTGGTTTAAAATAAAAAATTGGTACGAAGTGAACGTTCTCTTCTATGTGTCGTTAGTAGAGGAAGGATGAAAGAAATGAGAAAGAATGGTCCAATGGTAAACCGTTGGCTCTACGGGTTGATGTGTTTGTTACTTGTTCTAAATTATGGCACACCACTCATGGCTTTGGCGGAAGATGTTAACAGCGATGGCCAGTTAACGTTAGGAGAAGTGAAGCAAACCAGCCAACAAGAAATGACCTTAGCGCTTCAAGGAAAAGCACAACCAGTAACACAAGAGGTTGTAGTGCATTATAGTGCCAATGTGTCAATCAAAGCTGCACATTGGGCAGCGCCCAATAATACGCGCAAGATTCAAGTGGATGACCAGAAGAAACAGATTCAAATTGAATTGAATCAGCAAGCGTTAGCAGATACGTTAGTCTTAACGTTGAACCCTACAGCTACAGAAGATGTGACGTTTTCTTATGGACAACAGCAACGAGCGTTGACGTTAAATACTGGTACTGATCCGACAGAATCAACGGCAATCACGAGTTCGCCAGCCGCATCAGCGAATGAAGGTTCAACAGAAGAAGCATCTACAAACTCCTCTGTTCCTCGTTCGTCCGAAGAAACTGTCGCCAGCACGACAAAAGCGATAGAAAGTAAAACAACCGAGTCTACGACTGTCAAACCGCGCGTAGCAGGACCAACAGATATCAGTGACTATTTTACAGGTGATGAAACAACGATTATCGATAATTTTGAAGATCCGATTTATTTAAATCCTGATGGCACACCAGCAACACCGCCGTATAAAGAAGATGTGACCATTCATTGGAACTTTAACTGGTCGATTCCAGAAGATGTGCGAGAACAAATGAAAGCAGGCGATTACTTCGAGTTTCAATTACCTGGCAATTTGAAACCTAATAAACCAGGTTCAGGTGATTTAGTTGATGCAGAAGGAAATGTCTATGGAACCTACACAATTAGTGAAGATGGTACGGTTCGTTTTACCTTTAATGAGCGAATCACGTCTGAAAGTGACATTCACGGGGACTTTTCTTTAGATACTCATTTGAATGATTCAGATGGGCGGGGCCCAGGAGATTGGTTGATTGATATTCCTACACAAGAAGATTTGCCGCCTGTAGTGATTCCAATTGTCCCAGATACCGAACAACAAATTGATAAACAAGGCCATTTTGATCGAACGCCCAATCCTAGTGCGATTACTTGGACGGTAGATATCAATCAAGCGATGAAAGATCAAACAAATCCAACTGTGACGGAAACATGGCCAACAGGGAATACCTTTAAGTCCGTGAAAGTCTATGAGTTAGTGATGAATCTTGATGGAACAATTAAAGAAGTGGGTCGCGAACTTAGTCCAGATGAATATACCGTTGATAAAAATGGCAATGTGACGATTAAAGGTGACACCAACAAAGCGTATCGTCTTGAGTACCAAACGACGATTGACGAGGCGGTTATTCCAGATGGCGGCGGCGATGTGCCTTTTAAAAATCACGCGACGTTAACAAGTGATAATAATCCAAATGGGTTAGATGCTGAAGCAACTGTTACCGCCACATATGGCAAAATGTTAGACAAGCGCAATATAGATTACGACGAAGCCAATCAAGAATTCACTTGGGAAATTAACTACAACTATGGTGAACAAACCATTCCAAAAGACCAAGCAGTCATTACAGACACAATGGGCGATAATTTAACGTTTGAACCAGATTCTTTACATTTATATTCAGTGACGTTTGATGACAAAGGAAATGAAGTCGTTGGAGCAGAACTTGTGGAAGGAAAAGATTACAAAGTGGTAATCAACGGAGACGGTTCCTTTGCAATTGACTTTTTACATGATGTGAATGGCGCAGTCAAGATTGATTATAAAACCAAAGTTGATGGAATTGTCGAAGGCGATGTTGCCGTGAATAATCGTGTGGATGTCGGCACTGGTCAGCATTCAGAAGGTGATGGCACAGCCAGTCAACAAAATATTATTAAAAACACTGGTGCAGTTGATTATCAAAATTCAACGATTGGTTGGACGTTAGCTGTGAATCAAAATAATTATTTGATGGAAAATGCCGTGATTACGGACACATACGAACCAGTTCCTGGCTTAACCATGGTACCCAATTCGTTGGTTGTTAAAGATACAACCACTGGTGCTCAGTTGACGTTAGGTAAAGATTACATGGTAGAAATAACTCGTAATGCAGAAGGTGAAACAGGCTTTAAGTTAAGTTTCATGGGGGCGTATGCCAAAACAAGTGATGCCTTTTACGTAACCTATACTACCTTTTTCGATGTTACCGAGTTAGATGCTAACAATCCTGCATTGGACCATTACCGAAATACCGCTGCCATTGATTGGATGGATGAAGCAGGAAACAATCATCATTCAGAAGATAGTAAACCGTTTAAACCTTTACCTGCTTTTGATTTAAATGCGCAAAAAAGCGGTGTTTACAATGCCGTCACCAAAGAAATCACTTGGACGCTTGCGGTTAATTTAAGTAATAATCGTTTAGTCGACGCCTTTTTGACGGATCCAATTTTAGCCAATCAAACCTATTTGGCTGGGAGCTTGAAAGTCTATGAAGGCAATACAAAGCCAGATGGTTCGGTTGAAAAAGTGAAACCAACGCAACCGTTGACGGATATCACAATGGAAGAACCAAGCGAGAAAAACCAAAATACTTGGCGTGTTGATTTTCCTAATGATAGTCGTACGTATGTGATTGAATTTAAGACGTCTGTTGATGAAAAAGTTATCGAAGGTTCGGCTAGTTATGACAATACCGCATCTTATACAAACCAAGGTTCTTCACGTGATGTGACAGGAAAAGTTTCTATTCAACATGGTGGCGAATCAGTGAAAAAAGGTGGCGAATACCACAAAGATGATCCAGATCATGTGTACTGGCATGTAATGATCAATGGCGCCCAATCGGTTTTAGACGATGTGGTTATTACTGATACACCCTCACCAAACCAAGTGCTAGATCCCGAGTCATTGGTGATTTACGGTACCAACGTAACAGAAGACGGAACTATTACGCCAGATAAATCTGTTATTTTAGAAGAAGGAAAAGATTACACACTGGAAGTTACCACCGATAATGAAACAGGACAACAAAAAATTGTCGTTAAAATGGCCCATATTGAAGCACCTTATTATATGGAATATCGTAGTTTAGTGACTTCTTCAGCAGCGGGGAGTACAGACACGGTATCCAACCAAGTGTCAATTACTGGAAATGGTTCAGAAGTCGTTCATGGGGATGACAATGGCGATGTGGTCGTTGACATTGATCACAGTGGCGGGCATGCCACAGGGACTAAAGGCAAAATTCAGCTGAAGAAAACAGCCATGGATGGGACGACTATTTTAGCAGGCGCCCATTTCCAAATTTGGGACCAAGCTAAAACACAAGTCCTACGTGAAGGTACAGTAGATGCCACCGGGGTTATCACATTTGGTGGGTTGCCACAAGGGCAATACATTTTGGTGGAGACAAAAGCACCAGAAGGCTATACAGTTTCGGACGAATTAGCTAAAGGCCGAGTCATTACTATTGATGAAGAAACTTCAGCCGAAGGAGCACAACCAACCATTATTAAAAACGATGTCAATAAAGTATTTTTAGAAAAAATGGATGAGAAGGGTAAAAAGTTAGTCAATGCTCGCTTTAAATTAGAGCATGCCGTAACCACGCCGTTTACTCATTGGGAAGAAGTTCCCCTTGCGCCGGATCGAACCAACGCGAATGGCCAGTTAGAGGTGGATAGTTTAAAACCAGGGCTTTATCAGTTCACAGAAATCGAAGCACCGACAGGCTATCTTTTAGACACGACACCCAAACGGTTCATTGTGACACAAAACACGAGCGGACAAATTCGTGATGTTCATGTTAAAATGCTTAATTACCAAGGTTCTGCTGAACTAATTAAAAAAGACCAAGCAGGCAATCCATTAGCAGGTGCTGAATTTTCAGTCCTTGATACTACAGGACAAGCGGTTCGAGAACACTTAGTTTCGGATGCAAACGGAAAAGTCACAGTGACGGATTTAGCCCCAGGCAAATATCAATTTGTGGAAACCAAAGCGCCAGCAGGGTACCTTTTAAACACTGAACCAAGTGCTTTCACGATTGCAGCAAGCGATCGGGGCAAACCAGCAACAGTTATAGCAACGGCTAACTTTGTTAACTATCAAGGCGCAGCTAAATTAATCAAAAAAGATGTGAATGGACACTTATTAAGTGGTGCGACATTTAAAGTGCTTGATGCGAAGGGACAAACGATTCAAACAGGCTTGACGACAAATAGTCAAGGGAAAATTATTGCAGAGCACTTAGCCCCAGGTAAATATCGCTTTGTAGAAACCAAAGCGCCAACAGGCTATTTATTAAATACCGCGCCAGTCCCATTTGAAATTGCTGAGAAAAATGCTGGTAAACCAGCGGTCGTTGTTGCTAGTGACAACTTTGTGAATTACAAAGGGGCTTTCCAAATCGTGAAAACGAATAGCGCAGACCAACCATTAGCAGGTGCTGTTTTTGAACTATATGATCACAATAAACAATCATTAGGGATTACAGCAACGAGTGGCAAAGATGGCAAAATTATCTTTAGAGACTTGGCGCCAGGTACCTATTATTACAAAGAAATCAAAGCACCAAAATTACCAGATGGCGCAGATTATATTATTTATCCTGAATTAGTAAAAGTAGAAATTCGTGGTGATTTCAAAGGCGACCCGGAGATCTTCCAATTAGGGGCCTTCGCCAATTTCAAAGGACGCGCCGTCTTTAAGAAAATTGATGCCAATGCGAATCCACTTCCAGGAACGATTTTTAAATTGTATCGAATCGAAAACGGGGAAAAAATCTTTGAAAGAGAAGTAACTGCTGAAAAAGATGGTTCATTGGCTATGGACGATTTAGGCGCTGGTAGTTATGAATTAGACGAAATGGATGCAACGGATGGCTATATCGTCAATAAACAACCCATTTATTTTGTAGTGAAGAAGAATTCAAATGATAAACAACCACTAGATGAGTTAGAGTTTGTAAATTATCAAGCGGAAGTAATGGGACGTAAAGTCAACGAGCAAGGTCAAACCTTAGCGGGTGCAGTTTTTGCAATTTACAATGCCGATAAGCAGAATCAGCCCCAAGGTTCACCGATAACATTCTTGAATCGTGCAGGAGAAAAAGTTTCTGAAATAACAACGGATAAGACTGGCGAAATTTACGCTAAAGGGCTAAATGAAGGGCATTACGTTTTAGTGGAAACGAAAGCACCAACAGGCTATCTGTTAGACACAACGCCACATCCATTTGATGTAACCGCCCAATTAGGAAAAGAGCAGCCAATTGCTTTAGGCGATCTTATCAATTATCAAGGAACTGCTCAATTAACCAAAGAAAACGAAACAGGTGAAGCATTGGCAGGTGCGGTGTTTAAGGTCATTGATGAAACAGGGCAAACCGTAGATGGACAAACCAATCTGATGTCTGACAAGCAAGGCAAAGTCATTGCGAAAAACTTAGCACCGGGAACGTATCGTTTTGTGGAGACACAAGCGCCAACTGGCTATCTTCTTAATGAAACGCCAAGCGCAAGCTTTACGATTGCGAAAGACAACCAAGGCAAACCAGCCACTGTGGTACTTAAAGCACCTTTTATTAATTACCAAGGTGCTGCCAAGCTAGTGAAAATTGATCAGCAAAAGAATGCCTTAGCAGGTGCTGAATTTAAAGTGACAGATGCAGAGACAGGGCAAACTGTCGCTCGTTCATTACGTTCTGACAACCAAGGGTTAGTTCAAGTGAACCACTTACAACCAGGAAAATATACCTTTGTGGAAACAAAAGCACCGGATGGTTACCAACTGTCTAAGCAAGCTGTCGCATTCACTATTGCAGCAACAGCGAAAGACAAACCTGAACTCGTGGATGCGGGCACGTTTGTTAACGAGAAACAACCTTTATCCAAAAAAACAAAACCAAATCAGCCAACAACGAAACAAGCAGCTAGAGAGACAGGTTGGCTTGGTTTACCGAAAACCAACACACAAGTCAATTACTTCTTTGTCTTTATCGGCCTCCTGTTGGTCAGTTTGGCAAGTTGGCTCTTCTATAAAAAGAGCAAGAAATAAGCAAAAGCTATAAAAAAACAGGCCATCCGTTCTTTCGACGGATGGCCTGTTTTTTCATCTTAAGCTAATCAACTGAACAAAAGCAGCTCCTTCTTATTGACATTCTCAGGTAACCCTTCATCGCAGTTTAGCCTTTGAACAGAACTTACTGAGTTCTTGGAGCAAACCGCTTGTGCCTCAGCCTTTGTTTTTCGATGCTATCTTTAGGTATTTTGGCTAAAATATTGTACACTTTACATGTGCAAGAAATTTAGTTAGAGATATGAGGATAGAATGATGGAAAAGATGATGGTTTTATACAACGAAACTTCAGGAAGTAGTGAAAGTAAAGAGATTGCAGAACGCTTTAAAAAAGCTGCAGAAGCGAAAGGGGAAGCGGTTATTTTGCAACCTTCCAATCCAGACATTGATCCTGAAGAAATGCGGAAAAATGCCAAAGAAAATCAAGTGGGTGTCTTGGTCGTCATTGGTGGTGACGGGACCATTCATCATGCCGTTCAAAATTTTAAAGACACCATTCGTGACTATCAAATAGGGATTATTCCAGGTGGAACAGTCAATAATTTTGCGCGTGTGTTAAGTATTCCTTTGAAAGAAGAAGACGCCTTTGAGACCATTTTGGCAGGACAGACCACGCCAGTTGATTTTGGGATGGTAAATCAAGATGTGATGATTTCGACCTTAACGATTGGACTATTGGCGGACACAGCAGCAAATGTGACCCAACAGGAGAAACAAAAATATGGTCCTTTAGCCTTTACAAAGCAATTTTTCCGCTTATTAATGAAAAAGAAAAAATACAAACTAAAAATTGATGGCGATGAAAGACGTTGGCATGGCAAAGCCCAATTATTAACGATGACCATGACGAATTCTGCTGGCGGCTTTACCAATTTCGATGCCAATGCCACGCCAGATGACGGCGAAGTCCACATTATCATTTTACCTAAGTTAGTTTTTTACAAGTTTGTCTATTATTTACCTAAAATTATCAGAGGACAATTAAATGAAATTCCTGGTGTCGTGTATTTCTCTGGGAGTCAATTTAAAATTAGTGGCGAAAAAGACAAGAAAGTCCAAACACGAACAGATGGCGACCCTACCGATGATTTACCGATTAAAGTAACGGTGGAAGCTGGGGGACTCAACGTGTTTGTTCCTGAAACGTCCACATCTACGAAAGAATAAAAGAAACAACTGTTATTTTTTCGTGGAATAGATTTCTCATTTTGTGTACAATAGAACAGAAGAGAGGCAGTTGAGTGAACAGTGAAATGGGATGAATATGTTGATATATTCGATACAGATGTCGTTTCTAAAATTATTATTTTAAGAAACTTGCCAATTAATGAAGGCTGGATTGACATCAATGAGTTAGCAGAAGAATTACAATTAAACAAAAAATCAGTCAAAAAATACGTAGAACTTCTAAAAGATGACATTACGTATTATGCTGTGGATAATGATGCTTCTTTGGCTTTTGAAAAGGGGCATGGCTATCGCTTGAACTTGGCGTCCAGTCAAGCATTCCAGAAACTTTATACAGCAATTTTTCGGGATAGTTTAACTTATCAAGTAATGGAAGATTTATTCTGGGGTCGATTTAATGGAATTGTGCCAGCGACAGCAAAGTATCATACCAGTGATGCCACGATTCGGCGCTTGCTTAAAGGGTTTACAGAAATTTTAGCGCCATTGGGGTTAGTGATTAATAAAAGCACCTGGAAAATTGAAGGCAATGAAGCGTATTTGCGCCATTTTGCTTACACTATTTTTATGGACTTAATCCGTGATACTTGGCCTTTTGACTATATACAAGAAACGGAAGTCGCACAAACTGTCCAAAAAATGATGGCTTTTTTCAACGTAGAAGTTGCGGAAACGGTGATACGCCGAGTTAAATATATGGTCGCTATCTCAAAAGTCCGTAGTGCGCAAGGCGCCGAATATCGACCTTCAGCCGAGCAAGAAACTTATTTAGAAGGTAATAAACATTACCAAGCCTTTATAGAAGAAATGACAGCTACAACCCTTTTCCTTAACAAAAACGATTTAACTTTTGTGTACTTTTTCTTGTTAGCCAATGACCAATTTTATCAAGACGAAGCCACTGCACAAGCAATTTTAGCGCATTTTGATGAGTCTGAAGCGCCTGTTTATATGTTGACTCATTTAGTCCAACATTTCTTATTAGAAGAAATACACATGACGCCGCAATTGGAGAAAATTCGTCCGCAAATTTTTTATTATTTGTTTGCTACACATTTATTTGCCGAACTTTACTATGTCCAAAATGTGAAAATGTACAATGTCTTTTGGAATAAAGTTAAAGAAAAATATCCAGTTCTTTTAGAAGAATTAAGCCAAGGCTTAAATCAACTTTACGAACAAACAGGCAATGAATTATTTACAAATAAAGAATTTTTGGCTTTGCGTTATTCTAGTGTTTTGGCGCTTTCTAATGATTTAATTCATCGTGAACAAAAAATTGTTTTAGGGTTAAAATCAGGCTTGCCAGTACTGGAAGAAGAACGGGTGAAACTTTCGATTGAAAATAATTTTCGTCGGTTTTATGCATTGGAAGTCTTACGATACAGTGAAGCAAGCAAAGAAGAATGGCAAAATATTGATTTACTATTAGTGACTTCTTTGGCAGATGTAGAAACGGGCCATCCAGAGATCTTTTTACTTTCAAGTGAGTTAACGTTTGAGCAATATAATCGTTTGAACCAAAAAATAGTAAAAATTAACGAGAAAAGAACCACGTCACTTTAATAAAAAATCAAAAAAATGGGCTTTTTTGAGGTATATGTCCGATAAATTGTAAAAAAATTTTTCTAAAAAGTAAAAAAAGACAAGAAGAAAACGTCAATAAGTAGGTAATCAACACCTACTTATTGACGTTTTCTCGTTGTTTTTTAATAAATACTGCGTCAATTCTTCTGAAAATTATGTCAAAAAGGTACTTTTTTTGCTTTTTTTATCGTAAATAATAGATGATTAGCTATTGATAGTAAAGGAACTACTACTTTTTTTAACAGGCGGTTAAAAAATATTGAGGGTTCTCACAAGAATTTTTCTATATAATAGAAAGAGCAAGGGAAGGAAGGCGGGATAGAATGAAAAAACGGATGGAACAAATTGAAGAAATCTTAAGTTGTGAAGAAAATAGTGCCGGTGTTCGATTAAAGGAATTGGTTGAGGCCTTAGAATTAGAAGTCACAAATCAAAACTTGTTAAAGGTAACAAGTATCTTACATATGAATCCAAAATTCAAAAAAATTTATGCATACGAAGACAGTCGTGTTATTACGCTGTATCAACTTTTACAAAATAAGCCGTTGGAAGTAACGGAATGAAAAGAGGAAAACACATGAAGAAAACAATACTTATTCTTCTATTTGGTTTATTGACGGTGGTTGGTCTACCAATGGTGACTGAAGCGGCTGAACCAGTTGATGCAACAGATGCAACAATTTTTGGTGCGCAAGCGATGGTACCTAATAGCACAGAGGATCAAACAGATAAGTTACAGACATTACTGAGTCAGACAGCAAAGGAAGGACGGGCATTATTTTTACCACAGGGAAGTTATGCTCTGTCAAAAGATATTGCGATTTCTTCAAATTATCAATTAATTGGCGATACAACAGGAGCCACTATTTTACATAATGCTACAGGTGCACCGATTCAGCTAACAGACACAACGTACGGGACGAAAACCAATGTACGACTTCAAAATATTGCTTTTGATGGCATCAATGTGACCTTGAAATTGACGAATCAATTAACGCTAGCAAACAATATCTTCTATAATCCATTAAAAGGATTTGTGGTCAATTTAAATGCAGACATTGGCGTTAAGATTTCAGGCAATATTTTCATGCGAGACACAGCACACATGCAACCCAAGATTGATTTTAACCGAGCGATTTACATTGGTGGTTATTCAACACCAAGTCGCTTCCAGTATATGTCAGATGTAGACATCGTGGACAATCTATTTGGGTTAAAAGTGACAGAATTAGATGCAATTAAAAGTACCAGTCGTTCAGATTTAGCAGCGACTATTACACGTTTGCAAACAGCCATTGAAGCTGGTGCTATTTCAGTACCTAATGAACAAAATTATCTATCCACCGGGGTTAATTCTTTTAATATGCTGAAGGATGTAACTGTTCAACATAATTTTTTCTATTCACCTTATGATAATGAAGACTTGAATGGTCTGGTGGGAGATCATGCAATTTATTTCCGTGGTGCTCAAAACATCACGGTGGTGGGGAATCATTTACGTGGACTACAAAATGGTCCAGCTGGCGGATTTAAATTTAAATCAGGCCGTAATATTACGATTATGAATAATTATTTGCGAAATACAGGCCTCATTATGTATGGAACACCAGAGATTGGTTTGGCAGAAACGCAAGCAGAGGGTGCTATCTCAGAACTCTCTAACTGGTTAGTGGCTAATAACATTTTTGATTGGAAGTATTGGAACAATCAATATGCAATTGGAATGGAATACAATCGACATACAGGAAATAACAATGTGTTCAATGGCGTATTTATCAACAATCAGTTTGTTAACTACCATAATATTCCGCAAAATCGACGTCGGGAATTGTTAATCGCTAGTGGCGGTGGTTTCCGACCAGAAACGAGTTTTGTGAAAGACAATACTCGAGATGATGGCCTTAAAAACGGCCAATTATTGGTAGAAAATTGGACAGAGGCGGACTATCGCTTAATGCCAGCAACATGGGAATCATTAATTTCACCAACGCTTTATGAGCAATATAAAAATACGCCAATTCCGGTTAGAAATACTTTAGCAACCCCTGTGGCTACAACGATTGTGCAAGGACAATCAATCGATCCGCAGCAACTGGTTGCTAATACAAATGACGCGGATGAAGCAGTCCCAACTGCTAAAATCGTCAATCCAGAGGTTTTAAATGAAATCGGCCAACAAAAAGTGACTGTTCAATTAACTTATGAAACAGGGTCATTGGTAACAGTGAACGTACTGGTGACGGTAGAGGCCCCTGCAAAAAAGCTTGATTTGTCCCAGCTACAAACCGTTTATGCTTCGATTGGTGAAGCAAACCAATATACAGTTTACTCTTGGCAGCTATTCACTGCCATTGGGCCTAAAACGATTGTTCCTTCCTATTATCAGCAGGCGACACAATTGTTAGCAGAAGGTCAGGTGAGTGGGGACAAAACTCAAGAACAAGTGGATCAGTTAACAAGTAATTTGCAATCTGCAATGAAAGTATTAGTCAAAAAAGCCGATATCACGCTAGAGCGTACAGAAGCAGAAAATGAACTTGCAAGCGTTCATAAATTAGACGAATCTGTATATACCAAAGACTCTTGGCAAGCCATGCAAGAAGCCTTAATAGATACAACAACTGGCGAAGGAAGCTCTAAGCAGTTACAACAACTGCTTGCTTGGTCAGATGAAGAATTATTAGAGCCAACACTTGGTGGCTTTAAAACGCCTGCAGATGCACAAAAGCGTATTAACCAATTAACACAAACCATAAAAACGGCGTTACTTCTGTTAGTTGAAAAATCAACAGAGACAACTAGTAACACAAGCGAAAGCAGCACCTCAAGCACAACCAGTGAAACCAGTAATACCAGCGAAAGCAGCACGCCAAGCATGACAAGTGAGAGCAGTAGTACAAGCGAAAGCAGCACCTCAAGCACGACAAGTGAAAGCAGTAGTACCAGCGAAAGCAGCACGCCAAGCATGACAAGTGAGAGCAGTAGTACAAGCGAAAGCAGCACCTCAAGCACGACAAGTGAAAGCAGTAGTACAAGCGAAAGCAGCACGCCAAGCACAACCAGTGAAACCAGTAATACCAGCGAAAGCAGCACGCCAAGCACGACAAGTGAGAGCAGTAGTACGAGTGAAAGCAACACGCCAAGCACAACCAGCGAAACCAGTAGTACCAGCGAAAGTAGTACCTCAAGTACGACAAGTGAAACAAGCAATACAAATGAAAGCAACACACCAAGTACAACCAGTAAAACAAGTAGTACCAGCGAAAGTAGTGCTTCAAGTACGACCAGCGCAACCAACAGTACAAGTGAGAGTAGCACCCCAAGCCCTGTAAACGAAAGCAGCCAAAACAAAGGCCAGAATTCTGTCATTTACGCGGTAGAGTCTAATCAAGATCCTAATGACGCTCAAAGTAATTCAAAGCCCTCTGCCAAGGCTAGTCAAACAAAGGAATCAGTAGCAGAAAACCAAGCAACTAAACAGATACAGACAAATCAAGAATCGTCAGGAACAGTCAAAAAAGCGGATAATACGACCAAAATTGCCAAGAAAAAATTCCCCAAAACAGGGGAACAATCTTCAACAGTTGTGAGCTTCCTAGGCCTGAGCTTTTTATCGTTAGCCATAGCAACCTATTGTTTTAAAGTGAAAAGATAACTCTTTAAAAACGGATAAGTAAGCATCCTGAAACAAGAAATAGGACTTGTTTCAGGATGTTTTCATATAAAATTAAAAGAACTACAGTTTTTAGTGAAAAAATACACAAAAGTACTTGAATTTCTGTGATATAAGGGTAAAGTAAAGGAGGACAAAAAACAAAGGAAGTGAAATGTTTGTATACACCAGATGAAATTTTAAGTATTAGTATTGAAAATGGTCAGAAAAAAATTCAAAAGCCTTTGGTAGCAAAACTCATTTTAGGATTTATCGGCGGTGCCATGATTTCCCTCGGCTATTTGGCTTATGTGCGTGTTTCCGCCTCTATTCCAGCAGATTTAGCCAGTGTTCAAGCTTTAGTGGGAGCTGCGGTTTTCCCAATTGGTCTAATTGTTATTTTAATGGCTGGTGGTGAGTTAATCACAGGAAATATGATGGCAGTGAGTACGGCTTGGTTTGCTAAAAAGGTCTCTTTCAGAGAATTACTCGTGAACTGGGTCACAATTACATTGGCAAATATGGTTGGCGCCTTATTTGTTGCCTATTTTTTTGGTCATTATTTAGGTTTAACCAGTAGCGGCGCCTATTTAAATCAGGTTCTTTCTCTTGCAGAACATAAAGTTGCAGCAACTTGGCTTCAAGCAATTATTTCAGGTATTGGCTGTAACTGGTTCGTAGGTCTGGCCTTATGGCTTTGTTATGGTGCGAAAGATGCGGCGGGGAAACTATTAGGCATCTGGTTTCCAGTAATGATTTTTGTTGCAATTGGCTTTCAGCATAGTGTGGCGAATGCATTCATCATTCCAGCCGCAATTTTTGAAGGCGGCGTTCAGTGGGGAGACTTTTTCCGTAATTTTATTTTTGTTTATTTAGGTAATATCATTGGTGGCGCCATTTTTGTTTCTGGCTTTTACTATTTAAGCTATCGCAAACATTAAATCCATTTAGCAGATAAAAACCTACACAAAGGCTAAATGCCTTTGTGCAGGTTTTTTCTTTTTAAACAAAAAGGAAAACGGTTGAAAAATTATTGCTAGATTTTTAAAACAATGTTACATTAATGTTACAAAAAGATTTCTGGAGGTAACGAAAAATGAAAAAAATTGCTTTGTTCAGTATATTAACGTTCAGTGTATTGTCTTTAAGTCTAGCAGGATGTGGAAACAAAAAAACAGCAAGCACAAATGATTCTAAGCAAAAGCAAGAAACAAAGAAAGCCACGCAGAAATCCTCTAGCCAACAAGAAATGAAAAGTAGTCATTCGTCTGTCGCGGGTCAAAATTCTAATGTGACAGGGGAAAATCCGTCAGAAAATGCCACGCAGACTTCTGCAGGAACTGATGAAACGAATGAAGTCCCTCAAAACCAAGCACCTGATACAAACATTACAATTACCAATGTTGTTTTCAATCCTGAAAGAAATGAAATTAATGGTACTACATTACCTAATGCAACCATTACAGCAACGGTAGTCGGTGATGCTTCTGCACAAGCAGGTGTTTTTTATGCGGATGCCAATGGCAATTTTACAGTAATTAGTCCCAGAGCGGGAGCGACTACTCAATTAATCGCAACCGTTGATCAACGGAATAGTGTACCTGTCCAAATTGATATTCCAAGTTCAGGACAAGAAGCAGCGCTTTCTTTTAGCAATATTACGATTGATCCGAAACAAGGGACAATTTCTGGTAAAACAGCACCGAATGCAACTATTTTAGTGTCACGTGCAGATGATGCGCGGGTGATTTTAGCAAGTTTTACTGCGGATGCCCAAGGGAATTTCACAGCCAGTAATTTAGTTCCCGGCACAAAAAATCGCTTAGACGTTACGTTAAATGGAGAAATAGGGACACCTTACTTGTTTGATTTACCAAATTAAAATAGAAGAGAAGTGATCAAAGCCACCAACGCTAGTTAGCGTTGGTGGCTTTGATGTTTTAAGCTTCTTCTTTTTTATGATTGCGGATATGTAAATAGATGGTATTTTTTGAAATACCTAATCGATCGGCAATCTTTATGACAGAATCTTTGAGATTAAAAATTCCTTGATCATATAAACGAATAACAATTTCTTTATTTTGATTCAAATGTGATACATTTGGATCGCTTTCTACTGCTTGTTTTACTTTTGTCAGTGAAGTAGTGATTAATTCGTCAATATTGTCAGAAAAATGTTCAGAATTTTTAAGCTCTTGGGACATATCATTTTGTTGTCCTGAAGGTAATAAGTCTTGCAAGTAATCAATTAATGGCATTTCTAAATGCATATTGATACAGATCAATCCAATAATACGATCATTTTCACCGATAACTGGAATGGTGGAAGATTTTAAAATAACCCCTTTTTGATTTTTATTGTAGTAGGGTTTCACAGCGTAATCATGTTCCGACTCTACTTGACTTAACATTTTTAACGCCATATCAGTAATGGGGGCACCTTCCTTGCGGTTACTGAAATGGCCATTGATGACTTTGATAGCTGAACTTTCCAAATTTTCTAAACTATGAAGAATGACTTCATGGGTACTACCAAAGAAGTTCCCTAATCCATCAAGCATTAAGGCATGTGAATGTAAGATTTGTTTATCTACTTCACTTAAACGTAAATATGACTCCAAGTGATATCCTCCCCCTACACTGAAATTAATTTTAGTGTAATACTTTTTTAATGGAAAAGCAATAAGATTCTTTACGTTAAAAAAATACATTGACTAAACTTTTGTTTAGTCGTATACTCTGAATGTGGAATGAAATTTTTGTTACTCATTGTACTTTAGTTCATCGGAATGCTCGCTCATTCTTTCACTTGTTGAGCAATAAAAATTTTATTCAGGAGTACCATCCGTTATAAAAAAATATAGTTGGAGGCAAAGAAATGAAAACGTTATCAGGAATCTTGATGTTAGTCTTAGTTTTATGTGGCATGTCCCTATTCTCTTTTAAAGCACCGCGAGGGAAAAAATCTTTAAGTGCTTTGTCTGGTGCAGCTTGTGCCACCTTTCTACCAGAGGCGTTTTTGCGATATGCAGTAGGCGGCGTTTTTCATTTAGATTATGTGTCGCAAATTGGTGAAACTATGGGTAGTCTAGGTGGTTTAGCAGCTGGAGCTCTTGTGCCGCTCGCTTTCGGGATTAGTCCAGTTTTTTCAATTATTTTAGGTCTGTCATTGATTAAAGTCAGCTTGTTACCAGCCTTTATTACCGCATATCTTTTATCTTTTGTTGTTGAGCAGATGCAAAAACGTATTCCAGAAGGGATTGACTTATTAGTCGTTATTTTAGTCATTCCAGTCGCTGCTTCGTTAGTTGCTGGTTTTATTCAACCCGTTGTATTAGGTGTCCTAGAAGTTATTGGGGGCACGATTTTAAGTGCAGTAGATGGCAATCCATATGTGATGGGCGCAATTTTAGGTGCTATTATCCCGATTGTTGGTATGACACCGTTAAGTTCAATGGTTTTAACTGCCTTGATTGGTTTGACTGGTGTACCAATGGCTGTCGGTGCGTTGACTTGTTACGGCAGTTCCATTGTCAATGCGGCGCTATTTAAAAAGTTAAAACTAGGCACAGCTTCAACCCCGTTAGCTGTGGCAATTGAGCCATTAACACAAGTCGATATCATCAGCTCCAATCCAATTCCTATTTACGCAACGAATTTATTTTCAGGAATGGTTAGTGGTATTGTAGTGACTTTCTTTGGCTTAAAAGTACCTGTGACAGGAATGGCAACGCCGTGGGCTGGTTTACTTGTGACATTAGGTAACAATGCCATTCAAACGACTTTACTAGCAGTAGCGATTATCACAGTGGTCAGTCTGATGTTTGGATTTTTAGGTGCGCTGGTCTTTAAACGTTACAGAATTGAAGCGGTGGATAATACACCAGAATTTGAAGGAACGACGGAAGTAACCAGTGAAAAAGAAAAAGAAGCAGTAAAAACCAAAGGAGGAGTTACGTATGAACACAGCTATGGCCATCAATAAACCTAAAAAAGTGAACAAAGTAATGAACTACAAAAGTTGTTTTGACATTATCGGTCCTATTATGATTGGTCCTTCTAGTTCGCATACAGCTGGGGCCTTAGCGATTGGCTTAGCGGCAAGAAAGTTATTCGGCGGAACACCAGAAAAAATTGTGATTAAATACTATGAATCTTTTGCAGACACGCATAAAGGACATGGAACTGATTTTGCAATTATTGGTGGAATTCTTGGATTAGCAGCAGATGATGCCAACGTAACACAATCCATTGAACTTGCGGAAGAACAAGGAATCGAGATTCAATTTTTAGAAATGAGTGAAGAAAGTCCAGTGAAGCATGCTAATACAGCATGTGTGACACTCAGTGATGCAACGCACGAAATTCATTTAACAGGAATTTCTGTAGGTGGCGGCACTATCGAGGTGAAATACATTGAATTAGACGGTTTCAATGTCCAACTACATGGTCCTTTACCTATTTTGTTAGTCATTAATCAAGAAGAGCAGGCGATGCAAGCTTTTAAAGATACGTTACAAAAAAATAATATTCAAGTGAATGCTGTGTCTCGTTATGTGGAAGGGAATCAAATTTTATTCATCTTTGACTTAGATTCGGCACCAATTTCCTCGGTGAAAGAACAATTGTTTTCACTAGATGACACATCGAAAATAATCTTATTATGATAGGAGTTTGACATATGTACCTTTCGATTGAAGAATTTATCGATAAAGCTGAAAAAACAGGAAAAAAAATCTCTGATTTGATGATTGAGCAAGAAATGGAGCGTAGCCAAAAAAGCTATGAAGAAATTTGGACACAGATGGGTCAAAATTTGGATGTTATGGATGCTGCTGTCAAACGCTCGCAAGAAGGAGCAGGCGTTTTTTCTCCTACTGGGTTAACGGGCGGTGATGCGGCTCGTTTAAAAAAATACCGCGCAGCTGGCAAAACGTTATCAGGTGATTTAATGATGTCTGCAGTTCAAGCCGCACTAGGTACTAATGAAGTCAATGCAGCAATGGGCGTTGTTTGCGCAACGCCAACTGCTGGTGCAAGTGGCACCTTACCAGGGGTTTTAACAGCGATTAAAAATACCTTGAATTTAACGCGTGATCAACAAATTCGTTTCTTATTTACCAGTTCTTTATTTGGAATGGTCACAGCCAACAATGCGATGATTGCTGGTGCTGTTGGTGGATGTCAAGCCGAAGTAGGCAGTGCTTCAGCGATGGCCGCCGCTGCAGCTGTTGAAGCGGCTGGCGGAACACCACGCCAATCTTCTGAAGCTTTTGCTATGGCTTTAGGGAATTTATTAGGTTTAGTTTGTGACCCAGTGGCTGGGTTAGTCGAAATTCCTTGTGTTAAACGAAATACAGTAGGTGCAGGCAATGCGTTAATCGCTGCAGATATGGCTTTAGCTGGAATTGTAAATAAAATACCAGCAGATGAAGTGGTGGAAGCCATGAATAAAGTCGGCCGTCAATTACCACGAGAATTGAGAGAAACGGGTTTAGGTGGCTTAGCTGGCACAGCGACTGGCCAACGAATGAAGAATGAGATTTTTGAAAAAGTAAAATTCACCATTGTTTAAAATTTAATCATGAAGAGGGAAATAAGATGCTGGATATGAAAAAAATTCGCCAAAATGTAGAAGTGGTACAGAAAAAGTTAAAAACACGTGGTGTGGACGAGGAAGTTTTATTACGCTTTTTGGCTTTAGATGAAGAACGGAGAGCGTTACTTGTTAAAGTTGAAGAACTGAAAAAACACCGTAATCAGGTATCAGGAGAAATTGCACAATTAAAGCGTGCACAAAAAGATGCTTCACAACAGTTGCTAAATATGCAAGAAGTTAGCGAGCAAATTAAAGTTTTAGACCAAGAAGTTGTTCATTTGCAAGAACAATGCACAGCAATTGCAGAACGTCTGCCTAACTTACCTCATGAGAGCGTGCCTGTTGGCGCAGACGAAGCCGCCAACGTAGAAGTTCGGCGGCGGAGTACGCCGAAAACTTTTTCATTTGAACCAAAACCACATTGGGAAATCGGTGAAGCCTTAGGAATTTTAGATTTTGAAAGAGGCGCGAAAGTATCTGGTAGCCGTTTTCTTTATCACAAAGGCTTAGGGGCTCGTTTAGAACGAGCGGTCTATAATTTTATGTTAGATCAACATGTTAATGAACATGGTTATACCGAGGTGATTCCTCCTTATTTGGTCAATAGCAAAGCAATGTTTGGCACCGGTCAGTTTCCTAAGTTCAAAGAAGATGTCTTCCAAGTTGCAGAAAGTGATTTGACGCTGATCCCCACAGCGGAAGTCCCATTAACTAACTACTATAATAATGAAATTTTAGATGCGCAAGAGTTACCGATTTATTTTACTGCTTTAAGTCCTTCTTTTCGCTCGGAAGCGGGTAGCGCAGGCCGTGATACCCGAGGATTAATTCGTTTACACCAGTTCCATAAAGTAGAAATGGTTAAATTTAGTGATGCAGAACACTCTTATGAAGAATTAGAAAAAATGACCAACAATGCTGGAGACATTTTAGAAAAATTGGGTCTCCCTTATCGAGTGATTACTCTTTCGACAGGTGATATGGGCTTCTCGGCAGCGAAAACCTATGATTTAGAAGTTTGGATTCCGGCACAGAAAACGTATCGAGAAATTAGTTCTTGTTCAAACTGTGAAGACTTCCAAGCACGTCGGGCGTTGATTCGTTATCGTGATAAAACGGGTCATGTTCAGTATGCCCATACACTTAATGGGTCAGGACTTGCTGTTGGTCGAACAGTGGCTGCCATTTTGGAAAATTATCAAAATGAAGATGGCACCGTAACGATTCCAGAAGTTCTACGTCCTTATATGGGCGGTTTAACGAAAATAGATTAAAAAAGAAGGTTGATGTCACAACATCAACCTTCTTTTTTAATTCGTTAAATCCGTTAACCAATGCCCAATTTCTTGAAAAACTGTAGCTTTTTCCGTTTCTAATAAAATTTCATGACGCAATGTGGGAAATAGTCGTAACGTCACGTGCTGAAAACCTGCATGCTTTAATTGCTTTTGAATTTTCGCTGGCCCCTTGCTGAAATCACCAACTGGGTCTTCAGCGCCACTAATGATTAAAATAGGCAATTCTTTTGGGATCGCTTGGTACCAATTCTTTTGATTGGCTCGTTTAACAAGCGAAAAAAGGGTAGCAAAACCATTGTTGGTAAATACGAAGCCCATTAATGGGTCATTTTCATAGTCAGCCACATTGGCTTGATTTTTAGAAAGCCAATTAAAGGAACTTGCTTCAGGAAATTTTTTGCTAAAAGAACCAAATGCCAGCTTATCAATGAACGGAGCTGGTTTTTTCGGCTGTTTCTCGGCCATTTTTTTAATAAAAGGCAATGCTGCGGTTAAAGGTAACGGACTTGTTCCAGTGCCCATGAAAATGACTCCTTGCATAGTCACAGGATAGTCTTGCAGATAGTTGCGCAAGGCGAAAGCCCCCATGCTGTGACCCATCATAAAATAGGGCAATTGTGGATAGCGATTCACAGCCCATTGTTTCACTTGATGAATATCTGTAACGACATTTTCAGGCCCTTGTTCTCCAAAAAAACCATAGATCGGTGCGTTTGGTTGTACAGATTCGCCATGACCTAGATGATCATGACCAATTACGGTAAATCCTAATTGATTTAAAAAACGAGCAAATTCATCATAACGTTGGATATGCTCTGCCATGCCGTGAATCAATTGAACTACGGCTTTGGGTGAAGGACAGGGCCAATGACGTACATTGAGCTGAGTTTGTTGATCGTTTGAAGTGAGTATGAATTGTTCAGTCATAAGAAACCCTTTCTTTGCTTTTTGATTATTATACAAAAAAAAGACGGTGTTCAAAAGAAAAACTCATGAGAAAACGCCTCAGCTTTCACTGAGACGCCTTTTTTTATTTATCTTTAATAAAAATAGCAATGATGTCAAAAAATAGTCGATTTTACTAAGTGATGAATTATGGGTGGTACAAATACTGCTGGAAATAGTTGTTAACTTCAAGGGCATCTTCTTTATTTTTTGAAAGAATTAAGATGGTATCATCCCCAGCGATACAGCCCAAGATATGAGGGTTGTGGATACGTATGCGATCAATTAAAACCCCGATGGCTTGCCCGTTGCCAGGTAAGACGGTTAAAAGATTTGTGAACTCTATTTGTGTTAAAGAAACACCAGTTTCAATAATAATGTCAACAAGACGTTCTTCATCTGTTTTATATTTTGGACGAAGGGCAGAATTATTCAAGATACGATAATAGGCTTCTCCTTGACCATTGTCTACTTTGTTTAAATTCAGCTCACGAATGTCACGAGAAATAGTTGCTTGTGTGGTGTGAATATTTTCTTTTTCCAATAATGCTAGTAATTCACTTTGTGTATGGATTTCATTTTCTGTGACCAATCGCTTAATCATCGTTTGGCGTTTTAATCGGTTCATTACTTTCCTCCAGTTCAGTTAATCATGCAAAAAAACATCATTGCTGTTATTTAAAACGGTGCCAGTAATTCCCTAAAATCACTGTACAACGTTTTACTAAATTGTGCAAGTCTCACTTTTTTAAATGCGAAATATCCGACAAAATCAATGAGAACCTTTTAGCTAAACGACCCTTTTTCTATTCTAATTAGAGAGATTCTGCTAGTATTGCTTTGTAAATGTCTGGAGGAAGGGTGTTATTTGTGAATAAGCAAACACGCCAAAGTTTGATTAAAGAAATCATTCAAACAACCGTAATTCATAGTCAAAATGAGTTGTTAAGAGAATTAAAAAAGCGCGAGATAAATGTCGCACAAGCAACGATTTCACGGGATTTATGGGAATTAAAAGTCGTCAAAGCATTAGATGAGTCTGGCGAGATGCGGTTAACGATTTTTGAACAATTCACTTCTTTAGAAGAACGAAAAAAAGAACAGTTGATACAAGCAATTCGTGAGGTAGTGACCAAAGTTGAACGTGTCGCCTTTTTACTATTGGTTCATACATTACCAGACAACGCAACATTGTTTTCAGCTGTACTTGATGAAGTGTCTTTGTGTGAAAAGAAATGTTCTGTCGCTGGCTTCGACACTGTTATTATTGTTTCATCATCCGAGGAAAAAGCACAAGAACTAGAGCAGTATTTTCAACAATTTATTCAGCCAACACCTTTGTCAAAAAGTAACGCATAAAAGGAAGGGAGCCAGAAGTCGTTTTGACTTCTGGCTCCCTTCCTTTTACCTCTATAAGATTATAACTTTATGAAGTGTGTGGAGAAATAATTTTTTTGAATAAATGCATTTTTTTTTATTTAATTATGCATTATTTTTTTAGAATATCTATGAAAGCGCATTCTTTTAGGCTAGAAATATGCATAAGAAAGAATACCGTTGTATATTTGGTATTTTGTTTGGCAAATGGCTCACGTCCTAGGTTAATCAGGTCTGTTATTCTGTGTTTGTAATTAAGTTGAGGAGGTTATTTCACATGAGTCATCCAATTAATGTATTTTCTGAAATCGGGAAATTGAAAACAGTGATGTTACATCGTCCAGGTAAGGAATTAGAAAATTTAATGCCAGATTATCTGGAGAGACTGTTGTTTGATGATATTCCGTTTTTAGAAAAAGCACAAGCAGAACATGATGCATTTGCAGAGTTGTTACGATCAAAAGATATCGAAGTGGTCTATTTAGAGGACTTAGCTGCTGAAGCGTTGATTAATGAAGAGGTCCGCCGACAATTTATTGACCAATTCTTAGAAGAAGCCAATATTCGCAGCGAATCAGCAAAAGAAAAAGTTAGAGAGTTAATGTTAGAAATTGACGACAACGAAGAACTGATTCAAAAAGCGATTGCAGGCATTCAAAAACAAGAATTACCTAAATATGAGCAAGAATTTTTAACAGATATGGTTGAAGCGGATTATCCATTCATTATTGATCCAATGCCTAACTTATACTTCACGCGTGATAACTTTGCGACAATGGGGCACGGGATTTCTTTAAATCATATGTATTCAGTAACTCGACAACGGGAAACCATTTTTGGGCAATACATTTTTGATTATCATCCTCGTTTTGCTGGAAAAGAGGTTCCTAGAGTCTATGATCGTTCAGAATCAACCAGAATTGAAGGTGGCGATGAATTAATTCTTTCAAAAGAAGTGGTGGCCATTGGGATTTCTCAAAGAACGGACGCCGCGTCAATTGAAAAAATTGCGAGAAATATTTTTGAACAAAAATTAGGATTCAAAAATATCTTGGCTTTTGATATCGGTGAACATCGTAAATTCATGCATTTAGATACCGTTTTTACCATGATTGACTATGATAAATTTACGATTCATCCAGAAATCGAAGGCGGCTTGGTTGTTTACTCGATCACTGAAAAAGCAGATGGAGACATCCAAATTACAAAAGAAAAAGATACATTAGATAACATTTTATGCAAATACTTGCATTTAGACAATGTTCAACTAATACGTTGCGGCGCTGGAAATTTAACAGCAGCAGCCCGTGAACAATGGAACGACGGTTCAAATACATTAGCAATTGCCCCTGGGGAAGTTGTTGTTTACGATCGGAATACGATTACGAATAAAGCGCTAGAAGAAGCAGGCGTGAAATTGAATTACATTCCAGGAAGTGAACTAGTACGTGGCCGTGGTGGCCCTCGTTGTATGAGTATGCCACTTTACCGTGAAGATCTTTAAAAAACACCCAAAAATAGGAGGAATCATCATGAATTCAGTATTTCAAGGACGTAGTTTATTAGCAGAAAAAGATTTTACAAGAGCAGAATTAGAGTATTTGGTAGACTTCAGTATTCACTTAAAAGAATTGAAGAAAAAAGGGATTCCACATCACTATTTAGAAGGAAAAAATATCGCTCTTTTATTTGAAAAAACTTCGACACGGACACGCTCTGCATTTACTACAGCAGCGATTGATTTAGGGGCACATCCTGAGTATTTAGGCGCCAACGATATTCAATTAGGTAAAAAAGAATCTGTTGAAGATACAGCGATTGTTTTAGGTAGTATGTTTGACGGGATTGAGTTCCGTGGGTTTAGTCAAGAAGTAGTGGAAGATTTAGCGAAATATTCTGGTGTTCCTGTTTGGAATGGTTTAACGGATCAATGGCATCCAACACAAATGATTGCGGACTTTATGACAGTGAAAGAAAACTTTGGTCGTTTAGAAGGAATCACTTTAGTATACGTCGGCGATGGCCGTAATAACATGGCAAACAGCTTGTTAGTGACAGGTGCTATTTTAGGCGTAAATGTTCGCATTTGTGCACCAAAAGAATTGTTCCCTTCTGATGAAGTCGTTAATTACGCAAAAGAATTTGCGAAAGAATCTGGTGCAGAATTAATGATTACAGACGACGTTGCTAAAGGTGTTAAAGGAGCCAACGTGTTATATACAGACATTTGGGTGTCCATGGGTGAAGAAGATAAATTTGAAGAACGTGTCAATCTGTTGAAACCTTATCAAATTAATATGGCTATGTTAGAAAAAACCGAAAACATGGATGGCGATTTAATCGTATTACACTGTTTGCCAGCCTTTCATGATACGAAAACACAATACGGAGAAATGGTTGCTGAAAAATTTGGCATTACTGAAATGGAAATTACGGATGAAGTCTTCCGCAGTAAATATGGTCGTCAATTTGAAGAAGCAGAAAACAGAATGCATTCTATTAAAGCGATTATGGCAGCTACTTTAGGCAACTTATTCATTCCTCGTGTGTAGGAAGCAACTGAAAAAACATTGAAAAAAGAATAGTCGTTTCGCCCTTTAAGAGATTCTTTTGAAGGGCGGCCTATTCTTTATTATGATAGGAAAGAAGGATTTGTAATGGGGAAAAAAATGGTCGTTGCACTAGGCGGAAATGCCATCCTTTCAAATGATGCTAGCGCACACGCACAACAGCAAGCATTAGTTCAAACATCTGCCTATTTAGTTCATTTAATTAAACAAGGGCATCGGTTGATTGTTTCACATGGCAATGGTCCACAAGTCGGAAATCTATTATTGCAACAACAAGCAGCTGATTCTGAAAAAAATCCAGCGATGCCGCTAGATACGTGTGTTGCTATGACACAAGGAAGTATCGGCTACTGGTTGTCCAATGCGCTTAATCAAGAATTAAACAAAGCAGGAATCAAGAAACAAGTGGCTACTGTTTTAACACAGGTGGTCGTAGATCCAGCAGATGAGGCATTCAAAAATCCAACAAAACCGATCGGTCCATTTTTAACAGAAGCTGAAGCCAAAGAAGCAATGCAAGCAGGTGCTATTTTTAAAGAAGATGCAGGACGTGGCTGGCGCAAAGTCGTTCCAAGTCCTAAGCCAATTGACATCCACGAGGCTGAGACTATTAATACCTTAATAAAAAATGATATAATTACCATTTCATGTGGTGGTGGTGGCATCCCTGTCGTAGGACAAGAATTAAAAGGTGTCGAAGCAGTAATCGATAAAGATTTTGCTTCTGAAAAACTGGCAGAATTAGTGGATGCGGATGCACTAGTTATTTTAACTGGCGTGGATTATGTGTGTATTAATTATGGCAAACCAGATGAAAAACAATTAACCAATGTCACTGTAGCAGAGTTGGAAGAATACAAACAAGCGGGTCATTTTGCACCAGGTAGTATGTTACCGAAAATTGAAGCCGCCATTCAGTTTGTAGAAAGCCAACCCAATAAACAAGCAATTATCACTTCTTTGGAAAACTTAGGAAGTATGAGCGGCGATGAAATCGTAGGAACGGTTGTGACAAAATAAAGTATAGTATTTAGGAGAATTAAGATGATGATAGAGAAAATAATCACTAAAAATAATCAAGATTTTCAATACTTTTCTGAATCAGAACTAACAGAATTGCGCAACGAGAGTTTCGTTCGCTCCTATAAAAAAGGCCAAGTCCTTTTTTATCCAGGTGATCCGAGAAATCATTTGATTTTACTGGTTTCAGGTGTCATTAAAATTGAAAAAAATGATCGCAGTGGTAATTTTTCCTATCTGCATTTTATGAAAAAGCAGGCTCTTTTTCCGAGAATCGGACTGTTTCAAGATGAGGTTCATTACGACTCCGCGATTGCCTATACGGATATTGAGGTTGTGTTTGTGCCAGTTAAACTGTTTGAGCGTTTTCTCCAAAATAATCCCCAGCAATTGATTCATTGGATTCAAGAACAATCGGTCCTTTTAAAAGAAAGCATGATCAAAATCCAAAAAGGAACAACCAATGATGCATGTGAACGGATTGTGACATCACTGGCGATGTTATTAAATGATTTAGGAGAACGAATTGACAACAGAGAACGCGTTGCAATTACTTGTCCAATTACCATTAATGACATTGCACGAATGAGTGGAACTACGCGGGAAACAGCAAGCAGTGTTATGAAAAAATTAGTCCAAATGAACCGTATTAGCTACAGTCATAAATTCTTAACTTTTCTAGATACGCCATTCTTTATTGATCGATTGAGTAATTAATCATAGAGAAGGGAGATACAGGAAAGTAGGTTCCTGTATAAAAGGATATGGCAGAAAAAAAGAAGAAAAACAAAAAACAGCTTTCGTCTTTTAGTATTTTATTTATTATTTTAATTGTTTTAGGTATCGTAACGGTCTTGCTAAATGGCCAGCCATTTACCCCAAGAGAAATTGATGGCAAAATGGTTGACCACGTGGTAGGGGCCAAATTATCGGATATTATCATGGCTCCATTCAATGGGTTTAAAGATGCCATTGAAATTAATATTTTTATTTTAGTACTCGGTGGCTTTTTAAATATTGTGACACAAACTGGGGCTCTTGAAGCAGGGATTCAATCAGTCGTTAAAAAGTTAAAAGGGAACGAATTGAAAATCATTCCGATTTTAATGATTTTATTTTCTATTGGTGGTTCGACTTATGGAATGGCAGAAGAAACAATTCCTTTTTATGGTTTATTGAGTGCCACCATGGTCGCCGCTGGTTTTGATACGTTTGTCGCAGTGGGTACTGTACTATTGGGTGCAGGATCAGGTGTTATCGGTTCAACGGTTAACCCTTTCTCCACAGGGGTAGCGATGGATGCGTTGCGAGGTATTGGCATTCAGCCGAATACAGGAATTATTTTAATTGTCGGTGCTATTTTGTGGGCGGCCTCTACTAGCTATTCTATTTTCATTGTGATGCGTTATGCGAAAAAAGTGAAGGCTGACAAAGGTTCAACAATTTTATCTTTACAAGAACAAGAGGATATGGAAAAAACGTATGGACAAGCAGCGTCGAAAGAAATGCCATTTACGAATCGTCATAAAAAAATCTTAATGGTATTCGCTTTCTGTTTTGTCATTATGATTGTTTCCTTAATTCCATGGAACGACTTTGGAGTGACGATTTTCAAAGGCTGGACGTCTGTTTTAACAGGCAACAGTTTCGGTGACTGGTACTTTGGCGACTTAGCGATGTGGTTCTTCCTTTTAGGGATCATTGCTGCCTTGATTGGTCGCTTTACTGAAAAAGAAACCATTGAAGCATTTATCGACGGTGCCAAAGATATGTTATCCGTTGTTTTAATTATCGTAGTTGCTCGCGGGGCATCTGTTTTGATGTCTAAAACGTATTTAGATTCATTTATCCTTGATAAAGCGGCAGGCTTATTACAAGGACTCTCCCCAGTTTTATTTGTCATCGGTGCCTTTGTTTTATACTTAGGTTTATCTTTCCTAATTCCTTCAACTTCTGGTTTAGCGTACGTTTCTATTCCTGTAATGGGTGCGTTAGCTAAAAACATTGGTTTAAGTCCAGAAGTGATGGTTATGATTTTTGCTTCAGGTTGTGGCTTGATTAATTTGATCACGCCAACATCTGGTGTTGTAATGGGTGGTTTGGAAATTTCCAAAGTTCAATATGCCACTTGGACAAAATTCATGGCCAAACCAATGATTGTCTTAGGCTTAATTAACCTAATTATCTTAATTGGCGCGATGTTACTCTTTAGCTAATCAAAAATTTTTTATGTTAGGGCTTCGGCTTTCGGAAAAAAGAAGAAGCAATGAAACAACAGCGACTACCTAAAAGTAGTCGCTGTTGTTTCATTTTGATAGTTGTTGAATTAACAATTTTGCGACAGCGCGGACAGAAAAAGGATTTTGCCCAGTGATTATACGGCCATCTTGATACGCAAATTCTTTATAGGGACGCTTTTTCGCAAAAGTAGCACCATGTTCTTTGGCAATTGTTTCGTTTAAGAAAGGAACAACTGCTTTTTTCATGGCTAAAATTTCTTCTGCAGTAGTGAAGCCAGTAATGGTTTTATCTGCAATCAAATAATTTCCTGACGCATCTTTGACATTTAAAAGACCAGCAATTCCGTGACAAACAGAAGTTAGGTATTTGCCCTGTTCGTAAAGGCTAAGAGTGATTGCTTGCAACTGAGGGTTATCAGGGAAGTCCCACATAACGCCATGGCCTCCTGTAAAGTAAATCGCTGCGTATTCATCTGGATCAATTTCTTCAAGAGAGAGGGAATGCGCTAGCGCTCGTTCTTGAAAATCGGCACTTTCATAAACCGCCATAATGGATGAATCTACATATTTCATACTCCGGGGATCCAAAGGGACATAGCCTCCTTGGGGACTAACATAGTCAACTGAAAATCCTGCTTTGGTTACTTCTTCCACGAACTCCGTGGCTTCACCTAGCCAGAGGCCCGTTGGTTCTTCGGTACAGTGATAACGGGAGACGTTTGTGAGGACCACGAGAATTTTTTTCATGCTTGCTTCCTCCCTGGCATAATCGACGTAATGTGGGTCAATAGTTGTTGGAGTTGCTCAATTTTGGTGGTATCGTGAGAAAGTGAGTAATAATTTTTAGTTCCTTCACTGCGACAATCAATTAATTTGGCTTGTTTCAAAATTTTTAAGTGGTGAGAAACAGCGGGACGTGAGAGTTGTGTCGCCTCTGTTAACTCAGTGACACGACGGCCAACACAGGCCTGGTCTTCTAACAGTGCAATAATAATTGCTTGGCGTTTTTCATCACCCAATGCGATTAAAAAATCACTAAGCGCAGTAAATTCTGTTTGAATTTCTTCTAATTCTTTCATATTTTTTCGCCTCTTTGGTTCGTATTTTTAAACGATTAAACCATTTTTCGTGTTTTTTGTCAATGAAATACGCTGAGGGCTGAAACTTGACGTGAATCCCATTCTTCGTTAAGATACTAATTGATTAAAGGTTTAAACTTTTAAACCGATAGAAAGGATAGAAAGAGAGGAAAGATTCAATGATGAAAGCCGCTTTAATTCATAAATACGGACAAAAAGAATTAGCAATCGAGGAGGTGCCCTTACCCACCATTCATGACAATGATGTTTTGGTCAAAATTATCGCTGCCAGTATCAACCCGATTGATTTAAAAACAAAAGATGGCAAAGTAAAGATGCTTTTAAATTATCAAATGCCACTGATTTTAGGCAGTGATTTTGCTGGGATTGTTGTTTCTGTTGGAAAAAATGTTCAAAATTTTAGGCTGGGCGATGCAGTTTACGGGCGAGTACCCAAAAATCGCGTGGGAACTTTTGCTGAATATATTGCAGTGGATCAAGCGGCTGTAGCTATGAAGCCGAAAAATTTAACGTTTGAAGAAGCTGCGGCCATTCCGTTAGTCGGTTTGACAAGTTATCAAGCGCTACATGATATTATGAATGTACAGCCAGGCCAGAAAGTCCTGATTCAAGCAGGTTCAGGAGGGATTGGAACCATTGCGATTCAATTAGCAAAACTAGCGGGCGCTTACGTTGCCACCACAACGAGTAGTAAAAATAAAGAATGGGTTCAAGCGTTGGGAGCAGATGAAGTGATTGACTATCGGACACAAAATTTTGAAGAAGTTTTATCCGACTACGATTATGTGTTTGATACAATGGGGGGGACAATCTTAGAAAAAGCTTTTTCAGTGGTTAAACCTCAGGGAAAAGTTGTTACATTGTCAGGCATTCCCAACGAACGTTTTGCTAAAGAGTATGGCTTGCCGCTTTGGAAACAATGGGCCTTTAAAATAGCTACTCGCAAGATTCATCGATTGGAGCAAGCCACAGATGTTAGTTATCATTTTTTGTTTATGCGTCCAGATGGCGAGCAATTAGCTTTACTCACTGAGTTTATTGAACAGGGAAAATTACAGCCGATAATTGACCGAGTCGTTCCTTTTAGCCAAATTCAAGAAGCGGTGGACTATTCACTGACAGGACGAGCGCAAGGGAAAATTGTTGTGAAAATCGCCGATGTTGATCACGACTAAGTAAAGGAGACTTGCAAGAAAAACAGGCCTATTTTTCTTGCAAGTCTCAAAGTTTACCATTTAAACGCCGTCTAACAAAAGTGATTTTAGGCGGGAAAAGATTTTTATAGAAAATCCTCATTTTTCCAGTTTCTATTTTGCAAATTCGTTATTTTTTGTTATTCTATTGATGGTTGTGTATGCGCTTTCTTTTTAGGTGGATACACAAAAATGAACGGAGTGCAGAAAGGAATGGTGTTCAAAGTGGGGAACAATTTATCGACAAGAAAAGGAGAAAACAGAGAAACAATTGTCAGTTGGCTGGGTCTTTCGTTATTGGTTGGCTTGGCGTTTATCTTATTTAGTCTGTTTCATCAACCAATGATCAGCCAAGCCAATGAGCCGACCCAAGAGAAACATTTTATGGTTTATTATCGGGCTTGGCGTGACAAAACGATGCAAGGAGTTAATACAACATTGCCAGATGAAAATTGGCTAACGATGCACGATATTCCTTATGGTATTGACATTGTGAATGTCTTTAGTTATGTGCCAAAAGGACAAGAAGCACTTGCACAGCCATTTTATGATACGTTAAAAAATGAGTATGCGCCAGCACTGCATGCACGAGGTGTTCGTTTAGTTCGTGGGATTGATTACAGCGAGCTATTAAAAGTTCCTTACGCAGGAACAACGCCTACAGAAGCAGAATTTGATGCTTATGCGAAAGAGTTGTTAACCAAATTTGTCGATGATTTAGGAATTGATGGGTTAGATATTGACATGGAAACTCGTCCAAGTGAAAAAGATATTGTTCTATCTAATGGTGTCATTCGTGCATTATCAAAATACATTGGACCGAAGTCGGGAACGGATCGTCCATTTTTGTATGATACCAATGCAGAATATTTACCACCTTTACAAGATGTCAGTGACTGTTTCGATTTTCTCGCGTATCAACAGTATGGTAGCGATGACCAACGCACGCAACGAGCATTAAATAATTTAAGTCCGGTTCTCAATGGGGAACGATTTGTTCCAGGATTAACTTTCCCAGAAGAGCAAGATCGCAACCGCTGGTATGACACAAAAGAGCCGTATATGGAAAGTAACATGTATAAAGTAGCTCGTTATTCTTATGAAAATAATTTAGGGGGCATGTTCCTCTATGCCTTAGATCGCGATGGTCGCACCTATAATGAAGACGATTTAAATCAGATAAAACCTTCTAATTTACTTTGGACAAAAACGGCCATTGCAGAGAGTAAAGGCGTTTCTCTTGCAGAGATGAAAGCGGCTGCGCAACACTATTTAAAACGAATTAGCTACGCCAACACAGACCTTGAAGCACAAAATAAAGCCGCAGAAGCAGTGACACAAGCAACAACGCTTTATGATGTGAATAAAGCTATTTTAGGTGGCGATTATGGCCAAGGGATTTCAAACACCTATGATGCTGAATTAGAAAAAGGCCTGTTAGCCATTGACTTAACCACTTTATATCGTGCGTTGGATCAAGCAGTTACAGCCATTGAAAAGGCAGAAAGCTATACACCAGAAACGATTCAAGCACTACAAACAACAAAAGAGACAGTCGCAACAGAACTTGCGGGAAAAACGTATACAGCCGCGCAAGTGACTACTTGGCAAACGGAGGTCCAAACAGCTTTGGATAATTTAAAAGAGAAACAAACACAACCTTTAAAAAGTGTCTTTTCCATTGATGCGGGAAGAAAATATTTTTCCGTGGAGCAACTGGAAGAATTAGTGGCCAAAGCCAGTCAAAATGGGTACACAGATGTCCAATTAATTTTAGGAAATGATGGCTTACGGTTTATCTTGGATGATATGTCGGTCAATGTGAATGGTAAAAAATACAACCACAACCGGGTTTCAAAAGCAATCCAACGAGGCAACAACGCGTATTACAATGATCCTAATGGCAACGCGTTAACACAAAAAGAAATGGATCGGTTGTTGGCTTTTGCGAAAGCGCGCAACATCAACATCATTCCCGTGATTAACAGTCCAGGACATATGGATGCCTTGTTAGTGGCTATGGAAAAACTAGCGATTAAAAATCCCGCTTTTGATGGCTCAAAACGAACAGTAGATTTAGGGAACCAAAAGGCAGTGAATTTCACAAAGGCGATTATCAGTAAGTACGTGGCTTATTTTTCCGCGCATAGTGAAATTTTCAATTTTGGTGGCGATGAGTATGCAAATGATGTCGACACAGGCGGTTGGGCGAAACTGCAATCTTCTGGGCGCTACAAGGATTTTGTCGCTTATGCGAATGATTTAGCTAAAATAATTAAAGATGCGGGCATGCAGCCAATGAGCTTCAATGATGGCATTTATTACAACAGCGACGATTCTTTCGGTACATTTGACCCAGAGATTATTATTTCTTATTGGACAGCCGGTTGGAGTGGGTATGACGTAGCCAAACCTGAGTACTTTGTTCAAAAAGGACACAAAATTTTTAATACCAATGATGCGTGGTATTGGGTAGCTGGCAATGTTGATTCTGGCATTTATCAATATGATGATGCTTTAGCAAATATGTCGAAAAAAGCATTTACAGATGTGCCAGCAGGTAGCCCGAATCTTCCAATTATTGGAAGTATTCAATGTGTTTGGTATGATGACCCTCGTCGTGACTATGATTTTGAACGAATTTATACGCTAATGGATACGTTCTCGGAAAATTATCGTGAGTATATGGTGGTTAAATAAAACTAGTTAAAGCTAATGAGTTATCTATAAAGACTGGCACGAATCAAGCTTGATTCGTGCCAGTCTTCTTTAACGGAAGAAGATTTGTTTGAGGGCCAACAATCAATTTAGGAATGCCTTATTGAAATGTTCCTGTTCTTATTGTAGACTGAAAGAAGTGGTGGTGGAAAGCTATCACCATTAATAGAAAAGCAGGAAAATAAAAAGGATCTTGTTGGAAGTTTAATGCTTGGAAATGTAAGCGGAATCATTTTTGTTGGAATGCTAAAAAAGGGAGTAGAGTTATGAGTAATGAAAATATCGTCTTAGCAAGAAATACAGAGCGTGCACCAAAGCATCCTCTCGCAGCCCAAACAGTCGCATTTTCCCACTATAATCATTTGTCGGCACAGTTACCTATTGAGCCAACCTCTGGACAATTGGTAGAAGGTGGCATTCGGGCCCAAGCGACACAATGTTTGAAAAATATCCAAGCGGTTGTTGAAAGTATCAACCATGTGATGAGTGACATTGTCAGAATGACCATTTTTGTCAAAGATATGCGGGATGCTGCCGCAGTTGAGGAGGTCTATGCGGCCTTTTTTACCCATTATTATCCAGCTAAAACAGTGGTCGCCGTCGCAGATTTGCCGTTAGGCGCTTCTATTCAAATGGAGGCACTTGTTTCAAATGGGGAAGGAACTATCCCTAATGCACCTCAAGCTGGGGATTTAATTAAATTAACAAATCAGACTGTTCAGGCACCAATTGATGCTCTAGCCAGTCAAACGGTCGCGTTTTCTCACTATAACAATCTGTCTGCACAATTGCCTATAGATCCTCAAACGGGCAGAGTTGTGGCTGGCTGTGTTAAAACGCAAACAAAACAATGTTTGAAAAACATAAAAGCCATTTTAACCAGTATTGATGTGCCTTTTGATGATATTGTGAAGGTCAATATTTATTTAAAAGATTTATCTAAGCTAGAAGCTGTCAATCAAGTATATGCCGCTTTTTTCCCAGATTCAGGAATTGCGCGTACGGTCAATTACATGCCAGCACGAACAGTGATTGCTGTTGCTGATTTACCAATGGGCGCGGTGGTTCAAGTAGAAGCGGTGGTTTCTCATGGGGATGGTACGCCACCACAAGCGATTGAAGATCGACATGGATTAATTATTGAAGCAAATAATACAGATCACGCACCGAAGTGTCCATTTTCGACACAAACTGTTGCTTTTTCTCATTACAACCATCTATCAGCTCAGCTACCATTGGACCCTAAAAAAAATGCGTTAGTCGCTGGCGGAATCAAGGAACAAACGACGCAATGTTTAGAAAACATCAAAGCGACTATTGAAAGTGTGGATCACAGCTTAGCTGATCTGGTGAAAGCGAATATTTTTGTGAAAGAGATTGAAGAGCTGGCGGCAGTGGATGACGTCTACCAAACGTACTTCCCTGAAGGCACGCCTGCCAGAAGAGTGATTGGTGTGACGGATTTACCAAAAGGTGCCCAGATTCAAATCGAAGCGATTGCTGGGAACGCAGAAGGTACGCCACCAATTGGCTAAACAGTAAAATAAACAAACGTCAGCTGGCTTCTGAAGCCAGCTGACGTTTTTAGTATTTAGATAAATCAGTAAAGTAAGCTAGTTGCCATTTTTGTGTTTTTTTCGCGGTTTGATTAAGGTTTTGGCACCAAGAAGGATAAAAACGGGACGCCATTTTGCCTTTTTGTTGATGCGTTTTGAGAATTTTTTGTTGGATTAAACATTCTTTTGGCAGAAGAAAGAGACCTTGCTTTTCTTGATCAGCAATGACAATTGCTAACATTTCAGGGGCTTCCGTAGCATCAAAGGCTTCGTTCTGATTTTGTTGATTTTTTTCCCAGAAGGCTGCAAAATAGCCTTCTTTTTTCGGCGTTTTTTTGGCTAAGCGACTGCGGATAAGTTGTTGCGATTCATTAACTTGACATAAAAAGCTTTCATATTCGGCATTTTGTTTTTCTTCGGAAAGCAGGGTGATTGCGCCCACTGCTTTTTCAAGTATTGGCAATGAATTCATAGGGAATGTCCTTTCTTTTCGTTTAATGTCGGTAAGAGTTCTTGGATAATGGTTAATCCTTTCGCCAATACCTCAAGCTGATTGGAGGCCAAGGAAATTCGTAAAAAAGCATCTGGCTGATTTTGCACAGTAAAGCGGCTCGAGTGAAAAAGACGTACCCCATTTTGGAGAAATTCTTGTTCAATTTGCGGCGCCGTTTTTTCGGTAGAAAGGGGAATAGTTCGATAGTACGGCAAAGGATTGCTAGGTCTAGCTAACCCAAAAATGGTATCAAATAAGTCATTGGCTTGTTTTGTTAAAGCCAATTTTTCTATCACTAATTCTTCTGCAACTGGTGAGCGTAAGACTTGGGTGACAATTTCAGCATCAAAGCCAGAAGTTTTAACGTTAATGTTAAAAATCGCACGCTCTATTTCTTGGCGAAGAAGCGGAGGGAAAACAAGGTACGCAATGCGTAAGCCTGTACAGACAAACTTTGTCATCCCCGCTAAGTAAATCGTTTGTTGAGGTAAGAGTTCTTGAAACGTTGGTAAAACTGCTTGCTGTGCATAAGTTGTTAAAAAAGAATGAATGTCATCTTCAATTACCCATAAGTGTTCTTGCTGAATGATTTCAGCTAAAGTCATTCGGCGGGCGCTAGACATTTGGAAACCAATCGGGTTATTACATGCGGGCATTAAGAAAATACCGTGTATTTTTTTCTTTTTGCATTCTTGCAGTAAATGCTCTGGGTCCATCCCCTCGGAATCATAGCCAATCGGGACGATTTCTAAATGATAAAGCTGGGCGAGTTCAATAAAATTTGAATACGTGTATCGATCTACGGCAATCCGCTGACCTGGAGAAAAAGCGGCGGCTAACGTCACGGCCAGCCCATTCTGGACACCAGATACAATGGCAACTTCTTCGGCATTGGTCCGAACGCCTTGTGTCTGAAGCCATTCGGCAGCGGTTGCTCGTTGAAAGTGCGTACCTAAAGGATCGCGATAATTTAGCAAACTGTTAAGGGCCGCATTTTTACTAACGGATTCAATAAAAGGTAAAATCCGCTGATTACACATATCAAAGGAACTAACCAGCCCTAAATCAATTAGATGGTCCGCTACTTGGTTGGTAGAGATTGTAATTGAGTGAAACGCGTTGGGAGAAACGAAAGTGCCGCTACCGATGTTGGTATAAAGTAAGCCTTTTTCCATAGCGTGTTTATAGGCTTGACCAATCGTCGTGAAATTCAGATCCAAGTAATCAGCTAATTCTCTTTGCGAAGGCAATTTCACATTTTTTTGAAGTGCACCAGATAAGATATCCGCTTCTAATTGTTGAACCAATGATTGGTAATAAGGTCTTGTTAAACGTTCTTTAACAGGGCGCCATGACAACGCATAGTTCTCATAGGAATTAATCGGCATGAGGGGAACTTCCTTTCTATAAAATTGTATTCCATACAATTATAGCATTGAGTGTATTGTTTGTCTGGTTTATGATAGCGCAAAGGGAGGAATTCAGATGGACATTATTTCTTATGAGAGGGTTATTCAACAATTGTCGTTTTCCGAAGCAATTCAAGTGATGAAACGTTGCTTTGCAGAGTTGCAAAAAGGAAAAATTTCGCAAAGTGAGCGCCATGTAGAGGTTTTACCAGATGGGGAAAATCAGAATCTTTTTGCATTAATGCCTGCTTACTTAGGAAAAAATCGCTTTTTTGGGGCAAAAATCATTACAGCTTTTCCAGAAAATCCACAAAAAAATTTGGCCTCACATCTTGGTCAAATTTTATTGTTTGATAGTTCTACTGGAAGACCAGTCGCGATGATGGACGCCAATGCGATTACGTGGCTTCGCACGGCAGCTGTTTCTGCTTTGGCAACCGATTATTTAGCAGCTCCAAAGGCAAAAAGTATCGCTTTGATTGGTGCAGGTCAACAAGCTTCATCTCATCTCGCAGCGCTACAAAGCGTTCGGGCGATTGAAAAGGTTTTTATATATGACCGCACAGCAGAACGCGCACGAAAATTAATCGCTAAGCAACAGCACAATTACCCCGAATGTACCTTTATTGGTTGTTCTTCTGTCCAAGAAGCCGTCCAGGAAGCGGAAATTATCTGTACACTAACTTCCAGTCAGGACGCATTTTTAGAAGAAAAAGACGTTTTGCCGAATGCCCATATCAATGCGATTGGCACATTCACGCCGACTTCCAGAGAATTAACAAGCGACCTTGTTAAAAACAGTCAAGTGTTTGTAGATGAGTACGCGGCTGCATTAAAAGAAAGCGGGGATCTTTTAATTCCGATTTCAGAAGGTGCCTTTTCAGCTGAAAAAATTGTAGGTTCTCTCGGCGAATTAGTCACTGGCAAAGTTAAACTAAAGGCGGAGCAGAAAGGCCGCACGATTTTTGATGCGGTTGGCTTAGCAGTTGAGGATTTGTGTTGCGCGGAATACATTTATCAAAAAATACAAGGAGAGAATTAAAATGAGTTATCCCTATTATATTGTCGATGCTTTTGCGGAGGAAGTTTTTAAAGGCAATCCCGCCGCTGTTTATGTTTTGGAAAAATGGTTGCCAGAAGCGGTGATGCAAAACATTGCGATTGAAAATAATTTGTCAGAGACTGCTTTTACGGTCAAGGAGGGACAAAGTTACGCCCTGCGCTGGTTTACGCCGGAACGAGAAATCGATCTCTGTGGACATGCTACATTAGCGACGGCTTTTGTGTTATTTAACTATTATTCCGTTGCGGAAGAAACACTCCATTTTACTAGTCAAAGTGGACCGCTCGCAGTGACCAAAAAAGAGGAATACTATTATCTAGATTTTCCTTATATCCTACCGGAAAGGATTCCAATTTTGCCAGAGTATGAAGCCGCTTTAGGCACGAAAATTTATGAAGCTTATTTGGGTCGCGATTTATTTTTTGTCTTAAAAGACGAAGAGACAGTGGCAAAAATCACACCAGATTTTTCTGCATTAAAAGCATTGGATTTAGGAGTAGGAGTCATTGTAACGGCATCAGGAGACTCGGTGGATTTTGTTTCACGAACTTTTTTCCCGAAACTAAGAATTAACGAAGACCCAGTTTGTGGTTCTGCGCACGCCAATTTAATTCCTTATTGGGGAAAACGGCTCAATCAAACGACCCTTTCGGCCTATCAAGTGTCCCCAAGAGGCGGCTTTTTAACTTGTGAAGTGAAAGAAAATCGAGTCATTATTGGTGGTACTGCTAAACTATTTGCAAAAGGAGAAGCTTACTTGTTTGTATAAAAAGTACACCGACCGCTAGCAATTCGTCGTTAGCGGTCGGTGTACTTTTTAAATAGAATAGTTGCGAGAAACAAAGGGAACTTCTTCACCATTTTCGAGCTGATTTAGATACAAAGCTAACATGAAAAAGTAACCTGAGAGTAAGTTGACTACATCATACAGCTGCGGATCAATTTTTTTACCACCATAGTCCATGCGATAAAGTAAACGAACAATATCTTTGGCTTTGGCTCTTAAAATGTGTGCATAAGAGGAACAGATTGTGCCCATCGGTAAAACAAAAGGACGATTTTCTTCGTATGTCAGTTCATTCATAGCATTGACACGTTCCAAAAGCCATGCTATTTCTTCCTCTGTGACTGTTAATTTTGTTCGGGTCGTTGGATTGACATGGTAGATTAACTCGCAAATTTTGGCTAGTTCTTCTGTTAGTGCAGGCTGTTCAGGGACGTCTAATTGTTGCACGTATCCTCGTAGAAGACCTGTCATCGAGGCCAATTCATCAGTCATTAATTCAAAATCACATCGTAAATCTTCTGGTTTAGAAGATAGATACGGGTACGCTTCATACGGACTGCGGTACATTTTTTCCATTCAATTTCCCTACTTTCTAAAAATAAAAAGCCCTCAAAAAGAATGCACGAAAGCCAATCTTTTTGAGCGCCGTTGCTCGACTGTTCACAGTACACCATTGTACTTGCTAAGGTAATCATAGCCAAGAGTGAAGGGAGAGTCAAGGGGGAATCAAAGTTGGAGAAAGAAAATGAAGCTAAGAATTACCAGAAGTAAACCAATCAATAAACTGACAAGACCAGAAAGTTGACCTAATCGTTGTTGGGTAGAAGAAGGTTGATCGGTAACAGTGAGCAAACTTGAGAAAAAGTTCATTTTTTTCACGAGTATTAAATACGCAACAATAAGCAAAAGAATACCCGAAAAAAGGTACGAAAGGGGCTCAGAAATAAATTTTTGGGCACGAAGTAAAAAAATTCCTATGAAGAGGACAACAAAACCATACTTAAGAAAAGTTTCTTTCGACATGTTGAAATCGCTTCCTTTTAATTGATGAATTTTATTAATAGTCACTATTCTTATGATTAAATTATAGGACTTTGAGGGCGGTGGAGCAAAGGAAAAATGGAGAATGGTGGGAGGAAAGTGTGATAACACAAAAGAAAACCCGCTAGAAAACCTAATTTATAGGTTTTCTAGCGGGTTGATTGTTATTCCCTCCCAAAAGCCAACAACTTTGGTAATAGGAGAGGTGATATTTATGCAGATGTAAAGTAATTTAAAATAGGCATGTTCATTTAGAATATTATCAACTAAGGTTAAATAAGTCTTTAGATATTTAGGTTTTATAAAATAAAATATTTCAACATCAGTAATGATTTTGGTAATAGGGCTTTTCCAATAATTACATAATAATTATTTCGTAGAAACTTAATTTTATCACCAAAAATTAGTTGATTATAAAGAAACTTTTCATTCGGACTTGTATTAAGGGTTTGTGATTAAAAACATATTGTTACTATTCAAACTATGAACAACACAATTCCCATTTAAGTTATATGAATTATACAAGTATCATTTTGTTTTCTAGGACATGCGGTACGGAAGAAACACCATCTAGGTTCTATTGATTTTTGCGAAAGCCAAATCATTAACAAAACACCTCTCTTTCAGTTAGTTACCTTCTAATCTCCAACACCAGTACAGAGGGTTACAACCATTATACTGAGTACAAACTCTTATGACACATGCACCTCTAGGTTTAATTTCGTTATAGTCTTTTAACCAATTCATATTCATATGCTCCTTTCCTATTGTTTAAAGATTGATATAACAAGATTTATTCCAACACCATCTCCATGCGCAACCCCCATTATTTGGACAAGAAACTGAGATACAAGTTTTAATTCCGCAAGTTAAACCTGAACAATTGCCACGCAGTGAAGGTTCACTAAAATTTAACCAATTCATTTCAAATTCCTCCTTTCTATTTAATTATGAAAAATATAATAGTAGGCAGAAAAATGACTACTATTAAAATAACAAAAATAATTAATAAAATTTTAAGAATCTTGTTCATCATTTATTCCTCCTATATTTAACAATTTAAAGTTTTAAAATCGAGTAAGAACTTTTTACATTTAATTTTTGATGAGAAGAAATAACAACAATTTTTTCTTTTGATAACTCTTCAACAAAGTTTGTGATTAATTTGGCGTTGTAAGCATCTAAGGACGATATTATTTCATCAAAAATAAAAATATCTGGATTAGTTAGTGCAGCCCTAGCTATACATAATCTTTGTGCCTGTCCACCAGAGATAGTTTCACCACCCTTATAGATGTAAGTATCATAACCATTTTCTAACTTGCTAATAAATTCATGCAAATTTAGTTTTTTGCAGATATCAATAATTTCTTCTTGAGTAATATTTTTGTTGTATAATTTCAAATTATTAGAAATAGTTTCTGAGAAAATAAGACTTTCTTGAGTCACGTAGCATATTATTTTCCTATATTCTTTATTTGGAATATTTTGTATGTTAACTGTATCAAAAAAGATCTGTCCTGAATAACTTGTTATTAGTTTGGTCAGTATATTAAATAATGTAGTTTTTCCAGAGCCGCTTTCTCCACTAACTAAGTTAATACTACCACTACGAAATTCAAAATTCAGATTCTTTAATATATGTTTGCTGTCTACATAGTAATTCAAATTATTTATTAGGACAGTATGAATATTTTCGGTCTTAATATAATTCTCTTCAACTACCTTAAAATGATACTTACCGTTTGTTGTTATATTATGGATTCTTTCTAAGGAGACAAGCATATTTTGAATACTGCTATTTATTTTTGTTAGGCTTAATGCCGATTGCTTGAACTTTTCGGAATAGGAATTGAAAGATATCAGGGAACCTAAAGTAAATGTCCCCATGAATATCATATAAATTCCTAAGATGAGAACTACCATATTATTTATGAACAAGACAATTTGAAGTAGAATTTCGGATTTTGTTTCAATTAGTATTTTTGTAATACCTATATCATAAATATTTCTGATTTTGCTAGTGAAGTGGTTACCCCGATCAGTCTCTTTATTGAAAATTTTTAGCAATTTAAAATTATTGAGAGATTCTGTGATAAATGAAATATAGTCATCATGTTCATTTTTCAATTCCAGTTGTTTTTTTCTCAATTTTTTTCCTGTGAAATAATATATAAAACTTGTAATTGGAAAAATCAATATGAAAATGATGCTTAGTGTAGAGTTTAAGAACAGCATAATTCCAATTGTAATGAAAAAACTTAAAATATCTATGATCATACTTAAAAGAGTAGATAAAATATTTGAAAAAACCATAGCATCTTCTTCAATAAGGTTTAACAATTTACCGTCGTTATTTATTAGAAAATCTTTGTAGGACATCTTAAAAATAGAGTTGAAAATTTTTTTTTTCATATCAATTTCTATCTTACTGACTATTTCAATTGTTTTTTTGTTCTTAATATATAAGAAAAACATTGAGAAAACAAAGAAAGTAGCCATGAATAAAAGATTATTAACTATTGCTAAATTTGAAAATGTTGTTACACCATCTATTACTTTTCCTAAGAAAAATGGTTGAGTAAGATTTATTAAATTTGCCATTATTGTTGCAAACAATAATGAGGAAAATTCCCATTTTGATAGATCTAGTTCTAAAATATATTTGAAAACTAAACTGATTTCTTTTTTCATTAACCATCTACCATCTGATTTGAATATACTAGCTCAATTAGTTTTTCTGCATTGTAGCGTATAGAATTACATTTTCTTTCAGAATTAATTGTTATATAAGGACATCCTCCCATACATGCTGGCAGTACCTTACACTCCATACATTTTTTATCAGTAATTGCTTCATAATTCAAGTATTCAACCATAACATTATTATACAAGGGACCTTCAACAACATTTCCAACAGCTTTTTCTTTTCTACCAATTTCATTCCAACATTTATACAAATCGCCTAGTGGATCAATTACATAATTATTCAATGAAATAGCACCACAAATCCCTAAATTTTGACCAGGAATATTTATTAAATTAAATCCTCGTTTAAGTGCTTCAATATAGAAATTGAACTCTTCCTCTGAGAATTCTTTATCGCTAAAACATTGTGGATTAGGCTTTTGCGAAGCGCTATCATCTACTGCAGCGATATAAAAACCTAATTTATTTCGAAGACCTTCTTCTTCTAAAATATCTAAAATTTCATGAACTCTAGATATATTAGTGCGGTCTACGTTTACTCGAATAACTATCTCCAAAAGATCATATGAATTTTTGATATTTTCTAATATGGTATTGAAAGTTTTTTTACCATTCCTAGGAACTCTACGAGTATCGTGGATATCTGGGGGTCCATCTAACGTAATTTGAGCAGTTTTAACCCCTAAACTGGCTAATAATTCTGCATTTTTTCTAGACAGGTAGAATCCATTTGTAATTATATCTGCTTGATAGCTTTCTTTTAAAGATTCATTTTCAAACAATTTGTTAGTAATTCTTTCGATATTTTTAATGCCCAATAATGGTTCTCCACCATACCAACAAATACCAAAAGGAGTATTTTGTATGTAAAAATTTTTTATGAATTCTATTGTTTCATTCTCGATTGTTTGAGTCATTGTATTATATCTAACTCCTTCTTCAAAACAGTAAGGACATGCAAAATTACATTTCATTGTGGGAGCAATAGTAAAACTAATTCCTTGAGTGTTGAAACGAGTCGCATTGTTTAGTACCTTTAGTTGTGACACTTCATCTACTTCATCTGAAACAAGCATACTTCCTTTAGTCAATTCTTTCTCTAAATCTTTTTTATTACATTTTTTTCCTTTTTTTAAATTAAGATATTCATTTTTATATTCATTGTTAAGAAATAGAACACCAGAAGAAAAAGTATTATAAACTATGATTCCATCTGGAATTTCTTTTTCAATATTAAATGTAGATAATTTCACAATGATCACTCCAATCCAGCTAGAATTTCTAAAAATAAAGTTAGTTAATAATTAATAAAACAATTACCGTTGTATGAAGAGCATTTTCTGATTTTGCAGTTAGCGCTGTTACTTGTACAATTGAATAATGTACACGTTATAACACCTCTTTTTTCTATTTTTGTTTCTTCAGTAAGCCATTTCATAGTAAAAACCTCCTTTTTTTATATATTACACAAGAAAGCGATTTCAGTCAATACTGTAATGATATTTTCTTCTGTATTTTATTTTTTTAAAATAATTCACAAAAATTTTATTATTAAAATGAGATGTTTTAGATGATATTTTAAGAAATGTAATTTGTTTTTTTATTTAATGACTTTGATCAGCCAAAATCTCTAAAGAGTTTTCGATAAAAAAACACGCATACTGCGCGTGGAGGTCAGAGCTTTAGCGATAAAAACTCCTTTCGATATAATAGATAAAGGCTACCAACCGTTATCAAATCGAAAGGAGTTTTTGAATGTCGAACGACGATAAAAGTTTAGCACATACTCGTTGGAATTGTAAGTATCATCTTGTGTTTACACCAAAATATAGAAGAAAAGTAATCTATGGTCAATTGAGGCGAGATATAGGGAAAATACTAAGAAAATTGTGTGAAATGAAAGAAGTCGAAATCGTTGAAGCGCATGCAATGCCCGACCATATCCATATGTTGGTAAGAATTCCACCGAAGTTGAGTGTATCAGGTTTTATGGGTTTCTTAAAAGGAAGAAGTGCAGTAGTCATTCATGAACGTCATGCGAATTTAAAATACAATTATGGAAATCGATATTTTTGGTCAAAAGGCTATTATGTGAGCGCTGTAGGACTGAACAAAAAAACGATAGCTAAGTATATACGAGGACAAGAAGCAGAAGATCGAGTAAGGGATAGTATAAACAAAAGAAAGTATAAAGATCCATTTAGGAAGTAACAACTAGATAAGAATAGAAAGTATAGTATTGATTGCTTTTATTTTTTCAGCATTTGATAATAATTCGTAATGTGATACGTAAAAGTCATAGTTATATGTTTGACCATCGATCCAGTTTTTAGGTTGATCGGTGACTGAATTAGATAGATCAAATTCATTTTCATCTAATCCCAAATTTTTTGTTGCTGGCTGATAGGATTCGCCTTTCTTAATCGTTTTGTAATATACGTTATCGACATAAATTTTCATATTGAATGTATCAACTAATTCTACTTTTTTGTAATCAAAACTGATTGTAGTATTATTATTTACTATGACAGATTTTACATTATATTCGTTTAAGATGTAGCCGCTAATTTCTTCCGCAAAGACTGTGTACTGCTTGCCTTTTTCAATCATTTCACTTTTAGTCTTTATAACTTTACCTTCACAAATTACATTTACAGTCACCTTATATTTAGTGACAGGCGTTGGCTTTGTCGATTCCTTTTTAGTACCGTACCATGCTATTCATTCATTTCTCCAGCCAACTTTTAACAGCTTTTTTTGTTCTGCATAGTTTACCGTGTAACTTTGGGAACTAGCTTTTGCATTTTGATTATACGCACGATATAGTGGTACAGTTTTTTCGTGTCTGAATACCATCCGATTCTCTAATACTTCCAACCAACTTTATTAAAATGATTCTTTTCATTAGTGTTTGCCGTGTAAAAATGCTCTCCGCTGTTTGGGTTGTACAAACGATGCAAACATTGCTAAGCTTAAATATAAAAGTGTCACTAATTTTTTCCTTTTCATTTTTCGTACTCCATTTCTAAATTAACAACTGATGTAATCATATCAAAAAAAGTACTAATAAATTTATTTAATGTCTAATAAAAGGTCTTTTGATTTCTAAACAAAATGGTGAAATACCTTTAATCTTGATTGAGAGAGTTTAAAGGGGATAGCCATTATGAAATTAGAACAGGAAATAGTGAATCGTATTAGAGAACTCAGAACTTCTAAAAACATGACTCAAGAACAGTTAGCTGATAAAATTGGGTTTGCTGTTTCGTACTTGGGTAGGATTGAATGAGGGAAGTCTGCAAACATTCAAATAAGTACACTGGAAAAAATTATCGAAGCCCTTGATGGAGATTATCCAGCTTTCTTTTCATTTGGAACAACAACTAATAGAGAAGCTGCTGTTATTCACGCTCTATCTTTATCAAAGAATAAAGATGAACTGCTCAATATTATTGAAAGAATTGTTAATATTGAGCAAAAATAGATTGTAGAGACTGTAAATATTGGCGGTTTTTTTATTGTGCATATACATGAGATAGAGAATAAATTTTTGCTGAGGTTTATGCTTCTAAATGCTTTTTTCCTGTTAATAATGGAAAAACGTTTCATTTATTGTGGTATAATAATAATAGTTATTTAAAAAGGTGAATGATATTATCTCTAATAGTAGAGGAGTCTTAAGGGAGGAATTATTATGAAATTATCAATTGTTAATTTTTCGGATGTTCATTTTATGGCAGGAAATAATTCTATATTAGAAAAAAAACAGCAATTGATCAAGGCAATAGCTTCTAGAATTAATAGTAGTGAAAAAAAATTATTTCTAATGAATGGAGATTCTGCATTTAGTGGAAAACAGGAAGAATATGATGTTGCATTTGATTTTTTTTCGGATGTTATTTTTGAATTTGAAGGAACTGATTTTTTATGTGTTCCGGGTAATCATGATTGCAATTTTAGTGTTATGGATTCAGTAATAAGAGAAACCATTTTAGAAAGAATAAAAGATAATGAAGACAAAAGAGAGAATTTGATCCAAAAAATTACATTACAAGATCATTATGATGATTATTTCTCCAAGTTTATGGAGTTCTGGGAATCTAGTGAATTAATATCAGACTTTCCTATTTTCAAAGTCGTGAATTTCTCAATAAATGAAGACCAAAAAATAAAAATTAATTTAATAAATACCGCTTGGGATTCTACATTACATGAAAATGCAGGAACTAAGTATATGCCGATGACTGAACTTCAAGGGCTAGAATATGATAATGATGCTCTTTTCAATTTTTCTATTATTCATCATCCTACTCACTGGTTAGAGCCAAATAACAAAAGAGAATTTGATCACCTTTTAGAAAATGTTTCTGATTTTATATTTACTGGGCACGAACACCAAGAGTCACAAATTTCTAAAATATCACCGTTAGGAGAAACAATAATTCTCGAAGGAAATGTACTTCAAGAAAATTCTGATCCTAAAATCAGTGGATTTAATATTATTACTATAGAAATAGAAAATTCAATTGTTGTAAACATCGATTTGGAACAATTTGCTTGGGATTCTCAACAAAATATGTATATTGTAAATGATTTCGAGGAGATAAAAATAGATACAATGCGTCGAAGAATTAACCATGCCTCTACAGGTGAAAATAATCGATTCTTTATAAAAGAAAGCATGTCAAAATTTATTAATGATTTAGGTGCGTATGTTGTTCATCCAAGACATGGGAATTTGTTACTGAACGATATCTTTGTATATCCTGATTTTGAAAATTCTCTTGAAGAGAAAAAAAATAAGCAAGATATGAAGGCTTCACATTTACTTAATGAAATAGGTGATGATAAAGGCGTTTGGTTTATTGAAGGAGATAAAGAATCAGGTAAAACCACTTTATTAAAAAAAATGTATCGTGATTTTCATGAGAAAGAATGGGTTCCAGTATTTTTAGATGGTGAAAAAATTAGTGATATCCCCGTATTAAAAAAAATAGAACAACTCATAAAAAAGGAGTTCTCCAGACAATATGAGGGAAATATGTATGAGCATTTTTTGCAATTTGATATATCTAAAAAGATTTTGTTATTGGATAATTGGGATCGAGTAGACTTAAATAAAATTGGAAAAAAAGAGCTTGTAAAAATTTTTACCAAATTTTTTTCTACAATAATTATAGTTGCAGAAAGTATACCTAATAATACTTCTGATATTTTAGGACTTAATGATGAGCTTGAAAGTAGAATTAAATTTATTGAAATAAAAAAATTTGGATTTAAAAAAAGAGAAGAATTAGTTGATAAATGGATTCGTTTTGGAAATGAGTATGTAAAAGAAGAAAAGGATATAATATTTGATATTGATAAATATACTAAACAGATAGATGAAGTTATAGGGAAGAGCTATGTGCCTCAAGTTCCTTTATACATTTTAATCATACTTCAATCTATAGATAGTGGCCGTGATTTATCAGATTTTAATAGTCAATCAAATGGTTACTATTACGAGTTACTAATAAAACAACTAATTAATGACGTTGGTATAAACAATAATGAAATGGCTCTATTGCACAATTATTTGAGTTATTTTGGATATAAAGTTTTCTCAAATAATGAAAAATCTCTAAGCTATTCTGAATGGCATGATTTTCACGAAAATTACTTGGAAAAATATGAACTAGATTCTCAAACTATGTCGTTTGAATACTACAAAAAAAGGCTTATCAAGAGTAGAATTATAAAAGAATTTTCAGAAGGGAGATACACGTTTACTTATAATTATGCATTGTATTTTTTTGTTGCACAGTACTTGTCAAACAACATATCAGAAGATCTAATTAAAAATATTATAGTAGATTTGATTCAGAAAATAAATGTCGAAATAAATGCGAATGTATTGATATTTTTGACGCATTTATCAAAAGATGAATTTATCTTGAATACTGTTGTTGAAGTATCAAATAAATTATTGGCAGATTTTCCTGAATTAAGAATGGAAGATGATATAATAGAGTTAAACCAGTTAATGACCGAACTACCAACTTTAGTTTTTGAAAATACAAATGTATCAGATAATAGATCGAATTATAATAGAGTAAGAGACTCAAATGATAATGAGGAAAAGCATTTTATTGAAACTGCTGAGAATGGTAAATCAGAGATTAGTGAGGAAACAGATACAGAAAGCTCATTAACTGAAAAAAATGAAATTCTTGTTGAAATGGACAAGGCACAAAAAATATCAGAAGTTATAGGTCAAATTTTGAAAAATTATTCTGGAAGCATAATTAAGGAGACTAAGCGAGACTTATTAGAGTCTGCATATAGTGTTACCTTACGAGCGGGAAGTAATTTAATCAATATTGTGAAATCTGAAAAAGATGAACTTGTTTACTTTATTTCAGAAAAAATAGTTGAAGATGGAGTTATTGAACCTAGTAATCAAAGGGAAGTAGAAGCTGCGGCAAAAAGAATACTCTTCAAGTTTGTAGAGATGATTTGTTTCTCTATAATTCATAAAAGCATTAAGGATACTGGTAGTAGTTCCCTTAAAATTACCTATAAAAATTTGATAACGACCGATTTAAGTATGATAAAAAAATTAATAATTAGTGGTAGTTATTTAGAAACGATGTACATTGATCCAAGCACAAGCTATATACACGAAGTTTTCCAAGAAACAGAGAAAAATTTAATGTCTAGATCAATTCTTCAACAGATGGCAGCTAAATACATGTATCTATTTGAGTTAAGTCCACAAGAAAGACAGAAAATAGCAAGTAGATTTGAAATTAGGTATGATCCTATTGTAAAAGCAAGATTGGATCATAAGAGATAAATTTTTGGATTCAAAGTTTCGAATGCAGAAAATTCATAGCTTTCAATATACTGCCAAAGTTATGGGTTATCAACTCAATATTTTAAGTAATAGAGCGTTTCTAATCTCAGAAATACTGCTTAGTAAGTTACAAAAAAGTAGAGATAAATAAAATGAATCCCTGTCTTGAATAAATCACTACAGGGATTTTTTAGTAGGATAAACGGGCTCTATACTTTCTGATGTTGGTATTTTTACCAACATCTTTTTTGTTTCACAAAAAAGACACCTCGAAATCCTGTAGAATTAAAGTCACCTAACCCATTCTAAGGAGGAATCAAGATGTCCTATACTGAGCTTATCAAAGAAACCCTAAATATTCTAGACCTAAATGTTATTTTTGAAGAAAATTGTTTGCGAAAAGAAAAAATAAATGGACAAATTAAAACAACCTTCCCAACCGTTCTTCACTTTGATGAATTTAAATCCGTTCGTCAGGTTTCTGGCGCCATGAGTTTTATCATTTTAAATGGGCAAACAAGAAAATTATTTGATATTGTTGAAAACCGCCAACTGTCTTATTTAGAACGTTATTTTAATCGTTTTCCACTATCTGTGCGGGAAAACGTCCAATTTATTGTCATTGATATATACACACCTTACGTTTTTCTCGTGAAAAAATGTTTCCCTAAAGCAAAGCTCATCATTGATCGCTTCCATATCGTTCAACACATCGGTCGGATCTTTCGAAACCATCGAATCACTTGGACAAATTATCTATTAAAAAGTTCAAGTTTGGCTGAAAAACGCCAAGGAAAATAACTCAAAAAATACTGGAAGTTATTACAAAAAAATCAAGAGAAGTTGGATAGTTTAAACCGCCGTCGGCGCCCTTCATTTAAAACTTATTTGACCGAAACAGAGCTTGTGGACAGGCTTCTTTCCTGTAGTGTTGAGTTAACACAACGCTACACATTGTACCAAGACTTTTTGTATGCCGTTCATAAACGCAACCAAACGTATTTTGATGCCTTGAATTATCCTTACTCGAATGGACAATTGGAGTGTCTAAATAATCATATCAAAGTGTTAAAGCGGAATGCCTATGGTTTTCGTAACTTTTATAATTTCAAATTACGTATTTTCGTCCAACAAGGACAAGCTATACAAACCAAATAAAAAAATCCAGAGGATTTTCTCCTCTGGACTCGACATGATTCTACAATTTCTCTTTACCAACATTATTTGACAAAGAGCTTTTTTTCGACTGACTTCGTGGTTACAAACGGGGTACACAAGCTATCAAATTTGCATAATTTTGTTCTTCTGGAATAATTCAATGGTGAAAGAAACCCATATAAATCAATAAGCTTGTATGGCGTTCACCTATATATTATTCCCACTCTTTTTAAGCTGGTAGCTTAAAATACTATTATATCAACATTTTTTTAATATAATTGTTTTTTTGGTAGGGAAATGGTAGGGTTAAAATTTTACTGTTTGATTTCCATTAAAAGTAGAAACGTTCGATTTTTTTGCAATTGTAAATTGAATGTTTCCAGTCATTAGCTGAGCAATATTTTCATCATTTCTGCTCCACAAATGAGCATAGTGCTTCAAAGTAATTTCTGGGCTGGAATGCCCTAATCGCTGTGAAACAACTAAAATATCAGCGTTAAATTCATTGATTAGATAGCTTACATGTGAGTGACGCAATCCTTTTCCTTGAATTACTGGGACTTTAGCTAATTTGGCATATCGTGCAATGATTCGTTGAACCGTTGAACGAAAGAGCGGTAAATCAGTGTAACTAAGAATGAATTGTTCTACACCATGTTTTTTTTGGACATTTTTCCATTCTTTTAGAATTTCTATTGTATCATCATCTAGGGAAATAGTTCGCATACTATTTACAGTTTTAGTATATGGTTTCCGGATAAAATTATTTTGGTTTTTCATTTCTAAAGTGTGATGAATTCGTAATTTTTTTCGGATTAAATCTACATCACTCCAATTGAGTGCTAATCCTTCACTTACTCGAACTCCAGTCATATAGTATAACCAAATTAACACAAAACACATATGTTCATATACGTTTTCTTTATATATTTTTGCCAATACCTGTTCAAATTCTTCTTTTGTCCAGTAGAGAACAACTGACTTTCCTTTAGCGATAGCTTTTGTTTTCTTAGAAATGTTCTCCTGCAAAAATTGAAGGGTTACGGCATAATCTAAGGATTTACGAAACATACCGTACATAAGTGAACTATACGATTGAGAATAGCCGCTATCGTTTAATAACCAAATTCGATAGTTTTCGCAATCTCTGATATTGATATCGCGAAGTTTTTTATAGCCAAAATGTTCAGTAATTTTTGTTAAGCCGCATTCACGAGAATTCCAAGTGCTATTTTGTACACTAGCTTTGTAATGAGTGATATAGAATTGTTCCATAAACTCTTTATAGGTAAGGTTATAGTTTGCATAACCGTTCGCTATCATATAATCATTTTTTATTCTCATGACTTCTTTATGCGCTTCACGAGCTGAGGAGAAGCGTTTCCCCAGACTATCTTTGGTACCCTTCTTTTGAATTCTTTTTCCAGTAACTTGATCAGTTCCTAGTTCGACTAGATAAGAAAAGCGCCCTTTGCTATCTTGATATACACATGGATATTTTGTTTTCATACTTATTCCTCCTGTGAAAGGGGAATACCTATAATTTCTTCTACTGCTTGTCGAGGAACTACCCCGACACGTTTATTATTATAATACGGATATCCCTGATTGACCATTTTTATTTTAGCTTGTCGGATAATAGTAACTGCTTGATGTGATTTAAAACCAATATTTTCTAAATCTTTTCGACAAATGGTATTTTTCATTTTTATTAACTCACTTTCATAGAAAACACTAAGATTGATTAAAAGTGTTACTTCTTTATTTTTGTGTAGCGGACAGTACTTTCTTTAAAATCCATTATCATTTCAGAATGTTTACATTCATTTAAAGCACTGTAAAAAAACGGACGTCTTACTATATATTCACTGGTATATAACACGTTTTGACTAGTAGAATCAAAAGGAGATTCAACTAATTTATGGGTCACTTTTGGTAACCTTAAATTTCTTGATTTAAAAAAAGCTTTTTTCTTATGCTCTTTTAAGTCCAAATCTTTATCAAAGTATTTACTAACATAACGTCCTCGGTTTTCGATGCTATCGACATCAATCTTATTGATTTTGAAAGAACCATGCCCCCATATTTTTATTAAGCGATTCACAGAGACATAAGGGAAATCAAATAAAATTATATGATAATGAATGGCACCGCGTGTTTGTTTTTCCCACGTTGCAAGATATTTTATTTTTGCTTTTTTAGTGTGATAAAGTTCATAGTTTAGTCGTTTGATAAATTTTTTAAATTCATTATTTGCATAATCAATTTCTTGAATGTTTTCTTTGAAAGTGAGTGTTAAAAATTTTGTTTTGTTATCAAAATTTGTATCAACTATTCGGGCAATATTAAAGCGCATATTCTTGTAGTATTGTTGTTTTCGTTTTAGGCTATCGTATTGTTTTTCAGCGGATAATTCCTCAAATTTTTTTCGTTTATCAATTAGTTCATTATCGTAAAGCCAAGAAAGTTGTTGTTTTCGTTCGGGATTTATTTCGCTTTTTTTATTTTTTTGCTTTGGTGTAATAATAGTTTCATAATCATAAATTTCGATATACGTGGGAGTTTCAATGATTTTTTGATTGTAAATTTTCAAAAATCATCACCCCTTAGTGACTATTTAATTGTCAAAGGTCAAAAATAGAATGGATATTTTTTCTCCTGATGTTGGTCTATAAATCAAGTTAAGTAAGAAGAAAGTCTTCGACTTTCTTCAAAAACAATCGTCCATCGTGTGCAATTTTTCGATCGGAAAGCGGTGTTAGCTGGTGGCTCTACCGCTTCCGCCGAAACCACCCGCTGGAAGGTTGTTTTTGTGATGCTAATAATTCTTCTAAATGGTCAATTCTTTTTTCGAGAATTTTATAGTTGATTTCTAGCAATTGATATCTTTTTGAATAAACAACAGCCCATTCTTTTTCCCATTTAAGTCTTACTTCTCTCATTATCTCTACAAATAGTTCAGAATTCTTCATCATATTAATCGTATAGTACTTATCAAAAATTTGTCTAATTGCAATATCTCTCCCAATTTTGGGAATCAGGTTTGCGACTTGTTGTATTTTTTCAATTTCATCTTGTGTAAATAGTCTAACTTTTCGTTGTTTGAGGTTTTTTTTTGAGTGCGAGTTTCCCTGATTATCACGTGGAACAACACCATAATGAAATTGATAATTACATTCTTTTTGTATAAAACTTATCCATTTATTTAAAGTAGAGAGAGAATGAACTCCCTCTACCTTCTCTAATACCTCGTATGCGGTAAAGTATTTGTTCATTTATTTTGAATAAGAACTGCTTTTGTAGCAGTTGCAGATAATCCATAACTAACAAACTGTCCATTTACGCGCCCCCACGGAGTAATAACAAGTCCTTCAAAGCGAATTAGAGCCATTCCTTGTTTATCTAATTCATCTTTAGTAATTATCGGATATTCACTTTGAATTCTCACACTCACTTTTTCAAACCGTAGCTTTGGAAGTACGCATTCATAAGTCCAACCTAAAGCTTCACCGTCTTTTTGCCAACGAGTTACTTGAACAACTTGATATTCTGTTTCAAGTTTCTCTTTAGGCAATGCTAAATCACTAATTTTTATTGTCATTTGAGTTCCCTCACTTTCTATATTTTAGTACATATTTTAGTACAACACTAAAATAACTCTTTTTTAATTTTTTGTCAATAGTTTTTAGTACATAAAATAGTACAAAAATCATTTTACTATTTATTTGATATCTGCTATTATTGATATTGAACTAAATCCCTAAACAACAAAGGAGATTAAACAAATATGAAGCCAAATAAGAAAAAAGTTGGTGAACGAATTCGTGAAATTAGGACAGATTTAGGATACAGTATGGAAGAATTTGGACGATTAATTGGTGATTCCCCAAGAAGCTCTGTGAACAACTGGGAAAAGGGGGTAAGCATTCCTAAAAGAGATAAATTGGAAAAAATTGCGATTTTAGGTAAAATGTTGCCCGATCAAGTTTTATATGGAAAAGCTGATGAATATCTATATGATTTATTTGATCAAAATTTAAATGTTAGGTTTAGTAATAATATTTTATATGAAATATTTGAAAGTATTCCTCCCGAACAGCGGTCTTATAATGATATGATGTGGCTTTTTATTGGAAAATATTTTTTAGATAATGGGCGACGAGGGAAAAAAGTAGGAACGTATACTTATCAATCAATGTTAGGAATTCCTAATCTATATACTGCTGGTTATAGGAATGATTTTATCGAACAAAGAGAAGACTATACAAAACAAAATGTACATTACTATATATATGCGGATAAAGAAAGTAACGTTCTTCATGTTATACCCTTTACACCAAATGATAGTCTTGTAAATTTATTTTATGAGTATCCGGATGTTATTGAAAAAAAAGAGGAACATCAAATATTTACTCAAAATTTTGATGAAATAGGACTTACATTAAAAAACTCTAGAATTATCTATTATGGTATAGATAAGCAAAAAATGGAACCTCACATTCAAAGTTTTGTATTTGATACAAATAGTAATATCTATAGAGAAATAAAGACAACGGAAACTTTCCCAATGTTTGTTGAGGAATTAGATAAAAAAATAGAGCAATTGAAAGCTAATTAAAGATTTCTTGTGTATGATAGTCTAATGGACTATTGTTTTTTTGTTATATTTATAAAATTGAAGGTTAACCATAACTGATTATTATTTTTTGATATATGAAATTAAATTTTTATTTTATATGTATTAATTTAGAATTAGCATCATGAAGAAGCTGTCCCTACTATTTTCAAAATAGTAGGGACAGCTTTTTTATAATACCTAAAAATATATGTTGTTATAGTTGAATAAGCAAAAGTTATTTGAATAGTGTTTATAGGTTTATTTGTAAAACTTCTTTTAGAAATAATTTTCCTTTTGTTGTTATTAAAACAGCTCTAGAACCATCTTCTAAGACTACGAATCCTTTTTTTATAAAAGATTCTAGCATAGCTTTTCCAATGCTTCCTGCTAAATGATGTTTTCTTTCGCTCCAATCTAAGCAAGCCCTACAAAATTGTCTTTTTTCGTGTTCTAATTTTGAGGTGTTAATATCCAAGGTATCATTAAAAAATTTTTGACCCAATTCAGTTATAATCCATTTATTGTTACACTTTTCTAAGTAGCCATATTCTAAAAGACGGTTATTTATTTGTACACCTATGAATCCAGCCAAGTGGTCATAACAAGTTCTTGCGTAATGTAACTTTTCTTGACTGATTTTTTTACTTAAATGATGTATAGGTTCAGCAGGAGAAAAATTAGTTAAATATTCAAAAATAATAGCCACTTCTTCGTTTTTAAGTTGGTAATAACGAAATCTTCCATGCTTTTCGACTACTACCCAATTTAAATCATATAGTTTTTTTAAGTGATAACTCGCAGTATGATGGTTAATATTTGCGGACTTAGCTAGTTCATGTACTGTGTGAAATCGACCATCCATTAAAGTATCTAGCATTAACTGTCTAGAGTTGTCTTTAATAATTTTTATAAAATTAGAAACATCTGGAATTTTATTCATAAAAAAACCACCTTTTTAATTAAATTTCATATATCGATGAGAATCGACACAACTAGATTATATACTATATTTACACATATTAAAAATGGGAGGTTGAGAAATATTATTTATGAAATTTGAAAATAAAAAAAGAGAAGATATATTGAGTAAGCTCTCTATAGCTACTGATTTAGAATATAGTTCCATTCAAATCAAGGCAATGAAAGAGGAGCTTAAAAAAATAAGTTGTACATCGCTAAATTTTGAAAAAATTAATAAAAAAGAGGAAGAACTTACTTTTTTATCTGAATTTTTATTAACAACCGAAGAGGTGTATCTGAGATTAGTTAATTTTAGAAAAGAAAGCTTACTTTATTTAACTAGTCTAGATAAAAAGACTAGAAGAAATAGCTATAGAAAGTCTATCAATCTATATATAAAAAATAAAGAGTTAATAGATTATTTAATGATTAAAAATATTAAAGATAAAAATAGCGCTACAAATAAAATATTTGAAAAATCATATAGAGATTGTGTGTTAGAAGAAGATAACTTTTCAGTAAGTGCATTCAATACTTTTGTTGAATGTATACATCAAAGTTTTAATATATCTCAGTCAATGATTAAACTAGAAATATTAAAGAAAAATACCTCAAGACTGCTTTGGGAAGATGTTTTCTATTATCCTGTTAATTTGAATTATGACTTTATAAAAATAAACATAAGAGAATTAATTCTTGAATTTTCTAGTGTATTAGGTAATCCAGTAAAGAATAGTATTCAGGCATTATTTGATAATAATAACATCTATTTTAAAAATGATATTATCACTCCGTACACAATGAAGTTTCATTTAGAATTACCTATTATTGTAACTAATAAAATAAGTACTTTTGATGATTTAGTTAACTTAGTTCATGAGCTAGGTCACGCAATTTTTAATATTTTCTATAAAGAAACGGATATAGTTAATAATCTTATTTTTGATGAGAGTTTTGCAATTTATTTTGAAATTTTATTTTATCAATTTTTACTAAATAAGCACGTAGAGGACACAGAAAGAATATCTTTTCTAGAAAGCTATAGAATTGAACGTATGAGGGGATTAATTTATAGACAGAATATTGTTACTGAAATGGAAATAGCTATTGATGCTGGAGATAACGATTTAGAAAATATCTATACTAGGAGTTTGAAGCATTATTTTGGTAATGATGTTTTTTATAATATTTATTCTAGAAATGAATACTTGAGTAACAGTCATATTTTTGATCCGTACTATTCATATAAATATTCAGTAGGTGCGATACTTGCTATACATTATTCCTTAAATAGCGAAAATATAAATAATATTAATACATTTTTGTCTAATAGTGTTATTGATATAGAAAATTGTCAATATATTTATCAATCATTAGATCAAATTTCTTATTGGATTAACGATTTTAAAAAAAAATGGGTTATAGCTTATCCCGGACAGAAAAAACTAAATAATAAGTAAGGGAGGAAATATCGCATGAAAAAAACAATGAGTGTACGTAAATTAACTAAGAAGCAAGTAAGCAAAGTAAGTATTGCTGCACGTTAATAATACGTATTAGAAGGAGACACTTGGGTTTACAAGTGTCTTTTCATTTAAATAAAACTATAGGGAGGCACTACATGTATATTAAACCAAAGATTAAAGATATGTATGGAGTCTTATTTCTAGATAAATTAATAAGAGTAGGAACAGGTTTAGACTATGCTATTGAAATAGATAATGTCGGTGGAGAATATACGGACTTATTTATTCTTCTGAAAAAAGGAGTAAGATTCAAGAAAATAGTAGAACAATGTACATTACTTTCAGAAGAAGAAGTATATGAATCAATTGAAATGTTAAATAATATGGGATACATATACGATGTAGGAATAGAAGAATCAACTATTTTAACAGATGAAGAAAAAGAAAGATATAAAGTTAATATTAACTATTTTAGTACTTTTACTGAACAAGGATATTCTTTGTATTCTATACAAGAAAAAATTAAAAATGCTAATATTTTAATTTTTGGTGTAGGAGGTATTGGCAGTAATATTTGTTTAGCATTAAGTGAATTGGGAATAGGTAAAATAACTGCTGTTGATTATGATGATGTTGAACTAAGTAATTTAAATCGACAAGTATTATATGATGTAAATAGTATTGGTAAGGTTAAGATTGACGAGGCTGAGAAAAGATTAAAGTTATTTAATCCAAATGTTAATTTTGTAGGTATTAATAAAAAAATTAGTTCATCTAAAGATGTAGATGAACTAATTAAAAGAGATAATTATGATATGGTAATTAACGTTGCAGATTATCCTACAGGATTTATTGATTATTGGGTTAACGAAGCTTGTGTAAAGAATAACATTCCTGTATTAGCTGCTTTAGTAGATAAGAAATATGGACGAGTATACTCAGTTGTTCCTTATAAAACAGCATGTTTTCAATGCCAATATATAGATGAAGTTAAACATAACCCAGAGTACAAACAAGAGCTTATGGCAGTTAGAAATGCAACAGGTAATTCAACATCATATTATCGTGCTCCCAATGGAGCGCTTGGTCCTACTTGTCTATTTCAAGGTTATTTTGTTTCTTATGAAATTCTGCGTTATTTATTGTGGGGGGAAGAAAGTATGTTGACATTTAATAAAAGGTTTAATATTAATTTTTTAGATTTCTCGCAAGAATTTGACGAATTAGTAAAATGTAAAGAATGTCCTGTTTGCGGGAAGGAATGTTTAGAATGAATAAAGCATTAGTTGTTAATAATATAAAAAAAAACTATGGAGATTTTTCTGCTGTTAAAAGATTAACGTTTGATATTGGAAAAGAAGAATGTGTTGCCTTGCTTGGGACAAATGGTGCAGGAAAAAGTTCTACTTTAAGAATGGTTTATGGAGCTAGTTTAATTACTGAAGGTTCTATTATGATTAATAATCTAGATATTTCAAAAAAAATGAAAGAATCAAAAAAAATAATTGGCATTGTTTCTCAAGAGGATTTATTAGACTTATCTTTGAATGTATTTGAAAATTTGGTAGCTCATGGAATTTGTTATGATATTCCTAGAAGAGAAGTAGAAGAAAGAGCAATGAGTCTTTTGAAGTTTATTGAATTGGAGGAACAAAAAAATAAAGAAATTTACGAACTATCAGGGGGAATGAGAAGACGCGTAGTTTTGGCACGTTCATTAATTAATAATCCTAAACTAATTATACTTGATGAACCCACAACAGGGTTGGACATACAATCACGCCATTTAATTTGGAATAAATTATTAGAATTAAAATCTAAAGGTGTAGCCATTCTATTAACTTCACATTACATGGATGAAGTTGAAAAAATTGCTGATAGAATCTTAATTATGCACAAAGGAGAAATTGTCAGTTCAGGAACAAAGGGAGAGCTATTAAGAAATTATGGAAAAGAAAACTTAGAAGATGTATTCTTGTCAGTTACAAATGGGGAGGTAGCTAACGATGTATAAACTCTCGTATTTATCTGTAAAGTATGTGATAATTCGAAATTACATGAGTTTCAAAAAACTATTTAAAATATCAATATTTCCTAATCTTGTTGACCCAATATTATATTTAATTGGGCTAGGTTTTGGTTTATCAAAATTTGTTGGGGAAATTAATGGGATGACATACTTTACTTTTGTATCTTCTGGACTTATAGCAGCCACTGCAATGAGTGCGTCTACAGCAGAAGCAACTACCAATGCTTTCATACAAATGAGAATTGAAAAAACATATTATGCTATAGCTATGACCCCAGTAAACTTGCAAGATATTGTTATTGGACAAGCTATTTGGGCGGGGGTAAGAAGTGTTATTTTCGGAACTATGTTTTTAATTCTTGTTAGTTTTTTTGGTGTAGTTCATAGTTGGACTGTGATATTAATTCCTATAGTCTTATTTGTAACGGGGATAATTTTTGGATTACTAGGTTTGACATTCACTGCTTTAGCACCAAGTAGAGATTATGTAAATTACTACAATGTGTTAATTATACAGCCATTATATATGTTCTCAGATACATTTTTTCCATTATCCAGTATGTCTTCAAACATAAAATTTTTAGGGAATTTTTCTCCGCTGTATCATGCTGCAAATTTATGTAGAGGATTATTAGTTGGTAATATGAATAATTTTTTATTCCATATGTTATCGCTAATTTTGTTTGTTATAGTATTATTTTATTTACCTATGATTGCAGTAAATAAAAAGTTAATCTATTAATTTTAACTAGTCTCTTAAAAGTATTCTTAAAGTAGTTATGAAAAAAACCCTTATTAAGGGTTTTTTTGGTAGGGAAAATGGTAGGGAATCATACTATTTTTAACGAAATTCAAGCTCTTTAGCAATTGAAGAATGTTGATTTATAGGTATTCCCCATCCATATTATGTTGGCTCTTTATTCCCACTCCACAGTTGCAGGTGGTTTTGAAGTAATATCGTACACGATACGGTTTACATGTGCAACTTCGTTCACGATGCGCACAGAGATTTTTTGTAAAACATCCCAAGGGATACGGGCAAAGTCAGCGGTCATGCCGTCGATAGAAGTCACAGCACGGATACCGACTGTGTAATCGTAGGTACGGCCATCGCCCATAACACCTACTGAGCGGATGCCAGGTAAGACAGTAAAGTACTGCCAAATGTCACGATCTAAGCCAGCTGCTGCGATTTCTTCACGTAGGATAGCATCTGAATCACGAACGATTTGTAATTTATCTTCTGTAATTTCACCAAGCACACGAATACCTAATCCTGGTCCTGGGAATGGTTGGCGCCAAACGATTGCATCAGGCATGCCAAGTTCAGTTCCTAAGGCACGAACTTCGTCTTTGAATAATGTATTTAAAGGTTCAATTAATTCAAATTGCATGTCTTCAGGAAGACCACCAACGTTGTGATGTGATTTAATTGTTTGCGCAGTTTCTGTACCAGATTCGATGACGTCTGTGTAAAGAGTTCCTTGTGCTAGGAATGAAACGCCTTCTTCCCCAGCAAGTTTAGTTGCTTCGTCATCAAAAACATACACAAATTCGTTACCGATGATTTTACGTTTTTGTTCAGGGTCAGAAACGCCTGCTAATTTACTTAAGAAGCGTTCTTTCGCATCTACTTTAATAATGTTTAAGCCAAATTTACCGCCTAAACTTTCCATTACTTGTTCTGCTTCACCTTTACGTAATAATCCATGGTCAACGAAGATACAAGTTAATTGGTCGCCAATGGCTTTTTGTAAAAGCACGCCGACAACACTTGAGTCAACGCCACCTGATAAACCAAGTAAGACTTTTTTATCGCCTACTTGTTCACGGATTTTAGCGACTTCCATATCGATGAAGTTTTCCATGCTCCAGTCACCAGTACAGCCACACACATCAAAAGCAAAGTGACGTAATAAGTCGTTACCATATTCTGAATGACGAACTTCTGGGTGAAATTGTACGCCGTAGAATTTGCGGTTGGCATCTTCGATAGAAGCGATTGGACAATCATTGCTTGTCCCAACTTTTTCGAATCCAGGAGCGATTTCTGTTACTAAATCACCGTGGCTCATCCAAACGGTTTGTTTCGCAGGTGTTCCTTGGAATAATGTCGCATCACCAAGGATTTCTAATTCTGCTTTTCCGTATTCACGGTTTGCGGCAGGTTCTACTTTTCCGCCTAAGTTATGAGTCATTAATTGCATACCGTAGCAGATGCCAAGAATGGGAATTCCTAACTCATAAATTTCTGGATCAATGCTAAAAGCATCTTTGTCATACACGCTGTTTGGTCCACCTGAGAAGATGATTCCTTTAGGCGCGATTTTGCGAATTTCTTCTGCCGTAGTTCGGTGGCTTAATAACTCAGAGAATACGCCAAATTCACGAATACGACGAGTAATCAATTGGTTAAACTGACTACCAAAGTCTAAAACAATAATTTTTTCGACAGATGTCAAATCGGCAACGTTAGTCACGTCTATTACCCCTTATCCATTTAAATTTATCTAAAGAAAAGGCGGTTAAAAAGTGGTCAGCACCAAGAATTAAGAAAGGATTTTCAAAAATTGTTTTACGATTTTTAGAAAATTTTGGCTTAATTCCGCAGGGGCTACTTTTAAACAGCCGAGAATCAGGCGGTTAAAAAGTGGTTCACTTTTGTTCCGTACTCTTCTTTGTCTAGCTATACTTATTAAAACATTTTACTCCTTGAAAGTCATGCATTCTGCTGAAAATTTTCAAGGATATTTCTACAAAAGATACAGGATATTTCTTAGCTCGTCAACCCTTAATATTTACGTAGATAGATTTGGTCAATCAAATGATTTTCCGTTTTATGCAAAATAATGTCCGCACGTCCGCGCGTTGGCAAGATATATTCCTCCAAGTTCGGCAAGTTCACGGTTTTCCAAACATTCCGTGCCATGGCGAAAGCATCTTCTCGTTTGCCAATTGCATATTGGTAATAATAATTATTAGGATCTAAGAAAGCCGTATCTAATAAGGCCCCAAAACGTTCTAGGTACCATTTTTCAATTAAGGCTGGATCGGCATCCACAAAAATAGAAAAATCAAAAAAATCACTCACATAAATTTGTTGATTGGCGGGTAACTGTAAGGTGTTAATGCCTTCAACAATCAAAATATCTGGTTGTTGAATCAACTCATATTCGCCTTCGATAACATCGTAGACACTGTGAGAATAGACGGGTGCTTTAATTTCGTCTTTGCCGCTTTTGACTTCGTTTAAGAAATTAATTAGCTTCTCCATGTCATAACTTTCAGGAAACCCTTTTCGGTCCATAATTCCCTGTTCTTCTAACACTTTATTGGGATACAAAAATCCATCCGTTGTAATGAGTTGAACGTTTCTTCGTTTAAACGTTCGGGCCAGAATTCTTTGCAAAAGACGAGCGGTGGTGCTTTTACCAACGGCGACACTGCCGGCAATTCCAATGATGAATGGTGGTACAGAGACATATTCATGTAGGAATAATCCTTTGCTAAGTGTTAGCGATTCAAATTCTTTCATGTATAAATGAATAAGATGCGTTAAGGGTACATAAATTTCTTGTACATCTTTTAGTGAAATTTGGTCGTTCACACTTTTAATGTTATCCAATTCTGCTTCGGTTAACGGTGCTTTGCCGTCATGATAAAACCCATGCCATTCTTCTCTGGAAATTGGGTAGTAATTCATTTTATCGTCCATTGTTCCTCCACCAAACCCTGTTCAATCTTTGTACATTTTACCATAATTTCACAAGGGAAACACAGGATTTTACAAAAGAATTCCCTTCTTCGCCAATTTATGATGAAAATGGTATCATGAAAAGAGAAAACTGTTAGAAAAGAGGGGAAAAGCCATGAGAAAAATTGTATTATTTGGTGATAGCATTACTGCTGGTTATTTAGACGAAGCTGTCTCACCTGTTCTTGTTGACTTAGTAAAACGGGATATTGCTGCGATGGGTCTAGAAGAAGTGGCTGTCATTAATGCTGGAATGCCTGGCGATACAACAGAAGATGGTTTAAAACGATTAAATAAAGAAGTACTAATTGAGAAACCTGATGAGGTGGTGATTTTCTTTGGCGCCAATGATGCGTCACTGGATCGAAATATAACAGTAGCCACGTTTAGAGAAAACCTTGAAACAATGATTCACGAAATTGGTTCAGAAAAGGTGATTTTAATTACGCCACCATATGCGGATAGTGGCAGACGTCCAGAACGTCCACAGACGCGTATCAAGGAATTGGTCAAGGTTGCACAAGAAGTCGGAGCGGCACATAACTTGCCAGTTATTGATTTGTATAAAGCGATGACTGTTTATCCTGGAACGGATGAATTTTTACAAGCAGATGGTTTGCATTTTTCGCAAGTGGGCTATGAATTATTAGGTGCCTTGATTGTTCGAGAAATAAAAGGTAGACTAAAACCAAAACAAGCATAGATAGGAAGAACAAAATGGCGAATCATTATTATACAGAAAATCCAGAATTAGCACATGATTTAGAAAGCTGGTCTTTTCCATTACGTGGTCGGACCTTTCAGTTTACGACCGATAGCGGGGTCTTCTCAAGAGGAACAGTGGATTATGGTTCTCGTGTGTTGATTGATGCCTTTGAATGGGAAAATTTACCAGCAGGCCGTTTGTTAGACGTTGGTTGTGGCTATGGACCAATTGGGTTGTCCTTAGCAGCGGCGACTGGTCGACTGGTGGAAATGGTGGATGTCAACCAACGGGCGGTTGGGCTAGCTCAAATGAACGCCCAACGTAACCAAATTACTACTGTGGATATCCATTCTTCCAATGTGTATGAAACCTTAAACGAAACGACCTACGCGGCGATTGTTAGCAATCCGCCCATTCGTGCAGGCAAAAAAGTTGTCCATGGCATTTTAACAGGGGCTTTTCCGTTGTTGAAAGTTGGTGGCACACTAACGGTGGTTATTCAAAAGAAACAAGGTGCACCTAGTGCAGAGAAGAAAATGGCTGAAGTATTTGGCAATGTTGAAATTGTGACAAAAGACAAAGGCTATTATATTTTACGAAGTGTTAAAGAAGCAGAGTAAAAAAGAACCTCCACTTTAGTGGAGGTTCTTTTTTAGAATAGATATGCTTGATCAATTTTTTGGTTCAACAGTTTTTTTTCGTCTGGCGATAAAAAAGCACCTGCAAGCGCATTTTTAGTGAGTTGCTTCATTTCGTCATAACTTAATTGATACCAAGTGGCCAATTTCATGAATTCTTTCGTTAACGTAGTATCTGAAACAGTGCGATTATCGGTATTGATGCAGACGGCTAAGCCAGCCTCTATAAATTGTTGAAAAGGGTATTCAGCCAATGTTTTGACGGTGCCTGTTTGGAAGTTGCTAGTTGGACACATTTCTAAAAGAACCTTTTTTTCTTTTAAGAGCGCCAAGTATTCGGGTGTATCTTTCAAAGCAATACCGTGGCCAATCCGAGTAGCACCTAAAGTGACAGCATCAGCGACGTTTTTGCCACAGCCGCATTCCCCAGCGTGGAGTGTTAATGGAATTGACAATTGGTTGGCTAAAGCTAATACGTCTTCAAATGTGTATGGAGGGAAATCGACTTCATTGCCAGCTAAATCAAAGCCGACAACGCCTGTCTCTCTGAAATCATGCGCTAAGTGAACGATTTTTTCTATGGCTTGTTGTTGGTCATGCCGCATGCCGCATAACAGTGCATTGCTTTTTACACCAAAATCTTCTTCGCCTTGTTTTAAGCCAGTTAAAACAGCGGTCACGATTTCAGGTAACCGTAAGCCTTTTTCTGTATGTTGCGAAGGCGCAAAACGCACCTCTATGTATGCCACGCCATCTTCGGCAGCTTGGCTAATCACGTCATACGCCGCTGCTTGCAAAGCTTCAGCTGTTTGTAGACAGGTTAGCACGAAGTCGAACCGAGTTAAATAATCATTCAAATCGGTGCATTTTTCAGGGGCAACCACTAACTCTTTCAAGGCTTGTTCGTCTTGGGGTAATGGAATGTTTTGTTTTTCAGCAATGGTGCGTAAAGTGGTTGGTCGAATCGACCCATCTAAGTGACAGTGCAGCTCGATTTTTGGTAATTGACGGACACGGGATTCTTCCATGAAAAAAATAGCCTCCATTTTCTTTTGTTTTTTAATCTTTTTAGTCTATTTCTTTTGTCTTTTTTTTGTTAAAATGTAAAAGATTCGATAAGTATTTTGAAGACTGTAACACGTCTACAAATGTCTGTCAATGCAAAAGGAGACGTTGGGAGGGGCGCGATGAAACTAACGATTAAAGAAATTGCTGATATGGCTGGTGTTTCTGTCACAACCGTCTCACAAATTCTGAATAATAAAGGGAGTCGTTTCAGTGAAAAAACCCGCAACAAGGTGTTGGCGGTAGTCGCTGAAAATCATTACAAACCAGATTACTTTGCTTCGAATGTAATCAACCGTCATTCCAAAACCATTGGTATGATTGTGCCAGATGTGACGGATTTCTTTTTCTCAAAAGTGATTGAAGGTGTAGAAACATATTTAAATTCGTTAGGCTACATGATTTTGTTATGCAATTCAAAGCATGATTCCGAGCAAGCGATGCAATATGTTAGCGAGTTGATTCATCGGTCGGTGGATGGCATTATTTTTGCCACGCCGAATGTTTTGCCAGAAAATCATATTTTAAAAGACCGACGAGAACATCCGATTCCTGTCATTCTTGTCGATCGTGGGATTAATCCACGAGATAGTGGACGATTAATCGTTAAAGAGTACGAAGGTGCTTATCAAGCGGTCCATCATTTGATTCAACAAGGGCATCAGCATATTGGCATGTTGCGTGAAAGTGCCGGCTATTATCGTTTGACGGAACGAGTGACGGCGTATCAGCATGCGTTACAGGACAATAATTTACCTTTTCGTCCGCATTATGTTTGTGCTGGGGAATTGAACTTGCATGGCGGCTATGCTGCGGCGAAAGAAGTTTTGAAAAATGAAGAAATCACAGCAATTTTTTGTGGCAATGATGAAATGGCGATGGGAGCTTATCAAGCCATTGAAGAAGCGGGCAAGAAAATTCCTGACGATATTTCGGTGGTTGGCTTTGATGGCTTGGAAATTTCCGAATATTTGGTGCCGAGTTTAACAACCGTCTATCAGCCGAGTTTTGATATTGGCTATTATGCAGCAAAATTTTTGGTGGAAGCTATTGCAGATCCAACAGGGAAAGTTCCAAATAAAGTTTTTGATGCGACGTTTATTGCTAGAAAAAGCACAAAACCGATTTAAAAAACAGCTTAGAAATAGAACGTTCGTTTTGTTTGCGTTTTCACAAGAAAAAAATAATAGTAAACTGGTTTACTAAATGGTTTAAAGCTGAACGATTTTGTTGTATAATACATTATCGGGAAATCGGAGGGAACGAATTCATGAGAATGGTAGACATTATTGAAAAGAAACGTGACGGGCATCAACTAACAAGCGAAGAAATTCAATTTATTATCAACGGATACACAGATGGTTCAATTCCAGATTATCAGGTAAGTGCCTTTTTAATGGCTGTTTTTTACCAAGATATGACAGACGAAGAAATTACACAAATGACGTTAGCAATGGTCCATTCAGGCGAAATTGTGGATCTTTCTTCTATAGAAGGAATCAAAGTCGACAAGCATTCTACAGGTGGCGTAGGCGACACTACGACGCTTATTTTAGCGCCGTTAGTTGCTAGTGTCGGGGTCAATGTAGCAAAAATGTCTGGTCGTGGCTTAGGCTACACGGGCGGTACGTTGGATAAATTAGAAGCGATTCCTGGTTTTAAAGTTGAATTGACAGAAGAACGTTTTATTCAATTGGTGAACGATACAAAAGTGGCAGTGATTGGTCAGTCAGGTGATCTAGCACCAGCAGACAAAAAACTTTATGCGTTACGTGATGTGACCGCCACTGTTGACTCAATTCCATTAATTGCAAGTTCCATTATGAGTAAAAAAATTGCCGCAGGGGCAGATGCGATTGTCTTAGACGTGACTACTGGTGAAGGGGCCTTTATGAAAGACCTAGCAAGTGCTCGTCGATTAGCGGAAACAATGGTTCGCATTGGGAAACTGGCAAATCGCCAAACGATGGCAGTAATTTCAGACATGTCACAACCTTTAGGGGAGGCCATCGGAAATAGTTTAGAAATCGTTGAAGCAATCGAGACCTTGCAAGGAAATGGGCCAGAAGATTTAGTGGAGATGTGCTATGTCTTAGGAAGTCAGATGGTTGTTTTAGCTAAAAAAGCCGAGACGTTAGACGAAGCACGGGCTTTATTAGAAGAAGCATTAACAAGCGGTCGAGCGCTCGCAAAATTTAAAGAAATGATTGAAAATCAAGGCGGCGACAGTTCCGTTGTTGACCAGCCAGAAAAATTATTAACCGCAACTTATCAATTTGATTTACCTGCCAAAGAAACAGGCGTGGTACAAAAAATCGTTGCCAATGAAATTGGCGTTGCCGCAATGTTGCTGGGCGCTGGTCGGGCTACGAAAGAAGATACGATTGATTTTGCAGTTGGCTTGAAACTTCACAAAAAAGTAGGGAGCCCAGTTGAAAAAGGCGAATCATTATTAACCATTTATGCCAATCGTGAAGACGTGACAGAAGTCGAACAATTGCTTTATAAAAATATTGAAATTGGACCAACCGGCGAAGAGCCTATTTTGATTCACGATATTATTACGGAATAAAACAAAAAGAAAAGAGGAATTCTCATCATGGAATTAAACCGCATGATTGACCACACTATTTTGAAACCAGAAGCGACAGAAGCCGCTGTCCAAAAAATTATTGACGAAGCTAAGGAGTACAACTTTTTCTCTGTATGTATCAATCCTTGTTGGGTCGCTTTTGCTAGCGAGCAATTAGCAGATACCGACGTCGCTGTCTGTACCGTTATTGGCTTTCCTTTGGGGGCAAATACACCAGAAGTTAAAGCATACGAAGCAGCTGATGCAATTAAAAATGGTGCGAATGAAGTGGATATGGTGATTAATATTGGTGCATTAAAATCACAACAATACGATCACGTACGTCAAGACATTCAAGGCGTAGTAGATGCAGCCAAAGGAAAAGCGTTAGTCAAAGTGATTATTGAAACAGCATTATTAACAGACGAAGAAAAAGTTAAAGCTTGTGAATTAGCCAAAGAAGCAGGTGCCGATTTCGTTAAAACATCTACTGGCTTCTCAACAGGCGGCGCTAAAGTAGCAGACATTCGTTTAATGCGTGAGACAGTTGGTCCTGACATGGGCGTTAAGGCTTCTGGTGGCGTGCATAATGCAGAAGAAGCGTTAGCAATGATTGAAGCTGGGGCAACACGCATCGGTGCAAGTACGGGTGTAGCAATTGTTTCTGGCGCAACTGGCGAAGGGTATTAATTCGTATTTCAAATTAAACGAAGGTGTGGCGAAAAAGATGACAGTAAAACAAGAATGGCTTGATTGTGCCGTAGAAGCATTGGCACACGCCTATGTACCGTATTCTAACTTTCCTGTGGGCGCTTGCTTAGTGACTGCAGACGGGAAAATGTATCAAGGAGTCAACATTGAAAATGCCTCCTTTGGTTTAACAAATTGTGCAGAAAGAACGGCGATTTTTAAAGCCATTTCAGAAGATGAACGGACCTTCCAACATTTAGTTGTAGCAGGTAATACAGAGGCACCCATTTCTCCATGTGGCGCTTGTCGTCAAGTAATGGCTGAATTCTTTGATCCACAAATGCCGGTCACGCTAGTTGGTAAAGATGGCGCGACTAAAACAATGACAGTTGAGGCATTATTGCCCTATTCATTTACAGATAAAGATTTTTAAAAAAAGGACATAAGGTTTCGTTGGGCTCAAAGTAGATTTCAATAGCATAAATGCGAATGAAATAATAGATAAAATAGTAGGGGGCTTTTCGGAAAGTGAAACAAGCAAAATTTTTAGGTCTAGGATTGGCAGCAGTTGCCTTAACCATTGGGTTAGCTGCATGTGGTGGCAATAGCAAAAAGAACGCCAACACAAAAGGTGATCCACAACATAGTGTCGTAATGGTCACAGATACAGCCGGCATTGATGACAAATCTTTTAACCAATCTGCGTGGGAAGGAATGCAAGAGTGGGGCAAAGAGCACAAACTTCCAGAAGGACCTCAAGGGTATGCGTATATTCAATCAAATGAAGCATCTGATTATACATCAAACATTGACCAAGCCATTTCAAGTCAATTTAAAACGATTTTTGGCATTGGCTATTTACTAAAAAATGCAGTAGTAGATGCAGCGGACGCCAACCCAGAAACGAATTTCGTTCTAATCGACGATACAGTTAATGGGAAAAACAACGTCGCTTCTGCAACATTTAGAGATAATGAATCTGCGTATTTAGCAGGTGTGGCAGCAGCTAACACTACGAAAACCAACAAAGTAGGATTTATCGGCGGGGTTGAAGGACCTGTTATTGGCCGCTTCCAAGCTGGTTTTGAAAAAGGTGTAGCAGACGCTGGCAAAAAATTAGGCAAAGATATTCAAATTACGTCTACTTATGCAGGGACATTTGCAGACGCTTCAAAAGGACGGGCCTTAGCTTCTTCTATGTATCAAGCAGGTGCCGACATTATTTATCACGCAGCGGCGACTACAGGACAAGGAATCTTCCAAGAAGCCAAAGCGCTAAATGAAACAGGTTCAAAAGATAAAGTTTGGGTGATTGGTGTTGACCGTGACCAAAACGAAGACGGTAAATATACAACCAAAGATGGCAAGGATGATAACTTAACGTTAGCTTCAACCATTAAAGGTGTAAATATTGCTGTGAAAAAAATCTCTGATCTTGCATTAGAAGATAAATTCCCTGGCGGTGAACATTTAACTTATGGATTGAAAGATGGCGGTGTTGATTTAACAACAGAAGCCTTAAGCGATCAAGCCAAAACGGCAGTTAAAGAAGCCAAAGAACAAATCATCTCTGGTGACGTAAAAGTCCCAGACCAACCTTAGAAACAACTTAGTTGTTTAAATACATTAAACTATTTTTAGGAGGCTTTACAGAAATGAAAAAAGCAAAATTATTCGGTTTTAGTTTGATTGCATTAGGTTTATCAGTTTCACTTGCAGCATGTGGTGGTGGCAAAGGAAAAACCGCTGAAAGCGGCGGTGGCAAAGGGGATGCAGCGCATAGTGCTGTAATCATTACAGATACAGGCGGCGTGGATGACAAGTCGTTCAACCAATCTTCTTGGGAAGGATTGCAAGCTTGGGGTAAAGAACATGATTTACCAGAAGGTTCAAAAGGGTATGCATATATTCAATCGAATGATGCAGCTGACTATACAACAAATATTGACCAAGCGGTATCAAGTAAATTCAACACAATCTTTGGTATTGGCTACTTGCTAAAAGATGCAATTTCTTCTGCAGCAGATGCCAACCCTGATACAAACTTTGTTTTAATCGATGATCAAATCGATGGCAAAAAGAATGTCGTTTCTGCAACATTTAGAGATAATGAAGCAGCTTACTTAGCCGGTGTTGCTGCTGCAAACGAAACAAAAACGAACAAAGTCGGTTTTGTTGGTGGTGAAGAAGGGGTCGTAATTGACCGTTTCCAAGCTGGTTTTGAAAAAGGTGTGGCTGATGCTGCGAAAGAATTAGGTAAAGAAATTACTGTTGATACAAAATATGCGGCTTCATTTGCTGATCCTGCCAAAGGGAAAGCTTTAGCTGCTGCAATGTACCAAAACGGCGTTGATATCATCTTCCATGCTTCTGGTGCGACTGGACAAGGGGTCTTCCAAGAAGCAAAAGACTTGAATGAATCAGGTTCTGGCGACAAAGTTTGGGTAATCGGTGTTGACCGTGATCAAGATGCTGATGGCAAGTACAAAACAAAAGACGGCAAAGAAGACAACTTCACGTTAACTTCAACCCTTAAAGGTGTCGGCACAGCGGTTCAAGATATTGCCAACCGTGCGTTAGAAGACAAATTCCCTGGTGGCGAACATTTAGTTTATGGATTAAAAGATGGTGGCGTTGACTTAACAGACGGCTATTTAAACGACAAAACAAAAGAAGCTGTTAAAACAGCAAAAGATAAAGTAATCTCAGGTGACGTAAAAGTCCCAGAAAAACCAGAATAATTTAAGCTCCTAAATGAAAAAAGAAGGGCTCATTATTGTTCCTTCTAAAAATAAAGTGGTCCTTGGCAGCGACGGCTGCCAAGGAAACCCTTTATGATGTTTGGATTTTTAACTAAATAGTTGAGGTTCTTCAACTACTTAGTTAAGGGTCAAAATTACCCTCTAAAGTATTGCCAATATAATTTTGTTAGGAAGTGAATAGACCTTGTCTCAAGAAGAAAACGTAATTGAGATGCGTAAAATCACCAAAGAATTTGGGACGTTCAAAGCCAACGACCAAATTGATTTACAAGTAAAACCTGGTGAAATCCACGCACTGCTAGGTGAAAATGGTGCAGGCAAGTCGACCTTGATGAATATCTTATCAGGGCTATTGGAACCGACCTCAGGTGAGATTTATATGAATGGCGAAAAAGTCAACATTACAAGTCCTACTGCAGCCAATCGTTTAGGAATCGGAATGGTCCATCAGCATTTTATGTTAGTTGAAGCCTTTACTGTGACTGAAAATATTATCTTAGGTAGTGAACCTACCCATGGCGGTATTTTAGACCGGAAAAAAGCGAAAAAAGAGATTGAAGAAGTGTCTAAGCAATACGGGTTGGATGTAAATCCCAATGCCTATATTCGCGATATTTCTGTGGGTATGCAACAACGGGTTGAAATTTTAAAGACCTTATATCGTGGTGCGAACGTTTTAATTTTTGACGAACCAACCGCAGTATTAACGCCACAAGAAATTGATGAATTAATGATTATTTTGAAAGAACTAACCGATGAAGGCAAATCGATCATTTTAATTACACATAAGTTAGATGAAATTAAAAAAGTGGCGGACCGTTGTACGGTTATTCGCCGGGGGCAAAGTATTGGCACCGTCAATGTGAAAGACGTTTCTTCGCAACAGTTAGCCGATATGATGGTGGGTCGTTCTGTTTCCTTCAAAACAGAGAAAAAACCAGCGCAACCGAAAGAAACAATTTTATCAATTAAAGATTTAGTAGTGAAAGAAAGCCGCGGCTTAGATGCAGTGAAAAATCTTAGCTTAGATGTCCGAGCAGGGGAAGTTGTTGGAATTGCGGGGATTGATGGCAATGGACAAACAGAATTAATCCAAGCCTTAGCAGGATTAACCAAAGTCGAAAACGGGTCCATTCATTTGAATGAAAAAGAGATTACTAATCGCAAACCTCGGGAAATTACGGAAATGGGTGTCGCCCACGTTCCTGAAGACCGACATAAATATGGCTTGGTATTAGAGATGACATTGGCTGAAAATATTGGCCTACAAACGTATTACCAAAAACCATACAGTTCAACAGGTATTTTAAACTATCGAATGATTAACAAACATGCCCGTGAATTAATTGAAGAATATGATGTACGGACTCCTAATGAATTAGTACCAGCTCGGGCGCTTTCAGGTGGGAATCAGCAAAAAGCGATTATTGCCCGAGAAGTTGACCGCGATCCAGATTTGTTGATTGTTTCTCAACCAACACGCGGTTTAGATGTCGGAGCTATTGAATACATTCATCGTCGACTAATTGAACAAAGAGATAAAAATAAAGCTGTTTTATTAGTAAGTTTTGAATTAGATGAAATTTTAAATGTTTCTGATCGTATCGCTGTTATTCATGCGGGGGAAATTGTCGGAATTGTTGATCCGAAAGAAACGACAGAAAATGAATTGGGCTTGTTAATGGCTGGCTACTCATTGGAAGAAGCCCGTGCTGAGTTATCAAAAGTAGAGGCAGGTGAAACTGTTGAATAATCGTTCTGAAAAAATAAGAAATATTTTAGTCCCTGTGTTATCTGTTATTATGGGTTTCCTCTTAGGGGCAATTATTATGGTTATCTTTGGCTATGACCCAGTGGCTGGGTATCAAGCGATGTTTGAAACAGCTTTCCAAGGAAAGAAAAGTATTGGTGAGATTTTTGTCACCGCAGCACCGTTGATTTTTACCGCTTTAGGATTCTCGGTGGCAAATTCGGCTGGATTCTTTAATATCGGGCTTTCAGGACAAGCCTTATGTGGTTGGGTGGCTAGTATTTGGGTCGCTTTATCCATGCCTGATGCACCCCGGATGATTGCGTTGCCGGTGGCGATTATTGTTGGCGCAGTTGCAGGAGCTTTAGCAGCAGCCATTCCAGGTTTCTTGCGTGCCTATTTTGGGACGAGTGAAGTTATTGTTACGATTATGTTGAATTATATTTTATTATACACAGGAAATCATATTGCTAATAATGTCATGAAACCAAGTATTATGGCGAATAAAGGGATCACCAAAATGATTGGTGCGAATGCATCATTACGCTCACCGTTTTTAACAAGTATCAGTGATGGCTCTCGTTTGAACATTGGCATTTTCTTGGCCTTCATTTTCCTTATTCTTGTGTGGTTCTTGATGAAAAAAACAACGCTTGGTTTTGAAATTCGGTCGGTGGGGTTAAACCCATTTGCTTCTGAATATGCTGGAATGAGCAGCAAGCGAACGATTATTTTATCCATGATGATTTCAGGAACGCTGGCTGGTTTAGGTGGTGCGGTCCAAGGATTGGGGACTTTCCAAAACTTCTTTATTCAAAACACATCGTTGAGCATTGGGTTCGATGGTATGGCCGTGTCTCTATTAGGAGCAGGTAGCTCAATCGGGATTTTACTTTCCGCATTACTGTTTGGAATGTTAAAACTTGGTGGACAAGGAATGCCGTTGATAGCTGGTGTACCAACCGAATTAGTTGATGTTGTTATTGCAGCAATTATTTTCTTTGTGGGAATTAGTTATTTAATTCGTTTCTTGTTAGCAAAAGCGTCTGGTAGTAAAAAAGAAGTAGCGATTGTAGAAACAATTGAAGCGGCGCCAGACAAAAACAATCAAGAGGGGGGAGACATCTAATGGATTTAGCAACAATTTCCTCAATCATCACGCAAACATTAGTGTATGCAACTCCGCTCATCTTGACAGCATTAGGCGGAACGTTCTCAGAACGAAGTGGTGTGGTTAACGTTGGTTTGGAAGGTATTATGGTAATGGGCGCTTTCAGTTCGGTCGTTTTTAACTTGACGTTTGCTGATACATTTGGCGCGGCGACACCATGGATTGCTTGTTTAGTAGGAGGCGTTGTCGGGATTGTCTTTTCTCTCTTACATGCCGTTGCAACTATTAACTTACGAGCAGATCATATTATCAGTGGTACTGTCATTAACTTGATGGCACCGGCGCTAGGGGTTTTCCTAGTAAAAGTTATTTATCAAAAAGGACAAACAGATATGATTACACAATCATTTGGCTATTTTTCTTTCCCAGGATTGTCAAAAATTCCAGTGATTGGTGAACTATTCTTTGCAAAAACCTCTTTACCAGCTTTCGTAGCAATTTTGATTGCGATTTTAGCTTGGTTTGTCATTTATAAAACACGTTTTGGCTTACGGTTACGTTCTGTGGGGGAACATCCACAAGCGGCAGATACATTGGGAATTAATGTCTACTTAATGCGTTATTCTGGCGTCTTGTTATCCGGCTTCTTAGGCGGTATGGGCGGAGCTGTCTTTGCTCAAAGTATTGCGGGTCGTTTCGGGATTACCACAATTGCAGGACAAGGGTTTATTTCAATGGCCGCAATGATCTTTGGTAAATGGAATCCACTTGGGGCAATGGGCGCAGCCTTATTCTTTGGTTTTGCACAAAACTTAAGTATTGCTGGGGAAAACTTACCAATTATTTCAGAAATTCCAAAAGTTTATCTACAAGCAGCACCATACGTATTGACCATTTTAGTCCTAGTTGTGTTCTTCGGAAAATCATCGGGACCAAAAGCGAACGGGAAAAATTACGTCAAAACGAAATAGATTTAAAACTGTCCGTTGTAAAATAACGGGCAGTTTTTTTGATTGTTCTTCAAACAACTTTAGCGAAAGAGCTTTTCCTAGTACTTATTTTCTCAATTTTTTCTAGTGAAGTACAAGAAATTGAAAATTCATTTCTTTTTGCTATGTTAAACTAAAAAGTAAAACGCTATCAAAGTCTCGATTCTAAATAAAGAAAGGAGGAGTCATGAATAAAAAAGGAATTAGAATGGGTATTTTATTGATTTTAGGAATCATCCTAATTGGCATTGGAGGAAAAGTATTTATGGACAAACGGGCAGAACAAAAAGAACAAGATTTACTAGCAGTGGAGAAACAATCAGTGAAAGTACTGAAAAATACCTTTGCGGATATTAAGGAAGTCAAATTCCATGAAGCAGGAAAAAACGAAATGACAGGGTCGTACAACATAATAATTACTTTAATCAATGTGGAAGGTAATGCAGTAGATTTTGATTATAGTTTTTGGAAAGAACCGAATGAAATAGGTAGTTATACAATATTGAATGAAAATATTCAAAAAACAGGAAAAACTAATCATAAAATACATGTTATTTATTCTAATGGTGAGGAGGAATTGGTGTGATTATTTCAGAGAAACAATATAAAGAATTAAGCGATAGAGTTTATAAATTAGACCCAAATGACAAAAAGAAGTATTCTCCTTTTATGAAAGAACGTACGGATTTTAATATTGAAAATCAAAAATTCCAAATCCTCAAAATCCAAGAGAATTCTCAGACGGATGGGATGCAAGCGATGGCTGTTGTGTCAAACATAAATATCAGATGAAGATACATAGGTTAAGCAATTAACTATGAATAAATAAAAGGAGGAGCTATGAATAAAAAAGGAATTAGAGTAGGTATTTTATTGATTTTAGGAATCATCCTAATTGGCATTGGAGGGAAAGTATTTATGGACAAACGGGCAGAACAAAAAGAACAAGATTTACTAGCAGTAGAGAAACAATCAGTGAAAGTACTGAAAAATACCTTTGCGGATATTAAGGAAGTCAAATTCCATGAAGCAGGAAAAAACGAAATGACAGGGTCGTATGGAATGTATGTGACAATGTTTAATAAGAATAACGACTCTGTAAAATTTGATTATGGATTTTGGAAAGAGAGGAATGAATTGGGAGATTATGGAGTAGAAGATGAAGCGGTACAAAAAGAAGGAGTCACAACTACTTCAGTAAAAGTAACATACACTAATGGGAAGGAGGAGTTGATTTAATGATAACTGACCAAGACTATAATCAATTAAGTGATAGAGTTTATTGGCTAGACCCTAAGCATAAAAGATATACACCGAGTATTAAAGAAGGAAGAATACGTAAATTTGGAAATTTAAAATTCCGAATCCTCAAAATCCAAGAGAATTCTCAGACGGATGGGATGCAAGCGATGGCTGTGGCTCCCCTAGATAAGCAAGGGGTTCCTGATTTGTCGCAAATTGTGATTAGTTATGCTGGCACCAATCCTGGTGATTGGAAAGATGTGGAAACGGACTTGCGCACGATTGGTGGTTTTTGGGACAAAACGGCGTCTCCTGGTTTTTCTGATGCACGGAGTCCACAACGTTTGGCTGGGCAACTGAGTTCGGCAGTGGCTTTTGCTGAGGCAGTCAAACAAGAATACAGCGAGGCCACTTTTTCTACTACCGGACATTCTTTAGGGGAATATTTAGCGTTGTATATTGCCGCGGAAAATCAATGGAAAAATGTCGGTTTTAATGGGCCAGATCCCTATGAGGTGTTGACACCAGCTGCTAAAAAGTGGGTCGCTGAAAATCCTGGCTGGTTAACCAATTATCGCAATCAGGCGGATATTGTAGGTAATTTAATGGGCAATGGTACCGGCGCCGAAATCAAAGTGGCTTTGCAAATGGGCTTGCAAAATCCGTTGAAGTCTCATGATTTAGCCAATTGGCTCTTTGATGCAGATGGTTATTTGGTAATTCCTGATAATGAACACAATTTAGAAGCGAGCCTTCAAGGACAAGAGCGAAAATCCATGACAGTTTTTGCCAGTGAATTGGCAAATTTACAAATTTTGAAGAAAAAGTTACTGAAAAATGGTAGCGGTTTATCAAGTAGTCAACAAATTTATTTGGAGGATGCTCAAGCCAGAGCCGTGGTTCAAATAGCAGCTCGCAATGCAAAATATGCCATGGAACGAGTGATTTGCATTCATCAAGAAGCGATTCGAACCTTGGAGCAAAATTGGGAAGCAGGACTTCGTGCGGCTAGAAATTCTGTTCAGATGTTAACTGAAGCTGAAATTATGGAAGCCTTAGCTAGTGTGGGTGTCACCAAGCAAAGTCAGGTGTTTCAACCAAAAGAAACCCATGAACTGCGTATTCAACAAGCCAAAGAAAAAAGCGCCACCTTTGATGCTTTAGAACGGGAAATCACCGCCAAATTAGCAGAAATCGTTGCCCGCGATAGCGAACTGGCTAATCAATTTAGATAGGAGCAAAAAATGACATTGGATGAATTACAAGCGAATTATCGCAGAGAACGGCAAGGATTAGAAGAACAAAGTGACGATTTACGACGAGCACAGTCGCACGGAGAACAAATGGTAATGGAAGCTGAGCAACGTTTAAGAAGTGCCTTAAATAGCTTGGCGCTAGACGGAGAACCTTTGCATCGAGCGAAAAGGGACTATTCAACAATAATTGAACAGTTTCAAGAAACGATTCAGTTAGAACAACGAAAAATAAACCATAAAATAGAGGATTTAGAACAAACTTATCGAAGTGAGTATCAAAAACGAAGCAATGAAAAGAGGTAATTTAGTGGACGAAATGATTCAACGGTTGTTAAAGGAGTTAGCTAGAAGTGCAGATAAAGCCAATGTTCGTTCTGTAGGAGTAGCAATGCAACAACGGGTTGCTCAGGAGAAGAATCAGGCAAATCAAAGGCATCGCAAGCTAGTCGTCGAAGCAGCAACAAGTTTTGGGACAAGGCAGCAACAACTAGGAACGGCTCTTAAAGGACAGTTTGGTAATAAAGTAAAAGAAGCCTTTCAAAGACAAACAATTAGTTTGAAGCAGTTCTTGTAGGAATATTACAATGACAAAAGGATTTTATGCGTTCATTTTTAAGAAGAAAATTGAAGGAATCTCAGCAATGCTCTAGGGAACAGCCTGGGGCTTTTTTAGTGTAATTATTTCTTTATATTTTAGAAAAAGTTGCTTTTTCTAAAATATAAGCCAGTCTTAAACACGCAATAATAGCGGATTCATGGTATAATTGAAGAGCTGAGAATAAATAGATTATTCTGTTTGATTCTCGAGACTATTTAAAAGGCTAGCGTAAAATAATTGTCATTCTTGACGTATTTACGACCTTAGAGGAGGAAGCAAGTGTGTTTAAACGTGTTCATTTAATCGTACTAGATTCAGTCGGTATTGGTGAAGCACCAGATGCTGAAAAATTTGGAGATGTCGGCAGTGATACACTGGGTCATATTGCCAAAGAAGCGGGACTAACCATTCCTCATTTAGAAAAACTTGGATTGGGAACTATTGCTCCTTTAACAGGTGTCAAAGCAGTGGCAGACCACGATGGCTATGCCACCAAATTAGAAGAAATTTCTGTTGGAAAAGATACTATGACCGGTCACTGGGAAATTATGGGCTTGAACATCAAAAAACCTTTTCGAGTATTCCCAAACGGCTTTCCTGAAGAATTACTGAAACAAATTGAAGATTTTTCTGGGCGAAAAGTTGTTTGTAACAAACCATATAGCGGGACAGCAGTCATTGATGATTACGGCGAACATCAAATGAAAACAGGGGATCTAATCGTTTATACTTCAGCGGACCCTGTTTTACAAATTGCGGCGCATGAAGACATTATTCCATTAGAAGAATTGTATAAAATTTGTCAATATGTTCGTGACATTACGAAAGACGAACCTTATATGATTGGTCGGATTATCGCTCGCCCGTATGTTGGTGAACCAGGTAATTTCACTCGAACCAGTAACCGTCATGACTATGCTCTAGATCCTTTTGGCCATACTGTTTTAGATTCGTTGAAAGAAAACGGCAATGATGTGATCGCTGTTGGGAAAATTAACGACATCTTTAATGGACAAGGAATTACTGAAGCTATCCGCACGAAGAGCAATATGGATGGGGTGGATCAATTATTAACGGTCATGAACAAAGATTTCACAGGTTTAAGTTTTACTAACTTAGTGGATTTCGATGCGCTGTATGGCCACCGTCGTGATGTGAAGGGCTATGCAAAAGCCATCGAAGATTTTGATGGTCGTTTGCCAGAGATTATGGCAGCTATGGCCGAAGATGATTTGCTTTTAATTACAGCAGATCACGGGAATGACCCAACTTTCCCAGGAACAGACCATACACGTGAATATGTGCCTTTATTGGCTTATAGTAAAAAAATGACAAAACAAGGCAGCTTGCCACAAGGATTTTATTCAGATATTTCAGCAACGATTGCTGAAAACTTTGAAGTTCCTGCAACGGAAAACGGTCAAAGCTTTTTAAATCAATTACAATAATTCGAGGAGGCAACACATGACAAAGTTAACGAACCATTTAAACGAAACAACTGAGTTTTTGAAAGAAAAAGGGGTGCAACAAGCAGACTTCGGTCTAATCTTAGGTTCTGGGTTAGGTGAATTAGCTAATGAAATAACCGATGCGATTGCTATTCCTTTCTCTGAAATTCCCCATTTTTCTGTTTCAACAGTCGTTGGACATGCTGGACAATTAGTTTACGGAACGCTTTCTGGAAAAAAAGTTTTGGCGATGCAAGGACGTTTTCATTATTATGAAGGACATTCGATGCAAACGGTCACTTATCCCGTTCGTGTGATGGCTGCTTTAGGCATTCATTCAATGATTGTAACCAACGCAGCTGGTGGCGTAAATGAAACATATACACCGGGGAATTTGATGTTAATCAATGACCACATTAATTTTACAGGCGATAATCCGTTAATTGGTGAAAATGATGAAGAAATCGGGCCGCGTTTTCCAGATATGAGTCATGCTTACACGCAAGAATATCGGGAAGTGGCAAAAAAAGTGGCTGCGGAACAAAATATTGATTTAAAAGAAGGCGTCTATATGGGCTTTTCTGGCCCGACATATGAAACGCCTGCAGAAATTCGGATGTCACGGACGATGGGTGCAGATGCAGTTGGCATGTCAACTGTTTCGGAGGTCATTGTAGCTGTGCATAGTGGCATGAAAGTACTAGGCATCTCTTGTATTACGAATTTAGCAGCTGGTATGCAAAGTAGTTTAAATCATGCAGAAGTAGTTGAAACAACTGAACGCGTTAAAGGACAATTCAAAGAGTTAGTGAAAGCAACACTAGCAGCTTTATAAAAAAGGAGTAAACCAGAATGAGTGTGCATATCGAAGCAAAACCAGGTGAAATTGCCGATAAAATTTTACTACCAGGGGATCCCCTCAGAGCAAAATATATTGCGGAAACTTTTTTAGAGAATCCTGTCTGCTATAATCAAGTTCGTGGAATGTTAGGTTACACAGGAACGTATAAGGGACAGCGTGTTTCGGTCCAAGGAACAGGGATGGGGATGCCTTCAGCAGGTATTTATGCCCATGAGTTAATTAACTCTTACAATGTGAAGAAGTTAATTCGTGTTGGTACGTGTGGTTCTATTTCAGAAAAAGTCAACGTTCGTGAATTAGTTATCGCACAAGCAGCAGCGACGCCTTCTTCCGCGATTCGCAATGATTTTCCTAAATATGATTTTCCACAAATTGCGAGCTTCGACCTTTTACTCAAATCTTACGAAATTGCTAAAGCAAAAGGCTTTACTACCCATGTTGGTAACGTATTGTCAGATGATGTTTTTTACAAAGATAGCTTAGATGATGTCTTTCGTTTAGGTCGATACGGGGTATTAGCGATTGAAATGGAAGCGGCAATGTTATATTATTTAGCAGCAAAATTTGATGTAGAAGCATTGGCGATTATGACGGTGAGTGATAGCTTGGTGACAGGCGAAGAAACAACGGCAGAAGAACGCCAAACGACGTTTAATGAAATGATTGAAGTTGGTTTAGAAACGGCAATTGCTAATTAAAAAATGCTTGGATGATTATTTTCATCCAAGCATTTTTTTAATTTAAGAGCGCTTTTTTTACATCTTCAACAATTTGAGTATTCGCAATAGGTCCGTTGTATAACCAACTACTTTTTTTATCATAGGTATGAACTTGGTTATTTTTCACAGCAGGTAAGTTCTTCCAAATTGCTTCTTGGAAAAGAGGTGCTGATTCATCGCTGTTTACAAGGAAAATGTGGTCTGCGTCAAGCTCAGCTAATTTTTCTAAAGAAACTTGATTCCAATCCGCATTGGCGTTTTTAGAAATTTCTTCCACTAATTTTGGAACTTGGAGGCCTAAGTCCTGATAGAGCACGGTTCCGCTTGAGCGATTATCGCTAACCATAAAGACTTGGTTGTTGGTTACCCATAAGACTGCCGCAGATTTGCCAGCATCTTTTTTGCCAAGGTCTTCTTGGACGCCTTTGGTTAAGGTATCATAATCTTCTAACACTTTTTTCGCTTGTTCTTTTTTATCTAAAACAGTGGCAATATCTTCCAATTGATCACGCCAAGTGACATTTTCGCCGTTTTTGACTACATAAGTTGGCGCAATTTTACTGTATTCTTTGTATTTACCGCCTTCAACTAGAGCAGATGAACTGATTAATAATAAGTCAGGTTCAAATTTTAGAACCGCTTCATATGGCAAGTCATAGGAAATAGTGGGGACATCTTTCAATTCTTTCGCTAAATAATCTTGAATACTGCCTTGTCCAACTGTCCATTGTGCCACTGGTTTTTCTCCTAATGCAACTAGATAATCTTCTAAATAACTCGCAATAATCCGTTTGGGTTTCGCGGGGACGGTTACTTTATTGCCTAAGGTATCTGTTACTTCATGTGTTTTGTCAGCGTTGTTGGCTTCTTTATTCGTATTACCACAAGCTGCGAGTAAGAATGAACCAAGAAGAAGGGTTGTACCAATTAGGACCGTCTTTTTTAAAAGTTTCATTGTGTAACTCCTTTATTTTTAGTTGATAACGATTCTCATTATCATTTAAAAACGACCGTTTGTCAATCATCGCTTGCTTTTTTGAGCAAATAAGTTGCATTTTTTAGATAATTCGTTTTTTTGATTGGAAGAAACATTGCTTTTTAAGGAAGGGTCTTTTATAATCAAGGAACAATGAGTGAGAACGATTCTCAATAAATGTAAAATAACGACAGAAAAATTAAAGAGGAATGGTTATGAATTATTTAGAGGCAGAGGACTTAACTACAGGATATGGTCGTCAAGTGATTAGTGAAGCGCTGAACTGTTCATTTGAAGCGGGAACTATTACAAGTATTATTGGACCAAATGGTTGTGGCAAATCGACCTTGTTAAAAACACTTGCGCGTATTTTGCCAGCTGAGAAAGGCAAGGTGTTCATTAAGAACCAAGAACTTCAACATTTTTCTTCAAAAGAAGTGGCGCAAGAACTAGCGATCTTATCACAAACGCCAGAAAATACAATCGATTTATCTGTTTTTGACCTCGTCTCTTTCGGGCGGTATCCATATCAATCGGGCTGGAAAAGTGTCACCACAGAAGATCAAGAGTACATACAATGGGCATTAGAATTAACAGGCTTAACTGAATTAGCTAGAGAGTCTGTGGCGATTTTATCAGGTGGACAACGTCAACGGGTTTGGATTGCTATGGCGCTAGTGCAGGATACAGATATTTTAATTTTAGATGAACCGACCACCTATTTGGATCCAGCGCATCAGCTAGAAATTTTAAATGTGTTAAAACGAATTAATCAAGAACATCAGAAAACTATCGTGATGACGATTCATGATATTAATTTAGCTTCTCGTTTTTCTGATCGCGTGATTGCGATGAAAGAGGGAAAGATTATCAATGAGGGAACACCGCAAGAAGTGATTACTGTTACTGGCTTAGCAGATGTTTTCGCTATTCAAGCAGAAATTAGTTATCATAGTCAGACACAGCGGCCACTAGTGCTTTCTTATGAGTTGATGGAAATGGAGCTGGATGGATGAAAGGCATAAGCGGATTTTGTAGACACCAATGGCAAGTGTTGCTTGTCTGTCTTTTTTTGCTACTGGGGACAATGCTTCTGTCATTGATGTTTGGTGCGACGTCGGTTTCGATTCAAACGATTATTGAATCATTTACGCACTTCGATGCGACCAATCAAGCGCATCAAGTCATCCAAACGGTTCGGTTGCCGCGGATTTTAGGGGCCGCTTTTGTGGGGGCAAGTTTAGCGGTGAGTGGGGCGTTAGCGCAAGGGATTACGCAAAACCCATTGGCAGATTCTGGCTTGCTGGGTATCAATGCTGGGGCTGGCTTGGGCTTAGCGCTTGTTTTTGCTTTCCTCCCTCAGGCAAGTTATTGGTGGCTTTTAGTTGTTTCTTTTCTTGGTGCTGGCGTGAGTGTGGCACTGATTTATTATCTTTCTAATCATTCAATTCGAGGAGCAAGCCCCATGCGTCTGACCTTAGTGGGAGCTGGTATTAGTGCCCTTTTTTTATCATTTAGTCAATTCTTAGCCATTCAGTTCAATTTGAGTCAAGAGTTAACGTTTTGGTTTCTTGGCGGTGTCAGCGTTATTTCTTGGGCACAATTAAAAATAGTCGTCCCGATCTTTCTGGGCGCATTTGCATTAGCAATTCTGATTAGTCCGTCGGTGACTATTTTACGGTTTGGCGATGATGCAACAATTGGTTTGGGGCGACATCCGCAGCGTATTCGGTTGTTCGCCAGTATAACGATTTTGCTTTTATCAGGATTGTCTGTGGCGCTGGTTGGCTCGGTCAGTTTTGTTGGTTTGGTGGTGCCTCATGTGATGCGAACAGTTTCTGGAGAAAATTACCGTCGCTTGATTCCGTTCTCGGCGTTAGGCGGTGCGCTCCTCGTTTTGGTGGCAGATTTAATCGCTCGAATGGTGAATCCGCCTTTTGAAACACCATTTGGGATTATCACGGCCTTAATTGGCATCCCATTCTTTCTTTATTTATTTCGTAAAGGAGGGCAACTAGGATGACACAGAAAAAAGTGTCCCGTTGGGTGGCTATCTTAATAATTGGGATTATCCTAACTGCTTGTATCAGTTTAACGCAAGGGGAATTATCTGTTTCCTTCATGGATTTAAAAGCCCTTCTTTTGGGACAGGGAAGTCAGGCCAAACAACTGTTAGTTTGGGATTTTCGGTTACCACGGATTGTGCTTGCGGTCCTGGCGGGCGCAGCTTTAGGCTTAAGCGGCGCTATTCTTCAAGGGATTACTCGGAATCCGTTGGCAGATACTGGGATTTTAGGCATTAATGCGGGTGCGGGTTTGGCAGTGATTTTGTTTATTAGTTTTGTTGAGACGACAAGTATCACAACGTTTGCACTTCCACTCGTGGCCTTAGTTGGCGGCTTGCTAGCGGCTGTTGGGATTTTGGTAATCGCGTATCATCATCGTTTAGGATTGACGCCAGTTCGAATGGTCTTAGCGGGTGTCATTTTGAGTACGGGTATTTCAGCACTCACCTTATTAATTACATCAAAAATTGACACTGAAAAGTACCGTTTTGTTACAATGTGGCAAGCAGGCAGTATCTGGGGCAGTAATTGGTTCTTTGTGGGCGCTTTGTTGCCTTGGCTAGTCATCGGGTTCTTTTTTGCGATGAAGCGTCATCGTCTGTTGGATATTTTACAATTGGGGGACGAAACAGCTATTTCTGTAGGTATTGCTGTGAAAAAAGAACGAATCGTTTCGTTGCTGTTAGCGGTGATGTTGGCGGCTTCAGCGATTTCCGTTACAGGGGGAATTAATTTTTTAGGTTTACTTGCGCCACATATTGCTCGCAAATGTGGTTTTACGCAACAAAAACAGGTATTGCCATTGGCGGCGTTGTTTGGGAGTTTGCTTTTATTGGTTAGTGATACGATTGGTCGGCTATTGCCTGGCAATGGAGAAATGCCTGCAGGGATTATTGTTGCGATCATCGGTGCGCCTTATTTTCTTTATTTGTTAATCAAAACAAGCGATTCGTTATAAAAAAGAATCAAAAGCTGGGTCAAGCGATCGTTGTGAAAGCAACTGTCATTTGCTCGGCTTTTTGATTGGCGGATTTTTGAAAAAATAGTATGATAAATGCGTAAGAGCATTGAATGGAGGATGAAAGAATGGAAAACTTTAATTTTTATGTACCAACAGACATCCGTTTTGGGAAAGATCGTTTAGACGAATTACCTGCTGTGTTAGATCAATTTGGCAAAAATGTCTTACTTGTTTATGGTGGCGGTAGTATCAAACGTAATGGCTTGTACCAACAAATTACTGATTTGGCCCAAAAAAACGGGCATACATTGATTGAGTTGAGCGGTGTCGAACCAAACCCGCGCATTGAAACCGTTAGAAAAGGAATTGAGTTGTGTAAAGAAAACCAAGTCGATGTTATTTTAGCAGTTGGCGGTGGTTCGACCATTGATTGTTCCAAAGCAATTGCTGCGGGCTTTTATTCGGAAGAAGATATCTGGACAGTTATTGCAGCCAGAAAAGGGTATACTGGTCCTGCTTTACCAATCGTGACCATCTTGACTTTAGCAGCGACAGGTAGTGAAATGAACGCAGGTGCTGTCATTTCTAACTTAGAAACCAATCAAAAATTAGGCTTTGGTGGTCCGAATATGATTCCAAAAGTTTCGTTCTTGGATCCAACGAATACTTTTACGGTTCCTCAAAATCAAACAGCAGCTGGCTCAGCGGATATTTTCAGTCATTTGATTGAAAACTATTTTAGTATTTCGACAGGCACGGACGTCCAAGATTTTGTGTCAGAAGGCTTAATGCGAACGGTTATCAAAAATTGTCCTATTGCTTTAGAAAATCCAGAAGATTATGATGCACGTGCTAATTTAATGTGGGCAAGTAGTTTAGCCTTAAATGGGTTAACAGGGCGCGGCAAACAAGGTGTTTGGTCTTGTCACCCAATGGAACATGAATTAAGTGCGTTTTATGACATTACGCATGGGATTGGCTTAGCAATTTTAACGCCTCGTTGGATGAATTACGTTTTGTCTGAACAAACCGTAGGCAAATTTGCACAGTTTGCTCGAAATGTTTGGGGAATAGTCGAACAAGAAGAGGAAGTAGCAGCGAAAAAAGGTATTCAAGCATTGTATGATTACTTTGTGGCTTGTGGCATTCCAATGACATTACCAGAAGTTGGCATCGAAGCAGATAAATTTGAAGAAATGGCACAACAAGCTGTGGCCCATAGTGCAATTGCTGAAAAGGCTTATGTACCATTGGATGTAGCGGACATAGTAGCGATTTATAAAGATTGTTTAACCGAAAGTCAATTTATTTAATCCATAAAAAAGCGGTTTGCCTTGGCAAACCGCTTTTGTTAATAAGAAACAAGTTCTTATAAGTAGTATTTTTCTTTCACAGTTAAATCATCGTTTAATTCATAAACTAATGGTTTACCTGTTGGGATTTCAAGATCCATAATATCTTCATCAGAAATGCCTTCGATGTGTTTAGCTAAAGCACGTAATGAATTACCATGAGCCGCTACTAAGACAGTTTTGTTGTCTTTTAAAGCTGGCGCAATTTCATCTTGCCAGAATGGTAATGCACGTTCCAAAGTAACTTTCAAGTTTTCGCCACCAGGAATATCGCGTTGGTCTAACATTGCATAACGACGGTCGTTTGCTGCAGAACCTTCATCTGTTGCTTCCATTAATGGAGGAAGAGTATCGTAAGAACGACGCCAGATGTGGACTTGTTCGTCTCCGTATTTTTCAGCAGTTTCTTTTTTGTTTAGTCCTTGTAATTTACCATAGTGACGTTCGTTTAAGCGCCAAGATTTGATTTGAGGTACCCATAATTGATCTGAGTATTCTAGTAAATAGTTACAAGTTTTGATGGCACGAGTTAAAACAGAAGTATAAGCAACGTCGAATTCGATGCCTGCTTCTTTAATTTTACGGCCGCCTTCTTTTGCTTCTTCAACACCTTCAGGTGCTAAATCTACGTCAGCCCATCCAGTAAATTGGTTTAAGGCATTCCATTCGCTAAGTCCATGACGAGAAAAAACTAATTTTGGCATGTATAAGCTCTCCTTTGAGTTTAGTTTTCTGAAAATAAGATTTCCACGTTTATTGTACACCGTTTTGCGCAAGATTTCCAATGGAAAATAGTAAAAAAACGTGAAAGTTGCTGAAAAATTAGAGTGAAATCGAATCAAAAAAGAAGCCCCATCTGAAGGACTTCTTTTTTATTCTTAGGAATACAACCTCTCGACATCTGTCTCAGGTAAATTGATGTACTTATAACAAGTGCCCACCGAAACGCCGCATTTATTAGAAATAAATTGGATTGTTTCTTTGTTTTCGTAATATAATGCACGGATTTTGCGGACGGTGCGTCCATCGATTTTTGGACGTCCACCTACTTTTCCGTTTTCACGAGCTTTGTGGAGCCCGACGAGTGTTCGTTCTTTAATTAGTGCACATTCCATCGCGGATAAGCTCTCCATTAATTGGAAATAGGCTTCACCTGTTGGAAGGTGAGTATCAATTCCTTCTGAAATGCTGACAAAATCAACTTGTTTTTCCTTTAGCATTTTCATAAAGTCTGTTAATTGGCGGGTTGTTTTACCTAAATGGTGCAATTTACAAACAATAAGTGTATCCCCAGCAGAAAGAAGTTTTTCGACTTCGTCTAAGACACTGATCTCCGCTTGAGGATCAAATGTCTCTTGGAAAATATCATCACAACCAAACGATTGGAGAGTGGTTAGTTGATTTTTTAAATCGTCTTCAATAATAGTTGTGCGTGCATAACCAATTCGTTTCATATATTATCCTTCCTATATAAATAATCTTTTTTCACACATTCTTAACGTGCGGGAACATGTAAGGTTTTCGGTCCATCTTCATAACCGACGATTACCATAGAAACCATATTTAAAAATAAGCCGTGTTCAACGACGCCAACCAAGTTGTATAAATAAGAACCTAAAGCTTCTGGATCTGTAATTTTTTCTAAATGCAAATCGATGATATGGTGGCCTCCATCTGTTATTAATGTTTCGCCAGCAGCGTTTAAACGAAGTGTTGGGTGATAGCCTTTTTCTTCAAATAAATGCACTAGTTGGCGGCTGCCATAAGGAACAACCTCAACGGGAAGTGGGAAAGCTCCTAAATCGTCCACCATTTTTGATTTATCCACAATCCAAATACATTTCTTTGAATAAGTGGCCACAATTTTTTCAAAAAGTAAGGCAGCGCCACCGCCTTTGATTCCTTGAAAATCAGCGCTGATTTCATCGGCGCCATCAATCGTAAGATCTACATACGGAACCTCATCAATACCCTTTAAAGGAATGCCCAAGGCCAAGGCTTGTTTCTCTGTTTCTTTTGAAGTAGTAACCCCTACGATTGACAATCCTTCTTCTTTTACGCGACGACCAATTTCGTCTACCATAAATTTTGCTGTTGAGCCAGTACCCAAACCGACAATCATGCCGTCTTCTACATATTTTGCAGCTTCGATTCCTACCATTTGTTTCAGATTCATCGCTGTTTTCCGCCCCCTTCAATAGTCAAAGATATTGTACCGTTATTTAACTAAAAAAGATAGAAAGTTTTTGAAAAAGTCATAAAAATTTTTAAAGGAAAAGTACGTTTAAATAGAAGGAAAATCTTTTTTTCGAAAGGCGAAAGAAGAGGGTTGACAGCTGATACTTATCGTGGTATCCTAACAAAGGTGCTTTATCTACAGGTTCCTTATAGGGACGTGCTGACTGTCTATCAAAGCATATTTGATAAAGAGTGCAGAGATTGCATTATTTTTTATCGCGAAAAAAGAACCACCTGGATGTGTGGAACTAGAAGCGAAGTAAGGAAGGAGGAGAACAAGGAATGCCTACAATTAACCAATTAGTACGTAAACCTCGTAAATCTAAAGTAGAAAAATCTGATTCACCAGCCTTAAACAAAGGATATAACAGTTTTAAGAAAACTCAAACAAACGTTAACTCTCCGCAAAAACGTGGAGTTTGTACACGTGTGGGTACGATGACACCTAAAAAACCGAACTCAGCTTTACGTAAATATGCCCGTGTTCGTTTGTCAAACTTAATCGAAGTTACAGCTTATATCCCAGGTATCGGTCACAACTTACAAGAACACAGCGTGGTATTATTACGTGGTGGACGTGTAAAAGACTTACCAGGGGTACGTTACCATATCGTTCGTGGTGCGCTTGATACTGCCGGTGTTAACGACCGTAAACAAAGCCGCTCTAAATACGGTACAAAACGTCCTAAAGCTTAATTATAATAAGACAATAACAACTTGAAAAATCATATTTCGGAAGGAGGAGTTACGGATGCCTCGTAAAGGTCCTGTTGCAAAACGTGATGTTTTACCAGATCCAATTTATAACTCAAAATTAGTAACTCGCTTAATCAACCGTGTAATGGTTGACGGTAAACGCGGGATTGCTGCTAACATTATCTATAATTCATTTGATATCATCAAAGAATCTACAGGTAACGATCCATTGGAAGTTTTTGAACAAGCAATGAAAAACGTTATGCCTGTTCTTGAAGTTAAAGCACGTCGTGTTGGGGGTTCTAACTACCAAGTACCAGTTGAAGTTCGTCCAGAACGTCGTACAACTTTAGGTTTACGTTGGGTAGTTAACTACGCACGTCTACGTGGTGAACACACAATGGAAGAACGTCTAGCGAAAGAAATCATGGATGCTGCTAACAACACTGGCGCTTCTGTTAAAAAACGCGAAGACACACACAAAATGGCAGACGCAAACCGCGCATTTGCTCATTATCGTTGGTAAGATCCTCTCTGTCTGTCGCGTAAAGTGGCAGCAGAAAGTCAATTTACAATCGATTTAAATAAAGAGAGGAGTAAACATACAAAATGGCAAGAGAATTTTCACTTGAAAAAACTCGTAACATTGGTATCATGGCCCACGTTGATGCTGGTAAAACAACAACAACTGAGCGTATCTTGTACTACACTGGTAAAATCCATAAAATCGGTGAAACCCATGAAGGTGCTTCACAAATGGACTGGATGGAACAAGAACAAGAACGTGGTATCACGATTACATCCGCTGCGACAACTGCACAGTGGAAAGGCTACCGTGTAAATATCATCGATACTCCAGGACACGTGGACTTCACAATTGAAGTACAACGTTCTCTACGCGTATTAGATGGTGCGGTAACAGTTCTTGACTCTCAATCAGGTGTAGAACCTCAAACAGAAACTGTTTGGCGTCAAGCGACTGAATATAAAGTTCCTCGTATTGTATTCTGTAACAAAATGGATAAAATCGGTGCGGACTTCTTCTATTCAGTAGAATCATTACATGATCGTTTACAAGCAAACGCTCATCCAATTCAAATTCCAATCGGAGCTGAAGAAGACTTCACTGGAATCATTGACTTGATTAAAATGAAAGCTGAAATCTACACAAATGATTTGGGAACAGATATTCAAGAAACTGATATTCCTGAAGATTATTTAGAAAAAGCGCAAGAATGGCGCGAAAAATTAGTTGAAGCTGTTGCTGAAACTGACGAAGACTTAATGATGAAATATCTTGAAGGTGAAGAAATCACTGAAGAAGAATTAGTCGCTGGTATCCGTCAAGCAACAATCAACGTTGAGTTCTTCCCTGTATTAGCTGGTTCAGCATTCAAGAATAAAGGGGTTCAATTAATGTTGGACGCTGTTCTTGATTACTTACCATCTCCATTAGATATCGATGCTATCAAAGGGATCGATACTAAAACAGACGAAGAAACAACTCGTCCAGCTGATGACGAAGCACCTTTCGCTTCATTAGCATTTAAAGTTATGACTGACCCATTCGTAGGTCGTTTAACTTTCTTCCGTGTTTATTCTGGTGTCCTTGAAAGTGGTTCATACGTATTGAACGCTTCAAAAGGCAAAAAAGAACGTATCGGTCGTATCCTACAAATGCACGCCAACACTCGTCAAGAAATTGACAAAGTGTACTCTGGTGATATCGCTGCTGCTGTTGGTCTAAAAGACACAACAACTGGTGATACATTATGTGCATTAGATGCACCAGTTATTCTTGAATCTATTGAATTCCCTGACCCAGTTATCCAAGTCGCTGTTGAACCTAAATCAAAAGCTGACCAAGATAAAATGGGCGTGGCTCTACAAAAACTTGCTGAAGAAGATCCATCATTCCGCGTTGAAACAAACGTTGAAACTGGTGAAACAGTTATCTCTGGTATGGGTGAATTGCACTTAGACGTTTTAGTAGACCGTATGAAACGTGAATTCAAAGTTGAAGCTAACGTAGGTGCTCCTCAAGTATCTTACCGCGAAACATTCCGTGCTGCGACTAAAGCAGAAGGTAAATTCGTTCGTCAGTCTGGTGGTAAAGGACAATACGGTCACGTATGGGTTGAATTTACACCAAATGAAGAAGGTAAAGGCTTCGAGTTTGAAAACGCAATTGTCGGTGGTGTGGTTCCTCGTGAATACATCCCAGCAGTTGAAAAAGGGTTAGAAGACTCTATGAACAACGGTGTTCTTGCTGGTTATCCATTAGTTGATATCAAAGCAAAACTTTACGATGGTTCATACCACGATGTCGATTCAAATGAAACGGCCTTCCGTGTAGCTGCTTCTATGGCATTGAAAGCTGCGGCTAAAAATGCAAACCCAGTTATTTTAGAACCAATGATGAAAGTTACAATTACTGTTCCTGAAGATTACTTAGGTGATATCATGGGACACGTAACAAGTCGTCGTGGACGTGTTGAAGGTATGGAAGCACACGGTAACTCTCAAATCGTTAATGCGATGGTACCTTTAGCTGAAATGTTTGGTTATGCTACAACATTACGTTCAGCAACACAAGGACGCGGTACATTTATGATGGTATTTGACCACTATGAAGACGTACCTAAGTCTGTTCAAGAAGAAATCATCAAGAAAAACGGCGGCAACGCATAATTTTCCTTGAGAATAAAAGGTTTGTTTTTAGAACTATCCTTTTTTCAAGATTTCGTGTAAAATAGCTTATGATGATCAGACGATTTTTAGTAACGTCTATCACATATAAAACAAACAATAAAATTTATATTTTTAGGAGGAACATTCAAAATGGCAAAAGAAAAATTTGACCGTTCTAAATCCCATGTTAACATTGGTACTATCGGACACGTTGACCATGGTAAAACTACATTAACAGCTGCAATTGCTACTGTATTATCAAAACACGGTGGCGGGGAAGCACAAAGCTACGATTCTATCGATAACGCTCCAGAAGAAAAAGAACGTGGAATCACAATCAACACTTCTCATATCGAATATGAAACTGAAACTCGTCACTATGCACACGTTGACTGCCCAGGACACGCGGACTACGTTAAAAACATGATCACTGGTGCTGCTCAAATGGACGGAGCTATCTTAGTAGTTTCTGCTGCTGATGGTCCTATGCCTCAAACACGTGAACATATCTTATTATCACGTAACGTTGGTGTACCATACATCGTTGTATTCTTAAACAAAATGGATATGGTTGATGACGAAGAATTATTAGAATTAGTAGAAATGGAAGTTCGTGACTTATTATCAGAATACGATTTCCCAGGCGATGATGTTCCAGTTATCGCAGGTTCTGCTTTGAAAGCTTTAGAAGGCGACGAGTCTTATGAAGAAAAAATCTTAGAATTAATGGCTGCAGTTGACGAATATATCCCAACTCCAGAACGTGATACTGACAAACCATTCATGATGCCAGTCGAAGACGTATTCTCAATCACTGGACGTGGTACTGTTGCTACAGGCCGTGTTGAACGTGGTGAAGTTCGCGTTGGTGACGAAGTTGAAATCGTTGGTATTAAAGACGAAACATCTAAAACAACTGTTACAGGTGTTGAAATGTTCCGTAAATTATTAGACTACGCTGAAGCAGGCGACAACATCGGTGCTTTATTACGTGGTGTAGCACGTGAAGATATCGAACGTGGACAAGTATTAGCTAAACCAGCTACAATCACTCCACACACAAAATTCAAAGCTGAAGTATACGTATTATCAAAAGAAGAAGGCGGACGTCACACTCCATTCTTCACTAACTACCGTCCTCAATTCTACTTCCGTACAACAGACGTTACTGGTGTTGTAGAATTGCCAGAAGGTACTGAAATGGTAATGCCTGGTGATAACGTTGCTATGGACGTTGAATTAATTCACCCAATCGCTATCGAAGACGGAACTCGTTTCTCTATTCGTGAAGGCGGACGTACTGTAGGTTCAGGCGTTGTTACTGAAATCGTTAAATAATTAACTTTTTAACTATAGCTTTAACCAGCGTAAAAAACTGGGGTATTCGGACGTAAGACCAGAGAATTTATTCTCTGGTCTTTTTTTTGTTTAGAAATTGGCTGGCTAAAAAATAAGCCAATTGGCTGTTTTAGCAGACTTGTTTCTTCAGTATACTTGGAGAAAAAGGTTAGGTGATTTAATGGAAAAAGTATTGACGATTGCAGGCTCCGATTCAACTGGAGGGGCAGGGATTCAAGCAGATTTAAAAACATTTGAAGAGTATGGAGTTTTTGGATTTTCAAGTTTAACCTCGATTGTGACGATGGATCCTACGACAGGTTGGTCACATGAAGTAACTGAATTGCCAGAAACGCTCTTAGAAAAACAATTGATTTCGGTTTTTGCAGGCGGTCCAGTAGCGGCTTTGAAAACAGGGATGATGGGCAATGAACAAAATATTAAAATGGCTAGCAAATACATTAAACAAGAGAAAATTCAAAAAGTCGTGATTGACCCAGTCATTGCTTGTAAGGGCACGGCACAAATTCTGCAACCCAAAAGTGTGGAAGGCCTAAAAAACGATTTACTGCCATTAGCATTAGTGGCCACGCCTAATTTAATTGAAGCGGGCATCTTATCTGGTTTAGGCGAAATTTCTTCCGTGGCGGAGATGGAAGAAGCGGCAAAACGAATTGTACAAATGGGAGCCAAGCATGTCGTGGTTAAAGGGGGACATCGCTTAGCTGGTGAAAAAGCACTGGACTTGTTTTACGATGGTCACACCGCGCATCTTTTGGAAAATGAATTATATCCTACTGATTATAATCATGGTGCAGGTTGTACTTTTTCAGCGGCAATCACAGCTGGCTTGGCGAAAGGTTATTCGGTGTTAGAAGCAGTAACTTTAGCAAAAAAATTTGTAGCAGCGGCGATTAAACACGGTATTCAAGTTAATCCTTATGTGGGGCACGTATGGCATGGCGCTTACACTCATGCGGAACAACGGATGCGTAAGAAAGCATAATATTTAGAACTAGAGGAGTCTGTCAAGGACTGGCTCTAGTTTTTTTGTGATAAAGAATAACAATAGTAGGTATTACGTTAAAAGAATGTTCAAATTTTTAAAAGAGGAGTAGAATAGAACTGTAATTGCAAAAAAAGAAGCGGAACATAGAAGGGGTGATAACTTTTCTGTGCTTCAGTTTAGAACGGACTGTGGTGTTTGTTTTGACGAACTACCGGAAAGCGACTTCTTTTTGTTTTGGCTTCAAATGGTATTTAATGGAGGGAATGCAATGTTAGAAAAAGAAACGTACAGTCAACTGTTTAAATGGTCTTTTTCAAAAAAGACACAAGTCACATACTGGGATGGTACCGTCAAAGAGTATGGGCAAGGGTCGGGGGATCCGGTTTTTAAAATTGTATTCAATGAAAAAATTCCTGTGAAGGATTTACTGAATAACGCTTCGTTAACTTTAGGGGAAGCCTACATGGATCGCAAAATTGAAATCGAAGGCGATATCCAAGCGCTGATTTATGATGTGTATAACCAAAAGGATAGCTTTTTACACAATGCTAAATTTATTAAATGGCTTCCTAAAGAAAGTCATTCAAAAAAACGTTCGCAAGAGGATATTCACAGCCATTACGATCTAGGAAATGATTTTTACAAAAAATGGCTTGACCAAACAATGACGTATTCATGTGCTTATTTTAAAACGCCTGAAGATACATTAGAACAAGCGCAAGTGAATAAAGTTCATCATATTTTAGATAAATTGTTTATCAAAGAGGGCGACACTTTACTGGATATTGGCTGCGGCTGGGGCACGTTAATTTTAACTGCGGTGAAAGAATATGGAGCCAAAGCAACTGGGATTACATTAAGTGAAGAGCAATTTCATCATATTCGCCATATTATAGAAAAAGAAGGTCTACAAGATCGAATGACTGTCAAATTGATGGATTATCGTGATTTAAAAGGAGAGTCTTTTGACCATATTACGAGTGTTGGGATGTTTGAACATGTCGGTGCGGAAAATCTACATGAATATTTTGATGTCGTTCAGCGAAATTTAGCGCCTAAAGGTACGGCGTTGATTCATGGGATCAGTCGCCAACAAGGTGGGGCTAAAAATGCTTGGATTAATCGTTATATTTTCCCAGGTGGCTATATTCCTGGTGTCACTGAGCTAGTCGGCCATATGACAGAAAACGACTTGCAAGTGATTGACTTGGAAAGTTTGCGCAGAGATTATCAATTGACGTTGGAACATTGGACAAAAAACTTCCATAATATAGAAACAGAAATTGTTGACGAAAAAGGCGAGCGCTTCTATCGAATGTGGGACTTATATTTGCAAGCATGTGCAGCCTCATTCCAAGCAAGCAATATTGATGTTATTCAATATTTATTGGTTCATCCAGATAACAATGATATTCCAATGCGCCGGATTGGTTAATAGAATAAAAAAGAAAGAATTTGAGATTCTGGTAAAAAAAGAATCTCAAATTCTTTTTTTATAAAAATAGAATGAAAAGAATTGAAAAACAAAACAAATGCTTTTCAAAACAAGAAAAAATTCTTTCAAAAAAACGCAGAAAATCCTTGCTAACACTATCCTTTCATAGTATAATCAAAAAGGTGCTGTTTACAGGAGTGTAAAAAGCATTGGTAGATCAACGATTTGATTTGCCGGCTGTGAAGCGAGAGGTTGCGACACGCTCGGACGCTTTGCCATGAACGAGCATGCCGGATAAATTTTCGTGGAGCTATGTCTACTTTTAAAATAGGCGAAGGAGGGAACAAGATGGCAAAACAAAAAATTCGTATCCGTTTAAAAGCGTATGAACACCGTATTTTAGATCAATCAGCGGATAAAATTGTGGAAACAGCAAAAAGAACTGGAGCTGACGTATCAGGTCCGATTCCATTACCAACAGAACGCTCACTTTACACAGTTATTCGTGCGACTCATAAATACAAAGATTCTCGCGAACAATTCGAAATGCGTACTCACAAACGTCTAATTGACATTGTGAACCCAACACCAAAAACAGTTGACGCTCTAATGAAGCTTGACTTACCGTCTGGTGTTAATATTGAAATCAAACTATAAAATTAAGATGGAGGTGTACTCATGACCAAAGGAATCTTAGGGAAAAAAGTGGGAATGACACAAATCTTTACTGAGTCTGGTGAATTAATTCCAGTAACAGTAGTTGAAGCTACGCCAAACGTAGTTTTACAAGTAAAAACTGTTGAAACTGACGGATACGAAGCTATCCAAGTTGGTTACCAAGACAAACGTGAAGTTTTATCAAACAAACCTGCGAAAGGTCATGTTGCAAAAGCAAACACGGCTCCTAAGCGCTTCATTAAAGAATTCAAGAATGTTGAGCTAGGAGAATATGAAGTAGGTAAAGAAATCAAAGTAGATGTTTTCCAAGCAGGAGACGTTGTTGATGTTACAGGTACTACGAAAGGTAAAGGATTCCAAGGGGCAATCAAACGTCACGGCCAAAGCCGCGGACCTATGTCTCATGGTTCTCGTTATCACCGTCGTCCTGGGTCAATGGGTCCAGTAGCGCCTAACCGTGTATTTAAAAATAAACGACTAGCCGGCCGTATGGGTGGCGACCGCGTAACAATTCAAAACCTTGAAGTTGTTAAAGTGGACGTAGAAAGAAATGTTATCTTAATCAAAGGAAACATTCCTGGAGCGAAAAAATCTTTAATCACAATCAAATCAGCTGTGAAAGCTAAATAAGTGTAGGGAAAGGAGGAACTAAGGAATGCCGAATGTAGCATTATTCAAACAAGATGGAACTCAAAACGGTGAAATCACTTTAAATGAAGAAATCTTCGGAATCGAACCTAATGAAAGTGTTGTCTATGATGCAATCATCATGCAACGTGCTTCATTAAGACAAGGAACACACGCAGTTAAAAACCGTAGCGCTGTTCGTGGCGGTGGCCGCAAACCATGGCGTCAAAAAGGAACTGGTCGTGCTCGTCAAGGTTCAATCCGTTCACCACAATGGCGTGGAGGTGGCGTAGTCTTTGGACCAACACCGCGTTCATACAGCTACAAACTTCCTAAAAAAGTTCGTCGCTTAGCAATGAAATCTGTATTATCAGATAAAGTTGCTGAAAATAACTTGGTAGCAGTAGAAGGTTTAAGCTTCGATGCACCAAAAACAAAAGAATTCAAACAAGTTCTTGCTAACTTGTCTATCGATACTAAAGTATTAGTTGTTTTAGAAAATGGTAACGACTTTGCAGCTTTATCAGCTCGTAACTTACCAAACGTTTCTGTAGTAACTTCTGATAACGTTAGTGTGTTAGATGTTGTGTCAGCTAACAAAGTCTTGGCAACACAAACAGCTCTTACTCAAATTGAGGAGGTGCTTGCATAATGGAATTACTAGACGTAATCAAACGCCCAGTGATCACTGAAAAATCCATGTTAGCTATGGACGAAAAGAAATATACTTTCGAAGTGGACACTCGCGCAAACAAAACTTTAGTAAAACAAGCTGTTGAATCAGCATTCGATGTTAAAGTAGCAAACGTAAACATCTTAAACGTGCGTCCAAAATTCAAACGCATGGGTAAATATGCAGGTTATACAAAAAAACGTCGCAAAGCGATCGTTACATTAACTGAAGATTCAAAAGAAATTCAATTATTCGAAGCTGCTGAATAAGCAGTCCTGAACAATATCAACGTAGGAGGGAAATAAGACGTGGCGATTAAAAAGTACAAACCTACCACAAATGGCCGTCGTAACATGACAAGTTCTGATTTCGCTGAAATCACAACTTCAACACCAGAAAAATCATTGTTACAGCCATTAAAAAACAATGCCGGTCGTAACAACAACGGTCGCATTACGGTTCGTCACCAAGGTGGCGGTCACAAACGTCAATACCGTGTGATTGACTTTAAACGTAATAAAGATAACGTCGCAGCGGTTGTTAAAACGATCGAGTACGATCCAAACCGTTCTGCTAACATCGCGTTAGTTCATTACGAAGACGGGGTTAAGGCATACATCTTAGCACCAAAAGGATTAGAAGTAGGCATGCGCCTAGTATCTGGTCCAGAAGCAGATATTAAAGTAGGTAACGCATTACCATTGGAAAACATTCCAGTTGGTACAGTTATCCACAACATTGAAATGAAACCTGGTAAAGGTGGACAATTAATCCGTTCAGCTGGAACAAGCGCGCAAGTACTTGGTAAAGAAGGCAAATACGTATTAATCCGCTTAAACTCTGGCGAAGTTCGTATGATCTTAGCAACTTGCCGTGCAACAATCGGTTCAGTTGGTAACGAACAACACGAATTAATCAACATTGGTAAAGCTGGCCGCTCTCGTTGGATGCGTAAACGCCCAACTGTTCGTGGTAGCGTAATGAACCCTAACGATCACCCACACGGTGGTGGTGAAGGTAAAACACCAATTGGACGTAAAGCGCCAGTATCTCCATGGGGTCAACCAGCAATTGGATACAAAACACGTAATAAAAAAGCTAAATCAGACAAACTTATCGTTCGTCGTCGTACTAAATAATTTTTTTGACCATGTGTCGTACATTTTGAGAGGAGGTTCACCATGGGTCGTAGTTTAAAAAAAGGACCTTTCGTCGATGATCATTTGATGAAAAAGGTCGAAGCACAACAAGGTGCCGAAAAGAAAAAAGTAATTAAAACTTGGTCTCGCCGCTCTACAATTTTTCCATCATTCGTAGGTTTCACAATCGCTGTATATGATGGACGGAAACATGTCCCTGTTTACATTCAAGAAGACATGGTAGGACATAAATTAGGTGAATTTGCACCAACTAGAACTTATCGTGGCCACGTTGCTGACGATAAAAAAACTAAACGCTAATTTTGAGGGGAGGATATGCAAATGTCAGAACAAATTACATCAGCTAAAGCAACTGCAAAAACAGTTCGCACTTCACCTCGTAAAGCACGTTTAGTAATCGATCTTATCAGAGGGAAAAGCGTTGCGGATGCAATTTCAATCTTGAAATTCACACCGAACAAGTCTGCTGGAATCATTGAAAAAGTTTTAATGTCAGCAGTTGCTAACGCAGAAAACAACTTTGACTTAGACGTTGAAAGCTTAGTCGTATCTGAAGCATTTGTTAACGAAGGACCAACAATGAAACGTTTCCGTCCTCGTGCAAAAGGTTCAGCTTCACCAATCAACAAACGTACTAGTCACATCACAGTAGTTGTAACAGAGAAATAAGTCTCATGAAATAGGCTGTTTTCTTTATGAAAACAGAGCTTAAACATTTAAGAGGAGGGACAATCAGTGGGTCAAAAAGTACATCCAATTGGAATGCGTGTAGGCATCATCCGCGACTGGGATGCGAAATGGTATGCTGAAAAAGAGTATGCTGAATTCTTACACGAAGATTTAAGAATCCGTAAATTTATCGCAACAAAACTTGCTGATGCTGCTGTATCTACAATTGAAATCGAACGCGCTGCAAACCGTGTTAACATTTCAATTCACACAGCTAAACCAGGTATGGTTATCGGTAAAGGCGGATCTGAAGTCGAAAACCTAAGAAAAGAATTAAACAAATTAACTGGCAAACGAGTTCACATCAACATCGTTGAAATCAAAAAACCAGATTTAGATGCAAAATTAGTAGGCGAAGGAATTGCACGTCAATTAGAAAACCGTGTTGCTTTCCGTCGTGCTCAAAAACAAGCCATCCAACGCGCAATGCGTGCTGGCGCTAAAGGAATCAAAACTCAAGTATCAGGTCGTCTAAACGGTGCGGATATCGCTCGTTCAGAAGGATACTCTGAAGGAACTGTACCACTTCACACATTACGTGCGGACATTGATTACGCATGGGAAGAAGCGGACACTACTTACGGAAAACTAGGAGTTAAAGTGTGGATCTATCGTGGAGAAATTCTTCCAACGAAAAAAAACACTGAGAAAGGAGGGAAATAATCATGTTAGTACCTAAACGTGTAAAACACCGTCGTGAATTCCGCGGAAAAATGCGCGGTGAAGCTAAAGGCGGAAAAGAAGTAGCATTTGGTGAATGGGGTTTACAAGCAACTGAATCTCACTGGATTACTAACCGTCAAATCGAAGCAGCCCGTATTGCAATGACTCGTTACATGAAACGTGGCGGGAAAGTATGGATTAAAATTTTCCCTCACAAGTCTTACACAAGTAAAGCTATCGGCGTACGTATGGGTAAAGGTAAAGGGGCACCAGAAGGCTGGGTATCACCAGTTAAACGTGGTAAAATCATGTTTGAAATCGCAGGCGTTCCTGAAGAAGTAGCTCGTGAAGCTCTTCGTCTTGCATCTCACAAATTGCCGGTAAAAACTAAGATCGTAAAACGTGAGGAAATGGGTGGTGAATCGAATGAAGGTTAAAGAAATCAGAGAATTAACCACTGCCGAAATGCTAGATAAAGAAAAACAATTAAAAGAAGAATTGTTCAACTTAAGATTCCAATTAGCAACAGGTCAATTAGAAAACACTGCACGTATTAAAGAAGTACGTCAATCGATTGCACGCATCAAAACAGTATTGCGTGAACAAGCTAACTAATAGTGGAAGGAGGCCAAACGCGTATGACTGAAGAAAGAAATCAACGTAAAGTTTACCAAGGTCGCGTGGTATCAGACAAAATGGATAAAACAATCACAGTTGTCGTTGAAACAAAGAAAAACCACCCTATCTATGGCAAACGTATGAAATATTCTAAAAAATATAAAGCGCATGATGAAAACAACACAGCGAAAGTTGGAGACATCGTAAAAATCATGGAAACTCGTCCATTATCAGCTACAAAACGTTTCCGTTTACTAGAGGTAGTCGAAGAAGCAGTTATTATCTAATAAAACGAGAATTTCCTAATAGATTGAAGCACAAAATCTGAAAGGGGGATACACATCGTGATCCAACAAGAAAGTCGTTTAAGAGTCGCTGACAATTCTGGCGCACGTGAAATTTTAACGATCAAAGTCCTAGGCGGATCTGGTCGTAAAACTGCTAACATCGGTGACGTTATTGTTGCTACTGTCAAACAAGCAACGCCAGGTGGGGTTGTTAAAAAAGGTGAAGTAGTTAAAGCCGTTATCGTTCGTACAAAATCTGGCGCTCGTCGTGCTGACGGTTCTTACATCAAATTTGATGAAAATGCTGCGGTAATTATCCGTGACGATAAAAGCCCACGCGGAACACGTATCTTCGGACCAGTTGCACGTGAATTACGTGAAAACAACTTCATGAAGATCGTTTCTCTAGCACCAGAAGTATTATAATCTCGAGCCCACGTTAAAGGAGGTGCGAAACAGTAATGTTTGTTAAAAAAGGCGATAAAGTAAAAGTTATCACTGGTAAAGATAAAAACAAAGAAGGCGTTGTCTTAGCAGCGTTTCCTAAACAAGATAAAGTTATCGTTGAAGGTGTCAACGTCGTTAAAAAACACCAAAAACCAAACCAAGCAGCCCCACAAGGTGGAATCCTTGAAGTGGAAGCGCCAATTCATGTTTCTAATGTAATGGTGATTGATCCTTCAAACGGAGAAGCTACTAAAGTTGCGTTTAAAGAAGTCGACGGCAAAAAAGTCCGCGTTTCTAAAAAAACAGGTGAAGTTTTAGATAAATAAAAATTGCGGAAGGAGGGCTTACTGAATGAACCGCCTGAAAGAAAAATATATTAAAGAAGTAACACCATCATTGGTGGAAAAATTTAATTACAGCTCAGTTATGCAAACACCTAAAGTTGATAAAATCGTTATCAACATGGGTGTGGGTGATGCAGTATCAAATGCTAAAAACTTAGACAAAGCTGTTGAAGAATTAGCATTAATCACTGGTCAAAAACCACTTATCACAAAAGCTAAAAAATCTATCGCTGGATTCCGTTTACGTGAAGGAATGCCAATCGGTGCGAAAGTAACGCTACGCGGCGAAAGAATGTACGAATTTTTAGATAAATTAGTAACAGTTTCTTTACCTCGTGTACGTGACTTCCACGGTGTCAGCAAAAAAGCTTTCGATGGTCGTGGTAACTATACTTTAGGTATTAAAGAACAATTAATCTTCCCAGAAGTTGATTATGATTTAGTAGATAAAGTACGCGGTATGGACATCGTAATTGTTACAACAGCGAACACTGACGAAGAGTCTCGCGAATTGTTGGCACAATTAGGTATGCCATTCCAAAAATAATATAAGGAGGCGAACTACGTGGCTAAAAAATCAATGATTGCTAAAAACAAACGTCCTGCTAAACATTCAACACAAGCTTATACTCGTTGTGAACGTTGTGGACGTCCACATTCAGTTTATCGTAAATTTCATCTTTGCCGTATTTGCTTCCGCGAACTTGCCTATAAAGGTCAAATTCCCGGCGTGAAGAAAGCTAGCTGGTAAACAAGTAAACTCGCATAAAGGAGGTAAATAGTTCAATGGTCATGACAGATCCAATTGCAGATTTTCTAACTCGCATTCGTAATGCGAACATGGTTAAACATGAAACTTTAGAAGTACCTGCTTCAAAAATCAAACGTGATATCGCAGAAATCCTGAAACGTGAAGGATTTATCCGCGACGTAGAATACATCGAAGATGACAAACAAGGCGTAATCCGTGTTTTCCTAAAATATGGTAAAAACGAAGAACGTGTTATCACAAACTTAAAACGTATTTCTAAACCAGGTTTACGTGCATACGTAAAAGCTGACGAAGTACCAAAAGTATTAAACGGTCTAGGAATTGCAATCATCTCTACATCAGAGGGTGTAATTACTGACAAAGAAGCTAGAGCGAAAAATATCGGCGGCGAAGTAATCGCCTACGTATGGTAATTCTAAAAAATACACAAGGAGGTGTCTCTAAGTGAGCCGTATTGGTAATAAAGTTGTTGTTCTTCCTGCTGGTGTTGAAATCAAGCAAGACGGAAACAACATTACAGTTAAAGGACCTAAAGGTGAATTAACACGCGAATTTTCTTCTGATATCAAAATGAACATCGAAGGAAACGAAGTGACATTCACTCGTCCAAACGATTCAAAAGAAATGAAAACAATCCACGGAACAACTCGTGCAAACTTCAACAACATGGTTGTTGGTGTTTCTGAAGGTTTCCAAAAAGCACTTGAACTTATCGGTGTCGGATACCGTGCCCAAGTACAAGGCAACAAATTAACTTTAAACGTTGGTTATTCTCATCCTGTCGAAATGACAGCACCAGAAGGCGTAACATTTGAAGTACCTGCGAACACACAAGTTATCGTTAAAGGCATCAACAAAGAAGTTGTTGGTGAATTAGCTGCTAACATCCGTGGCGTTCGTCCTCCAGAACCTTATAAAGGCAAAGGGATTCGCTATGTTGGTGAATTTGTACGCCGTAAAGAAGGTAAAACTGGTAAATAATAACAGCTGTGTAGAAAACAGAAGTCAACAACAAGCAACTGTCATTTTATGGGATTTTTCCAATAAAATGCTTTTGTCTTGTCTGCCAGCTTCTCTTTTCCGTAATCTGCTGACTGCTTGAAATATTAGTAGTAAACATTAAATCAAAGAGGTGAAAATTGTGATTACAAAACCAGATAAAAACAAAACACGTCAAAAGAGACATCGTCGTGTACGTAACAAAATCTCTGGTACTGCTGAGTGCCCACGCTTGAACATTTTCCGTTCTAACAAAAACATCTACGCGCAAGTCATTGATGACGTAGCGGGTGTGACGCTAGCAAGTGCCTCTGCCTTGGATAAAGAAATTTCAGGTGGAACAAAAACAGAAACAGCTGCAGCTGTTGGTAAACTAGTTGCTGAACGTGCCGCTGAAAAAGGCATCAAAAAAGTAGTCTTCGACCGTGGTGGATACCTTTACCATGGCCGCGTGCAAGCTTTAGCTGAAGCTGCTCGTGAAAATGGACTAGAATTTTAGGAGAAGGAGGAACACCATTCATGGTTTATATTGATCCAAAACATTTGGAATTAGAAGACCGCGTTGTAGCGATCAACCGTGTAACAAAAGTTGTTAAAGGTGGACGTCGTTTACGTTTCGCAGCTTTAGTTGTTGTCGGTGACAAAAACGGACACGTTGGTTTCGGTACTGGTAAAGCACAAGAAGTACCTGAAGCTATCCGTAAAGCAATCGAAGACGCGAAGAAAAACTTAGTTGAAGTGCCTATGGTTGGTTCTACTATCCCGCACGAAGTAATTGGCGTATTCGGTGGCGGCCGTATCCTTATGAAACCTGCAGTAGAAGGTTCTGGGGTAGCTGCTGGTGGACCAGTTCGTGCCGTATTGGAATTAGCTGGTGTAGCAGATATTACATCTAAATCACTAGGTTCAAACACACCTATTAACGTTGTTCGCGCAACTGTTGAAGGTCTAAAACAATTAAAACGTGCCGAAGAAGTGGCAGCACTTCGCGGTAAATCTGTAGAAGAAATTATCGGTTAAGGAGGACAAAAATAATGGCTGAATTAAAAATTACTTTAAAACGCAGTGTTATCGGACGTCCTCAAAACCAACGTGCTACAGTTAAAGCGTTAGGTTTAGGTAAAGTGAATAGTACTGTTACAAAACCTGCCAATGAAGCAATCAAAGGTATGGTTAACACTATTTCACATTTAGTGGACGTAGAAGAAGTTTAAGATTTATAGATTTGTAATAGAAGATTGCTTAAGGAGGTGCCAAACCTATGAAACTTCATGAATTAAAACCTGCTGAGGGCTCACGCCAAGTACGTAACCGTGTTGGACGTGGTACTTCATCTGGTAATGGTAAAACAGCTGGCCGTGGACAAAAAGGGCAAAAAGCCCGTTCAGGCGGTGGTGTTCGTTTAGGATTTGAAGGGGGTCAAACTCCATTATTCCGTCGTTTACCAAAACGTGGGTTTACAAACATTAATCGTAAAGATTACGCTGTTGTGAACTTAGATACTTTAAACCGTTTTGAAGATGGAACAGAAGTAACTCCTGTTGTCCTAAAAGAAGCAGGAATCGTTAAAAACGAAAAAGCGGGAATCAAAGTTCTTGCAGATGGTGAGTTAACGAAAAAATTAACTGTGAAAGCAGCTAAATTCTCGAAATCAGCACAAGAAGCTATTGAAGCTGCTGGTGGTTCAATCGAGGTGATCTAATTGTTCAAGCTATTAAAGAACGCCTTTAAAGTCAAAGACATTAGATCAAAAATCTTATTTACAGTTTTAATCTTGTTTGTATTTCGCCTAGGTGCGCACATTACTGTGCCCGGGGTGAATGCAAAGGGATTGTCTGATTTAAGTAGCTTACCCTTTTTGAATATGTTGAATATGGTGAGTGGTAGTGCCATGCAAAACTTCTCTATCTTCTCGATGGGGGTTTCGCCATACATTACAGCCTCTATTATTATTCAACTATTGCAAATGGATATTGTACCTAGATTTGTAGAATGGTCAAAACAAGGGGAAGTTGGGCGTAAGAAATTAAATCAAGCTACAAGATATCTAACGATTGTCTTGGGTGTGGCTCAGTCAATGGGGATCACTGCTGGTTTTAATAGCTTAAGTCAAACTGGGATTGTAAACAATCCAACCTTAGGTACCTTTGTGATGATTGCAGTTATTTTAACTGCTGGGACGATGTTTGTGACTTGGATGGGTGAACAAATTACAGAAAAAGGAATCGGAAATGGTGTTTCAATGATTATCTTTGCCGGGATTATTTCTCGTTTGCCAGGAGCAGTCAAAGAAATCTATGAAGATTACTTCGTCAATATCGAGTCTTCTCGTATTTGGCAATCTGTTATTTTCATTGCAATCTTAGTTATTGCTATTTTGGTGATCGTTACAGTCGTAACGTTCTTCCAACAAGCAGAACGTAAGATTCCAATCCAATATACAAAACGTGTTTCTGGTGCACCAACAAGTAGTTATTTACCGTTAAAAGTAAATGCTGCTGGGGTTATTCCAGTTATCTTTGCCAGCTCGTTAATTGCAACACCAAATGCCATTTTACAAGCTTTCTCATCAAAATTCGCTGGTGAAAATTGGTATGACATTATGACAAAAATCTTCAGTTATAACACAGTTCCAGGGGCAATCATCTATACTGTCCTAATCGTTGCGTTTACGTTCTTCTATGCATTTGTTCAAGTAAACCCTGAGAAATTAGCGGAAAACTTACAAAAACAAGGAAGCTACATTCCAAGCGTGCGACCAGGTAAAGGTACAGAAGAATATGTATCTGGCGTGTTAATGAGATTAAGTGTTGTCGGCTCAATTTTCCTAGGACTTGTTGCTTTACTTCCAATCATTGCGCAAATGGTTTGGAACTTACCTCAATCAATCGGTTTAGGTGGAACAAGTTTACTAATCGTTATCGGGGTTGCATTAGAAACAACGAAACAATTAGAAGGATTAATGATGAAACGTCAATATGTCGGCTTTATCAATAAGTAAGAATCGAGTGTTGAGGTTTTACCTCAGCACCATTCTCACATATGGCTAGCTTCATAAGCCGGTCTTTAAAATTAGGAGGAGAATATATGAACCTCATTTTAATGGGATTACCTGGAGCAGGTAAAGGCACCCAAGCAGAAAAAATCATTGATACGTATGGCATTCCACATATTTCTACTGGAGATATGTTCCGTGCAGCAATGAAAAATGAAACTGCCTTGGGCCTAGAAGCGAAATCTTATATCGATAAAGGTGAACTGGTTCCTGACGAAGTAACAAACGGAATTGTTAAAGAACGCCTTGCTGAACCAGACACAGACAAAGGATTCCTATTAGATGGTTTCCCACGTACACTGGATCAAGCAAAAGCATTAGATACAATGCTTAAAGAATTAAACAAAAAAATTGATGCTGTCATTGACATCCATGTAGAAGAAGATGTATTAATCGAGCGTTTAGCTGGACGATTCATCTGTCGCACATGTGGCGCAACGTATCATAAATTATTCAACCCGCCAAAAGTTGAAGGCACTTGTGATCGCTGTGGCGGACATGAATTCTACCAAAGAGAAGATGATAAGCCCGAAACGGTTAAAAATCGTTTGGCAGTCAACATTGAAAGTAGCGCACCAATCTTAGCTTTCTATAAAGAACAAGGCTTGATGCATACAATCGATGGCAATCGCGAAATCGATACTGTTTTTTCTGATGTGAAAAAAATCATTGACGAAAACTAATTTCCAATTGCCCGCAGTTTAACCCTGTTGTTGTATTCAGTTTCTCTTGCCAAAACATAACTAAATATGGTAGAATATATCAGTCCGACTTCTACAGTTTTGTGACATCAAAATGAATAACGAAGTTAGTTGAGAATTTCTAGGTGGGAGCTGGAGTTTCCGCCGTTTTATCGTGTGAAAACGCGAAACAAGTACAAGGAGGTACTGTGCGTGGCAAAAGAAGATATGATTGAAGTCGAAGGTACAGTCGTCGAAACTTTGCCGAATGCAATGTTTAAAGTCGAACTAGAAAATGGACACCAAGTTCTTGCTACTGTTTCAGGTAAAATCCGTATGCACTACATCCGTATCTTACCTGGTGACAAAGTAACAGTTGAATTATCACCGTATGATTTAACGCGTGGCCGTATTACTTATCGCTTTAAATAATTGTACTCCGTAAAACCACAGGAGGTATTATCATGAAAGTAAGACCATCAGTAAAACCAATGTGTGAACATTGTAAAGTAATTCGCCGTAAAGGACGTGTTATGGTTATTTGCCCAGCAAATCCAAAACATAAACAACGTCAAGGATAATTAGGAGGTGTAACGAATAATGGCTCGTATTGCAGGAGTAGACATCCCTCGTGACAAACGTGTAGTAGTTTCTCTTACTTACATTTATGGTATTGGTAACACTACAGCTAAAAAAGTTTTAGCAAACGTTGGCGTATCTGAAGATGTTCGTGTACGTGATTTAACAAACGAACAAACAGATGCGATTCGTGCGGAAATTGATAAGTTAAAAGTTGAAGGGGATCTTCGTCGTGAAGTGAACTTAAACATCAAACGCTTGATGGAAATCGGTTCATACCGTGGAATCCGTCACCGTCGTGGATTACCAACTCGTGGACAAAACACGAAAAATAATGCACGTACTCGTAAAGGCCCTACTAAAACAGTAGCAGGCAAGAAAAAATAATTCCTAAGTGAAGGAGGTTAGAACTTCATGGCAGCAAAAAAAGTTAGTCGTAAACGCCGTGTCAAAAAGAATATAGAATCAGGTGTAGCACATATCCATTCTACATTCAACAATACAATCGTAATGATTACTGATACACATGGTAATGCATTAGCATGGTCATCAGCAGGATCATTAGGCTTTAAAGGAAGCAAAAAATCAACTCCTTTTGCCGCTCAAATGGCTGCAGAAGCCGCAACTAAAGTGGCAATGGAACATGGACTTAAAACTGTAGACGTAACAGTTAAAGGACCTGGTTCTGGACGTGAAGCAGCAATTCGTTCATTACAAGCAACAGGTTTAGAAGTGACTGCAATTCGTGACGTGACTCCAGTTCCTCATAATGGATGCCGCCCTCCAAAACGCCGTCGTGTTTAATGAGCGCCACTCATTCTGAGTTTGAATTAGGAACGTCATTGAACAAGACACTTTTCGTTTTGAAAGGGGTATAGATAAGAATGATTGAATTTGAAAAACCAAGAATCGAAAAAATTGATGAAAATAGAGATTATGGTAAGTTCGTCGTTGAACCATTAGAACGCGGTTACGGAACTACTTTAGGTAACTCTCTACGTCGTATTTTATTGTCTTCTTTACCAGGAGCTGCAATTACGAATATTCAAATCGATGGTGTTTTACACGAATTCTCAACCATTCCAGGTGTACGAGAAGACGTAACACAAATTATTTTGAATATTAAAGGCTTAGCATTGAAATTATATGCTGAAGAAGAGAAAACCCTTGAGATCGATATTACAGGACCCGCTACCGTGACTGCCGGCGATATTATCGTGGACAGTGATGTTGAGATCCTAAATAAAGATTTAGTTATCTGTAGTGTTGCTGAAGGAGCTACTTTCCATGCTCGCTTAACAGTGAAACCTGGTCGTGGCTATGTTCAAGCAGACGAAAACAAAAAAGAAGATATGCCAATCGGTGTACTTCCAGTTGATTCCATCTACACACCCGTTCGTCGTGTTAACTACCAAGTAGAAAATACACGTGTTGGTCGTCGTGATGATTTCGACAAATTAACAATGGAAATATGGACAGATGGTTCAATCATTCCTCAAGAAGCACTAAGTTTAGCTGCGAAAATCATGACTGAGCATTTAGATATCTTTGTAAACCTTACTGACGAAGCGAAAAACGCTGAAATCATGGTGGAAAAAGAAGAAACTCAAAAAGAGAAAATGCTAGAAATGACGATTGAAGAACTTGATTTATCAGTTCGTTCATATAACTGTTTAAAACGTGCAGGCATTAATACTGTACAAGAACTTACAAACAAATCTGAACCAGAAATGATCAAAGTACGTAATTTAGGTCGTAAATCTCTTGAAGAAGTAAAACTTAAATTGCATGATCTAGGGTTAGGATTACGTAAGGACGATTAAGACTTTTACGAAGTTTCCAGTCCTGCTTAACAGCAGTGGCTCGTGAGAACAGAAACGAAGGAGGGAACCCAACGTGAGTTACCGTAAATTAGGACGCACATCAAGCCAACGTAAAGCTATGCTACGTGATATTACAACTGATTTAATCATCAACGAACGCATCGTAACTACTGAAGCTCGTGCGAAAGAAGTACGTTCAACTGTAGAAAAAATGATTACTTTAGGTAAACGTGGAGATCTTCATGCACGTCGTCAAGCAGCTACTTTCGTTCGTAATGAAGTTGCTAGTGTTCGTGAAGAAGATGAGTCTATCGTTGTTGAATCAGCTTTACAAAAGCTATTTAACGATTTAGGACCTCGTTTCGCGGAACGCCAAGGTGGTTACACTCGTATCTTGAAGACAGAACCAAGACGCGGCGATGCAGCACCAATGGTAGTTATCGAATTTGTTAAATAATTAATAAACCGATCACTTTATAGATGTTTCTTTTAGAGTGTTATGATGTTGGAGGCGACTCCGAGTCTAGCTCTGCTTTCCCTGCTAAAGATGGCTTTAGCAGGGGAGCACTCATCATATAAAGGTGATTTTTTTTGCTTTGGGAAAACGCTGTTTTCTCAAAGCTTTTTTGTTTCTTAAAAGCATTGCAGAAGCTTTTCCGGTTTGTTATACTGATTATTAATTGGAATTTTCAGATAATTAAGCATCTGAGTTAGTAGAAGGGGGAATTATATGTCGCAAATGTTTGCTTTTTCGTTGCTGATGGTTATTTTATACATTGGTGATGTAGTTTCTATCAAAACAAAAGCTTGGATTCCATCTGTTTTTGTTTGTGGTGTTTTATTTATTCTTGGTTATTGGACTATTTTTCCACAAAATATTGTGGAAGTGGCAGGGATTCCTACAGTGGTTGCCACTTTATTAATGTATCTGTTGATTACTAATATGGGCACTCTGCTCTCTGTTAAAGAATTGGTTAATCAATGGAAAACGATTGTGATTGCTTTGTCAGGTATTCTAGGCATTATTGCCTTGTTGTTAGCTGTGGGGACTTTTGTTTTTGACTTAAAAACAGTTTTAGTTGCAATCCCGCCGTTAGTAGGAGGTTTAGTTTCTTCATTAGTAATGTCAGAAGCGGCTCAATCAGCTGGTTTAGCCTCACTTTCGGTTTTGGCAATTTTAATTTATGTCATTCAAGGGTTTGCTGGTTATCCCTTAACTTCAATTGTTCTAAAAAAAGAAGGAAAGCGGAAGCTTCAAGAATATCGAGCAGGGACATGGCAGCCGGTTCATGAACAAGAGGGGCAAGAAACAGGAGCAGAACCAGATGTGCCTAAACTATTTGAAAAAGTACCCAAACGATATCATACAGATTATTCACGAATTTTACGTTTAGCCTTAGTTGCCACACTTGCTTATTATGTTTCTGTGTGGACGGCACCGTTTGTGACGATTAGTCCTTTTGTGCTGTGTTTATGTTTTGGCGTGATTGCAACGTCTTTAGGCTTTTTAGAAAAGCAACCATTGCAGAAAGCAAATAGCTTTGGTTTTGCGATTTTAGGGTTAATGCTTTTTGTCTTTGATGGCTTAAAACAAGCCACACCTGAAATGTTGATGGATTTATTTTTACCAATGATTGGGATTATTGTGATTGGTGTTATCGGGATGTACATCTTTTCAGCAATTGTTGGTCGTGTATTAGGTGTGAGTAAAGAGATGGCATTCGCTGTTTCGTTGACAGCTTTATATGGCTTTCCAGCCGATTATATTATTACTAATGAAGTGATTCAATCATTGACAGAAGATGAACAAGAACAGGCGGCTTTAACGAGCCATTTAATGCCACCGATGTTAGTGGCAGGTTTCGTAACAGTCACCATTGTTTCGGTTATTTTAGCGGGTATTTTTTCAAGTATTTTATTAAGTTTGTAGAAACGGGGCGTAAGTATGAAAAAAATCAAAGCACTAGTCAAGCAGCATGCACAAGAAATGATTGCTTTTCGACGGGATTTACACCAACATCCAGAATTACAATTTGAAGAATTTCGAACGACAGAAAAAGTCGCGGCAGTTCTTGATCAATTAGGAATTACTTATCGCAAAACAGAACCGACGGGTTTAATTGCTGAAATTGTGGGCGGCAAACCAGGCCGAGTGGTTGCGCTGCGGGCTGATATGGATGCCTTACCTGTACAGGAATTAAATGAAGATTTAGCTTATAAATCTTTAGAAGCTGGCAAGATGCATGCATGTGGGCATGATTCCCATACCGCGATGTTAGTAACAGCGGCTAAAGTATTAAAAGAAATCCAGGAAGAACTTCAGGGAACAGTAAGATTAATTTTTCAACCATCTGAAGAAAATGCGCAAGGTGCTAAAGCAATGGTTGCGCAAGGCGCAATGACCGGTGTTGATGATGTATTTGGCTTACATATCTGGTCACAAATGCCTGTAGGAACCGCTTCGTGTCGAGTGGGCTCAAGTTTCGCATCCGCAGATATTTTTTCTGTTGATTTTAAAGGCCGTGGTGGCCATGGTGCCATGCCAAACGCTTGTATTGATGCGGCAGTCATAGCTTCTTCTTTCGTGATGAGTCTGCAAACGATTGTTTCTCGAGAGACAGATCCTTTAGATCCAGTAGTTGTCACGATTGGACGGATGGATGTGGGGACCCGTTTTAATGTGATTGCTGAGAATGCACGTTTAGAAGGAACGGTTCGTTGCTTTAGTGTAGCAACGCGTAATCGAGTAGAACAGGCGCTGCAACGCTATGCGGAACAAACAGCCGCTATTTACGGTGGGACGGCTTCGTTAGATTATCAATATGGAACGTTGCCAGTGATTAATGATGAGCAGGATGCCTTGTTTGCCCAAACACTAATTAAGGAAAATTTTGGTGAAGCGGCCTTAAGACAAGAAGAGCCGACAACCGGTGGTGAAGACTTCAGTTATTATACTGAACATGCTTCTGGTTGTTTTGCCTTAGTGGGAAGTGGTAATCCAGAGAAAGATACGGAATGGGCACATCACCATGGTCGTTTTAATATTGATGAAGATGCGATGGCAATGGGTGCTGAGTTATATGCCCAATATGCGTTTGAATATTTGAAGACACATTTTTAAAAGAAAATCAGTAACTTCTTGTTTTATGAGAACAAGAAGTTATTTTTATGAAAAATAGACCTGTCAAGACAGATAAGAGCTCCCATAATGACCGTTCTTTTGGTATAATAAAAAATAGTGTGAAGAATCAGAACAGATGATTGAAAAAACGCTACTTTTTTGGTAGTGTTAGAAAGAATAAATAGATTGAGGGAGTACGCGATGCAACCAATCATTGAACTAAATAATATCCAATTTAATTATCAACCAGAAGATGCTTCTCCCGCTTTAAAAGATGTGTCTTTTTCCATTCAACAAGGCGAATGGGTCGCTATTATTGGCCATAATGGTTCTGGTAAATCAACGTTAGCCAAAACGATCAATGGTCTGTTACTGCCAGCTGCTGGGACTATCAAAGTTGGCGGCAAAGAATTAAATGAAGCAAACGTCTGGGATATCCGGCGTATGGTAGGAATGGTTTTTCAGAATCCAGATAACCAATTTGTCGGTTCAACAGTCGAAGACGATGTGGCTTTTGGTTTAGAAAATCAAGGTATTCCGCGTGATGAAATGGTCGAACGTGTTCACGATGCATTAGAACGGGTTCGTATGTTAGATTTTGCCAAGCGAGAACCTGCTCGGCTATCTGGCGGCCAAAAACAACGAGTAGCTATCGCTGGTGTGGTTGCTTTGCGACCAGATATTATTATTTTAGACGAAGCGACAAGTATGTTAGATCCAGAAGGTCGTGCAGAAGTAATTGCTACCATTCAAAAGATTAAAGAAGAAAGCAATTTAACAGTTATTTCTATTACCCACGATATTGATGAAGCGGCTAATGCGAATCGTATTTTAGTGATGCGCCAAGGACAATTGACAAACGAGGGAACACCAGAAAAGATTTTTTCTGCAGGAGAAGCGCTTGTTGAAATGGGCTTGGATTTACCGTTTCCTGAAAAATTAAAAGTAGCTTTGAAAGAGCGTGGCGTTGTTGTGCCAACGAATTATTTAACAGAAGAAGGGATGGTGGATTGGTTATGGACATCCGTTTTAAACAAGTAGATTTTACTTACCAACCCAATACTCCTTTTGAGCAACGGGCATTATTCGATATTAATTTAACGATTCAAGACGGCTCTTATACAGCGATTGTCGGTCATACTGGCAGTGGCAAATCAACGTTATTACAACATTTGAATGCTTTGGTGAAACCAACTAAAGGCCAAGTGACAATTGGAGAGCGTGTAATTACGCCAGAAACTGATAATAAGAATTTAAAACCAATTCGTAAAAAAGTTGGGATCGTTTTTCAATTTCCAGAAGCACAATTGTTTGAAGAAACAGTGGAGCGAGACATCGCTTTCGGACCGAAAAACTTTGGTGTTTCAGACGAAGAAGCGAAAAAATTAGCTAAGAAAATGCTTGATTTAGTCGGCTTAGATGAAAAATACTTACAACACTCTCCGTTTGAGTTATCAGGTGGTCAAATGCGCCGTGTCGCAATTGCTGGTGTACTAGCGATGGAACCAGAAGTCTTAGTATTAGACGAACCGACTGCTGGTTTGGATCCTAAGGGTCGTAAAGAAATGATGGAGATGTTTAGTCGTCTGCATAAGGAACATAATATGACCATCGTTTTAGTGACACATTTGATGGATGACGTGGCTAATTACGCAGATCATGTGATTGTTTTAGAAAAAGGACAAATCGTCCGAGCGGGAGCACCACAAGAAGTGTTTCAAGAGACACAATGGCTGAAAGAAAAACAATTAGGCGTGCCAACTGCAGCCGAATTTGCTGAAAAATTAGTGGCAAAAGGCTTTTCTTTTGAGCAATTACCATTAACGGCCGATCAATTAGCCGATCAGCTTCTGAAAAAAATGCAGGAAGCAGGTGAGGCAAAATGATGAATAAATTGATTTTTGGGCGCTATATTCCAGGTGATTCTTTTATCCATCGTTTAGATCCGCGCGCAAAATTATTAGCTAGTTTTTATTTTATTGGGATTATCTTTTTAGCAAATAATTGGCAGAGTTATGTTTTAATAGCAGCCTTTACTGCTTTTGCTATTTCATTATCAAAAATCAGCGCCCGCTTCTTTATCCGCGGTGTTCGGCCATTATTATGGCTAATTCTGTTTACTGTGGCTCTTCAAACCTTGTTTACACAAGGGGGAGAGGTGTACTTTCAGTGGGGAATTATTTCCATTACCCAGTTTGGTGTGACGAATGGGCTATTTATTTTCTGTCGTTTTGTTTTAATTATTTTCATGTCAACGTTATTAACTTTAACGACGGCACCATTAGAGTTATCAGATGCGATTGAATATTTGCTACGTCCACTTCGTGTGGTGAAATTTCCAGTTCATGAAGTTTCATTGATGTTATCAATTGCCTTACGTTTTGTCCCAACATTAATGGATGAAACGGAAAAGATTATGAATGCCCAACGTGCCCGTGGTGTTGATTTTGGTGAAGGAAACTTACTTCAAAAAATGAAAGCTATTGTTCCACTTTTGATTCCGCTTTTCGTAAGTAGTTTTAATCGTGCGGAAGACTTAGCGACTGCCATGGAAGCAAGAGGTTATCAAGGTGGTGAAGGACGGACAAAATACCGCATTCTTCATTGGCACCTACGAGATACAATAGTAATGTTTGGCTTTGTCTTGTTAACCATTGGCTTATTTGTATTAAGAACTTAGAAAAGGTGAAGAAAAATTATGCCCCGCTATAAAGCAATCATTGCCTATGATGGCACTCATTTTCATGGCTTTCAAAAGCAACCTAATGAGCGTACCGTTCAAGAAGAAATAGAAAAAACGTTAGCACGCATGAATAATGGACGCTCCGTGACGGTTTTTGGTTCAGGACGAACAGATGCAGGTGTTCATGCAATGGGCCAAGTGATTCACTTTGATTATCCGCAGGAACGTCCGTTGGAAAAAATGCGCTTTGCGTTAGATACACAAACACCCGAAGACATTGCTGTGCGCAGCGTGGAACGTGTTTCAGAAGACTTTCATGCACGTTATCATGTGATCGAAAAAACCTATCAATTTAAAGTGGATATTGGCAAACCGCGAAGTCCATTTCGACGTTTTTATGCTAGTTATTTTCCGTATCCCATTGATCTCGAAAAAATCCAACAAGCTTTGCCTGATTTATTAGGCACCCATGATTTTACCTCTTTCTGTGCCTCAGGAAGTTCGGTAGAAGATAAAGTCCGAACCATTCATGAAGCCAGTGTTCATGTCAATGAAACGGGGGATGAATTAACATTCACTTTTCGGGGCGATGGTTTCTTGTACAAAATGATTCGGATTTTAGTTGGTACGCTATTGAAAATCGGCAATGGGCGGCTGGAACCAACCGCGATTCCAGCAATTATCGCAGCCAAAGATCGAAATTTAGCAGGTCCGACTGCTCATCCAGAAGGATTGTATTTAGCAGAAGTGAAATATGAAAACTAAAAAGACGTAGACCTTACAAGAAAAGGTCTGCGTCTTTTTAGTTGCAAAATTTAGATGTATTTAACAGCTGTTCCGTAAGCCACGACAGATTGCATGTCTGTGCCAATTGTGCCAGAATCAAAACGCATCATCACAACGGCATCTGCACCTAATTTAGAGGCTTCTGCTTTTAAACGTTCGATTGCTTGGTCGCGTGCTTCTCGTTGCATATCAGTGTAACCTTTGATTTCACCGCCAACTACGCTTTTTAGTCCAGCACCTAAATCTTTAAACATATTTTTAGAACGTGTGGTTAACCCGAAAACTTCTCCAATAATTTCATATTCTTGACCGCTAATTCTCTCGGTTGTTGTAACTAACATGGGCAATTTCCTCCAGTACTTGTTGGTAACTTCAATTTACCATAGTCAAGAGTTTGGTACAACGAATATACATAAAAACGACACTAGAAAAGATGCGCTTCCGCATTTTTTCTAGTGTCGTTTTGGTAAGAATTAATCAAGAATAGGCTCTTTTTTAGAAATCATGACCCAAACCCAACTAATTAGAAAAGCAACCGTTGCTGGAACGACCCAGCCCATGCCAATAGTGAACAATGGTAAGTATTGGCCGGCTTTTTCTAAAAGCGTTGTTACAAACGCCGTATCTTTGATAAAGGCAGGCGCGCTATTTAATGCATCTAAAACAGCAGCAATCAATGTGATATAGGTCGTTGCTTGATAGACTTCCCGTCGATGTTTGAAAATAGGACTGATGATTACCAAAAGCATTAAAGTAATCGCCAATGGATAAAGGAACATCAAGACTGGAACGGCAAATTGAATGATGTTGGTTAAGCCGACATTTGCAAAAATAGCTGGTAAAATAACAACAATTGCCAAGAATTTTTGATAGGAAACTTTCGGAAACATTTCTTCAAAAGTCTCAGAAAAGGCTGTGCTTAAGCCGATACCGGTTTTTAAACAAGCAAGAACTACGATAAAAGCCAGTAAAATACTCCCTGGTAGGCCTAAATAGTAATTGGCAATTTGGGCTAAGGCAATCCCGCCGTTTTCACTGATTGGAAAAGCCCCGATACTCATTGTTCCCATATAAGCAAGTAAGGTATAGATAATCCCCATCAATACAACACTGAAAGCACCTGATTTAATCATTCCTTTAGCGATATCTCCTGGTTTTTCGACGCCCATATTTCGTAAAGTGGAAACGACAACAATCCCAAAAGCTAATGAAGCTAAAGCATCCAGCGTATTATAACCTTCTGTAAATCCTTTAAAGAAAGGACTTGAAATATAATTTTCACCAACAGCGGCACTGGCCACATGACCTAATGGTTTTACAAAGGCTAAAACAATCAAAATTCCTAGCAATGCTAAAAATAACGGATTTAAAAACTTACCCACATAATCTAAGATTTTACTTGGCTTTCTAGAGAAGAGCCAAACGGCTAAGAAAAATAATGCGGAAAAGCCAGCAAGAACCAGCCATTGCAAGTCTTTCGGAACAAATGGTGCAAGACCAATCTCAAAAGAAGTAGTTGCTAACCTTGGTAAAGCAAAGAAAGGACCAATCGTTAAATATAATAGTAAGGTAAAAATAAGAGCATAACGACGATTAATCCGAGAAGCTAAGTCAAAAACACCTGAACTTTTAGAAACACCCATAGCAATGACACCAAGAAAAGGTAAGCCAATTCCAGTGGCTAAGAAGCCCAAGTTTGCTAAAAAGACGGAAGCCCCCGCTTCTTGTCCCATATGTACAGGGAAAATTAAATTTCCAGCACCGAAAAACAAACCGAATAACATTGAACCAACGTATAGATAATCACGCCAAACTAACTTTTTTTGCATAGATTCACACTCCTTAATATTGTCTTATTATTTAAAATAACAGAAGAAGAAACAGAGAGCAACCAGTTTTTATAGAAAACATTGGTTTTCTTATTTTTCTATGAAATAAGCATACTGATAATCATCACAATAGTGTCCATTTATATAAAATTCTTCTTTAAAATGTGCTTCCTGCACAAAACCATGTTTTTCATAGAATCGAATGGCTTCTTGATTGGTAGCCATTACTCGCAAACTCAGCTTATGAATCCCGCTTATCTGGGCCATATCTTTGACATACGACAACAAAGAACCACCAATCCCTTGGCCTTGGAAATCTGGCGAAACGCCAATACTTAGTAGCCATTGCTTTTGATGAGCTGCTAACGAAGTGGGCGGATGGACTTCAATAAATCCAGCGAGTTGTTGTCCGCTGATGGCAACGAAAATCGTTTCATCTTTCATTTTTTCTTGATATGCCGCAAGCGAGAGTGGTTGTATCTCGGCAGGGGTATTCTTTTTTGTCCAAATGATTTGATCCAAGGCATGTAATGCGGGCCAATCGGCTTCGGCAACTAAGCGAATAGTGAGTGAGGTAGACAAGATAATAGGGCTCCTTTTTCTGAAATTTTAAAATATAAAAAGACTATAGCATTTATTGTCTGAAAATTCAAATACTTTTAAAACGAAAAGAAAAATGGCTGCACCTTTTCGAGAAAATCAAAATATGCTACCATAGCTACCAGAGGATAGATGGTAAAAAAGAATCTATCTAAATGGAGGGTATGTTTGTGAAAAAAATGGCAGTATATTGTGGCGCCAGTCTGGGGAATGAGTCAATCTATCAGCAAGCTGCAGTAGCGTTAGCCGCTTGGATGAAAGAAAATCACTATGATCTAGTTTATGGCGGTGGCAATGTTGGTCTAATGGGTACGGTGGCTGACACGCTTTTAGCAGAAGGTGGAGAGGTAATTGGTGTCATGCCCACTTTTTTAATGGAACGAGAGATTGCACATAATGGCATTACAAAGATGCATATAGTCAGTGATATGCATGCGCGTAAGAAAAAGATGATTGAATTGGCAGATGTGTATTTAGCTTTACCCGGTGGTCCCGGCACACTCGAAGAAATTAGTGAGGTGATCTCTTGGGGCCGAGTCGGTGAACATATGAATCCTTGTATTTTATACAATGTGAATGGTTACTATGACTTATTAGCTGCCTTTTTTGATAAAATGGTAGAAACTAGTTTCTTAACAGAAGCGGATCTAGCTAAAATTTTCATTTCAGATTCCTTAGAAGAAATTGGTGCATTTATTGATTCTTATGAACCGCCAATGATTCGTCAATACAAAAAATAAAAAAAGAGGCAGTCACTCTAACCAGAATGACTGCCTCTTTTTTACTAGTTTTTCGTTAGAATCCGATGTAAGAACTCTTTTGTCCGAGCTTCTTTTGGATGGACAAAAATATCTTCAGCGGTCCCTTCTTCGGCAATGACACCTTTATCCATGAAAATAACACGATCGGATACGTCCCGCGCAAATTCCATTTCATGTGTTACAATCACCATTGTTAGCCCTGTATGGGCAAGATTTTTCATCGTTTTTAGCACTTCGCCAACCATTTCAGGATCCAATGCAGAAGTTGGTTCATCGAAAAGTAAAACATCTGGATCCATTGATAATGCTCGAGCAATGGCTACCCGTTGCTTTTGTCCACCAGACAATTGAGCAGGTTTGGCATCAATAAAACGAGCCATGCCAACTTTTTCTAAATTTTCTAAGGCAATTTTTTTGGCTTCTTCTTTGTTTCTTTTTAGGACAGTCATCTGACCAGAAGTACAGTTTTCTAAGACATTCATATTATTAAATAAATTGAATGATTGGAAAACCATACCTAAATGGGTCCGATATTTTGGCAAACTATAACCACGTTCTAAAACATTTTTACCATTATAGATGATTTTGCCATCTGTTGGTTTTTCTAACAAATTAATACAACGTAGTAACGTTGATTTACCAGAACCAGAAGAACCGATAATGGTGACAACTTCTCCTTTATTGACGTTCATATTGATATCTTTTAATACTTCGTTTTCGCCAAAGCTTTTTCGTAAATGTTCAATTTCAATAATTGCACTCATCTGTTTGCCTCCTAGCTTTCTTTTCCTTCTTCAGTTAATTCTTCTACTTTAACGTAAGCAGAAGGGCCATCCATTTTACGTTCCACAACACGTAAGATTCGTGTGATCACAAAAGTCATTACCAAGTACATGATGCCGACAATTGTAAAGGTTTGGAAGAACTGGAAGTTTGCGCCAGAAGCAGCATTCCCTTGGAAGAATAAATCTGCAACACCGATAACACTTAACACGGCCGTATCTTTGATATTAATGACAAATTCATTCCCTGTTGCAGGTAAAATATTACGTAATACTTGGGGAATAACGACTTTACGCATTGTTTGTCCATGGGTCATCCCAATCGCTTGTGCTGCCTCGAATTGTCCTTTATCTACTGCGAAAATACCTCCGCGAACAATTTCAGACATATAGGCACCAGTATTCACAGAAACGATAAATAGTGCGGCCACTGTTCGGTCTAAAGAGATGCCAAAAGCTAGAGCTAAACCATAGAAAATAACCATTGCTTGAACCATCATTGGTGTACCACGGAAAACTTCAATATAAATAGAAAGAATTAAATTTCCTAATTTTTGGAAGAAACGAGCGACTGGGTTTTCAGAATCTGGAATTGTACGGAAGACACCAATTAGTAAACCAAGGGTTGTTCCGACGACCGTCCCAATTAACGCGATAAATAGCGTTAAACCAGCACCACGTAAAAACATGTCGCCATATTGATTCCAAATATTTTTGAAATCGTTAATAAGTCCTGTTTTTTGTTCATCACTATCTGTTGCTGCAGGTTGATCCTTGATTGCTTGGTCCATAATTTTTGTCCGTTCATCTTGAGAAATACCTGCTAAAATTTTGTTTACTTTTTCAATGTCTGGATCGCCTTTACGCATGCCGACTGCTACTTGTGAGTCTTCAGCGCTAGCATCAAAGCCATTTTCTTTTGGAAATTCTAACATTTTTAATTCTTTATTGACACTAGTTGCTGTTATGCCTTCGGGGCGTTCACTAACATACCCATCAATCATGCCAGAAGCAAGTGCTGTTCGCATAGCTGAAAAGTTATCCATTGCTTGCTGTTTATTGACATTTGGAATTTGATCAATTAATCCGTAGTGGAATGTATTTAGTTGAGCTGTGATTTTAGCATCAGCTAAATCTTTCAAGTTTTTTGCATTAGCGTATTTGCCATCTTTTTTTACAATTACGACAAATTGTGATTCATAATAAGGGTTTGTAAAAGCAATTTCTTTTTTTCGTTCAGCGGTTGGGCTCATTCCGGCGATAATGGCATCAATTTTTCCAGATTGTAAGGCGGGCGCCAAGCCATCCCATTTGGTTTGGACGATTACTAATTTACGACCTAAACCATCGGCAATTTTTTTAGAAATTTGAACATCATAGCCGCCTGCATAAGAGTTGCCTTGAATAGGCACTGCGCCATGTGCGTCATTTTTCTGTGACCAGTTAAAAGGGGCGTAGCCAGCTTCCATGCCGACACGAAATTCACCATTTTCCTCCGCCGAAGCGTTGGTTGTCATGCCAAGTAACGAAAATAGCGTGACAAGTAGTAGACTGAATGAAAAAACTTTTTTGTTCATCTTTTTCTCTCCTTTAAATTTCTTGTCTGATTGATCGTTTTGTCTTTTTTCAATCAACAAGCTTTGATAATCAGCTGAGCAAAAGCGATTCTGTCTTTTTAAAGGAGAATACTTCTGTCACAACCTATTTTTGAATACAAAAAAACAACCAAACAGATGTAAGGTTGCTAGGTAATGTCGAAAAAAATTCCTCAACGAAACATAGCACAACTTAGCATCACTACTAAGACAGTCCGCAAGCTCTTAACTTACGTCCCAACACACAACAGAAGAGGCTCCGTTATGCATTTCGGCGATTGATCCTAAACTTGCTTCCCAGTGTCCTCTCACTCCACAAGCGTAATAAAAACCGCGACCTCTACCTCTTTTTTGAGGCACTATTCAGTTATTAAATTCAGTTATTAATTTTAGGATAAATCCAGAAGAAAGTCAATATGTTCCAGCAAAGGAATTTATCAAGAGGACACAAACACCATGAAATTAGCGTAACATTTTCCCTACGAAATAGAAACTAATACGAAAAAAGCAACCATTCCTAAAGGAACAGTTGCTTTTTACTTAAGCTTTGACAGCTTTTGGTTCACGACCTAAAATAGCTTGAAGAACAGTCAATACACCTAAAGAAGCTAAAATTGTATAAATTAGACTTGAGTAAGTTAAGATACCGAAATCCCAAGTTTTGTAAACTAATAAAACAATTGCTAAGGCGATAATAGCGATAACGTTGAAGAACGCAAAAGCCCAAAGATTTCCGTTTTCTTTACGAGAAAGATAAAAAACAGAGAACCAAATGCTTAAAACGCCCCAAGCGATGCAGGCAATAATTGCAGCCCAATAAATAATAAATGCGACCATTGTTGTTTCACCTCACTTTTACTCATGCATATTTTACCACGAGTTGAGAAATTTGTCACAAACTCTTTCAAGATAAATCAATATATAGGTAAGAAGTTTTCAAAAAGTGGAAAAACTTTTGGTGCTAATGTTAAAATACGTTATAATATAGAAGATTAGGAGCTGAATCGATATGCAAGATATCACGCAAGCCGAGGCAATTCATTGGTTGGCAACCCAACAAAAAATCACATTTTTAACAGGTGCGGGTATCTCGACAGCCTCAGGTGTGCCAGATTATCGTTCCTTAAAAGGTGTCTATCAAGGAATCCAGCAACCGGAATACTTATTGAGCCGGACTTGCTTAAAAACAGAGCCAGAAAAGTTTTATCAATTCGTTAAAACGCTCTATCATCCAGACGCACAACCTAATATCATTCACCAGAAAATGGCCCAATTAGAGCAAATGAAACGGGGAAAAATTGTTTCACAAAATATTGATGGGCTTCATCGAAAAGCAGGTAGCCAAGAAGTGGTGGACTTTCATGGTAATTTATATGAATGTTATTGCCAAACTTGTGGTGCAACGGTTCCTTGGCAAGACTATTTGCTTAGTGATCGGCACGCTGATTGTCATGGACAAATCCGTCCAGCTATTACTTTGTATGAAGAAGGACTATCCGAAGAGGCAATTGAAAAAGCCATTCAGGCCGTTGCTTCTGCCGACTTAATCGTGATTGTCGGCACGAGTTTTCAAGTGCATCCATTTTGCGATTTGATTCATTATAAACAACCAACGGCAACTATTTTAGCCATTAATCAAACGCCGCTATTTTTACAACAACCTTATTATTTTTTAGAAGCGAAAGCCGAAACGATATTTGCAGAATTAACGATAAAGGAGTAACGGAATGGAAGAATTTAAATCAGAAAAAGAAAAAATGATCGCAGGTGCACTATATTTTGCCTCAGATCCTGAATTAGTGGCTGATCGCAAAAAAGCCCGTGAACAAATGGCGTTAATTAACCAACAACCAGACACTTATATTCGTCGTCAATTAATAGAAGAAACGTTTGGAAAAGTGGGTGTCGGGACGTACATCGAACCGATGATTCAATTTAATTATGGCTACAACATTTCTGTGGGAAAAAATTTCTATGCCAATTTTAATAACGTTTTTTTAGATGTTTGTCCAATCGAAATTGGCGATAACTGTATGTTTGGACCCAATGTGCAACTTTATACAGCCGAGCATCCATTACAAGCGGCCAAGCGTAATAGCGGAATGGAATCAGGGAAACGAATTATCATTGGCAACAATGTTTGGATTGGCGGTGGAGCGATTGTCCTTCCTGGCGTAACATTAGGCGATAATGTAGTGGTGGCAGCAGGTGCTGTTGTGACCAAATCGTTTCCAGAAAACTGTGTGATCGCAGGTAATCCAGCACGGATAATTAAAGAATTGACTGAAGATGACGCCCCAACAACTTCTTTAGAACAACAACGAGCAAAGATTAACCAAATCGATAAGGAACTGGTCCGTTTATTAGAACAGCGGATGGACGTCGTCGCAGAGATTGCTGCAGTGAAAAAGAAAGCAGGTCATGCGGTTTTTGATTCTGAAAGAGAACAACAAGTATTAGAAACTATTCTGAATCATGTTGAAAATGCCGAGTATGAAGAAACATTATCTGAGACTTTCCAGGGAATTATGGACGCCTCTAAACGTTTCCAAGAAAAACATTTAGGAGAGTGAGGCGAAGGTCGTGGATGGAGAAATCAGAAGAAGAGAGATTGTTAAAAGATTAAGAGAGACCGAAAAGCCAATTAGTGCCACTCGTTTTGCAAAAGCTTTTGATGTCAGCAGACAAATTATTGTAGGAGATGTCGCTCTATTACGGGCGACAGGGGTCGAAATTGTCGCAACAGCTCGAGGGTATATGTTGGAACAACCTTTAGAAGGAATTGAGCGGAAAATTGCTTGTCAACATACGCCTGAACAAACGAGAGAAGAATTGTCAGTCATTGTTGCCAAAGGTGGAGAAGTGGTAGATGTGAGTATTGCACATCCGCTTTATGGGGAATTAATCGGCAGTTTGCGCATTCAATCAGAGAAAGATATTGATAAATTTATGGACAAGTATCAAAAAGAGCATGCTACATTACTATCAGTTTTAACAGGAGGCGTCCATCTGCATACTATTCGCTGTGCAGACGAAGAAACTTTCCAAGAAATCAAAGAGGCACTTCGAAAAAAAAGTATTTTGTTTGAAGGATAACGAGAAAAAGAGAGGACGTTGATGTTTGTTCAAGCCCTTTCTTTTTTTTCTTAGAAAATTACCAAAAAAAGATAGAAGAATTTGTGAATTTTCTTCTATTTTTTTAACTTTTTGCTAGAAATTTTTTATGAAACAGTATACTATTAAAAAAGGAGCCATTTAAACAATAACTATGTCAATTATATATGTTGGTACATAAAAATAAATGGAGAAAAATAAAAAAGGAGAATGAGTATGAAAAAACAATTTGCCCTGTTCTCTACCTTATTACTTTTAGGTTCATCAATGCCAGTAGGTGCATTTGCAGAAGGTAATAACTTGGTAGCTGAAAATAGTTCTGTTGCAGAAACAACCGCAGAAGCAACAACTGCTGAAGACACTGAAACGACAGCGACTAGTGAAACAACAGAAGCGACAGAAGAATCAACAACTGAAACAGAAAGTTCAACCGAATCAAGTGAATCTGCAACCACGGAGTCCACGGAAACGTCAGGAACCGAAACGACAGATTCCACAACGGATTCAACATCTACAAGTACGACAGAATCGACTACTGACTCCACCTCAACGAGTACAACAGAGTCAACCACAGATTCTACGTCAACAAGTACAACTGAATCAAGTACCACGCCGACGACCACACCAAGTTCTTCTAAAGAACAGCCAAAACCTGGCACGAGTACTTCTGAATCAAAACAGCCGGCGAAACCAGTGACACCAACAGCGCCAGCTGAAAAGCCAGTAGAACAACCAGCAGCGTCAACACCGCAGCCCGAAATAGTCCCACCAGTTACAAATGAAACGGTTGGGTTAGTGGAAGACGATGAGACGTTTACGGTCAGCAAAACGAAGAAGACAGAAGAGTTTATTCAAGAAATCGGTGAATCTGCTCGGAAAGTGGCCAAGGACAAAAACTTATATGCTAGTGTGATGATTGCTCAAGCAATTTTAGAAAGTGGCAGCGGCAATAGTAAATTAAGCCAGAAACCAAACTACAATTTGTTTGGTATTAAAGGCGATTACAAAGGTCAATCTGTTTCTTTTATTACCTATGAAGACAATGGTTTCGGTAACCTATACACAGTAGAAGCAAAATTCCGTCAATATCCAACGTATAAAGAATCAATGGAAGATTATGCGAAATTATTGAAAAATGGTTTAGATTCCAATAAAGATTTCTATCATGGTGTCTGGAAAACGGAAGCCAAATCATACAAAGAAGCGACACATTTCCTAACAGGAAAATACGCAACGGACAAAGATTACCATAAGAAATTAAATGCGTTAATTAAAACATACGATTTAACTTATTATGATAAAGAAAAAGCAACCGTTGAACCAATGGAATCAAATTTCCCAGCCTATAATGGCAAAAACTATGACACCTTTAATAGTTATGCTTGGGGCAACTGTACACAATATGTCTACAACCGTATTACGCAATTAGGTAAACGTGTGGACTTAACAATGGGGAATGGTCAAGATTGGGGCGAAACAGGTCGTGCACGCGGGTACAAAGTAAGTCGTACACCAAAAGCAGGCGCAGCGGTTTCCTTCCCAGCTGGCGTTTTAGGCGCAGACAATACTTATGGTCATGTCGCATTTGTGGAAAAAGTCTTTAAAGATGGTAGCATCTTAATTTCTGAAATGAACGTGAAGGGATTAAACGTTGTTTCGACACGTACAATCTCAGCCGATGAAACACATTTGATGAACTATATCGTTCCAAAAGATAAATAAAAAAATCAGCTCTTTGTCAATAAGAACGGATGAGTTGGAAAAATCAAAGCTAGCACTGAAGAAGCAATTTTAATTCTTCAGTACTAGCTTTTTTTGTGGCAAAAGTTCTCTCCAATAAAGTTTAATACATTCAGTTATTGCCAGGAGGATTCAGGTCGGGATGAGTTAGCAACAGTCGCTGAGAGCTATATTTTTTTTAGGTAGAATCATTTACTTTTAGGTGGAAAATGCCTTATAATTGTAAGCGGATACAAAAATAAAAAAAGAGGTGGGTAAATGAGTAAAAAAGAAATAAATCAAGTAGTTGCCAGTAGCTATCAATTGTATATTAATGGAGAGTGGACAACAGGTAGTGGTAACAAAATGATTGCTAGTTACAATCCTAGTAATGGTGAAAAATTAGCAGAATTTGTTGATGCCACAAATGCAGATGTGGATCGAGCTGTAGAAGCAGCCCAAGAAGCGTTCCAGACATGGAAAGATGTTGATGTTGTAACAAGAAGCAATCTTTTATTGAAAATTGCTGATTTGATTGAAGAAAATCAAGAACATTTGGCTATGGTGGAGACTTTAGATAATGGAAAACCGCTTCGGGAAACGCAATCGATTGATGTCCCTGCCAGTGCAGACCATTTTCGGTATTTTGCTAGTGTGATTCGTGGAGAAGAAGGATCTGTCAAAGATTTTGATAAGGATACGTTATCCATTGTTGTGAAAGAACCCATTGGTGTTGTGGGTCAAATTATTCCGTGGAATTTCCCCTTATTAATGGGCGCTTGGAAATTAGCACCAGCGTTGGCAGCAGGTAATACGGTTGTGATTCATCCGTCCTCGAGCACATCATTAAGTCTGTTGGAATTGTTTAAAATTTTTGATCAAGTCTTGCCGAAAGGAGTAGTGAATTTAATCACCGGTCGTGGTTCTGATTCAGGAAATTATATGTTGGCACATCCAGGGTTTGATAAGCTAGCTTTTACAGGCTCAACAGAGGTAGGGTACACTGTCGCTAAAGCCGCAGCCGACCGCCTAATTCCAGCCACTTTAGAACTTGGCGGAAAATCAGCCAACATTATTTTTGAAGATGCCAATTGGGAACGTGCATTAGAAGGCGTGCAGTTAGGGATTTTATTCAATCAAGGGCAAGTTTGTTGTGCTGGGTCTCGTGTGTTCGTTCAGTCAGGTATTTATGATCAATTTGTAGAAGCTTTAAAGGAAAAGTTTGAACAAGTGAACGTTGGTTTCCCGTGGGAAAAAGATGTTGAAATGGGCGCTCAGATCAATGAGCATCAATTGGAAGAAATTTTAAAATATGTCGAAATTGGTGTGAAGGAAGGAGCTACGCTGATTACTGGTGGGCAACGTTTAACAGAAAATGGGCTAGACAAGGGGGCGTTTTTAGCACCTACGTTATTAGCGAATGGTACGAATACAATGTGTGTGGCCCAAGAAGAAATCTTTGGTCCTGTTGCAACAGTGATTAAATTTGAAACGGAAGAAGAAGTCATTCGTTTAGCTAATGATTCTGAATATGGTCTAGGTGGTGCCGTCTTTTCTCAAGATATCAATGTGGCATTACGGGTTGCTCGTGGTGTACGGACAGGTCGGATGTGGGTCAACACATACAATCAATTGCCTGCGGGCGCGCCATTTGGTGGTTATAAAAAATCAGGAATTGGTCGAGAAACGCATAAATCAATGCTAGATGCTTATACGCAAATGAAAAATATTTACATTGTGACAAAAGAAGAAGCAGATGGACTGTATTAAATAGTGTAGTGAATTTTAGATAACAAACTTATTTGTGGCTATTGTTATTTTCGAGCTAAACAAAACAATAATTTTTTGAAAAAGTTGAGTGATGAGTAAAGTAAAACAGATTAAAAGTAAAGCCTGGTGCAAAAATCACTTTGGATTTTTGTACCAGGCTTTAAAGCGGAGTAACAATAGTGGTCACTCTTGGTTGTTTTTAATTTTCGACTATTATAGAAGGAGTTATTTTGCTTCTTCTGCTTCAAATTTAGCAAAAGCTGTTTCAATAACTTCTTTTAATGCAGAAGCAGAAGCTTCCATTTTTTCTTGTTCAGCATCTGTTAATGGAATTTCAATGACTTGTTTAACGCCTTGGCGGTTGATGATCGCTGGTGCACCGATATAAATATCGTTTTGACCATATTCACCTTCTAAATAAACAGATAATGGTAACACAGAGTTTTCATCGTTTAGGATAGCTTTAGTGATACGCGCTAGTGCAACCGCGATTCCATAGAAAGTAGCTCCTTTTTTCTCGATGATTGTGTAAGCAGCGTCGCGTACGTTGAAGAATAAATTAACCATTGCTTCTTCATCGACGTCAGGATTATTTTTCACCCATTCGTAAATTTGTAAGCCAGCGACATTCGCATGTGACCAAACTGGGAATTCTGTATCTCCGTGTTCCCCTAAGATGTAGGCATGGACATTTCGTGCATCAACATCAACTAATTCGGCAATTGCTTGACGGAAACGAGCAGAATCTAGTGAAGTTCCTGAACCGATTACTCGTTCTTTCGGGAAGCCAGAGAATTTCCAAGTTGAATAAGTCAAAATGTCGACTGGGTTTGCGGCAACTAAGAAGATACCGTTGAAACCAGAATCAACAATTGTTGTAACGATTTCTTTATTAATTTTCAAGTTTTTATGAACTAAGTCTAAACGAGTTTCGCCTGGTTTTTGAGGCGCACCAGCTGTTAAGACAACTAAGTCTGCATCATGGCAATCGTCATAAGTAGCAGCATAGATTTTTTTAGGAGAAGTAAATGCTAATGCGTGAGATAAGTCCAACGCGTCTCCTTCAGTTTTTGGTACATTAATATCAATAATCCCAACTTCTTGAGCAATATTCTGAGTTACTAAAGCAAAGGCATAGCTAGAACCTACGGCACCGTCCCCGACTAAAATTACTTTTTGGTGATCTTTATTCCCTGCGGCTGCAGTCATGTGTACCATTCCTTCCTCTACATTCTTTTTCGTGAGCAACGAGTTTTTATTTCCTGTTGCTAAAGTGATAGTAACATGGTTTGTAAAAAATGTCACGAACTTTGATTGTAAAAATGATACAGTTTTCAGACCTGTTTCAAAATGGTAGCTCTTACATGTGCGTAATTTCACTATCTTGCGCATATTTAAATTTCTAAAAAATTTTTTTACATCTTTCTTAATCTTCAAAGACTGCGAGTTTTTTTATTTCTATGGTATAATGAATAAAACTGGGTAGCGCATACGCTTCCCAGCCATTTTGTGTTGGCAAGCTTATAATCCAAGGAGAATGAAAGATGAAAGTAATCGTAGGACTGGGAAATCCCGGTAGTAAATACAAAGAAACAAAACACAACATTGGCTTTATTACGCTAGATGAAATTGCGTATCGGCAAAATGTTTCGTTTAATAATAGTAATTTTGAAGCAGATATTGCAGAGTTTTTTATAGGGACTGAGAAAGTATTGTTAGTGAAACCATTAACATTTATGAATGAATCAGGTCGCTCTGTTGGTACGTTGTTGACCTACTTTGGGGTAGATGAGGAAGACTTGATTGTTATTTATGATGACTTAGACTTAGAGGTCGGTAAAATTCGTTTACGGCAAAAAGGTAGTGCTGGCGGCCACAATGGGATAAAAAGTCTGATTGCCCATTTAGGAACAAATGTCTTTCCTAGAATTAAAATTGGCATTGGTCGGCCCTCAAAAAATGATACAGTTATCCACCATGTACTAAGTACTTTTCCCAAAGAAACACACGAAGAGATGTTACTTGCTGTAAAAAAAGCAGCCGATGCCGCTTTATATGCATGTGAAGGACATACGTTTGTTGAAACAATGAATCAATTTAATGGAAAATAGCAGAAAGGAGGGCCCTTGTTTGAATATTATCGAACGAATTAGCCAAACAGAAATTGCTAAATCATGGCGCAGTCAACTAATGACAACAGGAACGCGCCAACTAATTACTGGGTTATCAGGCTCTGCTAAAACATTACTGATGGCAGGCGCTTTACAAAAGACGCATCAAAAAATTGTTATTGCGGTCCCAAACCTATACTATGCCAATCAATTAGTAGATGATTTTTTAAATATTTTACCTTCAGAACAAGTTCATCTATTTCCAGTAGATGAAGTGTTATCCGCCGAAATGGCCTTTTCTTCACCAGAAGCGCGCGCAGATCGAGTGAGTGCGTTAAATTTCCTGATGACAGCGAATGCAGGAATCGTGGTCGTACCAGTAGCTGGACTACGAAAGTATTTGCCAACGAAAGAAACGTGGCAAAATGCGCAACTTTATTGGGAAATCGGGACGGAAGTAGAACCTGAAATCCTCGCGCAACGCTTAGTGTTAATGGGCTATGAACGCCAATCGATGGTCGGAAAGCCTGGCGAATTTAGTATTCGCGGAAGCATTGTTGATGTCTATCCGCTAAATGCCGAATACCCTGTTCGGGTGGAACTGTTTGATGTTGAAATTGACTCAATCCGTTATTTTGAAGCGGATACTCAACGCTCATTAGAAAATCTTGAAGAAGTAACGATTTCACCAATGACTGATTTAGTATTCTCAAAGGCAGATATGAATTATGGCATGACGAGGTTACAAGATGCTCTAGAAAAACGTTTAGCGACAGCTAAAGATCAAACGGAGACCGATTTTTTAGAAGAATATTTTGGTCAGTTGCTGTCTTCTTGGGAACAAGGGATTCCTACAGAAAATGCTCACTATTATACAGATTTTCTGTACCAACAAAAAACTACGCTGTTAGATTATTTACCAGAAAATAGTTTGCTTTTTGTGGATGATTATTCTCGTATGATGGAAACGGAGCGAGAAATCGCTAGAGAGGAAGCGGAATGGCAAACCCTGAAAATTGAAGAAATGCGCGTGTTTTCTGAACAAACTTTTGGCGTAGACTTTCATGATCAATTGCGAAAAACTGCACGAAATACGACCTTCTTTTCACTTTTTCAAAAAGGAATGGGGAATCTTCGTTTCCAAGAAGTCCATAATTTCCAATATCGTTCAATGCAACAATTCTTCGGTCAAATGCCGTTGCTAAAAGCGGAAGTGGACCGTTGGCAAAAGCAAAACCAAACGGTTGTTGTTTTTGTTCCTACGAAAGAACGGATTCAAAAAGTCGAAGAGCTATTTCAGGACTTTGACATACCTAGCGTAGTAAGCAATTGGGATCAGTTGTTAGATGGGCATGTCCAAATTGTCCAAGGGGCATTACAAACAGGGTTTGAATTGCCTAAAAACAAGCTCGTGGCAATTACGGAAAAAGAAATTTTTCATACAACGACCAAAAAACGGGCACGTCGTCAAACAATCTCTAATGCGGAACGTTTGAAAAGTTATAGCGACTTAAAAACGGGCGATTATGTCGTTCATGCGAATCACGGGATTGGTAAATATATTGGTATGGAAACCTTAGAAGTTGATGGGGTTCATCAAGATTACATGACTATCTTGTACCAAAATGATGACAAGTTATTTATTCCAGTAACACAATTGAACTTGATTCAAAAGTTCGTTGCTTCCGAGTCTAAAACGCCGAAAATTAACAAGCTAGGCGGCAGTGAGTGGACGAAAACTAAACGAAAAGTTGCTTCGAAAATTGAAGATATCGCGGATGATTTAATCTTACTTTATGCGACAAGAGAATCGGAAAAAGGCTATGCTTTTCCGCCAGATGATGCGTATCAAAAAGAATTTGAAGAGGCTTTTCCGTATTCTGAAACAGATGATCAATTACGTAGTGCCGCCGAAATTAAACACGACATGGAAAAATCTCGACCAATGGATCGTTTGTTAGTTGGCGATGTAGGGTTTGGTAAAACAGAAGTGGCTTTACGAGCGGCTTTCAAAGCTGTTAGCAACAATAAACAGGTCGCTTTTTTAGTGCCAACAACTATTTTAGCGCAACAACATTACGAAACGATTCAAGAGCGGTTTGAGGGCTTTCCTGTAGAAATTGGTTTATTAAGTCGTTTCCGCACGAAAAAACAGCAAAATGAAACAATTGAAAAAATTAAACATGGCCAAGTAGATATTGTGATTGGTACCCATCGTTTATTGTCGCAAGATATTAATTTTAGTGATTTAGGCTTGTTGATTATTGATGAGGAACAACGGTTTGGAGTGAAACATAAAGAACGACTAAAACAATTGCGTTCACAAGTGGATGTCTTGACGTTAACAGCAACGCCAATCCCAAGGACCCTTCATATGTCGATGTTAGGTGTCCGTGATTTATCTGTCATCGAAACCCCCCCAGAGAATCGTTATCCGATCCAAACGTATGTCATGGAAAATAATCCTGGGGCGATTCGGGAAGCGATTGAGCGAGAAATGGCCCGAGATGGCCAAGTCTTTTATTTATACAATCGAGTAGATACGATTGAACGAAAAGTTGAAGAGTTACAAGCACTAGTTCCAGATGCACGAATTGCGTATGCACATGGTCAAATGACAGAAGTACAACTGGAGAATACTTTGTTTGATTTTATTGAAGGACAATATGATATATTAGTCACTACAACAATTATTGAAACAGGAGTAGATATTCCTAATGCTAATACCTTGTTTGTAGAAAATGCGGACTACATGGGCTTATCTACGTTGTATCAATTACGTGGTCGTGTGGGGCGTAGCAATCGAGTGGCCTATGCTTATTTTATGTACGAACAGCAAAAAATCCTAAACGAAGTTAGTGAGAAACGTTTAGAAGCAATTAAAGACTTTACGGAATTAGGTTCTGGGTTCAAAATTGCGATGCGTGACCTTTCCATTCGAGGGGCCGGGAACCTTCTTGGTGCCCAACAACACGGCTTCATTGATTCGGTTGGGTTTGATATGTACTCGCAGATGTTATCTGAGGCAGTTGCTCGTAAACAAGGAAAAAATATCCAAGACCAAAAAACGTCTGTTGAAATTGATTTGGGCATTGATGCTTATATTCCAGGAACGTACATTACAGACGAACGACAAAAAATTGAAATTTATAAACGGATTCGTCAATTAGAAAATATGGATATGTACGAAGAATTAGAAGCGGACTTGTTAGACCGCTTTGGAGAGTATCCTGACGAAGTGGCGCATTTATTAACCACTGGCCGTATCAAAATGGATGGCGACCGTGCCTTGTTAGAAAGTATTCGTAAACGCGATCAAAAAGTCAAGTTTGTGTTAAGTAAAATTGGCACAAAAACTTACTCTGTGGAGCAGTTGTTTGAAGCGTTATCGGCAACCAGCTTAAAAGCGGATTTAGCAGTTGAGAAAGAACAAATGACTATTTCCTTGAAGTTGCCGAAAGATTGTAAAGAAGCTGTTTGGATTCAAGAAATTGCTACTTTTACAACCGCATTGCGACAAGAAAAATACAAACATTCGCAAGAAACGGATTCCCTTTAAAAGGAGGCCTAGAAGATGGCGCAAAAAGAAATGCAACGAATGATGCAAGGTGCCGTTGTGTTAACCATTGCTTCCTTCATTGCAAAAGTGTTGAGTGCGTTTTATCGCGTTCCTTTTCAGAACTTTGTAGGGGATGAAGGATTTTACGTGTATCAGCAAGTTTATCCAATCTATGGGATTGCGATGACATTAGCATTGTCAGGCTTACCGCAATTTATTTCCAAAATTGTTGCTGAACAACCAGATATTCGGAGTCAAAAACAAGTGTTGCGCCAACTATATCCCTATGTGTTATGGTTAGCGATTGCTTGTTGGGCCTTCTTTTTCTTTGGTAGTCAAGAAATTGCTATTAGTATGGGGGATGCTGCACTCCAACCATTAATGGAAGTTGTTTCCTTTACCTTTTTACTCGTTCCAATTCTTTCTTTCTATCGTGGGAATTTTCAAGGTCATTTGTTGATGGTGCCTAGTGGTATTTCACAGGTGATGGAACAGTTTGTGCGTGTCGGGGTTATTCTAGTAGCTGCGTTGTCCTATCATTACTTTGGTGGCTCCATTTACCAAACGGGGACGGTGGCCATGAGTGGTGCGTTGGCTGGCGGTATCTTAGCGGTACTTGTCTTATGGTACTACAATCGAAAAATTCTTAGTGGAAGTACGGAATACTTGCATCAATGGAAGATTATGCCTCAAACCACAGGACTATTTAAACGTTTAATGATTGAGGGTGGGTTGGTCTCTTTATATAGTGCTTTTCTGATTCTATTTCAATTAATTGATTCCTTTAAAGTAAAAAATGCTCTCATGCTTTTCGGGCTCTCTGATTTAGCTGCGAAAGTGGACAAAGGGGTCTATGATAGAGGACAACCACTAGTTCAATTAGGATTGGTAATTGCTTTAGCTTTAAGCTCGACCTTTTTACCAGGTTTGACAAAATATTTTATGAAAAAAGACCGTCAACAATTTTTACAAGTTGCAAAAATCTTTTTGCGCCTTACCACAACCTTGGCATCGGCGGCTTCGATTGGTCTAATGATGTTATTGCCGTACATGAACTTTACGCTTTTTAAAGATTATAAAGGCAACGATGTTTTAGGGGTGTATGTTTTATCCATCGCTTTTATGGCCATTATTCAGGCCTACCAAAGTATTGAACAAAGTCGCAATCGTTTTAAAGGTCCTTTAGTGGCAGCTGGTGTGGGCTTATTAGTGAAGTTACTGACAACGGGCTTTTTCACCATTCGTTGGGGAACATTAGGTGCTAGTTGGTCTACTATTCTTGGGTTACTAGCGACGCTATTCGTTTTAGTCCGACAATCGGATGCAGCGATTAATTGTTTTGTTCGAGAACGAAACTTTTTGAAAAAACTGTTGCTTAGTTTAGCAATCATGATGCTGTCATTACTGGTCTATCAAGGAATTATCTCCATCTTGTTCCAAGGTGTGCATCACCGAAGTCAAGCGTTTTTCGTTACAGTTTTAGGTGTTGCAGTGGGTGGTACAGTTTTTATTAGCACCATCATTAAGTTAGAATTATTTACGATACGTGAATGGTTAAGTTTACCGTATGGCGCAAAAATTTTACGGATGAGACAAAAAAAATAAAAGAGGTGAATGTGATGCGGTTAGATAAATTTTTAAAAGTTTCTCGCATTATTAAAAGAAGAACAGTTGCCAAAGAAGTCGCTGATAAAGGCCGGATTCAAATCAACGGAGTCTTAGCCAAATCTTCTAGTACTGTGAAGATTGGTGACCTTGTCAAAATTCAATTTGGGAACAGAATTTTAGAAGTAGAAGTCCTGCAACTGAATGACTCTACGAAAAAAGAAGATGCCACAAAAATGTATGAAATAAAATCAGAAACACGTGTCTCTGAAGAATAAACAGGTGAGGATGGAGCGCTTGGCAAGTTCATTGAAAAGATGAATATTCCAAGCGCTTCATCCTTTCAGCGTTTTAATGAAACAGACGCGCCGCTTTTGAAAAAAATTAATAAATCAACCGCTGTTATTTCAAAAGCAAAGAATATTTTAGAAAAAAGCTTGATTTTCTTTAACTTCTCTGAAATTAACATTAGACAAGGTTCTTAGATGTTGGTATAATAAAACGGACAATCCAAAGCGAGTGGAGCGAGACGATGGGAAAGAATGAAAAAAACTCGAAGAAAGTTGCGGCATTGGAAAATGACTACACGAAAGAACAGTATGTCGAATTCCAAAAACAACAGAAACAATTGATTTTTAGACGCAGACGCTTGGCAGCGATTTTTCTCGTGGCCTTCATTATTTTTGCCTTTTCTGGCATCCAATTGATGAAAGATTATCATCGCTTAGGTGCTTTCAAACAAGAACGAGCAGATGCAATTGCTGAATCCGTAGCAGTTGATAAGAAGGTCAAGGATCTAAAAAAAGACGTTGCTTTGTTAAAAGATGATGATTATGTGGCAAAATTAGCACGTAGCCGTTTCCTTCTCTCAAAAGAAGGCGAACAGATTTATCCCACACCAGAACAAATGAAAAAAACACAGACTTCTGGAGCGGAAGAAAGCAAGAGCAGTTCAGAAAAAAATAGTCAATCACAGTCTTCAACTGAAACAACTAAGTCTTCAGCTGAATAAACTGCAATTATAATTAGGGAAAAAATAGGAGGAACAATTTTTTTATGTCAATCGAAGTAGGAGCTAAATTGCCAGGAAAAGTGTCAGGGATTACTAACTTTGGTGCATTTATTGATTTAGGAGAAGGAAAAACTGGGTTAGTACACATCAGTGAAGTGTCTAATGGATTCGTTAAAGATATTCATGATGTATTAACAGTAGGTGACGAAGTAACAGTGAAAGTAACCTCAGTTGGTGACGACGGCAAAATTGGCTTATCGATCCGTAAAGCGCAAGAGCCAGCAGAAGGGCAACAACCAAAACGTGAATTTCAACGTCGTGAAAACAATTATGAGAATCGTGACCGTAATCCACGCGCAGGGGGCAAAAAGCCTTTCAATAAACCACAAGCAAATAACAATAACAATAAACAAGATTTTGACTCATTGATGAGCTCTTTCTTGAAAGATAGTGATGACCGTTTATCTTCATTAAAACGTAATACTGAAGGCAAACGTGGCGGACGTGGCGGACGTCGCGGCTAAGCACAAACAAATAGGGGGACTGGGGATAACGAATGGGTTATTTCTCGGTTCCTCTTTTATTCTAAGGAAGAAAGAAGGGCGAACAATGTTTTGGCAGTTTTATAAACGAGGAAAAGAACAAGGATTTTGGCAACCGCATCAAACAATCGTGGTCGCCGTTTCTGGTGGTGTAGACTCCATGGCCCTTTTGACGTTAATGGAACAGGTGGCAGAAAAAGAACAATTACAATTGGTTGTTGCACATGTCAATCATCAATTGCGAGAAGCGTCGGCACAGGAAGCGCAATATCTCGCTACCTATTGTCAGCAGCGAGAGCTAACGTATTATGAAACACGTTGGGAAGACCCTGAAAAGCAACGAAATTTAGAAGCAAAAGCGCGCACATTTCGTTATGAATTTTTTAAAGAAGTCATGGAAATTGAAGGTGCGGCGGTCTTAATGACGGCACATCATCTAGACGATCAAGCGGAAACGATTTTAATGAAGCTGATTCGAGGAACTAATTTTTCCCATTCCGCGGGCATTAAAGAGAGACGTCCTTTTGCGACAGGGGAATTGATTCGTCCGTTACTCATTTATCCAAAAGAAGAATTGTATCAATTTGCACAGCGCCAAGCATTCGTTTATTTTGAGGATGAAACGAACCAAACCAATGAATATTTGAGAAATCGACTCCGTAATCAGGTTTTGCCGCTATTAAAGCAGGAAAATCCGCAATTCTTAGATCAGATTGCTTCTTTTAGTAATGAACAACGTTTTGCCCAAGAATTTATTCAAGAACAAATTGAGCCTCAATTATCTGAAGCCTTAGAACCGACCAAACAAGGATGGCGCATTCCTTTGAAGAGATTATTAAAAGAAACGCCTGCGTACCAGCACTTCTTTTTAACCGCGTTTTTCCAAAAAACATTAGTGCCGTTAGGGGTTTCGTTAAACCAACGCCAGATGACACAAATTTTAAAAGTTTTGAATGATGAACGCCAACCGCAAGGCTCGGTTATGTTAGAACAGCAATGGCAACTAGCTAAAAGTTACGATTGGCTGTGCTTAGAACAAAAACAGGTTGCACTGCGAGAAGAAGTTACACATTTATTAGTACCTGGCGCGGGGATTTATTTATCGGAAACCGAGTGGCTAGGATTAATTGCGACAGACAAACCGTTTCCTCTTCCTGAAGAGATTAATCAATGGGCGGGCCAGTTGTTGGCAATCCCGTTGACCACAGCCACACCTTTGACCGTTCGTCATCGCCAAAGTGGTGATCGGATTACATTAAAACCAGGGTTTACGAAAAAATTAAGCAGAGTTTTTATTGATCAAAAAGTGCCAAATGAAGCGAGAGAGAGTGCTTGGGTCATTACGGATGAGCAAGAGGAAATCATTTGGGTACCAAAATTTGCAAATTCCTATTTGAGTATTCCTTTAGAAACTGATAAAATACACTACAGACTCCTTTTTAAGACAAAGGAGTAATGCTGAAAGGAGCGCACTATGATAGAAAAAGATATTGAGAAAGTCCTAATCTCCAAAGAAGAAATTCTTGCGAAGTCTGCAGAGCTTGGCAAGCAACTGACAGAAGAATATCAAGGGAAAAATCCTTTAGTGGTCGGTATTTTAAAAGGTGCAGTACCATTTATGGCTGATTTGACTCGTGAAATCAATACTTATTTAGAATTGGACTTTATGGATGTATCTAGCTACGGCAACGCGACAGTTTCTTCAGGCGAAGTAAAAATTGTCAAAGACTTAGACACAAATGTCGAAGGTAGACATATTTTAATCGTAGAAGATATCATCGATAGTGGTCGTACATTAGCGTATTTAGTAGATTTGTTTAGATACCGTAAAGCTGCATCTGTGAAAATTGTTACCTTATTAGATAAACCAGAAGGCCGTGTAGTAGACATTAAAGCTGACTACGTAGGGTTTGATGTGCCCAATGAGTTTGTGGTCGGTTACGGATTAGACTATGCAGAAACGTACCGCAACTTGCCTTATATTGGCGTTTTAAAACCTGAAGTTTACGAATCAAATTAATATCTATCAAGGAATTAATTGTGTTACAATGTAAAGGTCAGGATTGATAAAAGAATAACATGAATTGTAATGATGAGCATAAGGAGGACAGGCATGAACAAAAAGAATAATGGCATGAAAAATGGTTTATACTACGTCTTAGTAGTACTTGCCATGGTCATGGTTGTCTATTTCATTTTTGGAAATAACAACCAACAATCGCCAGACATCGATTACTCAACCTTCCAACAACAATTGGAAGACGGAAAAGTCAAAGACATGACCATTCAACCAACCAATGGGGTTTACCGGATTGAAGGTCAGTATAAAGAAAAACAAGAAGTGAAAGACACAGGTGGTCTGTCATTGTGGGGCTCAACGCAAGCGTCGTCAAAAGGCTTCACAACAACCGTTTTACCTAGTGATACAACCTTAGCTGGCATTCAAGATGCGGCACAAAATAACAAGGTGAAGCTAGTTGTCAAAGAACAATCAACAAGTGGTGCTTGGTTGTCACTGTTGTTTAGTTTCTTACCATTAGTGATTATTTTCTTCTTCTTCTACATGATGATGAGCCAACAAGGCGGTGGCGGTGGCGGCGGTGGCCGTGTGATGAACTTCGGTAAATCAAAAGCCAAAGAAGCCGATAAAAAAGCTAACCGTGTCCGCTTCTCAGATGTAGCTGGTGCGGAAGAAGAAAAACAAGAATTAGTTGAAGTAGTGGAATTCTTAAAAGATCCACGTCGTTTCGCTGAATTAGGCGCACGGATTCCTGCGGGCGTACTATTAGAGGGACCTCCAGGGACTGGTAAAACGTTACTTGCTAAAGCTGTAGCAGGTGAAGCAGGTGTGCCATTTTACTCAATCTCAGGTTCAGATTTCGTTGAAATGTTTGTCGGGGTCGGTGCTAGCCGTGTCCGGGATTTATTTGAAACAGCGAAGAAAAACGCGCCTGCAATTATCTTTATCGATGAAATCGATGCAGTTGGTCGTCAACGTGGTGCTGGTATGGGTGGCGGACACGACGAACGTGAACAAACCCTTAACCAATTATTAGTTGAGATGGATGGTTTTGATGGCAATGAAGGAGTTATCGTAATTGCTGCAACGAACCGTTCAGACGTGTTAGACCCAGCGTTGTTACGTCCAGGTCGTTTTGACCGCCAAATCTTGGTAGGACGTCCAGATGTCAAAGGTCGTGAAGCGATTTTACGTGTTCATGCGAAAAACAAACCGTTAGCTGATGACGTTGATTTGAAAGTTGTTGCACAACAAACACCAGGTTTTGCTGGTGCTGATTTAGAAAATGTCTTAAACGAAGCAGCCTTAGTTGCCGCTCGTCGTAACAAGAAAAAAATTGATGCTTCTGATGTGGATGAAGCTGAAGACCGCGTAATTGCTGGTCCAGCTAAAAAAGATCGCGTGATTAATAAAAAAGAACGCGAAATGGTGGCTTACCATGAAGCGGGACACACAATCGTTGGTTTAGTCTTAAGCCGTGCCCGTGTTGTCCATAAAGTAACAATTATCCCTCGTGGTCGCGCAGGCGGTTATATGATTGCTTTACCAAAAGAAGATCAATTCTTAATGACTAAAGAAGATATGTTTGAACAAATCGTTGGCTTACTTGGTGGACGTACAGCAGAAGAAATTATCTTTGGCGTTCAATCAACAGGGGCTTCAAATGACTTTGAACAAGCAACAGGGATTGCCCGTAGCATGGTAACTGAATATGGAATGAGCGACAAATTAGGACCTGTTCAATATGAAGGAAACCATCAAGTCTTTGTCGGTCGTGATTATGGTCAAACAAAAGCTTACTCAGAACAAGTGGCGTTTGAAATCGATCAGGAAGTTCGTCGTATCTTAATGGATGCTCATACGAAAGCGCATGAAATTATCGAAGCGCACCGTGAACAACATAAACTAATCGCTGAAAAACTATTAGAATATGAAACATTAGATGCAAAAGCAATCAAATCATTATTTGAAACAGGTAAAATGCCTGAAGGTGCTGACAGCGACTATCCTAGTGAAAAAGAAGCGCAAACATTCGAAGAAGCAAAACGTGCTTTAGAAGAAAAAGAAGCGCAAAAACAAGTTGAAGAAAAGCAAGACTTTGAAGAAGCGAAAAAAGAATTACATGATGAAGCAGAAGAAGTCAAAGTAGAAAGCGAACAAACAGAAAAAGAAGTCCAATCTGAAGAGAAAAAAGATTCAGATTCCAATTCTGAATATGATCGCAATAACTACGAAGATCGTTATAAATAACCAATTAGTAGAAGGTGCAGTATTTGTCGAGTTGACGAATACTGCACCTTCTATAATATTAAGATATTCTATAGAAGGAAGATTATTTGGTTGAAAAAACACCTGATTCCTAGTATTATCTGACTAATGGACAAAAAAGCACCAAGAGAAGAGGAAAAAGAATGGAAGATTATTTAGTAAAAGCCCTTTGTTATAAAGGTTCAATACGAGCATATGCCATCAGTGCCACTGAAACTGTTAGTGAAGCGCAAAGAAGACATGATACATGGAGTTCTTCTACCGCAGCGTTAGGACGCACATTGATTGGAGCCCTTTTACTAGGAGCGACTTTAAAAGGTGACGATAAATTAACTGTAAAAGTACAAGGAAATGGCCCAGCTGGCGCTATAATTGTTGATAGTAATGGCCGTGGAGAAACAAAAGGCTACATTAAAAATCCACATGTCAGCTTAAAGTTGAATGCAACAGGTAAAATTGATGTACGTGGTGCTGTCGGTAACGAAGGAATTTTCACAGTCATTAAAGATTTAGGATTAAAAGAAACCTTTTCTGGACAAACACCTATTGTTTCTGGTGAAATCGGTGAAGACTTTACATATTTTATGGCGGTCTCTGAACAAGTTCCTTCAGCTATCGGTTTAGGTGTATTGGTGGACACGGATGAATCTGTGAAAGCAGCCGGTGGTTTTATGATTCAAGTAATGCCAGGTGCCGATGAAAGTACCATTGATTTTATTGAACAGCGTCTAGCGGAAGTGCCACCGATTTCACAATTACTAGAAAATGGAGAAACACCTGAACAAGTCTTGTATCGCTTATTGGGAGAAGACGAAGTAGAAATTTTAGAAAAAATGCCTGTACAATTTAAATGTGACTGTTCCAAAGAAAAATTTGCGACCGCTTTGATTGCTGTTGGGATCGATGAATTAAATGCGATGATTGATGAAGATCATGGAGCAGAAGCAGTTTGTCAATTCTGTAACAATAAATATCACTATAGTGAAGAAGAATTAATTGAACTTCGCGATGAAGCGATTCGCAATACGAAACAAAAGTAGGAGGAAAGACTATGTGGAAAATTGGAGACGTTGAAATCCCCAACCGTGTTGTCGTAGCTCCGATGGCGGGTATTAGTAACGCCGCTTTTCGTGTGACTGTAAAAGAATTTGGCGCAGGATTAGTCGTTTGTGAAATGATTAGTGACAAAGGAATTAAATTAAGAAACAAAAAAACCTTAGAAATGCTATATATTGATGAGCGAGAATATCCTTTAAGTGTACAAATTTTTGGTGGAGATAAAGAAACATTAGTGGAAGCTGCTAAGTTTGTGGAAGAAAATACGCAAGCGGCGATTATTGATATTAACATGGGTTGCCCTGTCAATAAAATAATTAAAGCTGAAGCTGGTGCGAAATGGTTGCTGGATCCGAATAAAGTGCATGAGATGGTTCACGCAGTCTCTTCGGCAGTTTCTTTGCCTGTCACTGTAAAAATGCGAACAGGCTGGGATGAAGATCATCTATATGCTGTAGACAACGCTTTGGCTGCCGAACAAGCAGGCGCTTCGGCAATTGCTATGCATGGTCGGACACGTGTCCAAATGTACGAAGGGACAGCCAACTGGGACGTTTTAAAGGAAGTGAAAAAGCATTTAACCATTCCTTTTATGGGAAATGGCGATGTCAAAACGCCTGAAGATGCTAAACGCATGTTAGAATATGTTGGAGCGGATGGTGTGATGATTGGTCGAGCTGCTTTGGGCAATCCTTGGATGATTCAACGGACGAAAGAATACTTGGAAACGGGCGAATTGATGCCTGAGCCTTCACCAGCTGAAAAAATCAATATTGCAAAAGTTCATTTACAACGATTAGTGGATTTAAAAGGCGAAAAAATTGCGGTCCGTGAGTTTCGCCAACATGCTTCTTACTATCTAAAAGGAATCTCGCGAGCAGCCAAAGTCAAAGTTGCGATTAACCAAGTTGAAACACAACAAGCAGTTGTCGATTTACTTGATGCCTTTGTAGAGAAGATTTCCAAAGTTGCTGTAACTACTATAGAAGAATAAAAAATTCAAGCCGAAAGTAAAATTCGGCTTGCTTTTTTTCGAATTACTGTGGCATTATTAGGATAGGTTAAAATCAAGAATGGAGGAACAACAGTGGCAGAAGAACAACAAGCGCATTTAGAGGATTTAAATGATCAAATGCTCGTGCGCCGCGAAAAAATGGAAGCTTTACGTGAAGAAGGGATTGATCCTTTCGGTAAACGTTTCGATCGCACTCATAATTCAGCAGAACTTCATGAACAATATGATAATCATACAAAAGAAGAACTTAGTGAAATGAATACAGAAGTCAGCGTTGCTGGACGTATGATGACAAAACGTGGTAAAGGAAAAGCTGGTTTCGCCCATTTGCAAGACCGTGAAGGCCAAATTCAAATTTATGTTCGGAAGGACCAAGTTGGAGACGAAGCCTATGAACTATTTAAACATGCTGACTTAGGCGACTTCTTTGGTGTGACAGGTCAAGTAATGAAAACCAATACGGGGGAAGTTACTGTTAAAGCTCAAACAATTACGTTATTAACTAAAGCTTTGCGTCCATTGCCAGATAAATACCATGGATTAACGAATGTGGAACAACGTTATCGTCAACGCTATTTGGATTTAATCAGTAACAAAGAAAGCTTTGATCGTTTCATGAAACGCAGTCAAATTATTAGCGAAATCCGTCGTTATCTAGATGGCAATGGCTATGTCGAAGTAGAAACGCCTGTCTTGCATAACGAAGCAGGAGGAGCTGCTGCTCGTCCATTTATCACACACCATAATGCATTAGATATGGACTTATACTTACGCATTGCCCTAGAGTTACATTTAAAACGTTTAATTGTCGGTGGCATGGAAAAAGTATATGAAATTGGTCGTGTCTTCCGTAATGAAGGAATCGATACCACTCATAACCCAGAATTTACAATGCTAGAAGCTTATACCGCTTATACTGATTATCAAGATGTGATGGATTTAACAGAGGGAATTATTCGTAATGCTGCGGAAAAAGTCTTAGGAACTACTGATATCACGTACGATGGTCAAGCGGTTGACTTAGGAAGTCCTTTCAAACGTCTACACATGGTAGATGCGGTCAAAGAACAAACGGGCGTAGATTTTTGGCAAGAGATGACGATAGAAGAAGCCCGTGCGTTGGCTAAAGAACATAATGTTGAAATTACAGATGCCATGACAGTCGGTCATATCATTAATGAATTTTTCGAAACATTTGTAGAAGATACGTTGCAACAACCAACATTTATTTATGGTCACCCAGTCGCTGTTTCACCATTAGCGAAGAAAAATCCAGAAGATGGTCGTTTCACTGACCGCTTTGAACTATTTATTATCGGAAAAGAGTTTGCTAATGCATTTACAGAATTAAATGATCCAATTGACCAACGTGAACGTTTTGAAGAACAAGAAAAAGAACGGGAACAAGGAAATGATGAAGCACACGGAGTAGATGAAGATTTCATCGAAGCCTTAGAATATGGCTTGCCACCAACCGGAGGATTAGGTATTGGGATTGATCGACTAGTTATGTTATTAACCGATGCACAATCAATTCGTGATGTCTTGCTATTCCCAACAATGAGATAAAAAAAGATGCCTTAAGGGCATCTTTTTTTTGTATTCGCAAAAAATTAAATAAAAAAAGAATAGAAAAACAATTGAAACCAATTCTTTTTTTCTAAAAAAATCGAAGATGGGTAATAAAAAGAATGGGTAATCTGATAAAAAAACGAACTTTATCTAATCGGATAAGAAAGAATAATCGGTATTGAAAAAAAGTTTAAAAAAAGTGAAAATAATGATTGACCAATGCTTGAAATCTTGGTATATTATTACATGTCGCAAGGCGAGTCACACAGCTGAGCGATTCAGAAGTCAATAATTAAATAACAATTCTTGATTTCAAATCTCTCGAAAAAAGTTTGAAAAAACAACAAAAAAGTTGTTGACAAATAACAAACGAGATGATAAGATATAGAAGTTGTCACAACAGACGACAACAACCGAGCAAAACAACTTAAAAAAACTTTTTTAAAAAAGTTCTTGACATTCAAACGAAAGTTTGTTATGATATAAAAGTTGCTGCGAGGTAACGTAGACCTTTGAAAACTGAACAAAGAATAGACGAACCAAATGTGTAGGGCGTCTTGATTCAATTCAAGACAACAAACATTTTTAACAAGCAAGCAATATGCTAGCAAACAAATTGAGCTTAACAATCGCAAGGTTGTTCTAACTTTTATTATGAGAGTTTGATCCTGGCTCAGGACGAACGCTGGCGGCGTGCCTAATACATGCAAGTCGAACGCTTCTTTCCTCCCGAGTGCTTGCACTCAATTGGAAAGAGGAGTGGCGGACGGGTGAGTAACACGTGGGTAACCTACCCATCAGAGGGGGATAACACTTGGAAACAGGTGCTAATACCGCATAACAGTTTATGCCGCATGGCATAAGAGTGAAAGGCGCTTTCGGGTGTCGCTGATGGATGGACCCGCGGTGCATTAGCTAGTTGGTGAGGTAACGGCTCACCAAGGCCACGATGCATAGCCGACCTGAGAGGGTGATCGGCCACACTGGGACTGAGACACGGCCCAGACTCCTACGGGAGGCAGCAGTAGGGAATCTTCGGCAATGGACGAAAGTCTGACCGAGCAACGCCGCGTGAGTGAAGAAGGTTTTCGGATCGTAAAACTCTGTTGTTAGAGAAGAACAAGGACGTTAGTAACTGAACGTCCCCTGACGGTATCTAACCAGAAAGCCACGGCTAACTACGTGCCAGCAGCCGCGGTAATACGTAGGTGGCAAGCGTTGTCCGGATTTATTGGGCGTAAAGCGAGCGCAGGCGGTTTCTTAAGTCTGATGTGAAAGCCCCCGGCTCAACCGGGGAGGGTCATTGGAAACTGGGAGACTTGAGTGCAGAAGAGGAGAGTGGAATTCCATGTGTAGCGGTGAAATGCGTAGATATATGGAGGAACACCAGTGGCGAAGGCGGCTCTCTGGTCTGTAACTGACGCTGAGGCTCGAAAGCGTGGGGAGCAAACAGGATTAGATACCCTGGTAGTCCACGCCGTAAACGATGAGTGCTAAGTGTTGGAGGGTTTCCGCCCTTCAGTGCTGCAGCAAACGCATTAAGCACTCCGCCTGGGGAGTACGACCGCAAGGTTGAAACTCAAAGGAATTGACGGGGGCCCGCACAAGCGGTGGAGCATGTGGTTTAATTCGAAGCAACGCGAAGAACCTTACCAGGTCTTGACATCCTTTGACCACTCTAGAGATAGAGCTTTCCCTTCGGGGACAAAGTGACAGGTGGTGCATGGTTGTCGTCAGCTCGTGTCGTGAGATGTTGGGTTAAGTCCCGCAACGAGCGCAACCCTTATTGTTAGTTGCCATCATTTAGTTGGGCACTCTAGCGAGACTGCCGGTGACAAACCGGAGGAAGGTGGGGATGACGTCAAATCATCATGCCCCTTATGACCTGGGCTACACACGTGCTACAATGGGAAGTACAACGAGTCGCTAGACCGCGAGGTCATGCAAATCTCTTAAAGCTTCTCTCAGTTCGGATTGCAGGCTGCAACTCGCCTGCATGAAGCCGGAATCGCTAGTAATCGCGGATCAGCACGCCGCGGTGAATACGTTCCCGGGCCTTGTACACACCGCCCGTCACACCACGAGAGTTTGTAACACCCGAAGTCGGTGAGGTAACCTTTTTGGAGCCAGCCGCCTAAGGTGGGATAGATGATTGGGGTGAAGTCGTAACAAGGTAGCCGTATCGGAAGGTGCGGCTGGATCACCTCCTTTCTAAGGAATATTACGGAAATACACATTTCGTCTTTACTTTGTTCAGTTTTGAGAGGTCTACTCTCAAAACATTCGTTCATTGAAAACTGGATATTGAAGTAAAAAGAATCAAAACAAACCGAGAACACCGCGTTGAATGAGTTTTTTAATAAGTTCAATTGCTTATTTATTGATTAACCTTCTATCGCTAGAAGAAGTGATCAAGACCCAACCGTAAGGTTGATAAGGTTAAGTGAATAAGGGCGCACGGTGGATGCCTTGGCACTAGGAGCCGATGAAGGACGGGACTAACACCGATATGCTTTGGGGAGCTGTAAGTAAGCTATGATCCAGAGATTTCCGAATGGGGGAACCCAATATCTTTTATAGGATATTACTTTTCAGTGAATACATAGCTGATTAGAGGTAGACGCAGAGAACTGAAACATCTTAGTACCTGCAGGAAGAGAAAGAAAATTCGATTCCCTGAGTAGCGGCGAGCGAAACGGGAAGAGCCCAAACCAACAAGCTTGCTTGTTGGGGTTGTAGGACTCCAATATGGTAGTCTGTTAGTATAGTTGAAGGATTTGGAAAATTCCGCTAAAGAGGGTGAAAGCCCCGTAGACGAAATGCTGACAACACCTAGGAGGATCCTGAGTACGGCGGAACACGAGAAATTCCGTCGGAATCCGCGGGGACCATCCCGCAAGGCTAAATACTCCCTAGTGACCGATAGTGAACCAGTACCGTGAGGGAAAGGTGAAAAGCACCCCGGAAGGGGAGTGAAATAGATC